>SVTP01000009.1 GCA_015063725.1 Oscillospiraceae bacterium
GCCTTGTCTACGGTGATGGTGTATTCCAACGAATCGTCGGATCCGTCATAGCAGTATGCATGTGCATAAGGCATTGTGCCGCTACCTGCACGGATCTCATCATATTCCATGTGGTTGCCGTTTTGTGCTGCATCCTTGAATGCATCGATACGGATTGCATCGTTGAACTTTTCAGGGAGTGCTGCGGAGAACTTCAGAACGTCGCTTGCGCCGTCGCCGTCAGCGTCGAACTTAGAAACAACGTCAGAGGTGGAGAATACGTAATCGCAGTATACGCACTTGCCGTTTTCGATCTTGTGGGTGTGCTCGTCAGCGATGTAGCCGCAAACGGTGCAAACGCCCCAAGTCTTTTCGAATCTTGCAGGGTTGGTGAGAACGTCTACTTCATAGCTGTGAGTTTCACATGCGGGAACTTCGGGAGCGCCGCAAACGGTGCAAGTACCGTCAACAAAGTTGTGATCAGCTACGGGGATAACTTCTTGAGGAACAAGAACTTCGCCGCAAACGGAGCACTTCTTACCATCGGTAAGACCGGTTTCGGTGCAGCTTGCTGCCTTGCCGGGGATAACTTCCTCGGTGTGGTCAAGCATGGGGATAACTTCTTGCTTTACAAGAACTTCGCCACAAACGGAGCACTTCTTACCATCGGTAAGACCGGTTTCGGTGCAGCTTGCTGCCTTGCCGGTTACAACCTCTTCGGTGTGAGGAAGTGCAGGGATGGTTTCTTGAGGAACAAGAATTTCGCCGCACTCGGAGCACTTCTTACCTTCGGTACGACCTGCTTCTGCACAGGTTGCTTCCTTACCGGGAATTACTTCCTCGGTGTGTACGTGTTCGGGGGTGGTAGGTTCGGGTGTAGTTACTTCGGGTGTAGTTACTTCGGGAGTGGTGGTTTGAGGAGTGGTGGTACTGGGCTTATTCGCCGTGGTAACCTCAGGCTCTTCGAACAAGCCACAAGAAGCAACGGACAGCATCATGGCAATGGTCAGAACCAGAACCAGAATGCGAAGAACGTTTTGGTTTTTCATCTTGAAAACCTCCATAAAAAATTTGGAGCGTGGCTCCATGGCAATATTATATCATAATGGTGGAAACTTGTGCGTTTTTTCATAAAAAATTCACAAATATTTTTTCCAAAAATGCCTATTTTTTTCCGTTTTGGACATTTTCGGGGCTTTTGTGTCGTGTTGGTAAATGTTTGGTGTTGTTTTTACCATATTTGTATACAAAAACAAGCCCAAAAATGGGCAGTTTGAACACTTTAGCCCACTAAATTATGGCAAAAAAGAGCCGATTTGACGGCAAAATGCGTCCTCGGCTCTCTCTTTTTGCTTATTTCTTTTCAAATCCATGAACAAAGCCCGAAACGTCTGCCGAGCAGACATCTCCACCGATCACTTTGCCCCTGTGGACCAGTACATTTGCCCAAACGGTGCCCTCGTATCCCTCATAATTTTTGATGGCAAAGGTGTAGCGAGTAACATCCTTGCCGCGGTACTTGGTCAGGTTGAGCCCTTGCGCCTTTTGCAGCTCGTTGTAGGCGGCAAAAACCTTGTCGAACTCTCCGGGGATCGTGACGGTCTTTTCTTCTATGGGCGTTCCCTCCACTTCCCAACCAAACTGTGCCAAAAAGTTGGCGGCATCGGACGGCGTTTTGACCTTATCGTAGGAATATTTAACCTCTGCATCGGCATCTGCCGCAGGCTGGTTTGGAATGGCATAGGTGGGAACAAACGCGATCAGCGTAATCAGGACTGTGAGCGCCACACAAATGACTCCCACCATTTTAATGGTGCTTGCGCGCATCGAGTAAATAAACATGTTAGCCTCCCCTGTTTCTTTTTTTGCATTTCTGTTGCAATATATGAGTGGAATATGCGTTTTATTCCTGTTCAAAAATCTTGGCAAAGCATACATCGCGGAAAGAACACCCCAAAACGAAAGTTCCCTCCTTTTTTGTTCCCTTTCGCCTTGTTTTCTGTTAATTTTTTTTTTGAATTTTTCCGCAATGCTCTTGACTTAAGGACGAAACTGTTGTATAATGAAATAAATTCAAAAAGGAGGATCTTCCCATGGCTAACACTGTAAAACCCAATTATGTAATGAAAAAAAGCGCTTGGAGCGTTATTCGCCCGTGGCATCTTATTTTCTTTTTCCTCATCGTTCCCCTCATCATTATGATCGTAAAAATCATCAACGTTAAGGACGATAAAATTTTGTTCTACAACAACAAGGTTGTGCAGCAAAGCGGTGTTTTCTCCAAATATGAGAAAACCAACATTTTGACGCGCGTGCTTTCTGTAACCGTAAAGCAAACCTTTTGGGGCAGACTTTTCGACTACGGCACAGTTAAGGTTGATGTAGTAGGCGAGTGGGATATCAACATGAGCGGCGTTAAAGATCCCATGGGCGCAAAGGCGTTTCTTGAAACGTTCGTAGCGAACGGTGCAGCCGTAAAGCCGATTATTATGAACTAAACAAACAGGCTTTTCATCTTGAAAAGGCAGAGACTTGTTCTCTGCCTTTTTTGCGTTGGAAAAGACGGTTCGAAGAAGTTGCGGTTTTCTCACCCAAACGTTTTTGCGGCGGCGGTGAGGGAGTAGTTTTTGGCACCGATACTGATGCGCTCCCACTGCTCGGGGGTACCTGTGTAATAGACATGGGAAAGATACGCGCAATTGTAAAACGCCATTTCTGCGATCTCGGTGGTGACGAGACTGATGGTAACGCTTGCTCCGGCACGCATGGGCGGATAGAGCAAAAGCTCGCGTCCGTCGGACGTATAAAGAATACCGTCGATATCGCAATATTCCTCGTTTTGGTCGCTGACAGAGATATACACAAGGTTGGGACAATTGGCAAACGCAAGTGCGCCAATGTGCTCAACGGTAGCGGGAATTTGAATAGCGTTGATCTGTTTTTGCCCATAAAGCGCCCTTGCCGCAACCGTTGTGACCTTATCCCCCGCAGGGGAATATGCAGGGATGACCACGCAAGCATCGGTGCAGCTTCCAATGCCCACCACTGTGCAGGTGCCGTCCCCCGCAGATGCAAAGGAAAGGCTGTTGCTTGGCATAGTGATCTCTTCGGGGACTGTGGTCACCTCGGGAGTTGTCACCTCAGGCAGCCACAACGTGGTGGACTGTGGGAGCGGTCTTGTGGTGTCCGTTACAGGCGGTCGCGTGTCCTCGCTTTCCACGCGCATATAGGAAAGACTGATCATGGCAATCGTCAGCGCCAGCGCGATCGCGAAAACAATGGCAAGAATGATCAAAAACGTTTGCGTCATTTTCATTTCCTCTCTTTTTTGTGGGGAAAACTTCTTGGGAGAAGTTTTCCCCACACCCCTTTCAAGAACTTTTGCACAATAATTTTCTAAATAGATCCGTCAGGTTACAGACAGACGGGCGGCGCGAACACAAGGTTCGCTTTTGCTGTCGCAAGCGATTATAGACCACCAACCCTACTCGCTCGGAAAGTTGATGGCTGGTGGCTATCGGATTTCACTTTATACAAATCAACCTTTACTCTATCCAATTATCCCATATCGCTCTTTGGTTGTCAAGAAAAACCGTGGGACAGAAAAGGACGGGAAATGACCGAAAAATCATCAAAACGAGTGCACGTGTGCACGTTTTTGTCGCTTTTGTGTGTCTTTTTGCGGCATCTGTCGAACATTTTTTCTCCCCTTTCTTGACAAACCCGATTTTTCTTTGTATAATTGGGAAGAAGGATACCGAGAAAGGGGGATGTAAATGTACGGCGAAGTTATCCAAATCATCATGCAATCGAAAATAATCTATATGGTTGTTTGCTTCTCTCTTGCTATTGTTGTTCCTGTGGTATATTTAGTCATTTTTGACGTTCCTTTTAAAAAGAAAAAAATGAGCAAAAAGAAGAAAAATCAAAAGAAAAAGGAGATAAAAGAAGCCTTGCCGGGTGCTATTTCGCTTTTGGTTTGCCTTTTGCTTTTGGGGTGTATCGCTTTGGGAGAATATCTCGCTTTGCGTCAAGACTTTGTCACCGAGAATTACGCAACATATACGGGGGAATTTCGCTACTATTTGGGCGGACGCAGTAACAAACGACGCATACAATGGGTAGATGAAAACGGTAAAAAAACAACCGTAACATACCGCAGAGACGTGAGAAAATTTTATTCGGATAAAACAATTCTCGAAGAAGGCTACTACGAGGGCACCGTCGTCTATTCCCCTTCAAGCAAATACCTGCTCTGGTGGGATGCTGAGCGGATTGAGGAATAGCCAACTTTTCTAATTTTGGTGCGTGTGTTTGAAGCGCAACTAACAAAGCCTCCCTTGTGTAAAGGGAGGTGCCGAGCAACCGCGAGGCGGAGGGATTGTAAAAAGTAAAATTTCATATCAAAACAATCCCTCAGTCCCTTGTCGCTTGCGACATTTGACAGCATCCCCTTGCACAAGGGAGCCTTCACTAAAACCACACTGCAAAAAGTTGTTTTTTAATTTCATTCACTGTTTAGTAAAAATGAGAAAAAGCCACAAAAACGGAGAACGTCATGAAAATTGCTGACATTGAGATCAAAAACGGAATATGTCTTGCCCCTTTGGCGGGGGTGAGTGACCGCACCTTTCGCGCCATGGCGCGCAGGTTCGGCGCGGAGTACACCGTGAGCGAAATGGTGTCGGCAAAAGCCCTTTGCTACGAGCAGTTGTGCAAAAAGCCCATCACCGTCGAGCGCACCAAAACCGCACCTCTTGCGGCGGTCCTTGCCGAAGAGCTCCCCATGGCGGTGCAGCTGTTTGGAGCAGAGCCCGAGTTTGTCGCTCGCGCGGCGGCGCTCTTGGAGAGCAACGACTATCGCGGCACCATCAGCGAGGTTCCCCCATCAGTCATTGACATCAATATGGGCTGCCCCATGGCAAAGATCGTGGGCAACGGAGAGGGCTCGGCGCTGATGAAAAATCCTGTTTTAGCCGCAGACGTGGTGCGAGAAACGGTCAAAGCCGTCAAAATCCCCGTCACTGTCAAAATCCGCGCGGGCTGGGATAAGGACAGCATCAACGCGGTCGAGCTTGCCAAGCGTCTTGCCGACGCCGGCGCTTCGATGATCTGCGTGCACGGTCGAACAAAGGAGCAGATGTACTCAGGCAAAGCCGACTGGAGCATTATTCGCGCCGTCAAAGTGGCGGTGGACATTCCCGTCATCGGCAACGGCGACATCTTTTCGGCGGCGGATGCAATCCGTATGTTTGAAGAAACCGGTTGCGACGGCATTATGGTGGCGCGCGGTGCGCAAGGCAACCCCTGGATCTTTGCTGAAATTCTCTCCGCAATCGAGAAAAAAGCATACACGCCCCCCACAACAGAGGAGCGTTTTGCAATCGCGCTTGAACACGCGCGCGGATTGGTTCACGAAAAAGGAGAACGCGTTGGCGTTGCCGAGAGTCGCAAGCATCTTGCTTGGTATCTGCACGGTATGCGCGGTGCGGCAAATGCGCGAAATGCAGTAATGTCTGCCACCACGCTTGCAGAAATCGAGCAAATTTTGCAGTCGCTTTTGTAAAAAAATCAAATAAGCATTGACTTTTTGGAAATTGCGTGGTATGATAATAAAAGAAACAATGACAATAACCCACAGGAGGAAACGATAAATGGCAGAAACAAAAAAGAAGGTAGAGGGCAAGTACCTCGAATATTTGGATAAGCCGCTGGTACGCGAGGGCAACACCATTTGCTACGGCGACATGAATGAAGCATGCATTTTGGTATTGGAGATCATGTCCTACAAGGAAGTGGAAGGCAAAAAGCTCCCCAAGGATGTGTTCATTCAGGTCATCGACTCCAAGGACCCCAACAAGATCATCAAGCAGGGCAAAAAGGAAGGTCTTTACGATGCCTTCAGCATCGGTCTTGTCTGGCTTGACCTCGCACTCAAAGCAGCAAAATAAAAAAAGAGACGGGATAGCGAAATGCTATCCCGTCTGTTTGTTTTTTGTTGTTTTATTGCGTCGCGTCTGCCGCAGCTCTCAAAAGCCATACGGTTTCTTCGATCAAGGGATTGACGCGTGCTTCGATTCCGTTGACTGCGGGACCGTAGGGGTTGGAGTTTGCGGTTGCAATGTTATCCAGCATATCTTCCAATCCACCCCAGTTGTACATCAGGGCGATATCGTAAACCATGGAACGTCTGATCATATCGATAACTCCGCGAGAGCCGTTGTCGGGTGCGGCGTTGAGGTAGATGGTTCTATCGTAGTACGCATACATGGTGGACTCGTGCAGGCTGGAGTAAACAGTCATGATTTGCATCATACGTTGTGCCTTTTCAAGGTCTACCGTTCTGCTGGGGATTGCCCAAAGATGTGCCCAGTTGTTGAAGTAAACAAGGCTGTGGTAATCCTGTCCCTCCTCGTAGATCGGGCAAGGAAGAATGCCGTACTCAAACTCGGCGCGAGGGTAAATTTCCATTCTGACCTCAAACAGTGCGCAGTCCATAAACAAAACGTCACCTGTTAAGAAGTTGTCGTTCAAAAGCGAGGACATTCCGTGCGGAATCCACGGAACGGAAATAACATGGTTGAAGTGGTCGTAGATGTAATTTGCGATTTCTTGGTTCTTGGGGGTGTGAATGGTCAGCTCGGGAATACCTCTATCCCCCTTTGTGGTGATGCGTCCGCCCGAAGAATAGAAATACCAGATTGTGGAGTTGAAGTATTGGTGATAACCGATCTTGTCGCCTTTATCAACAGCACTCAGGTCGGGACCGTCGGTCTCATCCACGTCAACGTTTGCAAGCTCTGCAATCGTCATAAGAGTATCCATTGTCCACTTTTTAGAGGTAACGAGAGAATAAATATCTGCATATGCGGTATCTCCGTCAAAGGTTTCCACAATGCTTTCTGCAACGTCGGCATAGAAGTCCATGTTAACAAGCGAAAGGCCTGCCACCTCAAGGGTGGAAACGTTCATATCTCCGCTGACGTAGTAAAGTTTATCCTCAAAGGAAAGCTCGGTTACGGCGTTGGGGTCATACGCGTCATGTGTCAGGTCGATATGCTCCAGGCTGTTGAGGTCACGCAACAGATTTTGGGTTGCCGCCTGTGCCGCGGGCTTTGCGGAAATGATGGTCAGGTCATATCCTTCACCGTTGATGTAGGCGTCCGTCAAATGCGCGATCTGACTGCCATTGGAAGCAACCTGACGGATTTTGCAGTTGTAGTCTGCCTCGATGCGGTTGTTTCGGCTGTAAACAGCGTAGGAAATGATATCGTTCTCACTGTTTGCCTCGTCGATCCAGAAGTCGATGCACGCATAGCGGTTGTTACCGTGTTGCAACTGCTCTTCAAGTGTGTCACCTGCGTGGATGCGCACGTACGCTCTGTAGGTGTAGCCTTCCATATCCACGATTTCGGGCATAACGATGCCAGCATCGGGATCTTCGGGCTCGTCACCGCCAATAGGGCCGTCGTTTCCGCCATTGCCGGTGCCACTGTTACCACTATTGCCGCTGTTGCCACTGTTACCACCGTCGCCACCGCCGGAAGGATTGTTTTGTTGGTTTTCTTCTGCGGGGGGCTTTTTATAGTCGCCGCTCTGATTTTTCTTATTGCAAGACGCCAAAAAAGGCAGGATCATGCATGCCACCAACAGGCAAATGAGCACTCTTTGAATCTTTTTCATTTTTCCTCCTAACAAAAGACAGATTTTCAACTCAAAAGACAAATTACTCAACTGTTGATATTATAACAAATCAACTGTCGGTTGTCAAGACTTTTGCAGGATTTCCTTGGTTATATTTCCCGATATTTTTTTAAGAACAAAAAAGCGCACGCGAGGATTTTCGCGTGCGTCTTTTCGGCTTATCAAATAATGGCTGCGTTGGTTGTTTGAAAATCAGACCTCTTCGGCAACCTCTGCGGGCTCCTCGTCAATTTCCAGGTTCTCTTTTGCAAACATATCGGTCTCCTCGGCTTCGGCAGGCTCAACAGCTTCAACGGTCTCAACGGTTTCGATCGTTTGTTCTGCGGGAATGGCTTTCAACTCGTCAAGACGGGCTTTCAGCTCATCGTAATTGGCTTGCTCATACTCCATTTCAATAGCGAGGTATGCCTTGTGGAATTCGATAGCCTGGCGGCAAAGCGCCAGCTGGGCGTCTGCTTTTTGAGAGCGTTTGATGCGCTTGCGCTCTGCTCTTGTCAGGCGCTTCGGTCTTACCTTTACTTTAACGGATCTTTCCTTCATCGTTTTTCTCCTTTTATGCTTGATTTTTTAACATACGTGGATTAAATTTGCGCGTTTTCGTCGGGGGTGGGAGCCTCGACGACTGGCTCGGGGAAGCTATCGGCAAACGCAGTTGCAAGCTTGTCGCACCGCTCGTTGTAGGGGTGACCGTCATGTCCTTTTACCCATACAAGCTCGACCTCGTGTGTGTCAAGAAGCGCGAGGAGCCGCTCCCAAAGATCGGGATTGAGTGCGGGGGATCTGTCGGCTTTTTTCCACCCCTTTGCTTGCCAGGATTTTGCCCAGCCTTGGGTGATGGCATCGACCAGATATTTGGAGTCGGATGTAAGCGTGACGCGGCAGGGCTCCTTGAGCGCCGCGAGTGCCTCAATGGCTGCGGTGAGCTCCATGCGGTTGTTGGTTGTCTGTGGCTCGCCGCCCGACAGCTCGCGCTCAACGCCGCGATAGACCAAAACCGCACCCCAACCGCCGCGACCGGGGTTGCCTCGGCAGGCGCCGTCGGTGTAAATTTCTACGTGCTTCATCAAAAAAGCGCCGCCTTTCATTCTTTCTGCTTTCATTATACACGAAAAAAATGAGAATTGCAAGGGGGTGAGGAAAAAAAGATTGTGGAGAGGGGGAAAACTTCTTGCAAGAAGTTTTCCCCCTCTCCACGCCTCTCCCCTTTTCAAGAACCTTCACGAAAAAGGGTATTTTTGTATGTCGCTTTGTTTTCTACTCCCATTATACACAAAAAAGCAAAAATTGCAAGGGGTGTGGGAAAATAAACGGGAAAACAATGAACAACCGCAAACATCCCGTCAGCCTGTCATTTTGAGCGCGTCGAAGTTTTATTATAACTTTTCCACGATAAACGCCACATTTTCTTGACAAGCGCATTTTTTTGTGCTACAATAATATGTTGTATATAATTTTAATCTATTTTTTATCGCAAAGAGAGGTTCTCACAACTATGCATTGGTCAGAAGAAATTGCCGAGCGCATTATCGCTCGCAACCCCGAAAAAGAAGAATACGTGTGCGCCGCGGGCATTAGTCCCTCGGGCTCCGTTCACATTGGTAACTTCCGCGACGTGGCAACGTCGCTTATGGTCGTTCGCGCCCTGCAAAAAAAGGGTAAGAAGGCAAAGCTGCTCTTTTCTTGGGACGAATACGACCGTTGCCGCAAGATCCCTGCAAACGTGCAGGCGGTCGTTGGCAGCGACTACGACAAATATATCGGCTCCCCTTACGTTGACATTCCCGACCCTTGGGGCTGCCACGAAAACTACGCAAAGCACTTTGAGGAAGAGTTCCTGACGGCCATGGAGCAATTTGGCATCGAGCTTGACTGCCGCTATCAGGCAGATATGTACCGCTCGGGCAAATACACCAAGGACATTATCGAGTCCCTGCAAAAGAGAGAGGAGATCTTTGAGATCCTTGACTCCTTTAAGACAAAGGACACCACCAAGAGTGAGGAAGAGCGCAAGGCTGAGCACGATGCCGAAAAGGCAGTTTACTACCCCGTAAGCATCTTTTGCCCCAAGTGCCACACCGACTTTACCAAGATCACAAATCTTTCCGACGATTGTACCGAGGCGGACTACACCTGCCGCTGCGGCCACGAGGGCCACATCAACTTCCTGACCGATTTTGACTGCAAGCTTGGGTGGAAGATCGACTGGCCGATGCGTTGGAGATATGAGAAGGTCGATTTTGAGCCCGGCGGAAAGGATCACGCCGCTCCCACCGGCTCTTACAGCAACTCCAAGATCATTTCCAAAAAGATCTTTGGCTTCGAGCCCCCGATGTTCCAAGGTTATGAATTTATCGGCATTAAGGGTATGACGGGCAAGATGTCCTCGTCTTCCGGTCTTAACCTCACGCCCGAGACACTCCTCAAGCTTTATCAACCCGAGATCATTCTTTGGCTCTACTCTAAGACAGACCCCACCAAGGCATTTGATTTCTGCTTTGACGACGGTATTCTCCGTCAATACTTTGAGTTTGACAAAATGCTGACTGACGTGCGCGAGGGCAAGGCTTCCGACGCGATCGCAGACATTATGTATAACTGCAAGATCGAAGGTCGCGAGATCGAGACCGTTCCCTTCTCTCTCTTGGTTCAGCTTGGCTCTATCGTTAACTTTAACGTGCCTATGCTTGAGACGGTGTTCGAAAAGATCGGTACTCCCTACACCGCCGAGCAGTTTGCCGACCGTTTGGACCGTGCAAAGTTCTGGCTCGAGCAATGCGCTCCCGACCAGGTCAACCGTCTGCGCGCAACGCGCAACTTTGAGGTTTGGAACCCGCTTGACGACAACGAAAAGAAGACCATTGAGCTACTCCACGCCTACATTGCAAAGGGCGGCTACACGCTGGACGAGCTCAACACCGAGCTTTACGCCATCCCCAAGACCGTTTACGGCACCGACATGACCGACAAGGAGCTCAAGGGACTGCAGGGCAACTTCTTCCGCAATGTTTACAAGCTGCTCATCGATAAGGAAAAGGGCCCCCGTCTGTATCTGTTCCTCTATGCCATTGAGGCTGACAAGTACGTCGGTCTCTTGGATTTCTCCTATCCGCAAACCGAAGAAGAGATCGCCGCTGACACTCCCTGCGAAGAGTGCGCTCCCGCAGAAGAGGCTCCTCCCGAGGCTCGCGAGGCAGATCCTGTTGAGCCCTTTAAGGATCAGGTCACGATCGACGATTTTGCGCCGCTCGACCTGCGCGTTTGCAAGATCCTCAAGGCAGAGGCTGTTCGCAAGTCTCACTCCTGCCTCAAGCTCACACTCTTTGACGGCATCGGCGAGCGCGTGATCATGTCCTCTATTAAAGAAAGTTACTCTCCCGACGAGCTCGTTGGCCGCAAGATCATTGTGTTTGCCAACCTTAAGCCCAACCGCATCTGCAACGTCAACTCCCAAGGAATGCTCCTCGCCGCTACCAACAATGCCTGCGGCTGCAAGGTCATCTTTGTTGACGATTCCGTACCGGAAGGAACTGCTATTCATTAAGGTTTTTTGAAAGGGAACGATGCGGGGGAAAAGAGGACTCTTGCAAGAGTCCTCTCCTCCCCCACACCCCCTCCGCTTTCAGAACCTTCACAAAACGCAGACCGCCAATAAACCACCCCTAAGAGGCGGCTTATCGGCGGTCTGTGCGCTTCGCGCAGGATTTTATCAAGTGTGAGGCGGTTAGTTTTTGTAATAGGTATAGCAGAAACGCCATTTTCTGCTGTTCTAATCTTGTAGGGGAGGACGTTCTCGACAATAGTAGATTTTCTTTGGAAAGAAAATCCGTTTTTCTTCATCTCCCACCCAAAAAGAAAATTTCACCACGGACGGATGTTTGCATTCCGTCCCGTGGTGAAAGTTCTTGGGGGTGGGTGGTTTGGAGGGAGGGGGAAGCGAGCATTTTGCGTAGCAAAACGCTCTAGGCGCTCGCGCCTTTTTCTTCCCAAGAAAGTCCCCTCCCTCCAAAAACACTTCAACCTTATAAGGAGTATCACCATGAAACTGAACGTAAACATTAAGCTTTCGCGCGGAATGAACGCGCCCGAATATGCAACAAGTGGCTCGGCGGCGGTTGATCTGAGGGCCGCGATCGACGAGGGCGAGGTCGTTGTGCTCGCGCCCGGTGAGCGTCGACTCATCCCCACGGGGCTTTCCATCTCCCCCGAATCAAGCGAATATGTAGCGATTGTTGCAGGACGTAGTGGCCTTGGCGTCAAAAAAGGCGTATCCCTTGCCAACGGCATTGGCGTTATTGACAGCGACTATCGCGGCGAGATCGGCGTTTGCCTGATCAACAAAGGAGACGAGCCTTTTGAGGTTCATCGCGGCGACAGAATTGCACAAATGATGTTTTTGCCCGTTGCGACTGCCAACTTTATTGAGGTCGCATCCCTTGACGAAACCGAGCGCGGTGCCGGCGGTTTTGGACACACAGGGATTCAATGATGCATATTTTATTATGCACACCAACAGGACCGATAACAAAAAACTCACAGGCGTATCAAAAATGTTGCGCAGAAACATGACTGAAGAGGAAAAACATCTTTGGTATGACTATTTGAAAAATCTCCCCCAAACCATTCACCGACAAAAGGTGATTGGAAATTACATTGTTGATTTTTATTGCGCTGAAGCAAAGCTTGTGATTGAATTGGATGGTACGCAACACCGCACCAAGCAAGGAATGCAAGATGATTTTTTAAGAGATACCTTTTTAAACAAATTGGGTATTACCGTTGTGCGGTATTCCAATTTAGACATTCTCGAAAACTTTGCCGGCGTTTGTGCCGATATTAAAAGCAAAATAGACTCTTTTTCAAAGCGTAGCACACTATAAGTCTTGCGAATGCTACGCATTCGTCACCTCATCCGTCACCCGTCGCAAGGCGACGTTTGCCACCTTCCCCTCAAGGGGAAGGCTAAAAATGAGTTCGCCGACAAAAGTCAAAAAACATTAAGCATTAAATATTTGTCTACCATTGGTACGGACCGTCTGGGACGCCTATCCCTACAAAAAAGATGAAATTTTAACAATTTCTTCTCTTTTTGCGAATGCTACGCATTCGTCACCTCATCCGTCAAATGACAAGCATTTGCCACCTTCCCCTCAAGGGGAAGGCTAAAAACGAGTTCGCCGACAGAAAATGAAGTTTTGTTAATGTGTCAAATGTTACTACAAGCAACGCCATCCAAAGTGTGATAAATCTAAAGCTGTACAAAGCAAAAATCTCAACCATTTCAAAGCACCAACTAATTCAAGATGCCAACCAATCCAAAAGCCTTCCCCTTGAGGGGAAGGTGCCGAGCCACCGCGAGGCGGATGAGGTGACGCTATCGTAGATGGCGCAGAATTATCGTGCACAAAAAAACACCACACCACAAACAGAGAACGATGTGAATATTTCCAATCATTCCTTAGAGTATGTAACTTTTTTCACTAAAAAGCGAGATATAGAACACCCCTTCATCGTTTGAGAATTACAAACATTGTTGCGGTTGCTTTTTTAACAGCGCGACTAACAAAAGCCTTCCCCTTGAGGGGAAGGTGCCGAGCCGCCGCGAGGCGGATGAGGTGACGCCATCGTAGATGGCGCAGAATTATCGTGCACAAAAATTATCATTTTGTGACACTGTCTCTTTACAAGAGACACAAACAAGAAAGGAGACTGCCTGTATGAATCTGTTTTTACACAAGCTGAGGCGTGCATTTTCGTTTGAGCGGACGGCTTGCCGTTTGATTCTTTCGTGGTGTTGCTTCGTTTTCACCACGCTTGGCGGCAAAGGGTCGTTTACCCAACTCTCTTGGATGCAAGAGACCGAGCTTGCTCAGGTCGCGCTTACGTCTCTCGGCTTCTTTTTGCTGTTCTCTTTGGTGGCTGCACTGACCAGCAAAATCAACACCGACGCCTTGTTTTTGCTCTTTTCTTCCACAGGGTGTATCGCTTATTGGTGTATTTTTGCCCCTGCCAAAAACCGCGAGTGGTTTTTGCTTTCCGCTATTTTGGTCTACTCTCTGTTTTTGGTCTATTGCATTCGTGCGCTCTCAAACGTTTGGGACTATGTAAAAATGCACACACCTGTGGCGATTGCACTTGCCGCCCTTGCGGGACTTGCTTGCTTTGGCGTGATCGCCCTGATTGGTTGTTTGCGCTACAAGACCTTTGCCTCTCCCAATTTTGATTTTGGCATTTGGTGCAATATGTTCCACAACATGAAGGAAACGGGGCTTGCGATGGTGACTTGCGAGCGCGACACACTCCTCTCTCATTTTGCCGTACACATCTCCCCTGTTTACTATCTGCTCCTTCCCTTTTACTGTCTGTTTCCCTCTCCCCTGACCTTGCAGATCGGCCAGGCGGCAGTGCTTGCGGCAGGTGTCATTCCCGTATTTTTGCTGGCACGACACTTCAAGCTTTCCAATCCGCAAACCGTCTTGTGCACCGCGCTTTATGCGTTCTTCCCCGTCATTACAACGGGATGCTCCTTTGACTTGCACGAGAACTGCTTTTTGCCGCTCTTTTTGCTCCTGACCTTTTATTTTTACGAGATCAAAAAGCCGATTCCTATGTACGTGTGTGCGATTTTGGTGCTTTCTGTCAAAGAGGATGCTGCAATTTATCTGCTCTTCTTCGCTCTGTTTTTGCTGGTCAGCGAAAAGAAATATCTGCACGGCTCGCTTCTTGCCGCCATGGCGGTGGGGTACTTCCTTTTGTGCGGATACCTTTTGGAGACTACCGGCACGGGCATGATGAGCAACCGCTACGAGAACCTGATCTATAATGCAGATGACGGACTTATGGGTGCGATCAAAACCGCTCTTGTCAATCCCGGTTATCTGCTCACACAGTTGTTTGCAGATAAGGATTTGAAATGGGACAAGGTGATGTACTTTGTTTATATGCTCCTGCCCCTTGGAATGCTGCCCTTTGCGACCAAAAAGCCCTCTCGTTGGCTGCTGGTCGCACCTATGCTGATCAACCTTTTGACCATGTATCCCTATCAGCCACGCATCGGTTTTCAATACCACTTTGGCGTTGCGGCATTCCTGATTTACGCGATGTTGAAAAACTTGCCCGAAATTGAGGCTCCCAACGTGCGCCGCACGCTCCTCTCTGTCGCCGCCGCGGCTTGCTTGTGTTCTTATTTGATAACAGCGTACCCCTTGCTGGATGCGCGTCTGCGGAACTGGAGTCAGAATCACGAAAAATTCGATGAGATGGAAGCCTTTTTGGAAGAAACCGTCCCCGAGGACGCCTCGGTTGCCGCCTCGACCTTCTTGCTTCCCCATCTTGCTGACCGTGACGAGATCTTCGAGGTCTACTACCACAAAAACAAGCCCGATGTCGAGTACGTTGTGCTCGATGCGCGTTATGTAGATGACTATGAAAAATTTTATAAGGCTTACACCAAGCTCGGTTACACCGTTGTTGACAGACTCGATGACCGCATCGTTGTCCTAAAGCAACCGAGCGAGTAAGGTGAGAAGATTGTGGGGGAAACTTCTTGCGAGAAGTTTCCCCCATAATCTTTTTTAAAACAGTGTAACCTTTTGCCAAGATTGACGAGGTATAAGACGAGCCCCCCCCTTCAAAAGCTCCGCTTTTGCCCTTGCAAAGCGCCGTAAGATATGCTATAATGAGGGTAGACACCTTATTCCAAAAAGGAGAATATGTATGAAACGTATCGTATCTGTTTTACTCTTGCTTGCCCTTGCTGTTTCATTTTTTGCTTGCACCCCACACAGGAGCGAGGAGTTCTCCTGCGAGGACATCATAGCGGCGTACGAGGCGGCAGGATACACGCTTGGGCATCATCTGCATGAGGATCCCGTTTATCTCGAGGACGGCATTTGTTGCAGCTTGATGTTCCAGGACCCCCAAGATCCCGACAAAAATTACATCTACATCGACCGCTACCGCACCGGAAGAGATGCCCAAAAAGCCACCACAGAGAACAAATACAATCCCATTCTTTGGTTTGTCTCCGCTCTGCACGGCGAGAGGCGTTGGCTCCGCTCCAAGCAATTTGGCACACTCCACTGCACAACCTTTGAGAAAAAAATGTTAACGCCCTTGCAAAGCATTGTTGAATAAGGAGGTACGTTATGAAAAAAACGAGAATTTTATCGGCGCTTTTACTCGTCTCCGTTTTGTGCGGCACACTCTCTTCCTGCGTGTTCCTCTTTCGGTTTTGGGACAAAAAACCTTGGACCGAGGACAAAATTCCCGAAACGTTTTTTGATGCAGACTATCTTGCCGAGCGCGGCGTTGCCGATTTTCCCCTGCCCCCGCTTGAGGGCGCATACCTTGACCCCGAAAGTGATACCCTTTACCTCAACCTCTCTCGCACCGAGTATGAGGCATATGCCGAGGTCGTTGCCGCCTATTTGCGTGGGAAAGAAGATTTCCCCGTTAAGGGCTTTCATTGCGGCAACGATGATCATTTCCTGATGTTCCTCCCCATGAAGGAATATCAATTTGCTTCTCTTGACGTGGATGGCATCCCCTACGTCAAAGAAAACGAGCGGCTGTTTGTTTTTTCTAAAATTCCGCTTGGAGATTTTTCCGACGGTGCGGCAGAAATCAAAAAACCAACACACGTCCTGCTGGAATGGGATGACGCCACCGCCAAAAACGTGGATGAACCCTACACGGCGGTGATGACCTTTCCCGACCTGCTTGGCAAATCGGAGTTCCTCTCCTGCTATCACGGACACGATTTTGAAGAAATGACCTATCCCGTGCCCGGAACGGTGTTGACCACAACCTTTTTCACCTGCACGCGCTGCGGCGAGGAAGAGCGCGAGGGCTATGGCTATGGCAATGAGCTGAAAGAGTTTTCTTGGACGGTGGTTGCAGGAACCGAGCATCTTGTTTCGGGTGTGCACGCCTCGGCTTGGCGTGGCTCGTTGGTTGAAATAGCACTCAAAGCCCCCGAGAGCGGCGACCTTAAAATGACCGCGAACGGCACCGAGATCCCAAAGGTCAAAGAGATAGACGGTCAATGGTTCTTCGCATTCATCATGCCCTACAGCAATATTGAAATCACGATTGAAGCCGTCGAGCACAAGCATACGGGCAGATGGCTCTCGGGCGAAGTGGCGCATTGGTACGAGTACACCTGCGGCTGTCCTTCTCCCGATGTTGCAGAGCTGCATTTGGATAGCGACAACAACGGCTTATGCGACATTTGCGCATATATGACAGGGGTAAAGCAGTATTACAGTCTTATGATCAACGCCCCCGAGTGGCTCTATGAAGAATTAAAGCCCACCTACTATGCAGGTGAGACGGTTTCTGTTAAAATCAGCATGGCGACCGACACGGGCTTTTTGTTCTTTGTTAACGGCGAAGAGATCACCGATTATCAAGACGTTGACGGTCTTTATTGGGAGTTTACCTTCGAGATGCCCGCGTGTGATACGATCATTCATTTTAAAACCTTTGACGGATTTTTGCCCGATTGGAATTACGCGGTTTTGATAGAAACCTATTACCGACAAAACCTTGATGCCCCGTTCGTTCACGTCAGACACTACTATGGCGAGTTCGCAAGCGGTGCCATTGTTGCCATGCTGGATACAAGCGGTTACGATGAATATTTATGGGATGAAACAATTGGTGACACCGTCATTCATTACAGAGACGGAAACCGCATTGTTGCCCTGTGTCCCAACAACAAGTTTTACACCCTGACCGAGGCGTTTGATCTCGGATACCTCACCGCCGAGGATATCGCGGCGATTGCCGAGATGCATAATCATCAATAAAAAGCAAAAGAAAAGGCGGCCTGAAAACAGGTCGCTTTTTTAGCACATCTTGACAAATCCGCACGGATGTGGTAAACTATATACGGCTCGAACGCCCACTTTGAACAATATGAGGTTATGGTTATGATCGAAAGCACCTTTTCAGTATTGAACAACGCACAAAAGAAGTTGCTGGATGGCGACGAATCCACCGCTCTTTCTTATTATACACGCGCATATTCAGAAGGCATTCCCGCCGCCGCTGTTGATCTGCACAAAATGACAAAGGGATATATGCTGCTTGCTATGCGCGAATATTCCCCCGTTCACTTTTTTGAGCATCTCGAAAAACTGAAGCATTCTGCCGCCGCTAACGAGAATGCAAAAAGAGAATACGTGATTGCTTTGCAGGCATTGTTGAATATTCGCGAACTGTTTTTGCGTGACATTGCCGTAAACTATTTTTGCGAAATTTCCACCTGCTCGTGGGGGTCTCCCTATGCCAAAAGCTTGGACGCTCTGCAACATTACCTCTACCACAAAACCGATGAAATTACAGAGAAAGATTGCTATGAGATAAAAACCTATCTCCCCACCGCCGATTTAAAAAACCTGCGCTGCGACCTAAAAAAGATCACCGCCTACTGCTTAAACATGCTCTTGATGTACGTTGGTGTAAAAAGCACGCAATACACAGGCAAATCTTACTACGCAACCACAATGGACTTTGGCAATTACTATTTGACCGAGGTAAAAGCACGCGACAATTACTCCAGCAACGCAAGTGTAATGACTCGTATGCACTTTATTCAAAAAGAGGCCTACTATGACGATTACCTGCAAAGATTTAACGAGGTTTGTCAAAACGTCCGTTTCTCCTGTCAAGAGGAGCTGCGCAAAGAGGTTACCCGTTTGGTAGATCGCAAGCCCTCTAAACACCCCAATGAAGAAGAATTTTTTAAATATGCAAAAAGAATGGAAAAAGAGGATACCGAGCAACTTTCTTACTTCTCTCTGTTCGGTCGCCTCAACCCGTTCTATTTTATGATAAAGCCCATTCTCAAGGTCTGTTTGGGCGCAGGTGAGGTTGGTAGCTTTGCCTTGGATAACCCCTTTAACCGCAAGCGTTGGTTGGGCGTTTGCACCATGCTTGCTTGGGCAAATAACTGGAGCATTGAAATGGTGCGAGTTTTAACCATTATTGCAGGCTGTTGCTGTTTTGGCATATTCGCTTATTTAGGTCTATATGTCGCTATGAAAGCCGGCTTCTATCTCCCCAACCTCGACGTAACAAAGCATTAAATGCAATAAAACAACACCCCCTGCGGCGCAAAAGCGTCGCAGGGGGTGTTGTTTATTGTTATGTAATTCAAATCACAGTCCAATGAACACCGCCAGCATCAAAAATGCGATGGAAACGACCATCAGGAACAGCTGGAACAGAATGGTCTTTTTGAACCACTGTGCAAAGCTGACGTCGGCAAGTCCAAGTCCTACGAGCAGCGTGCCGCAGGTAGGATACAAAACGTTGGTGTATCCGTCGGAAAACAGATAGGTCAGGATGATGACCGTCTTGCTGATGCCCTCAATGGGAGCGAGTGTGAGCATGGGGATGATGAGAACCGCCTTTGCGGATGCGCTGGGGATAAAGAACTCGATAATGAGCACGAACGCATACAGAATGACAACCGCAAGATAGGGCGAGATATTGGTTACGGAATTGTAGAAATAATAGAAGATGGTGTGCAGAATGTTACCCTCTTGCGCGATGTGCGTAATGCCAAACGCGATCATAATAATGACGATAGAGGGAAGAACGTCCTTAACGCCCTTTACAAAGCTCTTGCCGAGCTGCTTGTATGTACCGAGCAAAAGCTTGCCGATGATGACGGTTCCTACAATGAACGCAACCGCCATAAAGACCATTGCAAGGGAGCGCAGCGACTTGATCGCGGTGGTAATGATGACCGACAAAAGTGCCACAGAGAACAAAGCAACGATCATTTTTGCCTTGCGGACGTCGGCGGTGTGCTCCTCGGGGGTAACCATCACAAAGCCGTCAACGTCAAATTTTTTGGTTGCCCGTTTCTCGTCGTGCTTTGCCAGAGTGGTCAAAAAGAGTGCGGTAAAGACGTACATCACGCAAAAGATGATGCAACGGTACCACATACCGTCGGTAACGCTGACGCCTGCGGCAATGGATGCCGTGCCGATGGTGAGTGGGTTGGTGATCGCCGTTGTAAAGCCAACGCCCGAGGCGATGAGCACAAAGGAGATCGCCGTAAAGCGCGACCAGTTGAGCGCGGTGCAAAGCATTGCAAATACGGGGTAAAGGATGAGCAGCTGCTCCTGCAAGCCAAACACTGCCGACAGGATCATGATAACTGCGGTGATCACCCAAATGGCAATAAAGCGCTTGGATTGCAGCTTTGCCATGATCACACGGACAAGGGACACAAGTCCGCCGCTTTCTTCAAGCACCTTAAACGTACCGCCAAGCACCAAAAGCAGCGCGATGATCATGATCATATTCATATTATTGCTGCCAAAGAGCAGCGCCTCAAAGGGAGAGGTCAGCCAACGGTACACAGGCAGGCGCGAGGTGTTCTCACCCTCGGCAAGCTCGCGGTAGGAATCCACCACGATCTGCTTGTTGAGAGAAGCGTCCGTCGTGTACTGATAAAAGGGTTCTCCGCTTTTGGATTCGTCGGTGGTGTAAACAGTGTAGCGACCTGCGGGAATGACGAAGGTCAGCACGCCAACCACAACGAGGACTGCTATCAGGATTGCAACAACGGTGATAAAGCTTTTCAGTCCAAATTTTACTTTTACGTCCATTTGTGTTGATTTAGCCATAAACTACTTCTCCTTTTTCATAATCATAAACGTCCTCGCAGGCAGCTCTCCAGCGCTCGTCATAGAGGTTGTGGATCTCCTCTGCCGCGATCGTCCATTTGATCAGATCCTTGGGTTTTTCGTTGGGAATCATCATATAGTAATCGTTGTTGTAATAAAACTCCAGATATCCTTGGGTGGAAAACGTGAGGGAGTAGAGTGCTTTGGCTTCAAAGGTGAAGTTGACCTCTGTTCCGTCAAGTGTTCCCTCAAAGCAAAGTCCGCGGTTGGTCAGTTTTGCCGTGCCAACCGAAAGAGTTTCTCTATCCTTGGGCGGCTTTCTCAATTTGTCAAACTTGAGCATACACAGGCTGCCGTCAAGCGTCATAACAAAATCATCATTTTTGACTTCTTTTGCAACACATCTGCGCTGCCACTTGAACCACGCGTCGATGTCCTCGGGAATTTCGTTGCCTTTCTGTTTTACAAGATCGTAATATTCGTTTACCTGTGCTGCAAAACCGCAAGCGGTGCAGGTGACGGTGTCGCCCTCAACGCGCAGGGTGCGCTCCTCTTTGCAGTCGGGGCATTTGTAAAGAATATTGTCAATGCCCGACGCGTTTGGCAGCTTGCCCACGTATTTGTTGCGCGCCTCCTTGTTAAAGGCAAAATCGTTGTAGCTGATCTTTTCCAAAATGGCTTTGTAGATTTGCTCCTCGGTCAGCTCCTCTAATATTTGGGGAGTGAAGAGCAGACTGTAATGGATGCCGATATAACCCTTTTTGCGATCCTTGGAGTAGCGGTTGGTGGCAAGATAGGCACCGCGCGAGGTGCACACCACAATGTTTGCCTTGCTGCTTTTGATAAAGCGCGCCGTTGCGGGATTAATGGGGTGTGTGGAGCCGCTTGTGGATTGGATGCCCTCGGGGAAGAGCCCGACCGCACCGCCGCGCTTGAGGGCGCGCAGCATGTTTTTGACGCACATGATGTCGGGTTGATACAAATATTTAGAGATTACTCCAAAGGTGATAAAGAGGTTGTAGAGTCCTTTTTTGAAGATGTTTTGAAAGCCGCAAACAACGTTGATATCCTTGCGCCCAAACCCATAGACGGTGTAGACGAATTCCGTGCGCGACGCGTGCGCGGAGAGCAGGACGGTGGGTTGCCCCTTGATGGATTTTGGATCGTAATCATAGCTGAAATCCACCTTGTAAAGCTTGTTCATAATGCCCACGACCCACATACCAACAGTCATAAAAACGGGGTTCGGCTTTTTGACTTTTCTGTTTACCAGATTTGTTTTCAGGTCCTTTTTCATATTTTAAAAGACTCCTTAAACCGTTTTGTATCTTTTATTATAACACAAAAAGGAAAACATTGCAATACTTATGGCAAAAAAGTGCAGAGTTATAAGAAAGACGCCTTGCGTCTGTTGATGAATGTACGTTGTTTTTTCTTTTTTGTGCGAGTGCTTTTTGGAGGGGGGTGCGGGGGAACCTTTTTCGCCGAAAAAGGTTCCCCCGCATTCTCTCAAAAACAATCTCAAAAAACGAAAAAGCGGATTTGGTTTACAAATCCGCTTTTTGCGTTGGTTGGAAATTAAGCATCTTTCTTAACGTCCAGAACCTGCTTTCCATTATAGAAGCCACAAACCTTGCATACGCAGTGATTCTTTACGAATGCATCACATGCAGGGTTGGAGCACTTGTTCATGCCGGGCAGGGTGAGCTTGCTATTTTGAGAGCGTCTCTTATCTCTGCGAGCGGACGATACTTTCTTCTTCGGTACTGCCATGTCTACACCTCCTCTTAATTCTCTTCCTTATCTTCCTCATTTTTGTCAAACAGCTTCTTCAGCACGGCAAGCCGCGGATCCGGTTCAAACAGGGAGCAACCGCAATCGCCAAGGCGACGGGGTTTTCCGCATTTGGGGCATAGGCCGGGGCAATCCTCCTGGCAAAGAAAACGCATGGGGAATGAGAGAAGCAGCTCCTCGCGGATCTCCTCGTCAAGATCAAGCATACCGTCCTTGATAACGGCGTACTCGTCTACGTTCTCCTCCAATTGCTCTTGTGTAAGGGTCCCCTCCGCAGCGACCGTCCGTTCCAGCTGAACGGCAAAGTCTCCGCTGACGGGCTCCAGACAGCGTGCGCACTCGGTGCGGTAAGCCACGGTTGCGGTGAGTGTCAGATGCATATAGCCTGCCTCATCGGTTACGTCGCCAAGCACGTGTGCGTCGCCATCGAACTGGGCGCCATCCGGAAGATCGGGCGTGAGCAGATAGTCAATATGAATATGTTTCGTTTCGCCGCGAAGCATCGGGCGCATATCCAAAACCATACTATCTTCCTCCCATTTTTCGGTTGACATAAAATGCGACATTACATATTATAACCGCTTTTATTGTTTTTGTCAATAGTTTTTTTACATTTTTCCAATCATTTTCGCACAAAATGCCATCACGCCTGCAAAACCGCCCACTCACCGCGCGCAAGGGTGAGGCGCTTGGCAACTGCTTTGCCTGTCAGGGCGTTTGTGTAGCTGCCCGAGAGCGCAAAGGTGTGTGCCTCGCCCATGTTGGCAAGCACCACAATTCTCTCCTCTCCGTCGGCTCGCTCAAAGGCGAAATGATGCGCCCCGCACTCCAAAAAACGGAAGTCCCCGCGCGCAAGCACGGGATGCTCGCGGCGCAGCCTCCCGAGTGCGCGGTAGTGAGCGAGCAGGTCGGCATCCTCTCTGCCCCATGGGAAAGGACGACGGCAGAAGGGATCGCCATAGCCCTCGATCCCTGCCTCGTCGCCATAGTAGACCGACGGCACGCCAAAAACGGTAAATTGCAAAACAGATGCCAATTTGAGCAGCGTGACAGCGTTTTTGCGCTCATCCTCGCTCAGCATCAGGTGCGCCAAGGTGTCGTTGGGGAGATACTCCCCCTTGCCCCCGTCGCCCAGAAGCGTGAGGATGCGTGCGGTATCGTGCGTGCCCAAAAGGTTCATCAAACTGTGAGAAACCTCGCGCGGATAGGACGCGTAAATTTCGGTGAGGATGTGATAAAAGGTTTCAGCATCCCCGTAATTGACGAGGGCGAGCACCGCGTTGCGGAAAGGATAGTTCATCACACTGTCAAGCTGACTGCCCGACAGATATCTGCGGCGGCTGCCGTAGGCGGTCTTGTCAACGGCGTTTTCCCACACCTCGCCAATGATCAACCCCTCGCCTTGTGTGTTTTTCTTCACCACGTGGCGCATTTCGTCAAGGAAATCGTCGGAGAGCTCGTCGGCAACGTCCAGTCGCCAGCCGTCAACACCGCGCGCCGTCCAAGAGGAAATGATGCCGTCCTCGCCCGTAAAGTAGCG
The DNA here is from genome assembly GCA_015063725.1 of Oscillospiraceae bacterium. Taxonomy (GTDB): domain Bacteria; phylum Bacillota; class Clostridia; order Oscillospirales; family CAG-272; genus UMGS1865. The sequence goes on from SVTP01000009.1 coordinate 23,662, forward strand.
GCGGCAATCCTCGTTTGCGAGGTCAAGTCGGGGCAGAATGTCGATGTTCCACCAGCACTCGTAATCGTCGGGAAAGTTGCGGAAGTGATACCAATTTGCATAGCGCGATGCGCGCGACTGATACGCCCCCTCGGCCAGGTAGCTGCCGCGACGGTTGAAGTAGCGGCTATCGTCGCCCGTATGGTTGAAAACACCGTCGAGGATGACTTTCATTCCGCGCGCGTGCGCCTCGCGGATGAGCGCATCAAAGGCTTCTTCACCCCCCAAAAATTCGTCTATCTTTTCATAGTCGCCCGTATCGTAGCGATGATTGGAATACGCCTTGAAAACAGGAGAGAGATAGAGCACCGTAACACCCAAGGATTGCAAATAGTCGAGTTTTTCGACCACGCCCCACAAATTTCCGCCAAAAAAGACGTTGTTGGAAAGCGGATCACCCGGCTTGCGCGCATATTGCGGAATGCCGTTTGCCCAGTCGGGATTGATGACGGCATCGGCATTTGGGGTTACTGCTCCCTCACCGCGACAGAAGCGGTCAAGGAAGATGTGGTACATCGTGCCGCCCGCAAACCACGCAGGGGTGACAAAGTTTTTTTCATATACCAAAAGACGAAAACGGCTACCGCTCTCGCGCGCAAGGGTGACGTCCTTGTTGTTTGGGGTATGCGTAAAAAGGGTATCCCAGCCGCGCACAAGGAGCAGCTCGTAATAAAAGAGACCGCTTTCTCCCCCACCGCAAAGTGCGGCAGTATCGAGCGAAAGCATATAAAAATCGACACCGTGTGCGGTTTTGACAAAGGTCAAGGGGATGTCGCGGTCCTCGCCGCCGTCGGGCGAGATGCGGCAAACGACTGCCGACGCGCCCCACGCGCGGGAGAGCTCCAAACAAATTTTAAGCTCGCTCCCACAAGGAACCGCTCCGGGTGTTGCCGTTTTATGTCCGTTCACCTCCCACCACAGGTGTGGGGGTGCGTTTTTTTCAATATCGTTATGTGATCTGATTAACATTTTTACAGTCGCGTGGGGAAAACCGTTGCGGTCTCCCCCACAGCCTTTCAAAAGGTTTATTGCTTTTGTTTTGAGTTAGATGCCAACCCTTCCGTCATTTTCTGGCGAAAATGACGGAAGGGTTGTACCTATCTTTTTTTAATCACTTTACTTTTTTCAGTCCCCAGATGCGGTCGGCGTACTCCTCGATGGAGCGGTCGGCGGCGAACTTGCCTGCCGCTGCGATGTTGAGTAGCGACATACGGTTCCACGCATCCTTGTTGGTGTAGGCGTCGATCATTACCTTGTGTGTTTGGTAGTAGGATTCAAAATCCGCCAGGCACATATAAGGATCTGCTACACCGTGGCCGTTGTTGAGCAGGTATGCGGCAATGTCGGCAAAGGATTCGCCTGCAAAGCCTGTGGAAAGATATTTGATGATGCGGATGAGTCTATCGTTGGAGATATAATAGTTGGCGGCGCGATAACCGCTCAGCCAAAGCTGCTCTACCTCATTGGCGGTGAGTCCGAAAATGAAAATGTTTTCCGCTCCAACAGCCTCTTGCATTTCCACGTTGGCACCGTCGAGCGTGCCGATGGTGAGAGCGCCGTTGATCATCAGCTTCATGCATCCCGTACCGCTCGCCTCTTTGCCCGCAAGCGAGATCTGTTCGCTGATCTCTGCCGAGGGAATAAGCGCCTCTGCCATGCTCACGCTGTAGTTCTCAAGGAACACCACGTTGAGCTTTTCCTTGATCCTGGGGTTTTGGTCGATGTCCTTGCTGATCATGCAAAGCAGCTTAATGATGCGCTTTGCCATATCGTAGCCGGGCGCCGCCTTTGCACCAAAGATAAAGGTTTGGGGCTGCATTTCAAGGTTGGGATTCTCTTTGAGGTCGAGATACAGACCGATGATGTTGAGCGCGTTGAGCAGCTGTCTCTTATATTCGTGCAAGCGCTTGATCTGTACGTCAAAAACAGAGTGTGTGTCAATGATCTTGCCGGTCTTTTCCCTTACCATTTTGGCAAATTTGACCTTGTTCTCGTGCTTGATGGCACGCACGCGGTCGCGCACGGTGGCGTCATCTGCAAACTTGGCAAAGTCGGAAAGAGACTCGGGGTGGTGGCGATAGTCGGTGCCGATGCACTCGTCAAGCAGCTCCGCCAAGCCGGGGTTAGAATAGCACAGCCAGCGGCGGTGTGCGATGCCGTTGGTGACGTTATCAAATTTGTAGGGGTACAGTCGGTAGAAATCCTTAAAGGTGGAATCCTTGAGGATGCTTGAGTGCAGCTCGGACACGCCGTTGACAGAGTGCGAGCCAATGACAGAAAGGTTCGCCATTCTGACCTGTCCGTAGCCGACAACGCTCATCTGCGAGATGCGGCTCCAGTTGCCGGGAAATGCATTCCACGCCTCGCGGCAGAAGCGCTCGTTGATTTCCTTGACGATCATATAGATGCGCGGCAGCTTGAGGCGGAAAAGGTCCTCGTTCCAGCTCTCCAGTGCCTCGGGCATGACCGTGTGGTTGGTGTAAGAAACGGTACGTGTCACGATATCCCATGCCTTTTCCCAAGAGAAGAAATATTCGTCCACAAGGATGCGCATCAATTCGGGAATGCAAAGTGCGGGGTGGGTGTCATTAATGTGAATAGCAACCTTTTCGGGCAGGTTATCCAGCTTGCCGTAAACTGCCATGTGGTCGCGGATGATGCTTTGGATGGATGCCGAAACAAGGAAATACTGTTGCGACAGGCGAAGCAGCTTGCCCTCGGTGTGGTTATCCGAGGGATAGAGCACCTTGGAGATGATCTCGGCGTTTGTGCTCTGCTCCACTGCTTGCGTGTACTGTCCTTGGGTAAAGAGGCGCATATCAAATTTTTGAATGTTTCTGGCTCTCCAAAGACGGAGCTGGCTGACAGCCGCGCTGTCTGCGCCCGAGATCATCATATCGTAAGGAACTGCCTCGATCTCCTCGGCGTCCTCGTAAAGAATCTCGCAGTGTCCGTCAAGCTTCCATTCCTCTTTGACTCTGCCGCCAAAGCGGACCTTGTAGGTGCGGTCGGTACGGGGAGCAAGCCAGACCTCACCGCCGGGCAGCCACACGTCGGGAGTCTCTACCTGAATACCGTCAACGATCATCTGCTTGAAAAGTCCGTATTCGTAGCAGATAGAAAAGCCTGTGGCGGGATAGTCGAGCGAGGAAAGCGAGTCCATAAAGCAGGCGGCAAGTCTGCCAAGACCGCCGTTGCCAAGACCTGCATCGGGCTCACATTCGTAAAGAGCCTCAAGATCGAAGCCAAGCTTTTTGAGGGCTTTTTCGTATGCGGTTGCAAGGCCGAGATTGTGCAGATTGGTTTTGAGCGAGCGGCCGAGCAAAAACTCCATGCACATATAGTACACGCGCTTTGCCCCTGCCTCGTTGACCTTCTTTTTGTAGGCGGAGCGTTTGTCGCTCAAAATGTTCTTGACGGTGATGGCGGTCGCTTTGTACATTTGGTCGCAAGACGCTTCCTTTGCGCTGCATCCAAAATGGCGTTGCAAAACGCCCTCGATAAGCTGTTTGACTTCGGTACTGTTGGGATTGTAATTCATAATTGATTAAGGCCTCCGTGGGGTAACTATTGGTGTTTTTTGTTTTTAAAGGTTGTAACAAACAATCCCTCAGTCCCTTGTCGCTCGCGACATTTGACAGCCTCCCTTTACACAAGGGAGCCTTTCGGTGTAACCACCTTGCCTTTTCACTCTGTTTCAAAAATTCAGAAAAGCAGATCCGAAACGCAAGAGCTTCTCATTCAGCCTCCCTTGTGTAAAGAGAGGTGGCATTTTCGCAAGAAAATGACGGAGGGATTGTTCCTATCCGTTTTTACACTTCTCTATACATCTGCAAATACTGCTCTGCGGATGTGTTCCAAGAGAAGTCGGTGTTCATAATTTTGGTGACGAGTCTTTGGCGAAGCTCGGGAGTGTTCCAAAGCGCAATCGCCGCTTCGGTTCTTTCCTTGAGCTCGTCTGCGCGGTAGTTTGCAAAGGTGAAGCCGTTGCCCTTCATTTCCTCGCCGTCCATCCAGAACGGCTTGATGGAGTCATACAGTCCACCCGTTTCGCGCACAACGGGAATTGCGCCGTAGCGCGACGCGATCATTTGCGAAAGTCCGCAGGGCTCACTCCTCGACGGCATTAAAAAGATGTCGGTTGCCGCATAAATGCGCTTGGAAAGGTCGCGGTCATAAGTGATGAGCGCGCGTACCTTTTCGGGGTGTGCTGCTTGCAGGTCAAGGAAAAGCTTTTCGTAATGCTCCTCTCCCTTGCCGAGCACGATGAGCTGGACGTCGTTGTTTCCAACAATGTCCCAAATGCACTCAGAAACAATGTCAAGTCCCTTGTGAGATGCCAAGCGAGAAATGATGGCAAGCAAGGGAACATCCTCTCTTTGGGGCAGTCCGACCTCTTTTTGCATCGCTGCTTTGTCAAGCGCCTTGCCCCCCATATCGTCGGGCGTAAAGCCTGCCATCAGGACAGGATCGCCCTCGGGATTGTAATAGGTGTAGTCGATGCCGTTGAGAATGCCGCGCAGCTTGTGGGCATTATCTCGCAGGCAATACTCCAACCCGTGTGCATATTCGGGGGTTTTGATCTCCTCGGCGTAGCGAGGGCTGACAGTGGACACCGCATCGGCACACTCGATGGCAGCCTTCATCAAATTGATGCAGCCGCTGTACTCCATGAGCGAGCGAGACTCCTCGCCAAGCGCAAAGACGTCGCCGAGAATGAAGGGATCATACTTGCCTTGGTATTCGATGTTGTGAATAGTGAAAACGGTTTTGATGTTTTGGTATTCGGGAAGATGACGATAGTAGCGGTTGAGATAGACCACCGAAAGCGCTGCCTGCCAGTCGTGTGCGTGCAGAACATCGGGATAGTAATTGAGGTGGTGCATCATCTCGGGGATCGCCTTGCAAAAATATGCATATCGCTCACCGTCATCAAAAAATCCGTAGAGAGCGGGGCGCTTGAAATAGTATTCGTGGTCGATGAAATAATACTTGACGCCATCTTTTATAAGACTGTGAACGCCGCAATATTGCTGACGCCATGCAAGAGAAACGGTAAAGGTGGCCTCTTTTTTCATTTGGGCGCGCCATTTTTCATTCACCGCTCCATACAAAGGGAGCACGACCGAGACCTCACATTCACCCGTGGCAGCCAAGGCAGCCGGGAGCGAGCCCATTACGTCGCCAAGTCCTCCCGTGGCGGCAAAGGGCATCGCCTCCGCGCCAACGAATAAAATTTTTTTCATAGTCTTATCCTTTCTTTGGATTTTCACTGTAAATGCATCTCCGTTCTCTATCAAACCGTTGCGCCCTTGTCGATAAAGAAGGGCATGGTTTCGTGTCCGGAGAGGGTGCGTCCCTCTTTGATGATGACGTTTTTGTCGGCTACCACGCAGTTCAGGGTTACGTTCGATCCTACGTAGGTGTCCTGCAACAGGATGCAGTTCTTAACCACCGAGCCGCGGCCTACGTGTACGCCACGGAAGATGATGGAGTTTTCTACCACTCCCTCAATGGTGCAGCCGTCGGCGATCATGCTGTTGCTGACCTTTGCGGCAGAATCATACTTGGTGGGCGCACTGTTGCGCACCTTGGTAAAGATCTGGCGGTCGCGGTTGGCAAACAGATCGGCGCGAACGTCCTCGTCGAGCATCTTCATGGAAATATTGAAGTAGCTCTCAAGCGAGTTGATGGATGCGCAAAAACCGTCGAACACGTATGCGTGAACGTTCTTCTTTTTGAGCTGACGGATCAGGATGTCATGCGAAAAGCTTGTGTAGCGGTGTGCAATGGAATCGGAAACGATGTTTTGCAGATCCGCACGGCTGACAACCATCAGATAGGTGTTTGCATAGTAGTTGCCCTTTGTGGGAGCGGTGTAGGAAAGCGAGGTGACACGTCCGTTCTCATCAATGCCGAGCACGTCGGCGTTTTGACCGAACAGAGAATCCTTTGCGTTGACCTTTTTGGCAACCAGCGTAATATACGCCTCGGTGCGAATGTGCTCCTCGATAACGGCAGAGAGATCGATGTTCATGATCACGTCGCAATCGCTGAGCACGATGTAGTCGGCGCCGCAGCGGTTGATAAAGTTAGCAGAGCCCATCAGTGCCTCAAGTCTGCTCTCGTAGAGCTTGCCTGCGGCGTGGTTTTCATACGCGGTAATGTATGGGGGCAGGAGCTTGATGCCGCCCGAACGGCGTGCCAGATCCCAGTCCTTGCCCGCGCCGATGTGGTCCATCAGCGATTGGTAATTGTAGTGCGTAACGACGCCAACGGTTGTGATGTCGGAGTTGACCATGTTGGAAAGCGGAAAATCGATCAGGCGGTAGCGGCAACCAAAGGGGATGCTTGCCGTGGTGCGGCGACGCGTCATTTCGGGAAAGCCTTGCTCCTGCTTGTTAGAAAAAATCAAACCTGCAACAGTCATTGTTCTCTACCTCCTTTTAGTTTTCGGAGAGCATGGCGCCGGGGGCAACTACCTCACCTGCTCCAATGCTGACCTCAGCACCCACTACGGCAATGGCTTCACCGCTCTCGCGCGGAGCGCCGACGGTGGCTTTTTTGCCAATGGTTACTTTTTCATCCAGAATTGCATATTGAACGGTTGCGCCGTCTTCAATGACGGTATCGTTCATAATGACGCTATCCTCTACAACGGCTCCCTTGCCGACGTAGACGTTAGCACCCAGCACGCTGTTTTTGACCGTGCCAAAAATTTGGCAGCCTGCCGTAACAGATGCGTTTTCCACAACGGCACCCTTCGCGATGTACTGCGGGGGTTGTGCTGCGTGGCGGCTGTAAATTCTCCACGCCTCGTCAAGCAGCGAGAACGCGGGCTCGTCGCCCAAAAGATCCATATTGGCTTCCCAAAGGGATTGAATGGTTCCAACGTCCTTCCAGTATCCTTCAAACGAATAGGACATCATCTTCTCGCCCGATGCAAGCATGGTGGGAATAATGTTTTTGCCAAAGTCGTTAGAGGACGCGGGATCGTCATTGTCAGCCTTCAGGTATGCCTCGAGCTTATCCTTGGTGAATACGTAAATACCCATAGACGCCTTGGTGCTATCGGGGTTCTTGGGCTTTTCGGTGAATTTGAAGATGGAGCCGTCCTCACGGGTGCTCATAATGCCAAAGCGGCTGGCCTCCTCGATCGGGACGTCAAGCACGGCGATGGTGCAAGCCGCACCGCTCTTTTTGTGCTGCTCCAGCATTTTGGCGTAGTCCATTTTGTAGATGTGGTCGCCCGAGAGAATAAGCACGTATTTGGCATCGTAGCGGTTGATAAACTCCATGTTTTGCCAAATAGCGTTTGCAGTTCCGCGATACCAGTCGGCACCGCTCTGCCCTTGATAGGGAGCGAGGATCTGCACACCGCCAAAGCGGCGGTCAAGGTCCCAGGAAAGTCCGTTGCCGATATACTCGTTGAGGAGCAAGGGACGGTATTGGGTGAGGACACCGACGGTATCTACACCCGAGTTGATGCAGTTGGAAAGAGGAAAATCAATAATGCGATATTTGCCGCCAAACGATACGGCAGGCTTTGCGGTTTTTTGGGTGAGTGCGAAGAGTCGGCTGCCTTGCCCTCCCGCCAAGAGCATGGCAACACATTCTTTTTTCTTGAACATGGTGCGCGTTTCCTCCTTGATGTTTTATATAATATTTTTGGTTTTTAGCTGTCAATAGCGGACAATCGTCGCGCCTGTGGAAAACTTTTTGTAGGGGGCGACGTCCTCGACGCCCCGTCGCAAAAGTGTTTTAGAAAATAAAACGGTTACTTGGTTTTTGTTCTCTTTTGTTTCTTCAGCACCACGGCTCCCATGGGGGGCAGGGTGATGGTGACGGCATGCTCGTAACCGCGGGGCATTGTGCATTTTTGGGCGGTAAGAACACCGGGGTTGACGTCTCCGCCACCGCCAAACTCGACAGCGTCGCTGTTGAAAACTTCCTCGTACTTGCCCGCCTTGGGAACGGCGGCAAGGAAGCCCTCGCGACGAACAGGCAGAAAGTTGAGAAACACGATCAGCTCTTCCCCATTTTTGGCGATACGTCTGTAAGAAAGAATGCTCTCCCGGCTGTTGTCGGGGTCGATCCACTCAAAGGATGCAGGTCCCTCGTCGGCGTTCCAAAGCGCGGGATTTTGCAAATAGAATTGATTGAGACGCGAGACGAACAACTGATACTTTGCGTGCATATCATAATCAAGCATGAACCATTCTATGCCGTTGTCGTAATCCCACTCGCGGAACACGCCAAGCTCCGAGCCCATAAATAGCAGCTTTTTGCCCGGGTGCGTCATCATATAGGTCAGATAGGTACGCGCACCCGCAAACTTGGTCTCGTACTCTCCCGCCATTTTGTCAAGCAAGGATTTTTTGCCGTGTACCACCTCGTCGTGCGAGATAGAAAGCACAAAATGCTCGCTAAAGGCGTACATAATGGAAAAGTTCATTTTGCCGTGGTGATAGTTGCGCCACAGAGGATCTTCTTTAACGTAGGCGAGCGTATCGTTCATCCAACCCATGTTCCACTTGTAGGAAAAACCAAGACCGTCGTTTTCAAATCCCGTGATCTGCACGATCGCGGCGGATTCCTCGGCAATGGTCATGACGTCGGGATGGTTTGCGGCAAGATAGCCGTTCATTTTTTGGAAAAACGCGATTGCCTCAAGGTTGCGGTTGTCGCCGTAAATATTGGGACACCACTCGCCGGGGGCTTTGTCGTAATCAAGATAGAGCATTGCCGCCATAGCATCTACGCGGAGCGCGTCGACGTGGTATTCCTTGAGCCAATAGACGGCGTTGGAAATGAGAAAGCTCTGTACTTCCTCGCGACCGAGGTCAAAGCAACGCGTGCCCCAGCCCTTGTGCTCCTGACGGTCCAAGCCTTGGTATTCGTAAAGGGGTTGTCCGTCAAATTCGTAAAGACCGTGCGCGTCCTTTGCAAAGTGCGCAGGTACCCAGTCGAGAATGACACCGATGCCTGCCTCGTGCATGGCATCTACAAACGCCATAAAGTCTTGGGGACTGCCGTAACGGGACGTAGGTGCGTAATATCCGCAGACCTGATAGCCCCAGGAGCCATCAAAAGGATATTCACTAACAGGCATCAATTCGACGTGCGTGTACCCCATTTGCTTGAGGTAGGGGGCAAGGTCGCCGGCTGTCTCGGCATAAGAGTAATAGCTGCCGTCATCGTGTCTCTTCCAAGAGCCGAGGTGCATCTCGTAAATGTTGATTGGCTGCGAGAGATAATGGGCGCGGTCAAAATGCCTTTTGCGATATTTGAGCCAGCCTGCATCACGCCACGTATAACCGCTGATGTCGCAAATGAGGGATGCCGTCTCGGGCGGACGTTGCATCGAAAAGCCGTAGGGGTCTGCCTTCAGCATTTCGCGACCGTGATTGCGAATGCAGTATTTGTAGCACTGCCCCATCACCACGCGATCCTGCGGCAAGGAGAGCTCCCACACACCGCCCGCAGTTGCGCGGAACATGGGATCGGCATCACGGTTCCAGCCGTTGAAGTCGCCGCACACCGACACAAAATCGGCATTGGGCGCCCAGACGCGAAAAACAAACTTGTCTCCCTCGCGATGCGCGCCAAGATATTCGTATGCCTGAAAGTTGGTGCCCTGGTGGAACAGATATGCCGCCAACTCTTGCGGATTTGCCTCGGGGGTTGCTTTTTTGGTCTTTTTCACAAGCGTCTCTCCTTTTTTCAAAAATCAAACAACGGTAGTATGTGCAAAATTCGCCCCGCTATCCTGTTTCTGTTTTTTGAGGAACAAAAAGCGCGGTTCTCCATTGTTTATTTTATCATAGTTTTTTTCGCTTGTCAATGTGCGACAGACATAAAAATTCGGCTTTATAACAAGAAAATTCAATATATTTCTCGCGCACGCGCGAAAATGTGACAGAAATTGCGCCTTTTCGGGCAAAAAATGAAAACCGCAAACAAGAGTGCGCCACACCTGCAAACAAAAGTTGGAAAATGGGACGTCGTGGGCGCCGTCCTCTAACCCGTAACTCTTCACTTTTCCCTCTTTGCTTTTCCCTCTTCACTCTTCACTCTTCACTCTTCGTCTCCCACCACACCACTTGTAGGTTAAGATCCTTGCCCACAAGGGAGATCGGTGCGCCTGTGGGCGAGAGCGTTAACACCTCGCCTGTGGAAAAGGTCAGGACGGTATTTTCCCCTACCCGTTGCACGCTTGCGGCGTCCTCATCCCTCAAAAACGCAGTCACGGGGCGCAAAAACCCCGACACCTCGTCGGCATGGCAAGCAAAAGAAAGCTCCCCCAACGTCACCTCACAGGTCTTGCCATCACTCACCAAAACAAGACCGCAAAGGGACGAGGGCGAGAGATATTCCACACGCAAACGCTCTCCGCCGGGGGAAAGCTCTATGACGGCAGAAAACTCCACTTCTCCCATCGCTCCCTTCACCTCACCCCTGCCACCCGTTGTGCGATAGTCCGCACCGCTCCGTGCAGGCGCGCACCCCGCCCCACACAACGACAAAAGGACGACAACCAATAGCAAAAAATGTCGAATTTTCATTTCTTTTCCCCTCTCTCTGTGCGCAAAACGCGCTTTCTTATAAGTATTTTTATGAGAATTTTTGAAAAAGATGCAAAAAGGGGATTGCAATATTTGTCTGATAATGGTATAATAGATGCAGTATTTTGTAAGAAAGGTGGAACGCTATGAACGCTCTCTCCCCTACCCCCTCGAAAAAACCGTTCACAACCCCCATTGACACCAAGCGCGCAGAGATCGATCTTGGCGCTCTGCAAAGCAATTTTTTGGCGTGCTTGGAGAAAATACGCGCAACCTCGCCCACCGCACGTATTCTTGCGGTAGTCAAGGCAGACGCCTACGGGCACGGCACCGATCCTTGCGTGCGTGCACTCCTTGCGGTAGGCTGTGACTTTTTTGCAGTCTCTTGCATAGAGGAAGCCCTTTTGGTTCGTTCCGTTTGCCAAGACGAAGAAAAAAACGCCGACATCCTCATTCTCGGGTACACGCCACCCAAATGCGCACCCCTGCTGGTAGAAAACGATCTCATCCAAACGCTCCTTTCTGCCGACTACGCAAAAGAGCTTGCGGATGCGGCAAAGGACGCAAACCTTTCGCCCTTGCGTGTTCATATCGCAATCGACACAGGAATGGGGCGCATCGGCTACCCCGCCCGCACAAAAAAGGAAGCTGACCAAACGCTGCGCAACATTCTTTTGCTGCGCGACAAGAAAGCCCTTGACGTGTGCGGAATGTTTACGCATTTTGCGCGCGCCGACGAGGGGCTTGCCACCTCAAAAGAAAAGACCGCGCTGCAAGCAACACGCTATCGCGCACTCAAGGATGCGTTGGAAGAGAGCGGCATGACCATCCCCTTCCACCACGTTTGCAACAGTGCCGCCACGCTGACACGCACAGACGATGCTTTTGATGGTGTCCGCCTCGGTCTTTGCCTCTACACGCCGCCCACCTACAAACCAAAACGGCTGAATTTGCAACCCGTTATGCATCTTTCGGCAGACATTGTGCATATTCAAACCGTTCCCGCAGGCGAGTCGGTCGGGTATGGCGGTCGGTTTACTGCCCTTAACGATACCCCCATCGGGGTTCTCCCCATCGGATATGCCGACGGCATCCCCCGCTCGCTCAGGGGAGCTACATTGACGCTTCAAACCGAAAAAGGGATCTATCCCGTCAAGATCATCGGTAGCGTTTGCATGGATCAATGCATGATCGATCTTTCCGGCATCGACGCAAAGGTTGGTGACCGTGTCTCCTTCTTTGGTCACACGCCCACATCCCTTACAGCGCTCGCCACGCACGCAGGAACGATTCCCTACGAGCTGCTTTGTGCCATCTCCCTACGTGTTACCCGAACCTATTACAATAAAAAGAAAAACGAGGACTGAAAAATGAAAAGATTTGTAAAAGTAGCTGCCCTGTGCCTTGCCCTGACCTGTTTGGTTGCTCTGTTTTGCGCACCCGTGCAAGCAGCGGATGCCACCCCCACCAAAAACATTGTTGGCAACGGCACCGTTGGTGAGGGCGTTGGAAAACAAACAACGGTTGTTGATTTTGCAGAAACAGGACTGGACGGCTTTGCCGCGCTGAACAACGAATCGGTAACAATGGGACACTCCCAGTCTTGGGGAAAAAGTGTTCTCAAAATCAATCTTGCATCCGCCGGCATAAAGACGGGTGTTCAAAAAACCTTTGGCGATGCCGCTTTTTTAGCCGATGCCTCTACCCTTTCTCTTCATATCGTGGCACAGGCAAGCAACTATACCGTAACGCTCCATCTTTCGGGTGTTGACAAAAATGGCGCTCCCATTGTTTTGGAAGCGCAGGCAACCGCCACAACAAACGAATGGCAGACCGTCACCTTTGACGTTTCCGCCTTTGCGGCACTTGTCGACACAAACGCTCCTGTTACCGTCAAGCTCACCGCAGCCACCGAGGATACAGTCGGCTCCGGCGCTACATGGATGATAAAATCCATCTACGTAGGCACCCTTCAAAGCTTCCCCGAGCTTGTTTTGCCGATTGCTGCCGCCGCTTGCGGACTTGTGCTCGGATTTTTCCTCTTTTTTATCATTTATCGCGCTACGTGTAAGAGAAACAGACGTCCTCATTGGGAAGAGGTGCGCTGATATGTCACTAAATGTAAAATATGAACACAAGCTGCAGGACATCGCGTTCTTGAGCGGACATCACATCCAATACATTCCGCACCTGCACCGCGAATTGGAGCTGATCTGCTTGCTTGAGGGTGATGTGATCGCTTATGCCGACTCGGTTCGTTACGAGCTGCACGCAGGCGATATTTTCCTCACCTTCCCCAATCAAATCCATTCCTATGAAAAAGTAACGCACGAAACGCACGTAGGCTTTATTTTTAAGCCCGACCTGCTCCCTGAGCTGATGGAGACCTTTACCATTGGTACCCCCACCTCGCCCGTGATCACAGGAGCGGCAAACAATCCGCGCATCCGCGCGCTCATTGATGCCCTGACCGATACCGTCACACGCGAGGACTTCTCTCATGTATCCGAATTGCGCCGCGGCTACCTATTGGCTCTTTGCGCAGAGCTCATCCCCATGATGAAAATTTCCAAGCTCCCTGTGGGAGATTCGGAATCCTTACGCACCATCGTTTCCTTTTGCACGCAAAACTATGCCGAGAACCTCTCCCTCTCCCTTTTGGAAGAAAAGCTCCACCTGAATAAGTTTTACATTTCTCACTTGTTTAGCGGAAGACTCGGCTTACGCTTTAACGATTACATCAATTCCCTGCGCGTTTCCGAGGCGTGTCGGTATCTGCTCAACTCCTCTCTCAGCATCACGGAGATCGGCTCGCTCGTCGGCTTTAACACACCGCGCACCTTTAACCGCGCATTCATCAAGCAATTGGGGGTCTCCCCCTCGGAATACCGCAAACGCCGTATGCCCGAAATGCGCGCACACGTCAAACGCCTCGTAGAGGAATAAAAGGCGACAAAACACACACCTTTTGTCGCACATGTCTCATTGAAAAAGAAAAGAATAGCAATATTTGTCTGATTGGAGAACTGTTATGAGTCAAATCAAGGATATCAATCTCGCGCCGTCGGGCGCGGATAAGATCGCTTGGGTGGCATCTTATATGCCCATCCTCAACTCTGTAAAAGAAGAATTTGAAAGAACCAAGCCCTTCTCGGGTATGAAGATATCGATGTCGATCCACCTCGAGGCAAAGACCGCCTACTTGGCAAAAATTTTGCGCGCAGGCGGCGCCGAGGTGTGGGTAACGGGTTGCAATCCCCTCTCCACCCAGGACGACGTCGCGGCGGCTCTTGCTGCCGAAGGCTTCCCCGTCCACGCCGTTTACGGTGTCTCAATGGAAGAATACGTCGAGCACCTCAAAAAGACACTTTCCTGCTGCCCCGACCTCATCATTGACGACGGCGGCGACCTGATCTCCCTGCTTCACGGCGAATGCCGCGAATATGGCAAAAACCTGATTGGCGGTTGCGAAGAGACCACCACGGGTATTCACCGTCTGCTCTCCCGCGAAAAAGCAGGCCTTTTGGACTACACCATGATCGACGTAAACGATGCCGATTGCAAGCATTTGTTTGACAATCGCTACGGCACGGGACAGTCGACAATGGACGGCATTATGAACGCCACCAACTTAATTATTGCAGGCAAGACGGTGGTCGTTGCAGGCTACGGGTGGTGCGGAAAAGGCTTTGCCATGCGCGCAAAAGGCATGGGCGCTGTGGTCATTGTCACCGAGGTAGACCCCATCAAAGCCATTGAGGCAACCATGGACGGATTCACCGTAATGCCCATGGACGAGGCAGCAAAGCTGGGTGACTTGTTTGTCACTCTGACGGGTTGTGCTGACGTTCTCGTCAAGCGTCACTTTGAAACTATGAAGGATGGCGTGCTGCTCTCCAACAGCGGTCACTTTGACGTGGAGATCAACAAGGATCACCTCGCCGAGCTTGCCACCGAGATCTGGGAGCGCAAGCCCAATATCCGCGGTTATCGCATGGCAGACGGCCGCGTGCTCAATCTGCTTGCCGACGGTCGTCTTGTCAACCTGGCAGCCGGCAACGGTCACCCTGCCGAAATTATGGATATGTCCTTTGGAATTCAAGCAAAGAGCCTTGCTTACCTTGCCAAAAACGGCAAGACGATGGACAAAAAGGTGTATGCCGTTCCCACCGAGATCGACCGCGAGGTCGCGCTCATCAAGCTCAATTCCGCCGGTGTCGCCATCGACGTCCTCACCCCCGAGCAAGAGGAATACCTCGCTCGCGTTGAGTAAAGAAAAGAAAAAAGACTTTTCCTTTTGTTTCTTGATTTGTTATTTATTGACAATAGCAACATTTGTCTTGTTTTCGTTTTGAGTTCAAATGCAAAGGAGTTCCCTTTCCGATGTTAAATCAGCAAGAAAATACCAAAAATTCTCTTTCCTGCCGCGTTGCCGTCATTGGTGCGGGACACGCAGGCATTGAGGCGGCGCTCGCATCGGCGCGGCTCGGGGTGGACACTGTTCTGTTTACCATGTCTCTTGAGTCGATCGCCAACATGCCCTGCAACCCCTCCATAGGCGGAACAGCCAAAGGGCATTTGGTTTATGAGATCGATGCTCTGGGCGGCGAGATGGGACGCGCGGCGGATCTTGTCACGTTGCAATCCCGACTGCTCAACATGGGCAAAGGTGTTGCCGTACAGAGCAAGCGCGTGCAGGCAGACCGCAAGCAATACCAATCCATTATGAAGCGCACACTTGAGACTACCCCGAATTTGCGTCTTGTGCAATCTGAAGTGACAGCAATATTTGTCTCGTCAAAAGATGAATGTAATGCGTTTTCTAAAAATAAAGGAAATTCTACCGCAACATTTGTCTCAGGCTTGCAAACCCGTTTGGGTGAGATTTGGGACTGCGATTGCGTGATCGTTGCCACCGGCACCTACCTTGAGAGCGCCATCTTTGTGGGCGACGTCAGCTATGAGGCAGGGCCCGACGGCTTCCTTCCTGCCAAGGGACTTTCCGCTTCTCTTAAGGAGATCGGCGTCAAGCTCCTCCGTTTCAAAACAGGAACTCCTGCGCGTATCAAGCGCGAGACCATCGATTTTTCCGTCCTCGAGGAACAACCCGGTGACGATTTCATTCTCCCCTACTCCTCTCTCCACAGCGAGGACTTCTTTAAAGATTTTGAACAGATCAGCTGCCACATCGTTTATACCAACTCCGAAACCCATCGCATCATTCGCGAGAACATCACGCGCAGTGCCCTCTACTCGGGCAAGATCCACGGCACAGGACCGCGCTACTGCCCCTCGATTGAGGACAAGCTCGTTCGCTTTGCCGACAAGGAACGCCATCAACTCTTTGTAGAGCCAATGGGAGCAGATACCTCTGAGATCTATCTGCAAGGCTTTTCTACCTCTCTCCCAACAGACGTGCAGGTCAAAATGCTGCACTCCTTGCCGGGATTTGAGAAGGCGGAGATCATGCGCTACGCCTACGCAATCGAATATGACTGCGCTGATCCCTTGCAAATGGATGCAACGCTGGAATTTAAGCACATAAAAGGACTTTTTGGCGCAGGACAGTTCAACGGCACCTCGGGATACGAAGAAGCGGCTGCACAAGGTCTTGTTGCAGGCATCAACGCTGCAAGACGAGTTAAAAATCTTCCTTCTATTATATTGCCGCGCTCAGGTAGCTATATCGGCACCCTGATCGACGATCTCGTTACTAAGGGTACAAACGAGCCCTACCGTATGATGACGTCGCGCTCGGAATATCGCCTGCTTTTGCGTCAGGACAATGCAGATCTGCGCCTGACTCCCATTGGATATGAGGCAGGACTTGTTGATGAGGCGCGTTATCAAGCATTTTTGCGCAAAAAAGAGGCGCAAGAAGCCGAAAAAGAGCGCCTTGAACAAACCTTTGTCTCTCCTGCGCTTGCCAATCCGCTTTTGGAGCGCATTGGCGAAACACCCCTGAAATCCGGCTCTTCCTTGGCGAATTTGCTTCGCAGACCGGCAATTACCTATGATTTACTGGCAGAAATTGACCAAAATCGCCCGAATCTCCCCTATTCTGTGCGTCTCTCGGTAGAAACAGACACAAAATACAAGGGTTACACCGACCGCCAGATTGCCGACGTGGAAAGACAAAAGAAGTTTGAAGCAAAACGCCTCCCCGAAGACATTGATTATACAAAAATCAAAGGTCTTCGTCTGGAAGCCGCACAAAAGCTTTCGAACATTCGCCCCAAGACACTCGGACAAGCTGCTCGCGTCAGCGGCGTAAACCCCGCAGATATCACCGTTTTGATGATCTATTTAGAAATGAAATGAGGTTTTTACTTGGATTTTAGCACTTTTTCGCAGATTTTTCGCTCTGCAGCCGATAAAAATGGCGTTTTCACCCCCACTGAAGCTCAAATGCAACAATTTTATAAGTTCACCGAGTATTTATCAGAGGTGAACGCGCACACCAACCTGACAGCCATCAGAGAACCAATAGGGATTATTGATAAACACTATATCGACTCTCTTTTGGCGACGGACCTCATTCCCAAGGGTGCTCGCGTGCTGGATTTGGGGTGTGGCCCCGGTTTTCCTTCCGTTCCTCTGGCTATTATGCGCTCTGATTTAAAGATCACCGCGCTTGATAGCACCGCCAAAAAGATTGATTTTGTGCAAAAAAGCACAGAAATTCTGCAATTATCCAACTTAAACGCCGTTTCAGGGCGTGCAGAAGACATGAGATTGAGAAAAATGCTCGGTAAATATGATGTTGTAGTTAGTCGCGCGGTTGCAAGATTGAATATCCTTTGCGAGCTCTGTTTACCATACTTAAAAGTTGGCGGAACATTAATTGCTCTAAAAGGCGCAAAATTCGAAGAAGAACTTACCGAAGCCACCAACGCAATCAAGGTTTTGGGTGGCGAAGTGATAAAAATTGAGCAAAAAGAGCTTATAACCGCAGAAAATGCCACAGAAACACGAGGAATGATCGTAATTCAGTTAAAAAAAGAACCCCCGGCACAATACCCGCGCACTTACGCAGCAATTTTAAAAAAGCCGCTATGATATGTTTCACGTGAAACAAGCATCTCCAAAAAGAGGAATGTTTCACGTGAAACTTTTTTGTTTTGTCTTTTTACTCAAAACAGGTATGATGTTTCACGTGAAACACCGTGGGCAACTTTGCTTGATAGTTTCACGTGAAACATCAAATTTTTCTATATTTCTTTGCAAAAACCATTGTATTTTTGAGGGAAATGTGGTATAATAATAAAGAACACACCATTCATTAATTTATATCAAAGAGAGGATTCAATTTTATGGGAAAAATCATTGCTTTTGCAAACCAAAAAGGCGGCGTTGGCAAAACAACATCCGCAGTAAATATCGCAGCTTCTCTGGGTGTTTTGGGCTATAAAGTCCTCATGATCGACCTTGATCCCCAAGGAAATGCAACAAGCGGCGTTGGCGTTATCAAAAAAAGCTTAAAAATGACCGCTTTTGATCTTTTAACAACCGATGCAACTGTTCAGGATGTTATGATCAAGACAAGATTCGATAATTTGAGCATTATTCCCACCAATACAACTCTTGCACGCGCAGAATATGAGCTCGCAGATGTTGAAAATGGCGAATTTGTAATCAAAAACAAGCTTGCTCCGGTCGTTGACGGCTTTGATTACATCATTATCGACTGTCCTCCGTCTCTCGGAATGCTCACTGTAAACGCTATGACCGCCGCAAACGGCGTTGTTATCCCCATGCAATGCGAATTTTTCGCGCTTGAGGGACTTTCTCAGCTGATGTTCACCATCAGCCGCATCAAATCGCATTATAATAAGGAACTGAACGTTACCGGCATTCTAATCACCATGTACAACAACCGTCTCATTCTTTCCGCACAAGTACTCAATGAACTGAGAAAACACTATGCGGACAAGCTGTTTGAGACGACTGTATCCAGAAATGTCAAGCTTTCCGAGGCTCCCAGCTTTGGTTTGCCCGTTTATTACCACGAAAAGCGCTCCAAAGGTGCTGTTGAGTACCTGAATATTGCAAAAGAGCTTGCTGAGCGCATTTAAGGGGGTAAAAAATGGCAAAATCAAGAAGTGGACTGGGGCGTGACTTTTATTCCTTGTTAGATGATAACATTCTGGCAAGTGATAAGACGTCCGCCGCCACCAATTTGCGCATTTCGCAAGTAGAACCTCGCAGCGACCAGCCCAGAAAGGAGTTTTCTCCCGAGGCGCTTGGTCAATTGGCGGACTCTATTGCACAATTTGGCGTTTTGCAGCCCATTATTGTCCGCGAAAGCACACTTTTGGAAGGAAATTACGAAATTATTGCCGGTGAACGCCGCTGGAGAGCCTCCAAAATGGCAGGACTCAGCGAAATCCCCGCTGTCATTCTCGAGGGCGACGATCTCAAGGCTGCACAGGTTGCTGTTATTGAGAACGTACAACGCGAGGACCTTAACCCCGTAGAAGAAGCATTTGCTTATGATGCACTCATTGAGCGTTTCGGTCTAACACAAGAGCAGGTTGCAAAGCAAGTAGGCAAGAGCCGTTCTGCAATTACCAACTGCCTGCGTTTGTTGGATCTTCCCGATGAGGTTTTGGATCTTTTGAAGCGTGGCGAGCTTTCCGCAGGTCATGCACGCGCCCTTTTGGGATTGGATAACGAAGATCAAATGGCTCCTCTTGCGCAAAAGATCGTTGAAAAGGGACTTTCCGTCCGCGACGTTGAGCGTACTGTCCGTTTGATGAATTATACACCTGCAGAGGTTGACACCGTCGAGCAGAACGAAGCAAAGCAGAGAAAGGCATACATGCACGATCTCGAGCACCGCGCCGTTTCTATTCTTGGCAGACGTGTTCGCATCCTCAAAACTGCAAAAAAGAAGGTCGTTGAGCTCGCTTACAGTGACGATGACGATCTTGAAGCGCTCCTTAAGAGCATTTGCGGCGGAGACTTTTTCGCCGATAACGATTAATTTACCTGGAGAAATACAATGTTAGACATCAAATATATCAAAGAAAATCCCGAAGAAGTGATTGCAAGATTGGCAAAAAAAGGAAAAGATGGAAAAAATGATATAGAAATGATCCTTTCCTTGGATGCCGAGCGCCGCGCGATCATTGGTGAAGTGGAGCAGTTGAAGGCTGAACAGAACAAAACCAACAAGCTCATCCCTCAATATAAAAAAGAAGGGAAGGACATGGCGCCGATTTTTGCCGAAATGAAGGAGCTTGGCGCAAAGATCAAGGCGGATGACGAAAGACTGAAGGAAGTTGAGACGCAACTGACCTCCTTTATGCTTGGTCTCCCCAATCTCCCCGACGAGGATCTGCTCCCCGGCGGAAAAGAGAACAACGAGCCCCTGCGCTACTACGGCGAGCCCAGAAAATTCGACTTTGAATTCAAAAATCACGTAGATCTCTGCACCGATCTTGGTCTGATCGACTACAAGCGCGGCGCAAAGCTTTCCGGCAACGGTTTTTGGATCTATTCCGGCATTGGCGCACGCCTGGAGTGGGCGTTGCTCAACTACTTTATTGATTACCATCTTGGAAATAATTACCAATTGATGCTCGTTCCTCACATGCTGGGCTATGAATGCGGTCTGACTGCAGGTCAGTTCCCAAAATTCCAGGACGAGGTTTATTGGATGGAGACCGCCGAGGATGAGCGCCGCCGCTTTATGCTACCCACAGCAGAGACGGCTCTGGTTTCCTTGCACCGTGACGAGATTTTGACCGAGGCAGATCTGCCCAAGAAGTATATCAGCTACACCCCTTGCTTCCGTCGTGAGGCAGGCTCCTATCGCGCCGACGAGCGCGGCATGGTTCGCGGTCACCAATTCAATAAGGTTGAAATGGTACAGTACACTCTGCCCGAGAAGAGTGACGAAGCGTTTGAAGAGCTTGTTGCCAACGCCGAAGGTCTTGTTAAAGGTCTTGGCTTCCACTTCCGTACCGTAAAGCTTGCGGCAGAGGACTGCTCCGCTTCGATGGCGCGCACCTATGACATTGAGATCAACATCCCCTCGATGAACGGCTACAAAGAGGTTTCCTCTGTTTCCAACGCGCGTGATTACCAGGCAAGACGCGGCATGATGCGCGTAAAGCGCGACAACGGTAAGACCGAATTTTTGCACACGCTCAACGGTTCCGGTCTTGCAACCAGCCGTATTTTCCCCGCACTTGTAGAGCAAAATCAAAACGCTGACGGCAGCGTGACCGTGCCCGAGGTACTGCGCAAATACATTGGTCTTGACGTTATTAAAAAGTAATTCTTCTTCGTTTCAAAACCGCAAAGGAGAGTAACTATGTCAAATCCCGTTACCGTTTTTCTGCTCGCCGACAGCTCCTCTTTTTGGGAGCAATTTGCAGGATGGTATCAAAATTCCACACTCGGCGAGCTGATTTCCTATTTTAAAGAGACCTATTTTTCCATTCGCTTTGGGGCATACGACAACTTTTCTGTCACCGAACAAACCGCGAATATTGTCAACAAAATTATCCCCGCGCTCATTCTTGGCATCATCATCGCCGCTGTTGCAACGGTGTTCTGCCGCCGCGGTGTTTGTCGGTTTGTAAAAACACTCGTCGAAAAAGGGGCGCTCTCGCCCGAAACCGGCGTGACGTTGTTTGACACCGGAGCCTTTCGCAGTACGGTTATTCGACGCAAATTGTGCCGTGACGCGTTTTTGCGCAAGGTTGTGCTCTGCCGCGAGGAACAAGAATTTTTAAGCAAAAACGGATCAGATAAGAGCTATCAAATTGATTTTACCAAAGATCATTTTTACATTCCCGAGGATCTGAAAGAGCGCGCAGAACTCCGGTTTAACCCCAAGGGATCCACTTGGTTGACTGTTGTGCTGACGGTAGTGCTGACGCCCATTGTTGTGGGACTGTTTTGCCGTTTTATGCCCAACATATTGCAACTTATCGACTCACTCATTTCCTATTTTGCACCGTAAAAATAAAAGCACCTGTGGCTTTCCACAGGTGCTTTTTTTATCGTACTTTCTCGGGAACACCGATTCCCGCAAGGGAAAGGATAGGGAAGAGAACAACCGTCATTTTCCTTTGTGCTCCGCGCGAGGAGATAGAGGAGAGAACTGCCTTTTGCTTGAGGGGAATGTGTAAGCAGACAGTACCGTCTTCCTCGGTGATCTGATAGCTTGCAAAAGCAGGGTGCTTGGCAAAGCTTTCAATATCCGTTTGTGAAGGCAGATCAAAGACGGTGGGTTTTGTGATCTTTTCATGCACGCTTTGCTGAATCCGCAAACCGTATTCTTGCAACACGTGTTGCAAATTTCCATCGGTTTTGTCGCTGTCACCGTCTGGCAGGGCAGAGACCTTGCCATTGTAGCGGCGCATTGTCATAAAAGTGCAAAACAGATATGCATCAAGGCGTTCCATCTCGCGTTCGTCAAGCGTGGCGTCTATACGTGAAACAGACATTTCGTGCAGGCGGCACCCTATAAGGTTGGCAATCATCAAGATGTGCGCCGCTGCGTTTGTTTCACGTTTGTCACCAAACAGGCGACTCATATAAAAATGGAGCGTGCAGAGCTTTTCTTCCAACTCTGTTTGTGGGGAGTTGTCCTTCTTATTATCGGCATCAAAAATCGTTGAAAACGCATACCGTTGTGCGGTTTGGTATGCGTTTTCTACTGTTTGGGGGCTCTCTTTAAAAAGGAAAGCCAATGCAAACTCAAGATGTCGCCATGCGGGATAGATCAGGAGTGTTCCCTTTTTGCAGGAGAGCACGAAAGGCTCGCTGACGGCAAACAACGTGAGTGGATTTGCAGTTGATGGGAGGGAGAGTTCGATTGCATCCGTCCCTCTGCAGGATGCTATGATGTTGGGACCGTAATGAAGATCCATCACAAAGCAATCCTCAAATGCGGCGCTCCAAAAGCGCGCATCCTTGCCCTGATAAAAATTCTGCTCGGGCACGTAACTTTCAATTTTGTAACTACGCATATCAAAAAACAATGTGGCGCACGCGGTGAAGTGCGATCTTTTGGCAGGTTCCATCCAAGCAAACAACGTCAAAAACCGTTTCACGGTTGTAAAAAACGTTGCTCTCACCGTTTAAAAAGGTGACAAACAGTTTATCCCTAGCGCGCAGGGGCTGGGAGTGCACACTGATATACGCCAGGCTGGTTGTGTCTACGCGAACAATCGCGCCGTCCTTGGTTTCACAGTCAAAAAAGCAATCCGCCACCATCCCCTTGCAAAATTCGCTGTTGCGACTGTAAAAACGGGTGCAGTGTAAAATTTTTTCGGGTTCAGCAAACAGTTTCTTTTGCTCAAGAGCATTTGCTCGGTTTTTGATATACGCAATGGCTTTTTTAGGCGTCAGGAGTGCAATGCCGTCCATCTCCTCGGGGAGCGTGACACGGCAATCGGGCTCGGCAAAAATCACAACACCGCAAGCAGGGGTGTCCATCTTGTAAAAAGCGCGCATCTTCTCCACAAATTGTCTGGTGGTGCCCACAGGGCTTTTGAGCGTTTTATGCACACCGTTCTCTTTGTTTTGATAGAACTCACCGTTTTTGCAGCCGATCTCACCCTTCCAATTTTTGACCTCGATGACAAAAGGAACGTTTTTGTGAATGACCAAAAAATCCTTTTCTAGATAGAGCTTTTTGTGGGGCACGACCACGTTGCGAATAACACACTCAAAATGCTTGCAAAGCAGGCGATAGATAGCCTCTTCGCCGTCTGCACCAAAGCTCTCGATCTCCTCAAGAGGGGGTAGATGCTCAGCGCGCATTCGGTTCCATACGGTTTTGATGTACTGACTCATTTTGATAACCTCTTTCATTTCTTCCCTTGCAGTATAGCACAAATTTGCAAAACAGTCAAGAGGAAAATCGTTTTGTGACAAAAGAAAGCAGTTTTTAACAGCAAAAAAGGCGACACGTGGTCGCCTTTTCTTTATTTTTCTTCGTCCTTTACGTATTCCATAATGTCACTTACATTACACTCCAAAACAGCACAAATGCGGTCTAAAATGTAACTGTCATAACGAATAACGCGATTTTTATAATAACGGTCTATGGTTTGAAATTTAATCTCTGTGCGTTTTGCCAATTCATATCGCGTGATGCCGCGATCCTTTAGCATCTTGTCAATTGTGAGTCTTACCATTCCGATCCCTCTCTTTCTATGTATATTCTAACGAATATATACCCACTTGACAATCTACTTAATTTGGTATATACTTATATCGGTATATACTAAAAAGAGGTGTTTTATGAAACTGTTGGTTGTTGGTTCAAGAAGTATAACAGATTTTGATCTATCTGTTTTTATTTCCGATGACGTGGATACCGTCATCAGCGGTGGAGCAAAAGGAGTTGATGCTCTTGCAGAAGAATATGCAGACAGGCACCGCCTTTCCAAATATATTTTTCGCCCACGGTATGATCTTTACGGACGCGCCGCCCCCATCCGCCGAAATGAACAAATGGTTGATTTTTGCGATGCCGTATTGGTGATTTGGGACGGTCATTCAAAAGGAACACAGCACACCATCAAGTATGCAAAAAGAATAGATAAACCAATCACCGTTGTTTTTGTTAAAGGCATTAAATAAAAAAAGGCGACACGTGGTCGCCTTTTTGTGCTTACGCAAGCTTGCTCTTTTTTGTTTCTTTTTTCTCTTGGGAGACTATCGGTTTTCCATTTTGATCGAATTGCATTTTGCCAAGCTCGTTGCAACGGTCGCAAAGATATTTTGCTATCTGCTCTCGGGTTTTGTATTTTGCGCTCAGCTCCGAATACTGTATCGGGGCATCGAATATGTAGGTTTTGTCGCTCTTGCGAAAATAAGAAACGTAGATGGGAAGGTCGATCTTTTTCTTTTGGCAAAACTCTGCCAAAAGGATGAAGCCCTCGTGGAAGCCTTCCAGCTCGGGAAGATAACCGTTTGTGGAATCCTCGGGGAAGATAACAATGTTGTCGCCGCTTTTCAGGGCTTCAAAGCTTTCGCGCAAGGTCTTTACAAGGCGGACGTCCCGATAAGTGGAAATGAGGTCAAAACCCGCATAAAAGAGGTGCGTCAAGGGACTTGCAATCAAGCAAAACAGTCTTGCCAGGTGAATGTTCCAATGCTTTTTCTCATGAAAATAGATTTTGGTTTGATATTTGTAAAGGCTGACAAGTCCGGAGTTCATCTCGTTCGCTCCCCACATACGCACAGGCTTGTCGCAGTAGATCTCCAGCGACATAGGGGAATCGGTGCCCTCGTGATTAGAGAGAATCACGGCACCGTTTTCAAACGGCTCTCCCAAATAGATAAAACGAGGTTTTTTATATCTAACCTTCATAACGGTCTTTAAAACACGAAAATATAGCTTCCTTTTTGCCTTTTCTTTTTTCACTGTCATATCTCAAACTCCTTTAAAAAAGCTTACGGTAGAGGGTATTATATCACCATTTGTGACAAAAACAACCGTTTTTCCCGTTTTCGCTTTTGGGCAATTTAGGCGTTTTGTACTACTGTTATGATATGACGTGTGCTTTTTATTTATGTCAAAGCGCGAGGAGGAGCGCTTGCGCTAACCGTCTATTCGTAAACGAACAGCTCTATCTTATTATTTTTCGTGAGTGCTTTTTTGAAGGGGTGTGGGGAAACTTTTTTCGCGAAAAAAGTTTCCCCACAATCCATTTTTATCTTACTTACACTCGTAACCTGCAGCGGTGACGGCGGCGATCAGAGCATCAACAGAAACGCTCGATAATGCATCTACGGTAGCGGTTTTGCTCTCGAGGTCTACTGTAACGCCTGTAACGCCTTTTACGCCTTCCAGCGCCTTTTGCACGTGCGCTACGCAGTTTTTACACATCATCCCTTCAACGGTGAGGGTGTGGGTTGCGGTTTCTTTCTTTTTCAATCCAAACATTTTCTTTTCTCCTTTATGCAGTGAAATAAAGCGCAAACGAAGCGCATTGGAAACAACAAACAGAGAAGAACAGCTCATTGCCGCCGAGGCGAGCATGGGGCTGAGCTGCCAGCCTGTGATGGGGGAAAGAGCACCTGCCGCTACGGGAATACAAATGGCGTTGTAGAAAAGTGCCCAAAAGAGATTTTGCTTGATGATGCGCAAGGTCGCGCGGCTGATGCGGAGCGCCTCGTCCACACTCAAGAGGGTGTTGCCCGATAGGACAACGTCGGCACAGTCGATAGCAACCTCGGTTCCTGCACCGATGGCAATGCCAATGTCGGCGCGCGTGAGCGCGGGGGCATCGTTGATGCCGTCGCCCACCATGGCACACACAGAGGTGCCTGAAATCTCGCGCACGATGCGTTCCTTATCCTCGGGCATCAGTCCTGCTCTGTAGCCGTCAAGCCCTGCCTGGGCGGAAATTGCGGCGGCTGTGCGCTCGTTGTCGCCTGTGAGCATCAAACACTTGATGTCGGCTTCCTTCAGGTTTTGAATGGCACGCTCGGCATCCTCGCGGATGCGGTCAGCAAGTGCCAACACACCAACAGGAGCGCCGTCAAGTGTGACAAGAACAACGGTTTTACCTTGACCTTCCAACAGGGAAATATCTTCTTTGATATTCCCAACACCGTTTTTTTGCACCACGTGTAGCGAAAAAGCGGTGTTTTCTTGCGTTTTGGTAGATTTGGGGGCGTTGTCAATTTGTGCAAGGATATCCTCGCTGGGCTTTCCGATGCGGCAGACTTTGCCGCCAACCGTACCAAGCGCGCCAATGCCGGTCAGGGTTTCAAAATTGGTGACAGTCTCAAGTTGCGTGATGCCGAAGTCCTCGGCGCCCTTGCAGACTGCGGCGGCGAGGGGATGCGAGGAGAGATGCTCCACCGATGCGGCGGCAAGGAGAAGCGTCTCGGGTTCGGTATTGTAGGTGTAAACGTCGGTCAGAGCCGGCTTGCCCTCGGTCAGGGTTCCGGTCTTATCAAAAACAATCGTTGTAGCAGAGCAGAACTTTTCCAGCGCCTCAGCAGAGCGGAAAAGGACGCCATTTTTGGCGGCACGTCCCACACCAACGGTAATTGCCGTGGGGGTTGCCAGACCAAGCGCGCAGGGGCAGGAGATGACCAATACAGAGATGGCGGAGCGCAGCGCTTGCTCTCCGTTTTGCGTGACGATGAGCCAAACGATGAGCGTGAGTGCGGAAATCGCCATAACGATGGGAACGAACACCGCACTGACCTTGTCGGCAACGCGTGCGATGGGGGCTTTAGAGGATGCGGCATCCTCTAAAAGACGGATGATGCGAGCCAGTGAGGAATCCTCTCCCACGCGCTCTGCGCGCACTGTCAGAGCACCCGAGAGCAGGATGCAAGCTGCGCGGACCTCGCCGCCCTCGCTCTTTTCCACAGGCATACTCTCGCCCGTGAGAGCAGACTCGTCAACCGTTCCGCTGCCCGAGAGCACCACGCCGTCGGCAGGGATCCTCTCACCTGCGCGGATGAGGAACACGTCCTCTTTTTGCAGTTTTTCAATGGGAATGACAGTCTCTTTTTCCTCTCTTATAACCGTTACAAAAGCGGGTGCGAGAGTAGAAAGGGAACGAATGGCATCGGCGGTCTTATCCTTTGCGCGTGCCTCTAACAGCTTACCGAGAGAGACGAGCGTAAGGATCATAGCGGCGGACTCAAAATAGAGATCGTGCAGATATTTGTGCACCGTATCTGCGTTTTTAGCGGTTACGATCATCACGAACGCAAACAGACCGTAAAGGATGGATGCACCCGCGCCCACGCAAATCAGGGAGTCCATGTTGGGGGAGCGGTTCCAAAGGGCTCTTGCGCCGCTGACAAAGAAGCGGCGGTTGATGATAAGAACGGGGAGCGTCAGGATCAGCTGTGCAAGACACATCCAAGCGGCGTTTTCTGTGCCGCTCAAAAAGGCGGGGGTGGGAATGCCGATCATGTGCCCCATCAAGAGTACCATTACGCCAAGCGTAAAAATGATAGAGACAACGAGGTTTACAATACGCTTGCGGCTCTCGCTTTGCTCGTTTTTATTTGTTTGTTTTTGGGTGACCAGCTCGTAACCCGCACTTTTGACGGCGGCGGCAAGCCGACTTTCCAAGCTTTGCAGGTCTGTGTTGTCCTCTACCAGAAAGGAGACAGAGTTGGTCAAAAGGGAGACGTTGACGCTTTCCTTTTCGTCAACCACTCGCAACACCGCCTTCTCGACGTGAGAAACACACGCCGCACAGGTCATTCCTTTAATTTCGTAGTTTAGTCTCATTTTCTTTCTCTTTCAAAAAACTTTTTCTTTTTTATTATACCCCTTTTATTGGGCATTGTCAATCATTGGTTTGTGTTATAAAATTTAAATTATTTGTAAATTTTATTAAAATCACGCGCGCGGGCGTTGTAAAATATTATTATTTATGTTATAATATTATTAATTATGAGCACGACACCAAAATGTGAAAGGAGATCGTCAATGCCTTCTCAAAATTACATCGAAGAAATCAGAGAAATTTGGAATATGGTCAAGGAATCCTTCCGCGCGGAGCTTTCCGAAACCTCGATTGATCTTTGGTTTGGGGAAATTTCCGTTGTTTCCTTTGATACCTCGGAATACACTCTGACCTTGGGAATTCCCTCTGCTTTTAAATTCGACATTGTCAAAAACAAATATCTTGCTTCTATCGAACAAAAGTTTTGTCAGCTTTTGGGGTTTGACGTAACAGTCAATCTCACTTTCACAGGCTCTGCCGCAGCAGGGGATAGCATCAAGAGCCAGGTCATCGGCATCCCCGACGTTCCAAAAAAAGAGGAAGAGGTCAAGAGCCCGCTCAACACGCTCACCAATTTCAATTTTGAATACACCTTTGAAAACTTTATTGTTGGCAGCACAAACAAGTTTGCGCACGCCGCTTGCGTAGCGGTTGCAAACCGCCCTGCCAATTACGAGTCGGATACAAGACGTTCTCTTTCTACTTACAATCCCTTGTTTATTTACGGCAACAGCGGTCTTGGTAAAACGCACCTGATGCACGCAACCATCAACCGCATGAAGGAGAATAACCCTGATATCAAGATCATCTACACGCGCGGTGAGGATTTTACCAACCAGATGATCGCCTGCCTTGCCAACAAGACCATGGCAGAGTTCCACGAAAAGTACCGCAATTGCGATGTGCTGCTCATCGACGATATCCAATTTATTGCGGGTAAGACCTCTACGCAGGAAGAATTCTTCCACACCTTCAATGCTCTGTATGACGGCAAAAAGCAGATCATTCTGACCTCCGACCGTCCGCCCAGAGACATCAAAACGCTTGAGGACAGACTGACTTCTCGCTTTGAGTGGGGACTGCTTGCCGACATCGAGCCGCCGGATCTGGAGCTGCGTATCGCCATTATCAAAAAGAAGGCAGAGCAGGTCAACATCACCATTCCCGATGACGTTTTGACCTTCCTTGGCGAGAATCTGCGCTCCAATATCCGCCAGATCGAGGGTGCTATCAAAAAGCTGGGCGCGCTCTCTTTCCTCTCGGGCAAGGAGATCAACATGGAGCTGGCACAGGAGTGCATCTCCGAGCTTCTCGGCGGTGCAGAGCCGGTCAGCGTAACTGTGGACAAGATCTTTGCCGCTGTCTTTAACAAATACGGCATCTCGCGCGAGAGCCTGACGGGCAACAAAAGAAACAAGGATATTGCCAATACCCGACATATTACCATTTACTTGATCAGAGAATTGACCGAAATGTCTTTCCCGAGTATTGCAAAGATTTTTGAGAGAGACCACTCCACTATTATTTCCTCTCACCGCCTGATGGAAACCAAACTTTTGGAGAACCCGGCATTCCTTGCCGAGATCAACGAGCTCAAAAAGGAAATTTGAGTTTTCCACACGCGAATATGAGTTTTCCACACAGTTTTCAACATCTGTGGAAAAGTTGTTGATTTTCTTTCGTTTTTACACAGTTTTTCCTACCAACATCGCTATTTTCGCCGCCACGCACCGCCTTTTGGCTTGTGGAATGGCAAAAATGGGGGATGGTGGAAAAGTTTGAGAGAGGTGCTGTTTTGCTCGACCTTTTTCCTCTTTTCCACAACAGTTTTCCACCAACAACAGCTGCACAAAAAAGCCGAAGCGGCACAATTTTCAAAAAAGAGCAAAATGAGGGCGCTCAGGTGGCAAGAGAGTGCGTTTTGCGGCATTTTCTCCGTTTTTTTTCCACACTCCAAAAAGCGTCAAAACCGTGGCAAACGCGCCACATATCCCACTTTTGAGCCTTTCCACAGTTTCCGCAGGCTCTACTAATATTACTATTAACTATTTATATCATTCTTTCGTTATAGAGCGCTACGCGCTGAAGAGAGCGAGAGAGTGCCAAGAAAGGAATTTTTGTTATGAAGATCATTTTCAACCGCCAATACGTAAGTGATGCAGTCGCTCCCCTGATGTGTGCTGTTTCCGGCAAGTCCACCTTAACGGCAGCCGAGGGTATTTTAATTGAAGCAAACGAGGGCGGCAACTGTGTAATGACCACGTTCGACCTGGAAAAGGGTATGCGCGTGCAGATCGAGGCAGAGGTCGAGGAAGCAGGCGCGGCGATCATCAACGCGCAAAAGTTTGTGCAGACCATTCGCGTAATGGAAGGCGAGAAGGTTACCCTGACTGTGAGCGAAAATATGCAGGCTTGCATTTCCAGCGGCAAATCCAATCACAAAATGACGGCACTCCCCGCACAGGACTATCCCACCATTCCCCGTCTTGTTACCGAGGATGGCTTTGTGGTCGGTCAGGCGGTGCTCAAAAAGATGCTCTCCAAGGTTATGTTTGCCATGGCAAACAACGATCAGCGCCCTGTGCTGAACGGCTGCTACTTCCACGTCAGCGACAACGAGCTGCTCACCGTATCCTGCGATAGCTACAAGCTGGCAAGATGCGCAGCCAAGGCTACTATCGAGAACAAAAACGAGGATGGCTCTGCTCTCAAATTCTCCTTTATTATTCCTACCAAAACCGTCAACGAGCTTTACAAGCTCCTCAAGGATGACGAGCGCGAGGACGTTCGCATTTATATGTCCCGCAAGAACATCGTGTTCAATATCGGAGATATGATCTTCTTCTCCCGTCTCATTGAGGGACAGTACATTGACTACGACCGCATCATTCTCAAGTCTCACCGCATTTTTGCGACTGTTGACCGCGAGAGAATGATCTCCGCCCTTGAGCGCGCCGCACTCGTTACCGAGGAAAAGATCGCGGGCAGCGTTCGCTCCCACGTAAAATTGGATTTTGAAGAGGGCATTCTCAAGGTCTCTGCCGTTTCCACCCTTGGCAGCACCTATGATGAAATTGAAGTGGAGCAAGAGGGAGATCGCATCCTGATCGCGTTCAACAACCGCTTCCTCATTGATAGTCTGCGCGCAAGCGACGCCGAAAAGGTCAGAATTTCCATGACCTCGGCGCTGACCAGCATCAACATTGAGCCTGCCGAGGCAGACGAGGAAAGCACCGATCTCTTTATGCTCCTGCCCGTTAGAATGAAAGAGTGATAAAAGCACACAACGATGGAATGTAAAAGAATATCCATTCGCAATTTTCGAAACATAGAGGCGGCAGAAATCGAGTTTGATAGCGGCGTGAACATTCTGTGCGGCGAGAACGCGCAGGGCAAGACCAATCTACTGGAAGCCATCCATTTTTCCTCTCTCGGGAAGAGCTTTCGCACCTCACACGATGAGGAGATGATCCGCTTTGGTGAGGAGTTTTGTCAAGTATCGCTGGATTTTTGTGACTCGGTCAGGGAGCAGAACATCACCGTTCGCATGATGCCCGGTCGGCGCAAGCAGATCGAGCACAACCGCGTCAAGGTGTCAAGAGTTTCCGATATTGTGGGGACATTCCGCACCGTCCTGTTCTGCCCCGAGCACCTGTCACTGATCAAAGAGGGGCCGGGCGAGCGGCGCAACTTTTTGGATATTGCGCTCTCACAGCTCTATCCCGTCTACCTCAAAAGTCTGCAACGCTACAACCAAGTATTAAAGCAACGAAATCAGCTCATCAGAGCTGCCGAGGACGATCGCGCGACCTTTGATGCCACCGTTGACCTTTGGTCAGCGCAGCTGGCGCACGAGGCGGCAATCATCGCGCGCTACCGTTACCGCTACCTGAAAATGGCAGAGGAGCACGTCAAGCGCTTTTTTGGCGAGATGACGGGGGAGAGGGAAACCCCATCCATCGTTTATCTCGGTTCGTCCAAGCAAGCCCCTGAAGAGTACGAGGATATCGCCAAGACAGAAGCGACGTATCTTGAACTGCTGAACACACGCCACGATCGCGAGATCGGTGCGGGGAGCACGCTCTGGGGCATCCACAAGGATGATATCGAGATCCTGCTCAACGATAAGCCTGCACGCGCGTTTGCCTCGCAAGGACAACAGCGCTCACTCGCGTTGGCACTCAAGCTTGCCGAGGGCGAGGTCTGCGCCAGCGTTTGCGGTGAGAAGCCTGTGTTTCTGTTTGACGACGTTTTCTCCGAGCTGGATAGCACGCGCCGTGCGTACCTTTCCGGTAAAATAGGCGAGCGTCAGGTCATCATCACCACCTGCGAGCCCTCGGGCATTGCCGGAGGAAAGATGATAAAGGTAGAAAACGGCACTTTTCAGTCATGAAAGGGAATAATATGTACCTACACGTAGGCAACAATCAAAACATACGCGAGCGGGAGATCATCGGCATTTTTGATGCAGATACAGCAACCGTCTCGGCGATCACAAAAAAATATCTCTTGGCGGCGGACGCGCGGCGCGCGGTCAGCTTTGCATCCGAGGAGATCCCCAAGTCCTTTGTTTTGTATAAGGACAGAGAGGGGAATTTTAAAATCTGTTTTTCACAGCTTGCAACCTCTTCGCTCGTGGGCAGATCGACGCACTAATATGAATGATAATTCAAAATTATCGTTTTTCTTCGATAGAAAAAACAAACTTTTGGTAACAACTGCAAGGCTCCCTTGTGTAAAGGGAGCTCCCACCGAAGGTGGGTGAGGGATTGTTTTGATGCGAAATTAACTTTTACAATCCCTCCGTCATCCGTCGCATAGCGACGTTTGACACCTCCCTTTACACAAGGGAGGCTAAAGTAACATTTGCGTCAAAAAATACCAACAAGCTTGTAATTTTATTACTTATCAAATTGAAATTTATCCCATTGACAAGATCACAAAGGTTCTGACACCAACAGAAAGGAAACATAAAACATGGAAAATCTGGAACAACACGTTTATGACGAAAGTCAGATTCAGATACTGGAGGGCTTGGAGGCCGTCCGTAAGAGACCGGGTATGTATATCGGGTCTACCTCGGCGCGCGGTCTGCACCATTTGGTATATGAAATTGTCGATAACTCCATCGACGAAGCACTGGCGGGCCGCTGTAAGCGTATTGAGGTCACGCTTCACCCGGATAACAGTGTATCCGTACAGGATGACGGTCGCGGTATCCCGAGTGGCATCCACCCCAAAATGGGCATTCCCACGCTGGAGGTGGTCTACACCGTTTTGCACGCAGGCGGCAAATTCGGCGGTGACGGCTATAAATATTCCGGAGGACTTCACGGCGTTGGTGCATCCGTTGTAAACGCGCTTTCCTCTTGGGTGGAGATTGATAACTGCTATGAGGGAACGCGCTATACCGAGCGTTTTGAGAGAGGTCACGTTGCGCGCCCGTTCAAGGATGAAGGAGCAACCGACAATCACGGTCTGTACGTGCGTTTCTTGCCCGACCCCGAAATGTTCGAGGAGACGGTGTTCGATTACGATATCCTGCTCAAGCGTCTGCGCGAGCAAGCGTTCCTTAACGGCGGCGTCAATATCTGTCTGCGCGACGAGCGTGCGCCCCAGGAGGACGGCACCTATCGCGAGAACGACTTGATGTACGAGGGTGGCATCAAATCCTTTGTTGAATATATCAACACACAAAAGAAGTGCGAGCTCATCCATCCCGAGGTCATCTACATGAAGGCCGAAAAGGAAAACTGGGTGGCAGAGGTCGCCATGCAATATAATGACAGCTACAACGAGGCTCTCCTGACCTTTGCAAACAACATCAACACCATTGAGGGCGGTACGCACGAGATCGGCTTTAAAACGGCTCTGACCAAGGTCTTTAACGACTACGGCAGAAAGTACGGCATCATCAAAGAGAGCGAAAAGAACCTCTCGGGTGAGGACGTGCGTGAAGGTCTTTCGGCGGTCGTATCGGTCAAGCTGACAGAGGCACAGTTTGAGGGACAGACCAAGGGTAAGCTTGGCAACAGCGAGATGAGAACCATTCTTTATTCTCTTGTTACCGAAAAGCTTGAGGAATACCTTGAGGAAAATCCCACCGTCGGTAAGGCAATTCTTGAGAAGGCAATGGCGGCTTACCGCGCTCGCGAGGCTGCAAGAAAGGCGCGCGAGGCAACCCGCCGCAAGGGACTTTTGGAAGGCTCTACTCTCCCCGGCAAGCTTGCTGACTGTCAGGAAAAGAATGCAGAGTTTACCGAGCTTTATCTGGTAGAGGGAGACTCCGCAGGCGGTTCTGCAAAGCAGGGACGCAACTCGCGCTTCCAGGCGATCCTGCCCCTGCGCGGTAAGGTCCTCAACGTTGAAAAAACAAGACTTGATAAGGTATATTCCAACCAATCTCTTATTCCTATCATCCAAGCACTTGGCTGCGGCATCGGTGAGGAATTTGACACCGAAAAGCTGCGTTACGGCAAGATCATCATTATGGCGGACGCGGACGTCGACGGCTCGCACATTCGTATCCTGCTTCTTACCTTCTTCTTCCGTCATATGAAGAAGCTGATCGAGGACGGACACGTCTATTTTGCACAACCGCCGCTTTATAAGATCTACAAAAAGGGCTCTAAATATGGCAATGAGCGTTACGCTTACACCGAGGAAGAAAAAGAGGCGATCGTTGCCGAACTGGGCGGCGTAAACATTGAAGCCGACCGCTACAAAGGTCTTGGTGAAATGGATCCCGAGCAGCTGTGGGAGACTACCATGGACCCTGCAACCCGTACCATCCTGCGCGTTACCATTGAGGACGCCATCGCATGTGATGAAATGTTCTCGGTGCTCATGGGTGACAAGGTAGAACCCAGACGCGTATTTATCGAGCAAAACGCAAAGTTTGCCGAAAATCTTGACGTTTAATTCACACCCCTTGCAAATTTTTGAGAAAGGGGGATAAAACGTGAGAATTTTTCAAAACAAATTTTTTCTCATTTGTCTGTGCATAGCACTTGTTTTTACCATCGTTCCGTCGGTGTTCTCCATTATGGGCTACC
The DNA here is from genome assembly GCA_015063725.1 of Oscillospiraceae bacterium. Classification (GTDB taxonomy): domain Bacteria; phylum Bacillota; class Clostridia; order Oscillospirales; family CAG-272; genus UMGS1865. Next base: position 58,558 of record SVTP01000009.1, read on the forward strand.
GCAGCCTTGCAAAGAACATTGTGGGAACGGTCACCATGCCCGTGCGCTGGGTGGCAACCACAATCGGCAACGCAGTCCAAGGCTGGGGCAAGTACTTTGGCAACATGAAGGCGCTGAACAAAGAAAACGAAGCGCTTATTGAGGAGAACAAAGCGCTCAAGGAGCAGCTGCAAAACGCAGAGCTCTTGGAGAGAGAAAACGAGCGTTTGCGTGACTATCTTGACATGAAGAACAAATATCCCTCTTTTGCAATGGAGGAGGGAATGATCATCAGTCACTCCTCGGGAAATTACATTACAAACTTTACCCTCAACCGAGGCACGCTCCACGGTATAGAAACGAATATGCCCGTTATCACCAAGGATGGTATTGTGGGGTACGTGGTAGAGGTTGGACTTAACTGGTGCATGGTTTCAACCCTGATCGAAACGGCAACGTCTGTGGGCGCGTACATTCCGCGCTCCGAGGTTGTGGGCATCGTCAGCGGCGATTACAGCATGCGCCAAGAGGGAACCTGCAAGATCGGATACATTGATGCCGAGGCTGACGTACAGGTCGGTGACACCGTTTATTCGAGCGGTACGGGCAGTGTGTATCCCGCAGACCTCAAAATTGGAACCGTCACCTCGATTGAGGTGGACGAATATAACCGCACGCTTGTGGCAACGGTTACCCCCGCGGTGGATTTTTCATCCCTCAAATGGGTAATGGTCATCACGGGTTATGAAAATAACAGCGGAATGCAGTAAAAAATAAAAAACAAAAAAGACAAAGTAAGGGGTTTATTTAATAAGGCTCCCCTGTGCAAGGGAAGCTGTCAGTCGGCAGACTGACTGAAGGGTTGGTTCTAACTAAGCAAAAATGAATTCAACCCTTCCGGCATTTTCTTGCGAAAACGCCACCTCCCCTTGCACAGGGGAGGCAGAAAGAAACCCAACTCCCTGAAAGGAAAGGAGTGAGGACGTGTTACACAACCGCATTATGGGGTTTGAAGCAAAGGCACGCTCACGCCTTGTGGTGTTTGGTGTATCCCTTGCTCTTCTCATTCTCGGTGGAGCGGTTTTGCAAACCAGCGTGTTTGGAAAATTGACCTACATCGGTGCCGTTCCCGACATCATGCTCTGTATTGTAACCTGTGTAGCTTATTTCAATGGGCGGCATCACGGGGCTATCACGGGGCTTGCGGCAGGTGCGCTCATTGAGGCAATTGCCTCAAGCGGCATTGTGCTTCTACCTCTGTTTTATATGTTATTCGGTTACATCGCAGGGCATTATGCACGAGCCGTACAACCCAAAAGATTTGTACCGTATCTCTTTTATTTGATGTTTGCACTCTTTTTGAGGGCAGGGCTTACCGTTCTTTACGCTTGCCTGACCTATCAAAGCATTCATCTTTTGCAAATTCTCATTCACGCGGTGCTGCCCGAAATGCTGGCAACTGCTCTTGCAGGCATTTGCTTATACTTCCCACTTATGCTGTTTTGCAGAAAAGTAAAAGCGTAAAAAAACATTTTCAAACCTTAAAATTATCTCTTGAAATAAAGACAGGAAAGGGACAAAAATCGTGGCTAACGAAAAGGACAAGAAATTAGAAAAAGAACAGGAGCTTGCCCTGTTTGAAAATCAGAAGATCGTCGACGTGGGTATGGAAAAGGAGGTCAAAAAATCCTTTATCGAATACTCTATGTCGGTTATTATGGCGCGTGCGCTTCCCGACGTGCGCGACGGAATGAAGCCCGGTGCTCGCCGTATTCTTTATGCGATGTACGAGGACGGCTTGGTACATTCCAAGCCCTTCCGCAAGTCGGCAACCACCGTTGGTAACGTGCTTGGTCGCTATCACCCTCACGGTGACGCAGCCGTTTACGGTACGATGGTGCGCATGGCGCAGGACTTCTCTATGCGCTATCCTCTGGTTGAGGGACACGGAAACTTCGGCTCTGTTGACGGTGACGGCGCGGCTGCTTACCGTTATACCGAGGCACGTCTTGACAAGATCGCCGATGAAATGATGCGCGATCTCGATAAGAACGTTGTTCCCATGATGCCCAACTTTGACAACCGCTTGCAGGAGCCTACGGTTCTTCCTTCCCGTTTTCCAAATCTCTTGGTCAACGGTTCTATGGGTATTGCGGTCGGTATGGCGACCAACATTCCCCCTCACAATCTCGGAGAGGTCATTGATGCCACCATCTACCGTATGGACAATCCCGATTGCACGGTTGATGATTTGATGGAATACATCAAGGGTCCCGATTTTCCCACCTATGCCACCATTTACGGTGTTAACGGTATTCGTTTGGCATACGAGACAGGTAAGGGACACATCATGGTCCGCGCTCGCGCGACCGTTGAAGAGGACCACAGACGAATTGTCTTTACCGAAATTCCTTACGGCGTTAACAAGAGTTTGCTCTGCGAGTCGATTGCAAACTGCGTAAAGGAAAAGAAGATTGACGGTATTACCGAACTGCGCGACGAATCGGGCAGAGACGGTATGCGCATTGTTGTGGAATATCGCCGCGATGCCAATTCGCAAATTCTTCTCAACCAACTGTATAAATACACCCAATTGCAGGATACCTTTGCTATCAACATGCTGGCACTGGTCAACAACGAGCCCAAGGTGCTCACCCTGCCCCAAATTCTCGACCACTACATTGTTCACCAGGAGCAGGTCATCACCCGCCGCACCGAGTTTGAGCTGGAAAAGGCAAAGGCGCGCGCTCACATCTATGAGGGCTACAAGATCGCGCTTGATAACATCGACGAGATCGTGCAGATCATGAAGACCTCTCCCTCTATCCCCGCATCCAAGCTGACCTTGATGGAGCGCTTTGGCCTGACCGATATTCAAGCACAAGCCATTGTTGAAATGACACTTGGTAAGCTGACGGGCATGGAAAGAAGCAAGATCGAAGAAGAACTTGCACGTCTGCACGCGCTGATCGAGGAGCTCGAGGGCATTCTTGCCGACATTGGCAAGATCAAGCAGATCATCAAGGACGAGATGGGCGAGATCCGTCGCAAGTATGCCGATGCGCGCCGCACCGACATTATGGCGGCAGAGCACGAGATCATTCTTGAGGACCTCATTGAGCGTCACAACTGTGTCATCACGCTCACCAACGCGGGTTACATTAAGCGTCAGCCTGCGGCAGTTTACTCTGCACAGCACCGCGGCGGCAGAGGTGTGATCGGTATGTCCACCAAGGAAGAGGACTTTATCGAAAAGGTCATCGCGCTCAACAGCCACTCTTACCTGTTGATGTTCACCAACACCGGCAAGGTGCAAATGCGCAAGGCGTATATGATCCCCGAGGCGGGACGCACCGCACGCGGACAGAATATCGTCAACATTCTCGAACTTGAGGCAGGGGAAAAGATCACATCCTGCATCAGCGTAGACGAGTTCACCGACACCAAATACCTCACCATGGTAACCAGAAACGGTGTTATTAAGAGAACCAACCTCATTGAATACGAGTACCAACGCAAGGGCGGTAAGATCGCGCTCACGCTCGACGAGGGTGACGAGTTGCTTTACGTAGTCCTCACCGACGGCACCTGCGAGCTTTTGATTGCCACCGAGCAAGGGCAGGCGATCCGCTTCTCCGAAGAAGGTGCGCGCGTTCTTGGACGTACCGCACGCGGCGTTCGCGGCATCAGCCTGCGCGAGGGCGACCATGTCAAGGGTGTTTGTACCGTTGACGAGGGCAAGGATCTGCTCTGCATTACCGCCAACGGCTTTGGCAAACGCAGCCCGTTTGCTGATTTCCGCCTGATGAAGCATCGCGGCGGCTATGGTGTCACCTGCTACAACCTGACCGAAAAGAGCGGTGACCTGACAGGCATCGCGGCGGTTGACGACAGCATGGATATTATGATGATCACCGATAGCGGTACTATCATCCGCACCCCTGTTGCAGGCATTCCTTCCCGTTCCCGTAGCGCGGGCGGCGTAATCGTTATGCGCCTGGGCGAGGGACAACAGCTTGTCAACTTTACCGTTGTTGCCCGCGAGGAAGACTCCGACGAAGAAGTCGAACTTGATGAAGATGGCAACGAGATCGTAGCAGAAGTCACTTCTGAAGCAACAGAAGTTGTTGAAGTGGATGAAGTGACCGAAGTTGCCGAAGAACCCGAAGCAACTGAAGAAGAAAACGAAACAAACGAATAATCATAAATTAAACAAACAACCTGTCATCCTGAGCGGAGTCGAACTTTCACCGAGTGAGAAACGAGGTGAAAGCAAGGCGCTAAAGCGCCGCAGGGATCTCGTTAGGAGTCTTGGTGGCTTACCAAAGAGGATGTAACATTCTTTATGGCAAGCCACCCAAACTCGTTAAGAGATCCCATCGTCGCTATCGCTCCTCGGTTTTGGATCGGATCGTCGCCTAAGGCTCACTCCCTCACCAAAACTTCGACTGCGCAAAACGCAAGCGTTTTTCTTCGCTCAGGATGACATAAAAAGGAAAATGTAATTTTAATTCAAAGGAAACAAAAATGTATTACGTTTATATGCTCACCAACAAAAATAACGCGGTGTTGTACATCGGGGTTACAAACGATTTGTCACGAAGAGTATGTGAACACCAAAACGAAGAAATAGAAGGTTTTACCAAGAGGTATCATCTTCATAAACTTGTTTTCTTTGAAGAATTTTCCAACATCAACGATGCTATTGCCTGTGAAAAAAGATTGAAGCATTGGACGCGAGCAAAGAAAAATGAACTTATAGAATCCAAAAATCCGAACTGGAGAGATTTGAGTAAATAATGGAAGAAACAAAAAAATTCGACAAAGAAAAAATCATTGAATTTTTCAAAAAGCATTACAAAAAAATCATAGCGGGCGTGCTCGCGGTCATTGTTTTGGTGGTGAGCTGCGTGCTTCTCTTCCAATGCAATTCCGCGCCGCGCATCGAGGATATTTATGATAGAATGGTCTATCTCATCGAGTCCTCGCAGGATGTCAACGCCCTCATTTACGGTTGCGGACTCCCCGTGTGGGAGGATGATTCCGAGTACGTGCAATTTATGCACGTTTATTACGGTCTTGACCCTGCTGAGCACTATGAGATCGTAATGCCAAACGCAAAATATCTCTCCGTTCAGCAAATGAAGGATGACATCGAAAAGATTTACAGTAAGGAATATCTCGACGAGGTCATCTATCCTGCCATCTTTGATGGATTTGCCATCTCGGATAGTGTTGGCGGCTCGGTCGTCGGTGTCGCGCGCTACTATGAGGAGGGCTTCTATCTTTGGCAATCCAAGGAGTTCCGCGTTACCCCCTACGAGGGTATGCGCATCTATGATTTTTCCACAATGAAGGTGCAGTCGCTCGGTAAAAAAGACCGCTGCGTCGTTACCGTCGACTCCTGGCTCGAGGATACCCCCGAGAACGTCGAGAACGTCGAGATCCTCATCGCCCTGCAGGACGGTCAGTGGTATTTGGATAATTTTATAGTGTGATTAAATAGTGTTTTATAAGGAACGCGGGGGAACTTTTTTCAGCGAAAAAAGTTCCCCCGCACCCCTTCAAAAAAGCACTCTAAAAGAAAGACAATCATAAATTTGTTAATTGCCAAACGGACGGAATGATTTTTGTAGGGACCGACGTAGCGAAGCGGCGCGAGCGCAATGAATGACAGACCGGTGGACTGTCAGAACGTGAGCGAGACCGAGCCGCAGCGAGACCCTCGGGCGGTCCACGCGAACGCAAAACAACTTTCTTAGCGAGTAGGGTTGGTGGTCCCTAATCGCTCGCGGCAGCAAAAGCGAGGTTTTACCTCGCGCCGACTGTCTGTTTGTACACTAACAACATAACTTTGTGTATTTTTGTGAGAGTGCTTTTTGGAGGGGTGCAGGGGAACCTTTTTCGCGAAAAAGGTTCCCCTGCAATCTCTTAAAAAAGATTCTCAATCTCAAACTGTTCCAATCGACGCACATCGTCAATACTATCTTTCAACAGCGACAGAGTGGAATAATAGCCGTAAACATCCCCGACCTCGGCGCAGGAGAGGAGCGTTTGGCAATGCTCGGAGAGCTTGTCAACGGTCGAAAAGCCGACGGTGAGACCGACGATGGGCGCGTTCTTTTTCCACTTTTGGCAAAGCGAGGCGGCTTTTTCCACGCACGTGGAATCGGTTGGCGAGGGTAGAGAAGTGGCAAGATTTGTCATCTCGTCCGCTACGCGGTTGACGTAAAGAAAATTCAAGGTCGCCGCCAAAATCATCAAACAGAAAAGAACGACCGTTGCAATCAAAGACCTCATTTTATATCTCCTTTCTCTTTTGGGATCCAATAAATTTCTCCTTGGCTGTTTGCGGTCACGCAAAATTGGTCGGCAAGCCGAACCCCGCGTCGCGTTAGCTGCTTCTCCAGCCATGCGCGGTCACGCCCAATCAGGGCAAGACCTTTATCATTGAATGTGCCCCCATTGTAAACCACGTGCATCAGGCTTTCCTCGCTCGCGGTGATGTTCATCTGTTCCTGCGTCGGTGGGGAATACCGCGCGCGAGGCAAGATGGTCAACTTGCCGTCTTTTTCAAGGATGGCGTACCAAACGGAGGCAAGATTGCAAAAGCCCTGCTGGCGGATCTCGCTCATCAGCTCCTCAATTGAAAGTCGCGTAGCCATCAGCGCGGATTGGTCAAGGATGCCGTCTTTGATGATAAAAGTCGGCGTTGCGGAGAGAAAATTCTTCAGTTTTGGTACCCTTATTAATATATAGGAAGAAAAAACCTCGAGAGAGAGCAAAACGATCATGGGAATGAGCGCGTGCAAGACGGGAATGTTCGGGTCTGTGATGGGGAGGGATGCGATTTCCGAGAGCAAAAGCGTTGCCACAAGGTCGGTCACTTCCAACTCTCCAATTTGCCGCTTACCCATCAAACGCATAATAAAAATGAGAAAAATATAGACCAAAAGCGTGCGAAAAATCAGGGTTATCATTCAAAATCTCCAAACAAACAGGTGGTAATTTTAGTATCTTTTGTGAAAGCTGCTATTATGCAAAAAAATGTGAAAAAAATTACAAAAAACTCTTGACAAAAGATTTGTTGTGTGATATAATGTCAAGGATGCCGCAAAAAGCGGCGTCAACGGTCATTGAAAATTGAACAACAAGAGAGAAGTACAAAGCTAAAAAATAGTATGTGTATTGGATCTCGAACAATTCAAAGAGAATACTACTCAAAACAAAAGTAAAAATGCTAAGAGCAAAGCTCG
>SVTP01000034.1 GCA_015063725.1 Oscillospiraceae bacterium
CAAAGGGCAGAAAGAGACTGACCCACTAATTGTTGTTTGTGTGACAACATTCCAACATAAAACACCGACTGCTGTGAAGCGTGCCTTGCGCGTTCGCGCTGTCGGCGTTTTTGTTTGTTAGCGACAATTTCCCGTTTTTTATTTTTTAAAATTTTTAATGACGGAAGCAAAACTTTCAACAGAGGAAAGAGCCAATGAAGTACACAACCATTAAGGAACATCATCTGTATAACAAGACCTTTCAGCGGGGCGCACGCTTCTCGGGGCAATATCTTTCGGTGTTCGTTTTGCGCGACTATGCGGCAAAGCGGCTCAAAAAGGAAAATCCCGAAAAAAAGGCGTACAACCGCTTTGGTGTCAGCGTTACCAAACGCGTGGGTGGGGCAGTGCAGCGCAGCCGTGCAAAGCGCATTTTGCGTGCGGGCTACCGTGCTGTTGAGCCGGAGCTCAAAACCGGATTTTTGATTGTGATCGCTCCCCGTGAGGGGATCCTGACCATCAAGTCCACCGACGTTGAAAGGGAACTGCGCCGCGGTTTTGAAAAGCTTGATATGTTCCGCGAGAACAAAACGCCATGAAGCACTTGTGTATCTGGCTTGTTCGTCTTTATCAAAAATATCTCTCGCCCCTCAAGGGCAGGCCCACCTGCCGTTTTACGCCAACCTGCTCCGCGTATGCAATCCAGGCATTTCAAAAGCGCGGATTTTTTGTAGGACTTTTGCTTACGGCAATGCGCATCTTTCGCTGTCAGCCGTTTTGCGCACCGGGGTACGATCCTGTACCCGAGCGCGGACTTCGCAATCGCAGATACGAGGCGGCTCCTATGACGAAATATTTTTATCCGGACGAGTATGGGCTTGAAAAAGACGAAAACGAAGCACAATGATTTTGCAGCACCGTGCAAAAAATCAGAAAAGACGGTGCACATCCCAAAAATACGAAGGGAGTTTTTCACCATACGGTGAAAGAAATCAAACATGAAAACAAGAAAAATAACAGGACGTATCGCCCTCCTTACTATGGCGATCTTACTGCTTTTGACCACCCTTGTCGGTTGCGCAGGAAGCAAGGTAGCTCCTGAGCTGAAAATGAACGAAGATGTTTTCATCCGCAATGAAGACGAGTGGGGAAACCATGCAATGGGAAGCGCCGACATGAAGAGCATTGCTACGCTCATTCGAGATGCATATGCACTTGGATACGACGGTCGCGAGGCACTGGTTGCCGCTACCCGCGGATTTGATATGACTACAGATTTGTCGACAGTTACAGATTTTACAGACAAAGGCTATTTGAATGTTGATGCTGTAAGACACATTGTTGACAAAGCAAACGAAGTACTGTCGAATGCCGGCAAAGAAGGCTTGACCAACGATCAAGTAAATCAGATCTTTGAAAAGTGGAAGGAAACAGAAGAAAACAAGGGTGTGATTGCCGCTAAGCGTGAAGCAGACGTTGACCTTATCCTCAGCGCTTTTGTTGAAGAGATTGATGTTCAGAAGGGTAACTTCTGGGATGGATTGCTCGGCTTTGTTGGTAATATCCTGAAAGTGATCACCACCTATCTCGGCTTTGGCAGCTACGTTGTGGGTATCTGTTTGTTTGCAATCGTTATCGAAATTCTGATGCTGCCTTTCTCTATCAAGCAGCAAAAGAACTCTATCAAGCAGGCAAATCTCCGTCCCAAGGAAATGGCAATCAAAAACAAGTACAAGGGACGCAACGACCAACCTACTATGCAAAAAATGCAGGCAGAGATTCAAGAGCTCTATCAGCGCGAGAATTTCAGTCCTTTTAACGGTTGCTTGCCTCTGCTTTTGCAAATGCCTATCATTATGGCGCTCTATAATATTGTTGTGGACCCGTTGCACTATGTGCTGGGTGTAAGCCGGAGTGTTACCGGCGCTTTTACTACTTTTGCAACCGCGTCTCCTGCTGCAGGCGGTCTCGGTATGGAATTGAGTTCCAACCGTGGTACCATTGAGCTTTTGTCTCGACTCGATAACGGTGGCGGCATTGTTGAGGCTCTCAACAATTTCCAATATTTCCACTTCTCCGACGAAGCGATCATCTCTTTGGAAAAGGCTGCTGCAAGAATCCCCAACTTCAATATTGGTAATTTGAACTTTGGTTTGACGCCCGGCTGGGATAACCTGATTTTGATGCTGGTTCCCGTTCTGACCTTTATCACCTATTTCTTCTCCTCCAAGCTCAACCGCAAGTTTATGTATCAGCCCGCTACCAACGAGGGGATTGATGCAAGACAACAGGCTTGCTCCAACACCATGATGGATATAACCATGCCCGCAATGTCCACTTTCTTTACCATGGCAGTTCCTGCTGTTATCGGTATCTATTGGGCGTTCCGTAGCTGGGTTGGCTTGCTCAAATCCTTCATCATGTCCCGCATCATGCCTCTGCCCAAGTTCACCGAAGAGGACTACAAGGCAGCAGAGCGTGAGATGGCAGGCAAAACCAAAAAGAAGATCAACAAGACCAAATCCTCCGACGAGGTAAGAGCAGTACGCTCTCTCCACTATATCGACGACGAGGACTTTGAAGATACCCGTGAGCGCGGTCTTGCACGCCGTGCGGCTCTTGAAGAAAAAGAAAGACAAGAAAAAGAAGCCGCAGTTGAGAAAGCACAAAAGCTCCCCTTTGGCAAGGCGAATCTGAAAAAGGACGATCGCAAAGACGAGGTCAAGGACGAGGGCAAAGAAGAAAGTGCTCCCGAAGAAGAGACTTTAGAGGACGAGACGAAGACCGACGATACTACGAACAACGAATGAGGTAATAAAAAACCATGAAAAAAGAATTGATTGTAACGGCGAAAACCGTTGAAGAAGCAAAAGAAAAGGCTGCTGCCGAGCTTGGCATCGCCGTTGAAAATATCGAGTTTACCGTACTCGAAGAGGGCAAGCGTGGCTTCCTTGGCATTGGCGCTACCGAAGCAAAAGTATCCGCTACCTACACCCTTGGTGGCTCCGATATCGCACTTGCTTTTATCGAGCAGGTCGTTAAGGATATGGAGCTGGATCTGACCGTTGCGAAAAAAGAAGGCAACAACGATGACATCCTCATTACCGTTGACGGTGAGGGTGCAGGTCTTCTGATCGGTCACCACGGTGAGACCTTGGATTCTCTGCAATATCTTGCAAACCTTGCAGCAAACAAAAAGATCAAGGGCGAAAAGCATGACTATGTAAAGGTTACCCTTGATATTGAAGGCTACCGTGCAAAGCGTGAGGAAACTCTGCGTGCGCTCGCTCGCCGTATGGCAGCAAAGGTTGTCAAGTACAAAAAGAGCGTTATGCTTGAGCCCATGAACCCCTATGAGAGAAGAATTATTCACTCCGAGGTTCAACACGTACAGGGCGTTTCCACCAACTCTATCGGCTCTGAGAACAACCGCCGCGTGGTTATGTTCCTGGACGATAGCAAGGCAGGCGCCGAAGAATAATTATAAAATCCTGCGCCCGGCGCATGATGGGGAGAGAGAACCCGATAAGTGCAGGTTCGCTCTCCCCGATTTTTTTACAAAGAGGTAAAGTATGTTTTATGGAGATACCATAGCCGCCATCAGCACGGCAAGAGGAAAGGGCGGAGTCGCCCTGTTGCGTATATCCGGTCCCGATGCCATATTTGTATGCGAAAAGGTCTTTTTGCCAAAAAGCGGCAAACCATTATCCCAATATGCGCCCCGTACCGCTATTTTCGGCTCGATCCTTGCCCCTGACGACAGGGGAGCGTGGAACGAGATCGACAACGGTCTCGCAACCGTTTTTCGCGCTCCTGCATCCTTTACGGGTGAGGATACGGTGGAGATCTGCTGCCACGGCGGTATTCTCTTAACGCAAACAGTGCTGACCGCGTGTTTTGCAGCAGGTGCACGCGCTGCAGAAGCGGGAGAATTTACCCGCCGCGCCTTCCTGAATGGCAAAATGGGGCTTTCTGCCGCCGAGGCTCTTGGCGACCTTTTAGAGGCACAAACGCGTGAGCAGTTGACTTTGGCACACGCAGGCACCGACGGTCGCGTGGAGCGCAAATGCCGCGAGATCTACGATGCGTTGTGCGCGGTTTTGTCATCCGTATATGCAAAAATCGACTATCCCGACGAGGATCTTGCCGATATGAGCCGCGAGGAGATGGAAGCGTCCCTTGCCGAATGCAGCGCTCGCATTGAAAAATTGCTGGATACCTACCGCACAGGTCATGCCATTGCCGAGGGCATTCCAACAGTCATTTGCGGCAAGCCCAACGTGGGCAAAAGCTCGCTCTACAACCGCATTGTGGGGCGTGATGCCGCAATTGTCACCGACGTTGAGGGAACCACGCGCGACGTGCTCACAGAGGTCGCATCGCTTGGCCGCGTAACGCTCCGTTTGTTTGATACGGCGGGTTTACACGAGACCGATGACGTAGTTGAGAAGATCGGCATTGACCGCGCTCGCAAAGCGCTTGCGGATGCTGAATTGATCTTGGCAGTGTTTGACGGTTCTGTCGCTCCCGATGAAGAAGATAACGCACTTGCAGCCTCTCTTGCCGACACCAATGCCACCGTTATCGCAGTGATCAACAAATCCGACCTCGGCGTTGTCAAAGAGGATTTTTATACCTCGCATTTTTCTCACACAATCACACTTTCCGCCAAGGATGGGGAAGGCCTTGAGGTGCTCTCTGCGCTTGTAGAATCCTGCTTTATCAACGGTGAGTTGGATACAAAGACAGATACCGTGCTGACAAATGCACGCCAAAAAGGAGCGGCGCTAACGGCTCTGGAAGCCATCAATCGCGCCCGTGAGGGACTTGCCTACGGTCTGCCCGTAGAGCTTTGCTGCAGCGATTGTGAGGCCGCTATGCAGGCAATTGCCGAGCTGGACGGCAGAGCCGTCTCCGAGGATATCGTCTCGCACATCTTTTCGCATTTTTGCGTAGGGAAGTAACAAAAAAGGAGAAGCTTGATGTACGTATACTTTCCAAAATTTGAAAAGAAAAAAGAAAAGCTTTTGAGTTTATTTTTGGCGGTGCTTGGTGTGGTGCTTTATGTTACCTCGCAATTCCCCAACGCGCCGGTACCGGGACTGATTCAAATTCTCGGTGTCGTTTGTCTGGCAGGCACCATTTTACTCATCTCCATGTGTATTTTGCGCTCTTACTCCTATGAGTTGACAGACGAAGAGGAAGGGAAGATCGATTTTATCATCACCGAGCATTACAGCCACCGCAAAACAGTGGTCTGCCGCGTAGGTCTTGAGGACATTGTTTCGGTCGTGCCGTTTGATCCCAATCAGAAGAAAGAGAAAGAAAAGTTCTACACCTACACGGGTATTCTGTTTGATGAAAAACGTTATCTCGTTGAAGTAGAAGCCCACGGCGAGCACTTTTTTGTCATCATTTGCGCCGACGAAACGCTGCTCGGGTATCTCTCGGGTAACTGATAGCAATATTTGTCTGATATTTCTTAATAAATGTCTTGAAAAGGCGCACGATTTGTCTTATAATTATCTTATAGAACCCTTTTTATATTTTATAATAAACGAAAAGGAGTAGAAAGATATGTCTTTTCCCGTAGCAATTCAAGTCTATTCGGTAAGAGGTGACGCATCCCAAGATCTGCGCGGCGTTCTGGCACAGATCAAGGAGATGGGCTATGACGGCGTTGAGTTCGCAGGCCTTTACGGTCACACTCCCGAGGAAGTTCGCGCAATGTGCCAAGAAATCGGACTTGTTCCGATCTCTGCTCACGTTCCTTACCTCGATATGATCAAGGATCCCGAGGGCGTGCTTGGTCAATACGCAACCATCGGCTGCAAGTACGTAGCCGTTCCTTACCTCACCGAGGAATATCGCCCCGGCAAGCCTGCCTTTGCAGACGTTATCAAAAACGTTGAAATGCTTGGCGCAGTTGCCAAAAAGCTGGGCATGGCCTTGCTTTATCACAACCACGATTTTGAGTTTTTGAAGATCGACGGCAAATACGCCCTCGATATTCTCTATGATAGCGTTCCCGCAGATCTGCTTCAAACCGAGCTGGATACCTGCTGGGTAAACGTAGGTGGCGAAAACCCTGCCGACTACATCCGCAAGTACAGCGGTCGCGCTCCCGTAGTGCACCTCAAGGACTTTGCAGGTTCTAAGTCCGAGAATATGTACGAGCTCATCGGCATCGAAAAGAAAGTCGAAGCCGCACCCCAAAAATTCGAGTTCCGCCCTGTTGGCAGTGGCAAGCAGGATTTCCCCGCTATTCTGAAGGCTGCAGAGGATGCAGGAACAGAATGGGTCGTTGTTGAGCAAGATAACCCCTCTATGGGACTGACTCCCATGGAATGCGCCGCAAAGAGCCGCGCTTACCTGAAAACGATTGGCTGTTGAGTAGCCGTAACAATTATAAAAACGGAGGATTTTAAAATGGGATTGGATGATTTCAAGCACAATCAAGAAAAACAAGTAGTTGACACCAACAGAAGAATGCGCGTAGGTATCATTGGTACCGGCTGGATCGCAGAGTCTCACATCAGATCTTATCTCAAACAAGCTGACGTAGATATCGTTGCAGGCGCAGACCTTATCCCCGGTAAGGCAAAGAAATTCTTTGAAAAGTTCGGCGTTGAAGGCGTTAAGACCGATTACGCTTCTCACAAAGAAATGATTGAGGATAAGAGCCTCAATCTGGATGCAGTTTCCATCTGCACCTACAACCGTCAACACGCACAACCCGCCATAGACTGCCTCAACGCAGGCATCAACGTTCTTCTCGAAAAGCCCTTCACCGTAACCCTTGACGAGGCTGTTGAGGTTATCAAGGCAGAAAAGGCAAGCGGCAAGGTCCTCTCCATTGGCCACCAACCCAGAATGGACGCCAACATGAAGATGATCAAAAAGATCTGCCAGAGCGGCGTGCTCGGTAAGATCTACTACATTCAAACCGGCGGCGGCCGTCGTCGCGGCATCCCCACGCCTTACGGCACCACCTTTATCGAGGACGAGACCGCAGGTCTTGGTGCTCTCGGTGACATCGGTTGCTACTCCTTGGATATGGTTCTGAACGCCATCGGCAATCCTAAGCCCCTGACCGTTTCGGGCTACAAGTCCAACTTCTTCGGCACCGATCCCAACTATTCCAACTACGTAAAAACTCACCATCCCGAGTATGCAGAAAAGTTCAAGGTTGACGATTTCGCAGCAGCGTTCGTACGTCTTGAGGGCGACATCATCCTCGACTTCCGTATCTCTTGGGCAATGAATATGGATACCGCAGGCGACACCCTGATCCTTGGTACCAAGGGCGGTCTCCGCATTCCTTCCACCGAGTGCTGGAACGGCACCGTTGGCGGTCCTATGACGCTTTACCACGAGGTATGCGGCGAGCAGACACAAACCACCATCCCCGTTATCCAAACCAGATGGGAACTGTTCGACCTCAAGATCCGCACCTTCCTGGATGCTATCAAGTACAACCGTCCCGCACCCGTTTCTTCTCTCGAAATTCTGCGTAACCAGGCCATCATCGACGGTATCGCAAAATCCGCAGAGCTCGGCCACGAGGTTGAAATCGATTTCCCTGAATTCGACTGATCTTCTACCATTTATTATATTAGTCATTCATAAAACAAAAAAGCGCAGGCGTGTTTAACACGTCTGCGCTATTTCTATGTTTTCATCCTCGTTTTTGTGTTTTTTGAACTCGTGAATGATAAAGGGAACGTATGCGATCGCAGTTACAAGCCACGTAATGGGGTAGGAAAGGTAAAGCATGTCGATTCTGTCGGAGTAGAAGGGATAAAAGACTGTGTAGATCCAAACAATACGCAAAGCGCACGCTCCCAACAGCGAGATGGCGGTGGGGGCGATCGACTTACCAAAGCCGCGCATCGTATAACTACCGGTGTCCAAAAAACCGCAAATGAAGTAGGGGAGACCGATCAGGCGTAAGCTGATCATGCCCACCTCAATGGCGGCGGTGTTTCCGGGGATAAATGCGTTCAGGAGCGGCTTACCAAGCAAGAAGATGATGCAGCTGAGGGAGAAGCCTGTAACAAATACCAACAGATAGTGCCAGAGCACAACGGTCTTAAGTCGTTTGTATTTCTTCGCGCCCACGTGCTGACCGGTAAAGTTCATAGAGGACTGCGCCGTGGAGTTCATCACAGTATAAATGTAACCCTGAAGGTTTGATGCCGCTGTATGACCTGCAACAATCGTGGCACTTTGGAAGGATTGGAGAGCTGATTGGATAATAACGTTGGAGATAGAGAAGAGCGAGCTTTGAATGCCTGCAGGCAAACCGATCGTAAGGATCTTTTTGAAGGGCTCCTTATGAATGGTGATTTTTTTGAGGTCCAAATGGCAAGGGCCTGTTGTCTTAAGCAAAAAAGCGATGATCAGGGCGCAGGAGATGTAATTGGAAACAGCTGTTGCCACGCCAACACCGAGAGCACCCTTTTTAAAGACCAAGACCATTACCAGGTTGAGTAATACATTTGCTACACCCGCAATCGAAAGGAATCCAAGAGGACGTGCGGTGTCGCCCGATGCGCGGAGCATTGCCGCACAGTAGTTATAAAGGAGAGCTGCAGGCATACCGCAAAAGTATGCGCGCATATAAAGGATCGCCTCGGGAAGGATGGATTGCTCAACACCAATCAAACTGAGCAATTGAGGGGTTAAGATAAGTCCAACTGCTGTTGTCAGTACACCGCCAATAAGAGCGGTATATACGGCGGTATGCACAGTCTTTTCTACGGTTTCAAACTCCTTTGCGCCAATCGCGTGCGCCACGCATACACCGGCACCAACCGAGAGCCCCAGAAATACGTTTACCACCAAATTGATGATTGCGCCGCAGGAACCAACCGCGGCAAGTGCAATTTCGCGTTCCGCTTCGGTTTCACCGCCCCAGCGGCCAACCACAATGGTATCTGCCGTGTTAAAGAGCAGCTGCAGAACCGACGTTGCAATCAATGGCAGTGCAAACAAAATAATCTGTTGTAAAATGTTGCCTTCGGTCAAGTCCTTGTGGGGCTTGCGCAATGCCACAGACATAACAATTCCTCTTTTCTTATTTTTGCTTCCTATATTATAGCCCTTCGGGGGACAAAAGTCAAGGTGAAAATCAAAAAATATCAAAGAAAAGAAATAAAAAAGAAAATGCAGAAAAAAGTCAAAAAAATTGAAAAAAGCTCTTGACAAAAGGAAAAGTTGGTGCTATAATATCAAAAGTTGCCCACTTGGGCGCAATCACATCAAACAACCGCAAAAAAATATCAAAAAAAGTGAAAAAACTTTTAAAAAAGGTATTGACAAGCGGAAAAGATTGTGGTATAATATCAAAGTCGCCGCGAAAAAAAGCAGGCGACACACGGTCATTGAAAATTGAACAACAAGAGAGAAGTA
>SVTP01000035.1 GCA_015063725.1 Oscillospiraceae bacterium
ACGCTTTTTCGGTTGGTAAGTTCTAAGCATCGTTTGCACCTCCTTTGAATTAATCGGAAGCGTTTCACACTTTCAAGCCTGGAATACGCTTTTTACACAATGACACGACATATTATAACCGATTCTTTCCTTTTTGTCAAGGGTTTTTTGAAAATAATTCAAAATATTTTCCACTTTTTTATTTTATACGCGCGCGAGCGGTCTCGTCAAGCGCTTCTCTCTCGGCATCCTTTCGGCTTTTTTGATACTGTTTTGTCCAAGTAATGACCGATTGCACCACACGGAAAAGGCTATATGCTGCCATGATGAGGTAGTTGAGATCGGCGATATTTCCCACGCAAATGAGCGTCCACATCACTAAATTGGCGCCGGCAGAAATAAGATTGTAGTACGGCGCTTCGACATAGCGTAGCATACTCAGCACCGTGATCACAAGGCCGATTACAAAAAGGAAAATATCCAGCACAGCCTGCTTTTCCCCTGCGAAAAAGGGCAAGAGGAACCAATAGCAACACAGACAGCCCACAATGGTCAGGGAGATAACGATTATTTCCCCGCGCCAACCAAGCGTGCGAAGCTTGGTTGATTTGCCGTCGGCGTGCTTTTTCCAGTGAAAAAAGGAAAACAGTTGAAGCGGCATTGAAACAAGCAGGCAGTTAATAACCGAAAAATACAGTTCCTCGCCAAGATATCCAATGCCATACAGTGCCGCATTGAGTCCGCCGAGCAAAAAGGAACGCCTGTCAACGCGCGCACTGAGCAAAAGAATAACCAGCGTATTCAGCGTTGGCAAGACCTTGTACCACTTTTGTCTAAAGACAAAAGCACACGTAAGAATGGCAACGGCGCAAACACCCATCGGCACCCATTCGAGCCACACTTTTTTGCGATTCATATCTGTCTTCTCCTTTGCGAATGTCAAAATTGTAAAATCAACACATTATAGCACAGAAAAAGTCGTTTTGCAATAGCGTAACAGGACGATTTTTTGAAATGTTTGTCCTGTTTGGATATACAAAACGACAAAAAACGAAAATCTTTTCTTTTTGCCGTCGCAAAGCGAATTTTCTCTCTTGACGGGCGGTGCAAAAAATGATATAATGAGTGTAGAATTTTTGGGAAAGGAGTTGATAGGCTTGGATCTGATCAAGGAAGCGGATTTTCGAAAGGAACTGAAAAGCAATCCCCGTGCGGGATACCTCTTTTTTGGCGACGAGGATTATCTCAAATCTTTTGCCATCAAGCAGGCGCGCGAGCTGATCTGCCCCGACGCTACCTTTGCCTTTTTTAATGAAATTCGCCTCGACGCGATGGATTTTGATGCGCAAAAGCTGATCGATGCGCTCATGCCTTTGCCGATGATGGCAGACAAAAAGCTGGTTATCCTTTCGGGCCTCAATTTCAATTCGATGAAGCCGAATGAGGTAGACGATCTTTGCGATGCTCTATCGGCTCTCCAGGACTACGACTACAATATGCTCATCGTCAGTGTTGCCGCCGAGCATTTGAACGTGGGCAGACTTCCAAAAGCTCCCTCGGCACTCCTCAAACGACTTGCCGAATACCTCACGCCGGTTCAGTTTGACCGCTGCACCACCGCAAAGCTTGCCGCGTGGGTGCAAAAGCACTTTTTGCACAACGGCATTGAGGCATCCCCCGCCCTTTGCTCGCTCATTCCCGAGTACTGCGGTCACAGTATGTATATCCTCGCAAATGAAATAGACAAGCTCAGCTTTTATCTGCGCTACCATGGCAAGACTGTGGCAGATGAAGAGTCGATGCGCCTCGTTTGCACACCTGTCAACGAATACGACACCTACGCCTTTACAAATGCCATTATGGCAGGCCGCTCGGAAGAAGCGCTGGCTATTCTTGCCGATTACCGCTTCCGCCGCGCTGATCCCATCCGCATTTTGGCAGAGATGGCAGGCACGATCTGCGATATGGCAGTCATTCGTTCCATGACCGCTGAGGGGGCGCCCGTCAGCGAGATCTGCGCCGCTTTCAAGCCTGCGTGGCACGAATATCGCGTAGGGCTTTATCAAAAGAGCCTGCGGCAGATTTCGGAAAAGCGACTGAAGAACGCAATGGAGTTCTGCCTTGAGGCAGACCGCGCACTCAAGCTCTCCCCCCAAGGCTACACCGCACTGGAACAGCTGATTTGCAAATTTTAATGATTTTGGAGATACGTTATGGCTAAATTATATTTTAAGTACGGCGCAATGGGCTCTTCCAAGACCGCAAACGCGCTCATTACCCGATTCAATTATCAGGAACGCAACATGAAGGTCTGGCTCATCAAGCCCTCGATCGACGATCGCGACGGTGCAAACGTCATTCGCTCCCGCATCGGTCTTGAGGCAGTTGCCGACGTCATCACGCCCGATGCCGATATTCTTTCTTTGTTTGAAGAAAGCCACCGCGATGCTGACGTCATCATCACCGATGAGTGCCAATTCTTCACGCCCGAGCAGATCGACCAGCTGCGCAAGATCGTTGATAGCTATGACATTCCCGTTATGTGCTTTGGTCTGCGCACCGACTTTTTAACGCATCTCTTCCCCGGCAGCCGCCGCCTCTTTGAGGTCGCCGACTCCATTACTGAGATTAAGACCATTTGCTCCTGCGGCAGCAAAGCAACCGTTAATGCCCGTATCGACGAGAACGGAAACGTCGTTACCACCGGTAGCCAAATTCTCATCGGCGGCAACGATTCTTACATCGCTATGTGCCACAAGTGTTGGAAAAAAGCGGCTAATCAAGAATAAGAGAGAATGTGGGGGGAACTTCTTGCGAAGAAGTTCCCCCCACACCCCCTTCAAGAAATCTCGCACAAATGGGCAAAAATAGAGTTTTTCGTTTACGGATGGACAGTCGGCGCGCGTACAAGACGCGCTTTTGCTGTCGCGAGCGGGTAGGGGCCGCCGAGACCCTACCCGCTAAGAAAATTCATTTACAAAAAAAGGACCGTCGAGGACGCCGGTCCCTACAAGAGACAATAGAGGGATAGCATAGTGCGCTATCCCTCTTTTGTATCTCAATTGCAAACAATTCTCTTAGCGCGCGGGGTCTTGGTGGTGCCCACGCGCTTGCGGTAGCAAAAGCGAGCGTTACGCTCGCGCCGACTGTCTACCCGTGTGTTAGAAATTTTCTTTTATAATTTGTGTTAGAGAGTTTTTGAAGGGGTGTGGGGGAACTTTTTTGCAAAAAGTTCCCCCACATTCCTTATAAAATTATTCTGCTACAAATATAAACGGATAGATATCCTGACCGCCGTCGATGAAGTAGACCTCGATAGCGGGGTAAGTCTTTTGGATGTCGGCTTGGAGCGCGGCTTGCTGATCGGGTGTTGCGTCCTTACCGCAGAAGACGGTAAGCATAAACTTGTCACCCTCAAGGATCTTGCCGGTAAGCTCCAGAGCGGCGGCGTGCTGGTCGGGATTGGAGAGAACGATCTCCTTGCCGATGATACCGATGGTATCACCGTTTTTAATGGTCACGCCGTTGATCTCCGCATCGCGGATGGAAGGCGAAACGTATCCCGCGGTCACGCGGCCGAGGGCTTCGGTCATCTCGTTTGCAATCACATCGGCATCATCAAGGTCGAAGTTTGCCGAGGAAAGAGCCACGTAGCCCGAGCCGATATTTTTGCTGGGAATGACGTGAATTTTGGCTGCCGTATAGATGTCAGCCGCCTGCTGTGCGGCCATAAAAATGTTGCCGTTGTTGGGGAAAACGAAGATATGCTCGGCACTTACCTTGGCAAACGAATCGAGAAAATCGTTGGTAGAGGGATTCTGCGTCTGTCCGCCCTCGACTACCTCATCGGTACCAAAATCGCGGTAGAGCTGCTCAATGCCGGGGCCTGTGCAAACGGCGACCACGCCATACTTTTTGGTGGGTGCTGCGGGTGCGGCAGGTTCGGCTTGCTCTGCTTTTTGGGGAGTGGGAGCTTCTGTCTTATCCCCTTCCACAGTCGAGCTGTGTTGGAGAGACATGTTTTCGATCTTCACCTTCAAAAACTCACCAAAGGTGCGGCAGTGTGCCAGAACCTTTTCGGGGGTGAGGGTGTGCACGTGAATTTTGACAATGCTATCGGTTTGGAAAGCAACGATAGAGTCGCCAACGGTAGCAAGGAATGCCTTGAGTGCATCAATATCAAAGGTGGCAATATTGGTTTTGGAGTTCTGCAAGCGAACCAAAAGCTCGGTGCAGTATCCGTAGGTCATCACGCTATCGGGGCCAAAGCCGTCGAGATCCGGCTCCTGCGCAGTGTCAGGCTTCTTCTTTGCGCTCAGCTTAGCAAAGCCCTCTTCGTCCAAAAATTCTTCACCGTTGAGAACGCGGTTGAAGCCGTCCATGATATAAAACAATCCTGCTCCGCCGCTATCTACAACGCCTGCTTCACGCAGAACCGAAAGAATTTCGGGAGTACGCTCAAGGGATGCGTGCATCTCGCTAACCAAATCGTTAAACAGCGTTTGAATGGTGCTCTCGGGGGTGATGCGAGAAACGGCGTATTCGACTGCTTCACGCGCAACGGTGAGGATGGTGCCCTCGGTGGGTGTCATAACCGACGTATACGCCTGCGCCACACCTCTTTGCAGTGCACGCCCAAAAACGGCGGGATCGGCTTGGTCAACTCCCTCAATGCCCTTTGCAGTGCCTGCAAAGAACTGCGAGAGGATAACGCCGGAGTTGCCGCGCGCACCGAGAAGCATACCGTGCGAAAAGGCTTTCATAACGTCCGCCAGGTTGTCGGACTCAAGATTTTCGATAGCGGCAACACCGCTCTCGATGGTCATGCGCATATTGTCACCCGTATCTCCGTCGGGAACGGGAAAAACGTTGAGCTTATTAACTTCCTCGGCATTGGAGCGCAATTGCATCGCTCCACCCTTTGCCATTTTGGAAAGCAAATTGCCTCCCATTACTTTAATGTCTTCCCAAGTTGTTTTCTTTTTTGCATTGGGATCTTTCGCGGCAGCGGCACGCTCGGCCTTTTTTTGCTCTTGCATCTTCTTGGTAGCATCCTGCACCTTGATGATGGCTACGGCCGTTTGATGTACGCTGGTCTTTGCCGCTTTGCGGACCGTTGTGGCGGCCTTTTTAGCGGTAGATGCCGCGATTTTTGCTACGTCCTCGGGAATCAGTGTCTGCTTTTTTGCAGGCTTTGCTGCTGTCTTTTGAGCAGGCTTTGCCGCTGTCTTTTGAACAGGCTTTGCTACTGTCTTTTGAACAGGCTTTGCCGCAGGCTTGGAAGACGGCTGGGACGTTGCTTTTTTCTTATCTTCTGCCATAGGTTAATCTCCTTGTAGTGGTTGGTAGCGCAAATGCGCCATTCTTATCTTGCGTCGGCAACAAAGAAAAGTGCGATCGTTCCGGGGCCGGAATGGGCACCGATAACAGGACCGACGTCGGCGATGATCTTCACCTTAACACCATGTCTCTCTTTGAGCATATCTGCAAGCAGCTGTGCATCGGCAAGACAGTCACCGTGGGAAATAAACACGGTGCCATTCTCTTTGTCAACTGCTTTTTCGGTGTACTTATCTGCCATTGCCACAATCGAGGTTCTTCTGCCGCGCACCTTGGATACGGGAATGAGGTGCCCCTCGTTGTCCATATACAGTACGGGCTTGATGCCGAGCAGATTGCCAACGAATGCCGCAGTGGGGCTGACACGTCCGCCTCTCTTGAGGTAGACGAGATCGTCAACCGTAAACCAAATACCCATACGTCCGATCAGATCGCGAACAAATGCTTCGGCTTCTTCAATGGTTGCGCCGTTCTTCTTTTGCTCAACGGTCAGGTAAAGCATCAGACCTTCTCCCGCAGATGCGGCAAGGGTATCGACAACGACGATCTTTGCCTCGGGATACTTTTCTTTGAGCTCGAGGGATGCGATGCGCGCAGAGTTGTAGGTCGTGCTGAGTCCCGACGAAAAGCCGATGTAGAGCACATCCTTCCCCTCTTTGAGTGCTTCTTCCTCAAACAGTTTTGCAAACGCGTCAGGGGTAACGGCAGCCGTTTTGGCAACACTGCCCGCTCTCATTTTGTTATAAAATTCAGCAACGGACATATCGTCGTTGGAATATTCTTTTTCTTCTCCGTCAAAACGGAAGGTCAGACAGCAGTAAGGCACGCCCCATTCGGCGAGCAGCTCGGGCTTGATATCACAAGCGGAGTCTGTAAAAATAACGTAATCTCTCATAGTTTTCTCCTTTTTCGGTTTCGTTATTTATCTTGTCAATTATTTCAAAAACAGGCGCAACAGTTTTGCGTACAGTACGCGGTTATAGGGCTGATAGCGCATAGGCAGATCGATCCAGGTCTTTTTGTCTACAATGCTCTTATAATGCGAAAAGGTGTCAAACCCCGCCTTGCCGTGGTAGGATCCCATACCGCTCTCCCCCACTCCGCCAAAGCCCATGTGTGCAGTGGCAAGATGGATGATCACATCGTTGACACATCCGCCGCCAAAGCGACATTCGGCAGTGATGCGACGCAGGATTTTCTTGTTGGAAGAAAAGAGATAAAGCGCCAAGGGACTGTCATAGGAATTGACGGTTTGAATGACCTCGTCCATGCTCTCGAAAGTGAGAATAGGAAGCACGGGACCAAATATTTCCTCGCCCATAACGGCATCTTGCCAGGTCACGTTGGTCATAACCGTTGGCTCGATCTGTAAGGTGTCGGCATTGGAGCGTCCACCGTGAACGACCTTTTGCGCGTCGATCAGGGAGAGGATGCGCTCAAAATGCTTTTGGTTGATGATGTGTCCAAAGTCGGGATTTTGGAGCGGATCTGCTCCAAACTGACGGACGATCTCGTTTTTCAAAAGCTCTACAAAGCGGTCTCGCACGGATGTGTGGCAAATTACGTAGTCGGGAGCGACACAGGTCTGCCCACAGTTGAGGTATTTGCCAAAGGCAATGCGGCGGGCGGCAAGGGCAAGGTCGGCAGTTTCATCCACAATGCAGGGGCTCTTTCCGCCAAGCTCCAAGGTAACGGGGGTGAGATGCTCGGCGGCTTTTTTCATAACCTCCTTACCTACGCTTTTGCTACCTGTAAAGAAAATATAATCAAATTTTTGATCGAGCAAGCAGGCGTTCTCTGCTCTGCCGCCCGTAACAACTGCTACGTATTCGCGTAGAAAGGTGCTCTCGATCAGTTCCTTGATGATGCTTGCCGTAGCAGGTGCATAAGCGCCCGGCTTGAGGACGGCGGTATTGCCTGCCGCAAGCGCATCGATCAAAGGATCAATGGTGAGCAAAAAGGGATAATTCCAAGGGCTCATGATCAGGGTAACACCATAGGGCGAGGGCTTGACGTAGCTGCGTGAGGCAAACTGTGCCAGAGGGGTGTGTACGCGCTTCTCTTTTGCAAAGCGGTCAATGTGCCCCAGCATGTAGCTGATCTCATCCAACGCCATTCCGACCTCACACATATATCCTTCAAAATCCGACTTGCCGAGATCTTGAAAAAGAGCCGCTTCAATGTCCGCCTCACGCGCAACAATCGCGGCACGCAGAGCGGTGAGTGCCCTCTTTCGATAGGCTATGGAGAGCGTTTTTCCGCTCTCAAAAAAGGCACGTTGCTCCTCAACGATGCGAGAGATCTGTTGCTGTTCCATAAATGCCCCCTATACATAGATATATTATTTTACCATAAAATAGATGATTTGTCAAGTATTTTTATCTAAAATCGCGCGCGTGCGCGCGCACGCGCGTAAAAGCGAGAAAAGAACCTGACCTTTCTTTTCTCGCTTGCTACTTTATTGCCCCAAAAGCTCTAAGATTTTAAACCTTGCCCGATAGACGGGCTTGTCACTTTCGGTGATGATCTTGTATTGCGTTGGGGTAAATCCAACCGAAATACAGGCGTCCTCTGCCACCTCTTCATTCACAGTCGCCGCACCGAGGCAAAGAGGTGGAAAGAGACAGCACCACCAATTTTGCCCCTCTCCCTTGCCAAGGCTAACTCGCAGGGAGATATATTCCCCTGCGGGAAAGCAAAGGCTATCATAACTGCGCGTGGGATAGGTCTCAAGCCCCATCTCAATGTGAACGGTGTCATCAAAATTCGCTTCACGCAGGACATCTTGCGCCGTTTTGGTCAGGAGTGCGCGATTTTCTTCCAAGCACACGACGGCTTCCTCTTTCGTGGTACAATCCTGCAGGAGCGGAACGGTAACACCGAGAATAGCATCCCGAACCGCCAATTTGACTGCCTGATCTTCCTCGTCATCCGAGTTGGCAAGCACGTGCAGGCGCACGACCTTATCGTAGATCTCCTCTTCCCCATGCACGGGCAAGAGCCCGATCACAAGCAGAAGCAATGCCGCAACGATTGAGAGCGTAAGTATTCTTTTGTAAAACATAAAAAACCTCCTTTTTGGTTTGTGCACTGTAAGCATTGCCCAAAAAGGAGAGATTTTATTCATCAATGTCATTTAGAGAAAGGCTCTCCTCGGGGAGAGCTGGCGCCGAAGGCGACTGAGAGGGGCAGGAAAAAGCCCTCTCCGTCACGCTTGCGCGTGCCACCTCCCCCAAAAGGGGAGGCTTCTTTTGCGTCACCTTAATGACATTGTTTATTCATCAATCGAATTATTCAAAATGGATCGCCGAAAGGATGCGGCGCATGGCATCGCCAATATCGAGTGCCGTCAAGGTGCACCCTGCGGCGCGTGCGTGTCCACCACCGTCGAATTTACGGCAGAGCGCGGCAACGTCATACGAACCGTTGGAGCGACAGGATACGCGGAATTTGCCCTCGGGGAGCGGTTGGCGGATGCAAAGTGCGACCTCAACACCCGAAAGTGAGCGCGGAATGTCAACCAGAGCATCCAGATTCGCATCGCTCAATCCCAGTGCTATCTTGAGAGCATATGGGAAGGTTACAACTGCGATCTTGCCGTCGGCAAAGAGCTCCATATTGGAGATCGCCGCCGACTGCGCGCGCAGACGCTCCAGACTTTTGTTTTCAAACAAACGGCGGTTGATGTCGGCACAGTCGATGCCGCTTGCCACAAGCTCGGCGGCGCGGATATGCGTTTTGGGGGTAACATTGGAATAGCGGAAGCATCCTGTATCCCCACTGATAGCGGCATAAAGGTCGATGCACATTGCCTCGTCAACGGTAATGCGCTCCTCCTCTGCCAAGCGTTTGATCAGGTCAAAAAGGATCTCGCCCGTAGCTGCCACGTTGGGGCGGATGTAACACTGTGCGCCGTAAGTGTCATCCTGTTCATGAAACCACTTTTGTCAAGGGTAAAGTGTGTATATTTACAATTTCTTAAAAAAAAGTAAGCGACTCAAGTTTTTAGGCTTGAATCGCTTATTTCACAGTAAAAGCGGTGAGCCGAGGCTCACCGC
>SVTP01000010.1 GCA_015063725.1 Oscillospiraceae bacterium
GCTCGCTCTACGTTTGGCACGAGGGAGATACTCCTCTGCCCGTCCTCGCCGACGGCAGTGCCCACTATATCAGCTGTGCTATGCCCATTATCAGCGAGGGCGACATCGCCGGTTGCGTGGCATCCGTTTGCGACACCCCCGGCGCCGACCGCCGCGATCTTCCCGCCGCCGAGGTAGAGACCAAGCTCATCCTCACCGCTGCAGGTTTTCTTGGGAGACAACTGGAAGGATAACGGGGCGTTTTTAGGGGGAACTTTTTGAAAAAAGTTCCCCCTAACCCCCTCAAAAACTTTTGCACAAAAATGGCTAAATGAATTTGTTAGTTTCCATACGGACGGGCGGCGCGAGGTAAAACCTCGCTTTTGCTGCCGCTAACTCGCAGGGACCACCGAGACCCTGCTCGTTAAGAAAGTAGAAAAACGAGATAGCAAATGCTATCTCGTTTTGTGCTTTATTGTTTTTCTGCTTTGTTTTCTTCCTTTTTTCTATCCAAACGGATGGTGCCGATAATGGCAGAGGAAAGGTTGAGTGTCTCGCCGATGATGCCGCCGAGCGAGAAGAAGATGGCATTATAGGTCAGCCACAGAGGCGAGCTGATGAACGCCACGCGGCGCAGAATCTTGTCCTCTTTATGACGGAATGCGATGGTTGTAACGGTCATGGCGATGACGGGCAGGACCTCGAGAACGAGGTTCAGAGGCGTTGCTTCTTTGCCAAAAACGGTGAACACCGAAACATAGGAAAGGATGTAAACAGCAGTCAGTCCAATCGTCCACGCGAGGTGGTCGCCGTGAATTTTGTCCTCGTAGATAAAGATGAGAGCACGAACAATGGCAACGACATTGAGGATCGCGCCCGAGAACGCCCCCAAGAGGAAGAAGTTGACCACAAACAGCACCGAGCCAAGCAGCTGGAACATCAGGATACGCGCCTTTCCCTTTTGCTGATAGGAAAGAACGCTGAGGAGCATACCAAATATGCCAACGACTTGTGCAACAATTTCAATAGGTTTCATATAGGACGCCTCCAAAGAGAAAACAGTATTTCGTAAAAAAGTCTCACCTTTCGATGAGACTTTGGAGCTGGTGATGTGACTCGAACACACGACCTGCTGATTACGAATCAGCTGCACTACCGACTGTGCTACACCAGCATATTGGATTTTGACAACGTATCTATTATACCCGATTCTTTCGCTTTTGTCAATATCCTTTTTTAAAAAAGGATAACATTTTTTCTTTTTATTTCCGCCGCTCTTGATTTTGGCACGAATGTGTGGTAGAATAATGTCAGAAACGTTTGAATAGGAGTTCCCCTATGAATTTATGTGACATTAAAACTGTAAAACAAGTGATGGGTATGTTCCACCTGACCTTTCGCAAGGAGTTTGGGCAGAACTTTTTGACCGACCGCTCGGTGGTTGAGGATATTGCCGATGCTTGCTGTCAGGATGCCAACAGCACCATTCTTGAAATCGGTCCCGGGATGGGTACTTTGACCTATGAGCTGGCGCTGCGCCACAAGAGCGTGGTCGCGCTGGAGATCGACCGCGGTCTCATTCCCGTTCTCGATTACACGCTTGGTGAGTTTGACAACGTCACCGTTCACAACGAGGACGTAATGCAAGCCGACCTTGAGGCTCTCCTCGCGCCTGCGTTTGAGGACGGTCCTGTTTCAGTATGTGCAAATCTTCCCTACTATATTACATCTCCCATTTTGATGAAGCTCTTGGAGTGCGGTCTCCCCTTTGACTACATCACGGTCATGATTCAAAAAGAGGTTGCCGATCGTCTTTGCTCTCCTGCGGGCGGCAAGGATTACGGTGCCATTACGGCGGTGCTTTCCTATTACGGCGAGGCGGAAAAGCTCTTTGTGGTGCCTGCCGACAAGTTTATCCCCGCTCCCAAGGTAGATTCTGCGGTCATTCGCATCCGTCTTTACAAGGAGCGCCCCTATCACCCCAAGGATGAGGCGTTGATGTTCCGCACCATCAAGGCAGCCTTTGCGCAACGCCGCAAGACGCTCTCCAATGCCCTCTCGGCAGGATTCTCGGAGCTTACAAAAGACCAAATCAACGCAGTCATTGCCGACTGCGGCTTTGAGCCTACCGTTCGTGGTGAGCGCCTTGACATTGCAGAGTTTATACAGCTTTCCGATAAGATCGGCGAGTTGTTGGCATAACAAAAAGAACAAGCACGCGCCGGCGTGCTTGTTCTTTATTTGATGTAGCTTTTGCTTACTTAAACCATTGCATGAACTTTTGAGCAAAGAATGCGCCAATGGTATCACCAAACTTATAGATAACAAATGCAACGATTGCAGCGGCAATCAGGCAAATGATGATCTTAAGGCCAATTCTCTTCTTTCTCTTTTTAATTGCCTTTTTGGTTTCGATAGCAGGTGCACGATAACCGCAGCAAGTGCACAACAACTCGCGAGACGAAGCCTTGGTAACCTCGCCAAGTGCGCGACCGGAAACACTGAGGTCATACTGACACGCCTCAGGAGTACGGAACGTATTGATTTTTGTCACTTTTACCAGTCTCATTCTTGCACCGCAATTTGCACAGCGACTACCCTTATAAACCATAATAATTATCCTCCTGAAATAAGAACAATAGAACTATTCACATTTATTATAATATACTTTTTTGAAAAATGCAAGTACTTTGCAAAAAAAATATACAAAAATGATGCTTTTTCTTTGCTTTTTATCACTCCCGAGAGCAAATACTGTCAAAAAAGAGACACCGAGCAGGATGCTCGGTGTCTCTTTTTTGCGTTTGCTATATGTTCTGAGAGTTATCAACCTGTTGCAGATTCTATAAAACCAAGAAACGATACAGACAATGGGGTTGTGGATTAGTCCTGAGCCTTTCTTCTTGCCTCGAAGCAAGCGCTGCAGTAAACAGGACGGTCGGTAGAAGGTTGGAAGGTGATCTTTGCCTCGCCGCCGCAATCTGCGCAAACAGCGGTAAAGTACTCACGGGGAGCCTTGCCTGCGTTCTTCTTTGCATCGCGGCAAGCCTTGCAAGCCTTGGGCTTATTCAAAAAGCCTTTTTCATCGTAGAATCTCTGCTCGCCTGCGGTGAAAACGAACTCGTTACCGCAATCCTTGCAGACCAACGTTTCATCAACGTATTCTTTTTCTACTACTTCTTCTGCTACTACTGCATCGTTGATTTCTTCCTGGAACATGTGTGTAATCCTCTCTTTGTTGTGAAAATGGTGTATTTTTACCCTCGGCGGATTTTCACCGCCATCTTTGGAGTTGCCTCCAACGCTTTGTTTAAGCTATTCGGGCATTGAACTGTTTGGGTGGAGCGCGGCGCGCAACTTTTTGCGGATGCGGTAGATGGCGTTTTGCACGCTTCTTTCATCCTTGCCAAGGCTTGCGGCAATGGCGCCTGTGGTCTGCCCCGAGAGATACAGCCACCAAACGTGGCTCTCGTAGGGAGAGAGCACTGCCTCAATGCGACGGTAGAGCTCCATATACGCCTCCTGGGCAACAACTCCCTCGGTGACGTCCTCTTCTATTTTGATGCGTTCCTCAAGCGGCAACACCGACTCGCGGCGGCGGAGCTTGCGGGTGTAGGAGATCAGTCGGTTGCGCACGCAGAGCTTGGCATAAAGCCCAAAGGCGACCTCTGCCTGCTCGCTATCGTAGCTTTGCACTGCCTTATAAAAAGCGATGCAAGCCTCTTGGCGCAGATCCTCTTGACTTTCGGAATCGTCCTCTACGTTTGCAAAGGCACGACTCATCTTGTCGATGAGGGGCTCGTACGCTTCAAGGAGAGCTTCAAAAGCACTCTCATCGCCACCCTTGGCGGCACTGATCAGTGCAAGATGTGCAGTTTGCTCGTTCTTGTTCATCGGGTAGCCCTTTCCAACGCTTCAAAAAGTATTCTACACCTTAATTATAACACTTTTTTGTGAAATGTCAACATATTTTTTTATAAATTTCTACCAACTTTTTTGCACATTGTAGCATCTTGCACCAATTTTGATGTTTCAATTTGGGAATTTCGACGGTTTTGGAGATGGAATTTGTCCATTTTTCACATTGTCAAATGTAAAAAATTGTTACTTTTGGTGTTCTCTTTTTTCTAAAAAAAGTACAAAAAAACGAAAAAACGGCTTTTTTAGATAAATAAATGCTATTTTGAACGCTCATATTTGTCCCATCTCCTGCATAGGATGTAGCACAAAAACGGATAGAAAAGGAGCAACCTATATGGACAACTACACGAAAAACGACTCCACCGCTCTGCGCGTGCAAACGCTGCTTTGTGATAAACAGGAAATGAGCGAGGTAACGGCAGAGGTCTCTCTGCCCGACTATCGCCCCGAGGTCAAGCGCCTTGTGCGTGTCAGCGCAACCGTCTCTCCCCCTGCGCGCTACGTAGGAGCTGCTAACACCGAGCTTTCCGGTACGGTGGATTTCTGCATCCTTTATACAGGAAATGACGGCGCGCTTTATTCCACCTCGCACGCGGCGGAATACCGCATTGGGATCCCCACGGATCTGCCATCCGATGCCGCTTTGGGCGAGGGATTGGTTTGCGACGCGGACATTTTGCCCGAACCCTGCAACGCGCGCGTGCTGGCTCCCAGAAAGCTCTCGGTCAAGTGCCGCTTGCGCACAAGGATGCGCCTTTTTGGCATTCGTCTGATCGAGAACGGCGACCTGCTCTCCGGCTTTGCCGCTGAAAAGCTATACGGCTCTTGCGACGTCTCTGAACTCTTTTCGGGTGTGGGCGAGCCTCTGATGCTTCACGATGAGATCATTTGTGATACGCAAAGCGAGGATGTGCGTGTGGTATGCGCCGATGGGCAGGTCTTTATTTCGGAAGCGACCGCGGGCAGCGGATGCATCAACTGCCGCGGTGAGGTTGCCCTCAAGCTGCTTTGTGCACACGATGCTACAGGGCTCCCGCCCTCTCAACTCTTGCGGCGTATTCCTTTTGAGAGCGCGATTGAGGTGGATGGCTGCGAGGTCAACTGCGCGGCATCTGCCTTTGGCACCTGCGCCGACACAAGTGTGACCGTTGAGGACGGGCGCATTTTGTGCGATCTTTCCCTCATTCTGCAAGGGCGCGCACAACGCGACCGCAACCTAACCTACGTGCGTGATGCTTATGCACTGGAGTCGATAAGCGAGAGCCGAACCGATTTCTTAACGCTTGCACAGTCGCGCAGCTGCGTGTGCGCAAACTTTTCGCTGGGTCAGACCTTGACCGCCGAGGAAGCGGGACTGAAGGCGGGAATGAGTGTGGTGGATGCACAACTGCTGCCGCTCTCCCAAGAGCTTGCCGAGGAGAACGGTCGGGACATTCTCACGGGGCGTTGCCGCGTGCACCTGGTGCTTTGCGACGAGGCGGGGGAGATCTCCTCGCAAGAAGTGGAATTACCCTTCCGCTATGAGGCAGAGGGAAAAGAGGTAGGACTTTCCGATTCCCTTGTGCATATCAGTCCCATCAGCTGTCGCGCTCGTGCGGATGGAGAGCGCCTTGGAATTGATGCCGAGATCGCTGTCTCGCTGATGACACGCACGGGGACAAAAATCCAATATCTTTCCCATTGCAACGTGGGCGACAAATGTCAAAAGCCCGAGGGAGAATGCACCGTATGCTTCCCCGCCCCCTCTGACACACTTTGGAGCGTTGCCAAGAAATATCACAAGCCGCTCTCGCACTTGACGGGGATCAACACCTTGCCACCGCAGGCACAAGCGGCAGCCGCCGACTCGACGGCATCGCTTGCGGGGGTGAACTATTTGTTGGTATAATGAAAAAGGAGAGCCAAAATTGGCTCTCCTTTTATTTTTGCTCCTTGAGGAGCTTCTCACACTCCGCAAAGAATGCGGTGCGTTGCTCGGAGGACAGGACTGCATAGACCACGCAGTTGCCGTAAATGCGCACCTCGGCATCGCGCAGCTTTGGCGTTTCGGTGGGCATATAGGAGTTGTACCACTCCTGATTTTCGGTATAGCGCTTTTGCAGATATCCTTGCAGCAAAAGCAGGCGCGTTGCCTTCTCTTTGCCCTCTTCTACCAAAAAGATGCCGAACTCGTCGAGGTCGTTGGTGTTTTTGGCGTAATAAATACTGCTCTCCTTGATATAGTCGGGAATATCGACGTATTCTTCAATAAAATATTGGTCCTCGTTGATCCACGCGCTGGCGGTGGGCGTTTTTTGGGAAAGCGCGGTGGCAATCTCTTGGGTGTTGATCTCCTTTTTGTAGTCTCCTTCTTCCTCTTTTTTGCTACATGCCGCAAGAATGTAAACGGCACTCAAAAGTGTTAAGATTGCCGCGATTGCGGCGTTTGTTCTTCTGTTTTTCATTGGGTTCTCCTCTTTGGATTATTCGATTTTCTGGATGTGTTGGCTCAAAAAACGCAAAATAACATCATACGCCTCGTTGGTCAGGTGAATGCCGTCGCCCATGTCATAGGTCGGGGAAAGTGCACCGCTCGCATCCGATAGGAGCGCGGCGGTGTTGACATAATCGACGGCTTCGTACTCATCTGCGAGTGATGCGATATGGGTGTTGAGATGACAGATCTGTCGGTTCAATTCCTCTTTGGAAAGAGAAAAAATGGTGTTCTCCCCCACGGGGTAGACCGATTGCAAGAGGATGTGCGTGTCGGACGAGCGCGAACGGATACCCTCGATGAGTGCGCGGTAGTTGCGCAAAAAGGCATCGGGATCGCGACTCCAGCGCGTGATGCCGTTGAGCCCAAAGGAGAGCACCAACACGCGCGGTTGGGCTCTTTCCACCGCCTCGGCAAAGGAGATCTCTTTGGGCTTTCCCTCTCCGTAATAAATGACGGGTGAGGACAAAATGCGCATATCCAAATAGCGTGTGCCGCTCTCGTCGCGCAAAACCCTGCCGCGCCCCTCGGCGGTATCAAGAATGCCACCCGTTCGAGCAAGATGCGCTGTTGTCGATTCCCCAAAAAAGAAGACGCCCGAAAGGGCGTCTTCCTGCGTTTTTGATAAAACGAAAGGCTCCCTACTTTCGGCTTGGGCAGATACTGTCATGGCACAAAGAAGTGAAAAAACAGTAAGCAATTTTAACCAAGTCTTCATGTGGGGAGCCTTCCTTTTGCATCAATCCTCTTCGACTACGCGCTTCCAACGCGCCGCAAAGATATGTACCAGAGCAAAAAGGATCCAATAGATTACGCTGAGCAATACGAGCATGAGGAGCACGTAAACGCCTGACGAGGTGCTGCCTGCAGGCAGAAGCATAAAAAGTAAGAAGGATACGATAGAGATGACGTAGTGCGAAAGGATGCGCGACCAGCGCGGCAATTTACTCTTGTATAACATCCCTGCCCCCGACATTGCAAGTCCAAAGGGAAAAATGAGCAAAAAGGATGTAGAAGAAATGACGTGCGTGGCATCTTTTTGCGAAATTATCAAGTCGATGATGAGAAATATCAGAGAAATGATTGCATACCACACGCAACCGCCCGTGAACCATTGTTTGATTTTTTTAAAAGTCTTCATAAACGTCTCCTGAGTTCGAGATGCTTCTATTATACCACGCTTCGACGTCTTTTTTGCAAAAAAACAAAAATGTTTACAAATTTGTTTGGGAAACTACTCCCCATAAACGATATAGCAGGTTAAGCCTTTGCCGTTTATGTAAACGTCCTGACAAGCGCCGGGCAGATCCAATGTCCAAAAGCTCACACACCACATATCCGAAGCCTTATCATGGGATACGGAAATTGTATCGTATTCAATGGTAAGCTCAAACTTTGCTCTTATGATCGCATCGATTGCACTTATGTCCTCACGCTCAACATAGGGGTTCTTAAAGTTCTCGTGTATGACACCGGCGTCGCCGATTTTGTATTGCTCAAGAACGTTTGCGTAATCGAATTCGCGTATTTCGCTTACAAAAGTAATGGATTCTTCACAACGGGTGCAATCGAAGGTTGTTTTGCCGTCCCCTGTTTCTTCTACCCAACTGTGATGCGGCAAAACCGAATTGCCGTGAAGGAATTGCTCCATGCCGCATTTTGAACAAGCCTGGGTCACGGTTGTAGACCAGCAATCGCTTGTTTGACTTTTGAATTTCCAATCATGCGTGTGCTCTGTGGTATTGTCATTGTTGCCCTTGTCATATTCCAAAAAATTACAGGAAGCCAAGCAGGACACAAGCAAAATGAGCACCAAAGATAAAGCAACCGTTTTTTTCATACAAATAACCTCCTTGTGTAATTTTTATTGATTAGAGATCTAACCAATTTTATGATACCATAATTTGGCGCAAATGTCAATACTATTAAGATAACCACGGCTCGTTTTGAGTCGTGGTTATCTTCCTTGGATTGTTTGTTTTGTCATTTTTGAGTCATTTACCGTATTACCGTTAAGCAATAAAAGGACGGTCGGTTGGGATACATTTTGTCTGGCGTATTCCAAATGATAGCACTGTCAATTTCTTTGATATGCTCTATCTCCAATTCGTCTATGGAAATCGTTTTTTTGTGAACAAACGGTCTTTCCTCAAACTCATAGCAGTCCATTAACCACACAAGCCAAAATTCGACACTATCCACTTCTAACAAGGCGGTTTTGATGTATTCAATGATTTGCTTTGCTCTGCCATCTGTATATTGCCATTCCAGACTAACACCGTATTTCTTTTTGGTATACCCCTGAACATTTGCAAAAGTGTTTAGGAAGTAATTGTCATCTGCGCCACCATCGTATATTGTGCCTTTATCAACGTTTATTTCAAGAGGATAATTTTGCGACGGCGCAAACTCTGCCAAAGGCATATCCGAGGCAATGATTCTGCAAACACTCATGTCATCACACTCCTTTACTATTTTGGATTTATTTATCTATCGCTATACTAAAATCTTCTTCCGTATATTCTCTCATTACATTTTGGAAAAAGGCAATATCCTCGTCAGACACACCTATTAAATATATCTCCGTTCCATAATGTGCACTACAGAATTTGCATCCTTTATGCTCGACATTAATCGTGAAATATTTTGTCATTTTATTGTAGATGCTTTTATCTGTTGGATCTTCTGACAACAGCTCCAAAATAAATTGCTTGGAAACAACTCCCTTTATGGAGACCTCGTAATTATCGTTGATGGGATTTCCATATATTGATGCTTTCTGAATTTCAGCAGCTTCTTCCTTCCAACATCTGATCTCCAAGCTATCACCTACTTGCACGAAGTATTTGACAAGCTTTTTCCACCAGTCTGAAGATACACGACGATTTATCATTTGTAAACTAATTTCTCTCATAAAAATCCTCGACACATTCAAATTTATTTAACCGTTTTCAGTCTTGCTTTTTAGTTTTCGTGTTTCTTCCCCTGCCAAGAATCTCTTGCAAAAAGGAGTTTATCAATATCGTTGATAACCGTTGTTTTTTTGCGGCTCCAGAGGGGGGCGAGCAGGTCATCTGCCATGCCGTCGCCCGTCAGGCGCGCGATGACGACATCGGGTGGTAGAAGCTCCAGTGCATCGGCGACCAAGCGAATGTAGTGTTCCCTTTCCATGGGCGTGTATTCGCCGCTCTCGTAGAGCTCGGCAAGGCGCGTGTATTTAAGGACGTGCAACAGGTGTATTTTGATCTGATTGGGGTGCAGCTTGGCTACCTCGCGCACGGTTGTCAACATGGTTTCGTCGTCCTCTTCGGGGAGACCGAGGATGATATGCACACAAATGCCAATCTTGGCGCTTGCGGCGCGCAGCTTTGCAAATCCGCGGCAAAAGGTTGCAAAATCGTGCCCACGGTTGATGCGCGCGGCACTCTCATCGTTTGAGGTTTGCAATCCAAGCTCCACCGTCAGCGTGGTGCGCTCGGCAAGAGATGCAAGGTATTTCACAACGTCATCCTCCAAGCAGTCGGCGCGCGTGGCGATGTTCAGCCCTACGATGCCGTCTTGCGCCAAAGCTTCTTCGAATTTTTCTTTGAGGAATGGCAGCGGCGCGTAGGTGTTGGTGTGCGCTTGAAAGTAGGCAATGCAGTTTTTGACGTCCCACTTGTGGGCGTAGTTTTCTTTTTGCTTTTGAATTTGCTCAGCAACAGACAAGGTCGCCTCGGGGGCAAAGTCACCGCTCCCCCGCCCCGAGCAATAAATGCAGCCGCCCGTAGCGCAACGCCCGTCGATGTTGGGGCAAGAAAGACCTATATCAAGTGGGAGCTTGGCACATTTTGCGCCGAGCGTATGGCGCAGATAGTAGTCATATGTATAATACCGCTTGTTGCTATCACTGTGCGGAAACGGATTGCGCGATGCCTGCGTCATAGGGCGGCTCCTTTCTGTGAGATAAAAGCGCGGACCGCTCTTTTTTGAGGAGCGATCCGCACTGTTTTACGCTTCTGCTTCTCCCGTCAGCTTTTCGAGGGCGGCGATACGTGCACAAAGGGTGAGAATGCACATAGCCGACTCGAGATTTTCCAGGCTGGGATAGGTAGGCGCGATTCGAATATTGCTGTCATCGGGGTCGAGGCGATACGGATAGGTCGCGCCGACGTTGGTCATGGTGACACCTGCCTCGCGGCAAAGTGTCCATGTGCGCTTTGCCGTTCCCGGAAGAACGAACAAGCTGATAAAATATCCGCCCAAGGGGCGCGTCCAATGTGCGATGCCTGCAGGAACAAGGTCGCGCTCAAGGATCTCGTGTGTGAGGTCAAACTTGGGGCGCAGCTTTTCTGCCAGCTTGCGCATGTGGGCGTGAATGTTCTCTGCATTTTTGAAATAGCGGACGTGGCGGAGCTGATTGAGCTTATCAAAGCCGATGGTCTGCGCGGAAATGATGGGCAGGATCTGCTTCAGGTTCTCGTTGGATGCCGCCATCACTGCTACACCTGCACCCGGGAAGGTGATCTTTGAGGTGGACGCAAAGAAGAAGGGGCGGTTGGGGTTGCCTGCCGCCGTGCAAGCCTCGAAAATATCGGCAAGCGTATCGTGGCGGTCGGGATAAAGATCGTGCACCGCATAGGCGTTATCCCAAAAGATGCGGAAGTCGGGTGCGGCGGTCTTCATCGAAGCCAAGCGCGCAACTGTCTCGTCGGAATAGGTGATGCCGTCGGGGTTGGAGTACTTCGGAATACACCACATCCCCTTGATGGAAGCATCGTTTGCCACGAGCTTTTCAACGGTATCCATATCGGGGCCTGTGGGAGTCATTCTGACCATGATCATTTTGATGCCGATGGACTCGCAAATGCCAAAATGGCGGTCATAGCCGGGAGAGGGACAGAGGAATTTGATCTCTTCCTCACGGCACCACGGGCGAGGACTATCGCAAACGCCGTAGATCATGGCACGCATGACCTGGTCATACATCAGATTGAGTGAGGAGTTTCCTGCAACGATGAGGTTCTTCTCGGGGACATTTAAGAGGTCGGAGAACAGTCTCTTTGCCTCGGGAATGCCGCTGAGCAGACCGTAGTTACGGCAGTCAACGCCATCCTCTGTGTAGCAATCCACACTCGAATCCATACTGTCGAACAGATCGTTCATCAAATCGAGCTGGTCGGGGCTGGGCTTGCCACGGGAGAGGTCAAGGGAAAGTCCTTTTGCCTTTTGCTTTTGGTATTCGGTTCTGAGTTCTTGCAGTCGCGCCAGCTGTTCGGCGCGACTCATTTGTGAGAAAATCATCTTAGGTCTCCTTGCACGCTTTTAGTCATCTGCTACAGTATATCACACACGCGCGCAAAATGCAATAGGTTTTTGCAAGATTTTTGATTATTTTTTGCAAAAATTTTCGATTATTTGATTTTTTTCCAAAAAATTCGCAATATTTCTGCAAGTTCAGAGGCGCTTCTTGCAATTGTTGCAGGTTTGGACCAGTGAGCGTCCCACTCATCGTTCCCTTTTTCACTTCCCCAGGAATCGTCAACAAGAACCACCACGCCGAAGTCATCGTCGCGGCGGATGACGCGCCCTGCCGCCTGCAAAACGCGGCTGTAGCCCGGGTAGCGGTAGGCGTAATCAAAGCCCGAGCCGCGCGTGTTCTCGTAGTATTCGGAAAGAATGTTGCCCTCGTTTGAAATGCCCGGAAATCCCATGCCCACCACGATAGCACCGATGAGCTGTCTGCCGGGCAGGTCGACACCCTCGGAGAAGGAGCCGCCAAGCACGCAAAAGCCGATGCGCAAATTGGCATCATCCTTGAAGGCCTCCAAAAACTGCTCGCGCTCGGGGGCGGTCATGCCCCTTTTTTGCACTACGGTTGTGACCTTGGGGTACTTTTTGGAGAACAGCTCCTGCACGTGGTTCATATAGTCGTATGACGGAAAATAAACGATGTAGTTGCCTGGCTTTGCCGATGCCGTAGCAGCAATGACGTCCACCAGCTTTTTGTAGGAGCGCGGACGGTCCTCAAGCTTTGTGCTTATGGTATTGACGGTGCAAAGCGCAAAGTTCTCGGGATCGAATGGAGACTTCAGATGCAGGATGGTGGAGTGCTTGGAAGAGCCACCCTTGCCACCGCCAAGAACATCGGCGTAGTAGGACATGGGCACCATGGTTGCCGAGAAAAAGACACATCCATGCAATTTGCGCAACCGCTCGTCAAGTGCTTGCGAGGGGTCAAGGCAAATAAGGCGAACAGTCAGCTCTTCCCCTTCGACCTCAACAAAGGTAACATGGGTTTTATCGTAGATTTCAGCAATCGTTTCTACGCGGCGGAGCGCACCCGAAAGCGTCCAGACCTCGCTCTCACCGATCTCGCCGCAGTGGGTTCGCATCCACGCATCCAGGATGGGGCGCAGCTTGCGTACGGCGGTATGGAAGGATTCCATCGCTCCGTGGTTGAGGTCGTATCCGCGCTCAATGCCTTCCCCATCGGTTTGCAGGGTGTCGCGGCAAAGGTTGCGGTAGCTTTGCATAAGTCCCAAAAGATTGTGAAGATGGTCGCGCAATCTGCTCTCGGGCGGCAACGTCTCAAGCGCGGGGGCAAGATCACTGCATTTGAGGGATGCGGAAAACATTGCGCGAGCGCGGTCGGGCAGGTTGTGTGCCTCGTCCACAAGCACGGCGTATCTTCCGCTCGGTACATCCTCGCCAAAGTAGCGGTGCAGATGCACTTGGGGATCAAAAACGTAGTTATAGTCGCAAATAATGACATCGCAGAACTCCGAAAGCTCGAGTTGCAACTCATAAGGACAGATATTGTATTTTGCCGCGATCTCTTCCACCACGGCACGGCTGTATCCGCTCTGTCGCCCTAAAATCTCGCAAATGGCAAGGGGGGCGCGCTCGTAAAAGTCGCGTGCGCGCGGACAATCCTGTGGATTGCAATGGCGAGAGATGCCTGCGGCATCTTCTTTGGCTTCTTTATTCACGCAGACCTGCTCGCGTGCGGTGAGCACCACGGTGCGGTGGCGCGAGCCTGCCGCAAACAGCTGCGCAGATGCAGAGTACGCCTCGCGGCGCGTTGCCGCCTTAGCGGTCAGATAAAAGACCTTTTCGCACTTCCCTTCGCCAAGAGCGCGCAATGCGGGATAGAGCGTGGAGACGGTCTTGCCGATTCCCGTAGG
Organism: Oscillospiraceae bacterium; assembly: GCA_015063725.1. GTDB lineage: Bacteria > Bacillota > Clostridia > Oscillospirales > CAG-272 > UMGS1865. The sequence goes on from SVTP01000010.1 coordinate 13,540, forward strand.
GGCATCAACAAACAGTCGCTTGCCCGTGCTGATGGCGCGGTAGCAGGCGCGGATGAGGTCATCCTGCCCCACTCTGACAGAGGAAAACGGAAATCTGCCGCCTGCGATAGCAGGAAGCAACACCGTTTGGCGCTCTTCAAGGATCCTTGCGCGATATTCCACGCGTGCAAGAAGATCGGCATAAAACTCCGCCAACTCATCGGCGGTGTGTTCTTCTTCGATGTATCGGATCTCGCCGTCGTCTACGCGATAGTAGGTCAGGCGAATTTGAATGCTTTGCAAGTCTTTTGCGCGGCACAAAAAGTGCGCGTAACACTTGACCTGCGCAAAGTGAATTTGCGCGGGTGATTGCGAGAAGGCAAAGCCGCTGACGGTCTTGATCTCGTCCACAACGTAAGGATCGCTCGCAATCACGCCGTCTGCACGTCCCTCGACCTCGAAGGTAAGACCGTGAAATTGCTCGGCGTGCGTCATTGTCACCTCGGCTTGATACCCCGCTCCCGCGGCTGCTTGCAGCTTGCGGTGTATCTTTGCCCCCAGAACCGCGCGCAAAAAAGAAGGCCTGCCGCCACCCGTCCCAGGTCGCAGATCCAAGTCTCCGCCCGAGTACGCCATCTCACACAATTCGCGCACCGACATCTCAATGCACGCGCGTTCAATATTATATTTCATTGGCAGGTCTCCTTTCGTAAGGGATGCGGTTTCGTGGGGGAACTTCTTTCGAGAAGTTCCCCCACACCCCCTCAAGAACTTGCTGACAAGGGGTTAAAGAAAATAAATCGTTTCACACGGATAGACAGTCGGCGCAAGCGTTCCGCTTGCTTTTGCTGTCGCGAGCGCGTGGGCGCCACCAAGACCCCGCGCGCTAAGAAAGTTCATTTGCGGTGGTTCGGGAGCACCAAAGCACTCCCCTACCGGTTGATTTTTCATTTTTATAAATCCCCAAAAGCGGACCGTCGGGGACGCCGATCCCTACAAGAAATTTAATATACACCGTAGGGGCGAACGGTGTTCGCCCGTTTTTATTTACGATAACCGTTCATTTTCGGGAGCACCAAGGCACTCCCCTACCGGTTGATTTGGGGCAAGCGGAAATTTGTTCGTTTTTGGGATGTCGAGGCGCCGTCCCCTACCGGTTGTTTTTTGATTTTTATAAATCCCCAAAAGCGGACCGCCAAACAACTCTCTTAGCGGATAGGGTTAGTGGTCCCTAGCCGCTCGCGAGAGCAAAAGCGAGGTTTACCTCGCGCCGCCCGTCCGTTAGTGAATTAAAAATTCCATTTTTGTATTTTTGTGCGAGTGCTTTTTGGAGGGGGTGCGGGGGAACACTTTTTCGCGAAAAAGGTTCCCCCGCATTCACCTTCTAAAATCACTTCGCCTCGTACCAACTGTTGCCGATGTGAATGTCCACGTCGAGGGGGACGGAATAGGAAACAGCGTTTTCCATTTCATGCTTGAGGATTTCAAGGGCGCGGTCGGCAACGGAGCGATGAGCCTCGATGAGGAGTTCATCGTGCACCTGCAGGATGAGTCTGGCGTCGATGCCCTCTTCTTTGAGGCGGTTGTGAACGCGCACCATTGCGAGCTTGATGATGTCAGCGGCAGTGCCCTGAATGGGGCTGTTCATTGCCACGCGCTCGCCAAACTTGCGCTGCATACCGTTGCTTGCCTTCAGCTCGGGAATATAGCGACGGCGACCGAAGAGCGTGGTCACGTAACCGTCCTCGTATGCCTCTTTGATGGTCTCTTTGAGGTAGGCATCAATGCCGGGGTATCCGGCAAGGTATTGGTCGATATAGGCTTGCGCCTCGGCGCGAGAAACGCCAATGTCATCTGAGAGCGAGAACGCGCCAATGCCGTACATAATGCCAAAGTTGACCGCTTTTGCGCGTTTGCGAAGCTCGGACGTGACCGCAGACTCGGCAACACCAAATACGGTTGCGGCGGTTGAGGTGTGAACGTCCACGCCCTCGCGGAAGGCTCTGATCATATTGGTATCGTTTGAAATATGCGCCAAGAGTCGCAACTCGATTTGCGAATAGTCGGCGTCGATAATTACATAATCTTGGTTCTCGGGCAGGAAAAAACGGCGCAGTTCTCTGCCAAGCTCGGTTCTGACGGGAATGTTTTGCAGATTGGGCTCGGTTGAGGAAAGTCTGCCTGTGGCAGTGCCCGTCTGCTTGAAGTGTGTATGCACACGACCGTTTTCGTCGGCAACCTTGAGCAGTCCTTCAACATAGGTGCTGCGGAGCTTTGTCACTTGGCGGTAGTCGAGAATATCCTGCACGATGGGGTGTGCGGGGCGGAGCTTTTCCAAAATTTCGGCGTTGGTCGAGTATCCCGTTTTGGTCTTTTTGGCGTGCGGAAGCCCGAGAACGTCAAACAAAATTTCGCCGAGCTGCTTGGGAGAATTGATATTGAATTCTTGCCCTGCGTGGAAATAGATCTGTGCCTCAAGCGCCTCGGCAACTGCCGTGAGCTGCTCGCCGTATTTGGAAATGCCCTCGCGGTCAATGCGGAAGCCCGCCATCTCCATATCGGCAAGCACGAGTGCGAGCGGCATTTCAAGATCGCCAAGAAGATCGGCTTGTCCGCTCTCCTCAACCGCCTTCGAAATAAGCGGATAAAGGCGCGCCAGATACGCCGCGCGCGGAACTTCCCCTGACATCACCTCACCGAGATAGTCGGAAACGAGAGTGGAAAGGTCAAAATTGCTTTTGGACGAGTTGGCAAGATATGCGCCAAGCATCAAATCATATACACGGCACTCGCGCAAAAATGCGAGCGCGGGAATTTTATAAAGCGATTTGCAATCGTAGCAAACAACGGTTTTGCCCGAAAGGTGCTCGCGCACTTCCCCATCGGTACAGTTCCAAACACTTGTGCCGTCGGAGAGTGTGAGAGAGGTGCTGTCCCAATCAAGGGCAAGAACGTCAAGCGTTGAAAGCTTTTCGCCGTCCAGCTCTGCGACCTGCACGGGGACGGCAACCGTCTCCTCGGCGGCAGGCTCGGCATCCAAGCCAAAGCGCTTGATGAACACCGAGAACTCAAGAGAAAGAAGCAAGCGGCGCAGCTCTGCACGGTCAATACCGCGATTTTCCAAGGACTTCAAGGGCTCCTCAAGCGGAACGGTTTGGCAGATGCGCGCAAGCGTTTGCGAAAGATACGCGCTCTCTTTGCCGTTTTCCAGTTTTGCTTTCACCGAGGGCGTGAGCTTTGCCTCGGGCAGGTGCTCGTAGATGCCGTCAAGGGAACCAAACTCCGAGATGAGCTTGATGGCGGTCTTCTCCCCAATGCCGGGCACACCGGGAATGTTATCCGAGCTATCCCCCATCAGTGCCTTGACGTCAACAAAGGTAGAGGAAGGAACGGTGTATTTTTCAAGGAATTTTGCCTCGTCCATATCGATGGTCTCGCTATTGGTGGCAAGCAGGACGTGCACGCTCGGGCCGATGAGCTGGAGCGCATCACGGTCTCCCGTCATCAGGTACGCCTCGCAATCTGCCTCGGCGCCCATGCGTGCAAGTGTGCCGAGAATATCGTCTGCCTCGTACCCCTCCAGCGAGAGAACGTGGTAGCCCAAAGCCTTGAGCACCTCCTTTGCCACGGGGAACTGTTGCAAAAGCTCCTCGGGCGTGGCGTGTCTGCCTGCCTTGTAGGCATCATACATTTTGTGACGGAAGGTGGGGGCTTTGAGGTCAAAAGCCACCGCACAGTAGTCGGGCGCGAGTGCCTCTGCCTGACGGGTGATCATATTGATCATGCCGTACAGTGCGTTGGTGGGAAAGCCATCCTTTGTGGTGAGAGGGCGCACGCCATAAAACGCGCGGTTGAGGATGCTATTGCCGTCGATTGCGAGTAATTTTTTCTTCATTCGTTCCTCCAAAGACACTTTGTGTCTTTCTTTTCATTCTTCCCTTTTATTGTACCACAATTCCCCCCTATTGTCAAGGAAAGAGAAAGAAAAAGAGGGCGACCGACGGTCGCCCAAACAAAATGGAATTACAAGGCGTTTATAGTATTGCAATTTCTTTGCTCCAAAAGCAATCCTGCAGAAAGGAGTGCGCGGTTCCACAGGCGGTAGGCGGTGCGACGGGAAAGCCCCAAAAGGCTTGCGGCGCGCTCAACGCTCTCGCCCTTGACGTAGCGGTAATACAGAAGCATTTTCTCTCTCCCGTTTTTCATTTTGCCCAAAAAGGCGGCAATCTCATAAATGCGCGCCTTCCAATATGCCTCGTCGCCTGCCAGAATGTCCTCGCAATCACAAAGCTCGTCGAATTTTGCGGCTCTCCTTCTTTCATACTTTCGCAGCTTGAGCATATCCAAACACAGCTGATATCCGCACAAATAATTCCGCGCCGCCTCCCGTATCTTCATTTCTTCCTCTTGCGTCATTTTTTCACTTCCTTTCTATTTCGCTTTTCCGTAATGTTTTAACTGTTTTTTTAGGATTTTCAAATTTTTTATCGAAATTTCTGCATTTCTATTGACAAGACTTCGGAAATCCGTTATAATATTTGTAGCACACACATTATATCGGAAAACCGAAATATTGTCAAGTAGTATTTCGCATTTTCTTGATATTCTATGCTTTACACAAAACGAATGATAACAAATTGTATCATTTTGCTAAATCAAGGAGAAAAAGGAATGGAATACTCGATTTTTGAGCGTCTCCTGCACGAAAAGGGCACAACGGTTTATCAGGTCTCCAAGGCGACGCGCATTGCCGCCTCGACCTTTACCGATTGGAAGAACGGCCGCTCCACCCCCAAGGTGGATAAGCTTGCCCGCATTGCCGAATATTTTTCGCTCACGCTCGACGAGCTGATGGGCACCTCCAGCGGTACGCGCGACACCGAGTCGGCTTACCGCCATTTGCGCGCGCGCAAGATGGTTCCCGTCATTGGCGTGATCCGCGCAGGTCGCCCGATCGTAACCGACGAGACCATGCTCGGGCACGAGTTTGCAGACGTGGATGATGTAGAGGAATATTTCTATTTGGAAGTTTGCGGTGACAGTATGAAAAACTGCGGCATTGTGGATGGCACTTACGTTCTTTTTCACAAGCAGCAGTACGCCGAGAACGGCGACATCGTTGCCTGCCTTGTAGACGGAGAGAGCGCAACGGTCAAGCGTTTTTCCAAGGAGAACCGTCGCATTGTCCTCTCCCCCGAGAACGAGGACTACTCCCCTATTCTGCTCGCTCCCGAGGATTTTGAAATCGGCAGAGCGCGCATCCTTGGCGTCGCCATAGAAGCAAAAACCAAATTTTAACCCCGGCAAAGGAAGTTTCATTTTATGATTGCAATCAGCACAAACGATCTCTCCTTTTCGGTGGGGACGACCGTTATATTAGATAAGGTAACCTTTTCGCTTGAGGAGAATGACAAGCTCGGCATCATCGGTGTCAACGGTTGCGGCAAGTCCACGCTCTTGCGCCTGCTTACAGGTGAAGCTGAGCCGACCTCGGGCGAGGTTTATCTCTCGCGCGGCAAGACGATGGGCATCCTGACGCAGGACGGCGCATTTGACTGCGAGGACGAGGGACAAACCGTGATCGAGCGGATGTACCGCTCCTTCCCTCGCCTGCTCCAAATGGAAGAACGCTTAGCAATGCTTGAAAAATCCCTTTCGGGTGGCGACGCGCGCATCATTGGCGAGTACACTGACCTCAACGAAAAATTTGTGGAAGAGGGCGGACTGGAGTTCCGCTCCAGATGCGCGTCTATTCTCGCGCGTCTGGGCTTTGATAAGCTTGCGGCAAGCCAACCCGTGTCAACGCTTTCGGGCGGTCAGCGCACACGCCTCGCCCTTGCGGTTGAGCTTGCACGCGAGCCTGACGTTCTGCTCCTCGACGAGCCGACAAACCATTTGGATATTGAAACGCTGGCGTGGCTTGAGAGCTTTCTTGTCTCCTACCCCAAGTGCGTGATGATCGTCTCTCACGACCGTTACTTTTTGGATAAGGTGACAAACAAAACGCTCTCTATTGAGCATCACCGCGCAAAGCTCTATCGCGGAAATTATTCCAAGAGCATGGAGCAACGCCGCATCGACCGCGAAATTGCCGAAAAACATTGGAAAAATCAGCAAAAGGAGATCGCGCGTCAGGAGGCGTATATTGCACAGCAACGCGCGTGGAACCGCGAGCGCAACATCATTGCGGCAGAGAGCCGCCAGAAGCTGCTTGACAAAATGGAGCGTGTGGAGCGTCCGCAAAACGATCCCCGTGCCATTCGCATGCGCTTTGACGAGGCAAGCACCTCGGGCAATGACGTGCTGGAGGCAAGAGGTCTTTCGATGGCGTTTGGTGAGAGAAAACTCTTTGAGGATATTTCCTTCCTCATCAAGCGGCAGGAGCGCGTGATGATCATCGGCCCCAACGGCTGCGGCAAATCCACGCTCATCAAAATCATTTTGCACAAGCTTGCCCCCGTTGCGGGAAGCTTGACCGAGGGCTACAACGTTCACGTAGGCTACTACGATCAGGAAAACCAAAACCTCACCCCCGAGAACACCGTTCTCGACGAGCTTTGGAACGCCTACCCCACTCGAACCGAGACCGAGATCCGCAACACGTTGGGGCTCTTCCGCTTTACCGGCGAGGATGTCTTTAAAACCGTATCGGTGCTCAGCGGCGGTGAGAGAGCAAGATTGACGCTCTCCAAGCTGATGCTCTCGCAAATGAACCTTTTGGTGCTTGACGAGCCGACAAACCACCTTGACATAGACTCGCGCGAGGCGTTGGAATCTGCTCTTGAGCAGTTTGACGGCACGATTGTAACCGTCTCCCACGACCGTTATCTGATCGAAAAGCTGGCAACGCGCATTTTGCAACTCAAGCCCGGTCGCGCCTTTGCGGGTGACCTTTTGGACTATCGCGTTGACCACGCAGGACAGGCGTTCAGCGAATTTGAAGCCTATAAAAACGCGCGCATTGCCGAGTTTGAGGAAGGCAGCGGTGCGGTCGCATCGATGACAGTGCAAAGCTCCAACAAGGAGCAGTACCTCAAAAACAAGCAAGCGTCTGCTGATGCGCGCAAGCGCAAAAATTATCTTGACAAGCTCCGCCGCGAGTGCGAAAGCATTGAGGGTGAGCTTGCCGTCATTGAAGAAGAACTTTTTGGCTCTGCCGCCGCCGACTACGTGCGTGCCGCCGAGCTTGACGAAAAGAAAAACGCTCTTGAGGAACGTCTTATGGAAATTTATGAAGAATTGGAGGCCTCTGAATGAGACGTAAGAAAAATAGAAGCGTAGGGCTCATTGGTAAGTTTTTGCCCTACTACAAGCCCTATTGCGGCATTATGGCATTTGACCTCTTTTGCGCCGCACTCACCACCGTTTGCGAGCTGGTGCTCCCCATGGTGGTGCGCACCATTACCGATGCGGCATCCTCCGAGAATCTTGCCGAACTCACTCCAACACTCATTTTTGGCATTGGCGGTGCGTATATTCTGTTGCGCATCATCGATACTGCCGCCAACTATTTTATGACCTCGATCGGTCATATTATGGGAACCAAGATCGAGACCGATATGCGCCGCGACCTGTTCTCGCACCTGCAAAAGCTTTCCTTCTCTTATTACGACAACACCAAGGTGGGCACACTGATGTCGCGCATTACAACCGACCTGTTTGACGTAACCGAGTTTGCACACCACTGCCCCGAGGAGTTTTTTATTGCGGGCGTTAAGATCATCGGTGCGTTCATTCTGCTCTGCACCATCAACGTTCCTCTCACACTCATCATCTTCTCGGTCATCCCCATTATTCTGGCACTCTCTATCTTCTTCCGTCGCCGTATGCGTTCCAACTTCCGCGAGTCACGCAAGCAGATCGGCGAGCTCAATTCGCAAATTGAGGATAGTCTGCTCGGCGTTCGCGTGACACGTTCCTTTGCGCGCGAGGACGAGGAGCAAAGAAAATTTGGCGAGGGCAACAGCGATTACTTACGCATTAAAAGCGAGCGCTACCGCATTATGGGCGCGTTCCACTCCTCTACCCGTCTCTTTGACGGCTTGATGTACATTCTCGTTGTCATCGCAGGTGCACTCTTTATGATGGGCGTTGGTAACCTGCCCACCATTACTCCCCCCGACTACATTGCTTATTTGATGTTTGTTTCGACCCTTCTCACCTCGATCCGCCGCATTGTGGAGTTCTCCGAGCAATTCCAGCAAGGCATTTCGGGCATTGAGCGTTTCCAAGAGATTATGGAGACCGAGCCCGAGATCCAAGATGCCCCCGGCGCGAGCGTTCTTTCCGATGTGAAAGGTCGCGTAGAGTTCTGCGACGTTTCCTTCCGTTATGAGACCGAGACCAAAAACGTTTTGACACATCTTGACTTAACGGTACAACCCGGTGAGAACATTGCTCTCGTTGGCCCCTCGGGCGGCGGCAAGACCACGCTCTGCTCGCTCATTCCCCGTTTTTATGAGGTCTCCTCGGGCAAGATCTTGGTTGACGGCAAGGACATTCGCGAGGTCACCATGCACTCTCTGCGAGACTGCATTGGCGTGGTAGCGCAGGACGTTTACCTGTTCTCGGGCAGTGTGCGCGAGAACATTGCCTACGGCAAGGTGGATGCCACCGACGAGGAGATCCAAGCTGCCGCAAAAATGGCGGGTGCACACGAGTTTATCGTCGCTCTGCCCGATGGATACGACACCTACGTTGGTGAGCGTGGCGTCAAGCTCTCGGGCGGTCAAAAGCAACGCATCTCCATTGCCCGTTTGTTCCTCAAAAATCCCCCCATCCTCATTCTTGACGAAGCAACCAGCGCGCTTGATAATGAAAGCGAGCGACTTGTGCAACAGTCGCTTGAAAAGCTTGCCCAAGGTCGCACGACCTTTACCATTGCGCATCGCCTGACCACCATTCGCAACGCCGACCGCATTTTGGTCCTGACCGAGAACGGCATTGAGGAATCGGGCACGCATCAGGAATTGATGCAAAAGGGCGGTATTTACAGCGAATTATACGCGCTTTATTCCAATCTTTGATTTTTATTGCATCCAAACGAAAGGAAGAAAATATTATGTATGACGTTGCCATTATAGGCGGCGGTGTTGTGGGCGGCATGATCGCACGCACCCTCGCTTCTTATCAACTGAATATCTGCATCCTTGAAAAAGCACACGACGTTGCCACGGGTGCAAGCGCGGCAAACTCCGCGATCGTGCACGCAGGCTATGATGCAAAAGAGGGCTCTCTCAAAGCCAAGCTCAACGTGCGCGGCTCGCAGCTGATGCCCACCGTTTGCGGGGAGCTCGGCGTCAAATACAAAAACAACGGCTCGCTTGTTATCGGCTTTAGTGAAGAGGATCGCACCGCCCTCGAGGCGCTCCTCGTGCGCGGACAAAAGAACGGCGTTTCAGGGCTGCGCATCCTGGAAAAAGAGGAGTTGCATGCACTGGAGCCCAACCTCTCCGCGGACGTTCTCTACGCACTCCACGCGCCCACGGGTGCCATCGTTTGCCCTTATGAGCTCACCATTGCCGCTATCGGTAACGCAATGGACAACGGTGCTGACCTGAAATTGGATTTTGCCGTTTCTTCTATTTGCAATCTTGGCACTCATTATGAAATTTCCTCTGCCAACGAGACTGTTTCGGCACGTTACGTCATCAACGCCGCAGGCGTGTTTGCCGACGAGATTGCCAAAATGGCAGGAGACGACAGCTTTTCCATTCATCCGCGCCGCGGCGAATACGTGCTCCTTGACAAGGAATGCGGCTCGATCGTTGCGCACACCATCTTCCGCACCCCCGGCAAAATGGGCAAAGGCATTCTCGTCTCCCCCACCGTTGACGGCAACCTGATCACAGGTCCTACCGGTGTAGACATCGAAGATAAGCTTGACAAATCCACCACCGCCGAAGGACTCTCCTTTGTTATGCAGCAAAGCAACGAGAACACCACGGGCATTCCCTTTGGCAAGAGCATCACATCCTTCTGCGGTCTGCGTGCGGTCGGTTCGACAGGTGACTTTATCATCAACAACACACTGCCCCGTTTTGTCAACGTAGCAGGCATCGAGTCGCCCGGTCTTTCTTCTGCTCCTGCCATTGCCGAAATGGTCGTTGAGCTTTTAGGTGATGCCGGTCTCGTACTTGAAAAGAAGACCGACTTCAATCCCATCCGCCCCGCAACCCACGCCTTCCGCGAGGGCACGATAGAAGAAAAGAACGCGATGATCGCAAAAGATCCCGCCTACGGTCACATCATTTGCCGTTGCGAGGGTGTCAGCGAAGGGGAAATTCTCGCGGCGATCCGTCAAAATCCCCGTCCGCGTGACCTTGACGGTGTCAAACGCCGCACACGCGCACAAATGGGACGTTGCCAAGGCGGCTTCTGCTCCCCTTATATCGTTGAACTTCTGGCACAGGAAATGAACATCCCCTACGAGGATGTAACCAAGTGCGGCGGCAAGTCGCGCATCAACGTACAAAAAACCAAAGGAGGTGCACTGTAATGAGAGAGATCGATCTTGTCATCATTGGCGGCGGCCCTGCCGGCATGAGTGCAGCTCTGGCGGCTCACGAGGCAGGCATTCGCGACCTTTTGATTTTGGAGCGCGACGAAAAGCTCGGCGGCATTTTGCAACAATGCATTCACAACGGCTTCGGCCTCCACCGCTTTGGTGAGGAGCTGACAGGCCCCGAATACGCTTGGCGTTATGAAAAAGAAGTACACGAAAAGAACATCCCCTTCCTGCTTGGCACCATGGTGCTTGACATCACTCCCGACCGCGTAGTCACTGCTACCAACACCGAAAGCGGTGTATTCCAGCTCAAGGCAAAAGCCATCATTTTGGCAATGGGATGCCGTGAGCGCTCCCGCGGAGCGCTCAACATTGCAGGCACACGTCCTGCAGGCATTTACAGCGCGGGCACAGCGCAAAAGTACGTCAACCTCAAAGGATATCTCCCCGGCAAAGAAGTTGTCATTCTCGGCTCGGGCGACATTGGTTTGATCATGGCGCGCCGTATGACACTGGAGGGCGCAAAGGTGCACGCCGTTTGCGAGCTGATGCCCTATTCGGGCGGTCTTGCGCGCAACATTGAGCAATGTCTCAATGATTTCAACATTCCTCTGCGTCTGAGCCACACCGTAGTGGAGATCCACGGTCGCGAGCGCCTTGAGGGCGTTACCATTGCAAAGGTGGATGAGCGTCGCCGTCCCATTCCCGAGACGCGCGAGTATATCCCATGCGATACCCTGCTCCTCTCGGTTGGTCTCATTCCCGAAAACGAGCTTTCCAAAACCGCTGACGTCACCCTTGACCGCGTAACAAACGGTGCGGTGGTCGACCAGGACAGACAAACCGCTACCGAGGGTATTTTTGCCTGCGGCAACGTGCTCCACGTGCATGACCTTGTCGACTTCGTCTCCGAGGAGGCAGAGGTTGCCGGCAAGAGCGCGGCGGCTTATATTCTCGGAAGAACTGAAAAGAAGCTTCACATTCCCCTCTCGACCGACGGGCGCGTGCGCTACACCGTTCCGCAGGTCATTACGGCTGAGAAGGACGTTACCGTCTACTTCCGCGTAGCCGACGTTTACAGAAACGTCACCCTCAAGGTCTTTGACGGTGAGCGCGTAGTCGCGCAAAAGAAAAAGAGCCGTATGGCTCCCGGTGAGATGGAAAGCATCACCCTCAAGTCCTCTGCTTTTGCAGATGCAAAGGACCTCAAATTTGTTTTGGAGGTGCGCTGATATGAAAAGAAATCTGACTTGCATCGTTTGCCCTATTGGTTGTCAATTGAGCGTCACCCTTGAAGATGGCGTCGTTACCGAGGTCACGGGCAACACCTGCCCGCGCGGCAAGCAATATGCCATTGACGAGTGCACAAACCCCGTTCGTACCGTTACCAGCACCGTTCGCACGGTGGGGGGCGGCGTGATCCCTGTTAAGACCGATCGCCCGATCCCCAAGAAGCTGATGTTTGACTGCATGGACGAGATCGATCGCGCTGTCGCAGCTCTGCCTGCACACATCGGTGACGTTGTCATCGAAAACCTTTTGGGCACGGGCGCAAATGTCATCATCACCGCCAACATGGAATAACAGACAACAAAAAGGAAGCCGTTCCAAAGAACGGCTTCCTTTTTTATGATCAGTTCTTTTTCCAGCTACCCGGAGCAAAGAACAAAAGGATCGGGAAAATTTCAAGTCTGCCTGCCAGCATATCAAAGGTGAGCACAAGCTTGGACAGAATATTGAAATTGCCAAAGTTCATCGTCGGTCCTACTGCCTCAAAGCCGGGACCGACATTGTTAAAGCATGCCAGAACTGCCGAAAAGTTTGTGCCGATACCCGAAAAATTCGGATCAGACGGAAATTGATCGAAGCAAAGAACAGCAAAACTGAGGAACAGAATAAGCACGTATGCCGAAAGGTAACCGTTAACACCGGACATAACCTTTTCATCTACGGCACGGCCGTTTACACGTACGACCTCAACGCGGTTGGGGTGAACCATTTGGCGAATATTACGACGCAAGCCCTTGAACAAAAGCAGAACGCGCGCACACTTCATGCCGCCGCAGGTACTTCCCGCACAGGCACCTGTAACCATTAAAACGGTCAAAATCCCCTTTGAAAAGGTGGGCCACATGTCAAAATCAACGGTGGAATATCCCGTGGTTGAAATAATGCTTGCCACTTGGAATGCCGCATGGCGAAGTCCCTCACCAATAGTATCGTACATTCCGGCAATGTTCCAAGTAATGAGGGCAATACTAATGGCAACAATGCAGAAATACAGTCGTAATTCTTCATCGCGGATAACCGAACGGAATTGACCAAGAAGGATAAGATAGTAACAGCTAAAGTTGACACCAAAGAGCAACATAAACACCGTGGTTACGTTTTGAATGTAAGGACTGAAGCTACCCAGGCTATCGCCCCTGACACCAAAGCCACCCGTGCCTGCAGTGCCGAACATTGTGCACAATGCCTCAAACCAGTTCATGTCGCCAAACATCAAAAAAGCAAAGTTAAGCAGGCTGAGTGCAATATACGTTCCGTAAAGCCAAAGAGCCGTTTGACGGAGCTTAGGAACAAGCTTGCCAACCTCAGGCCCCGGGCTCTCTGCGCGGAACAGGTGCATGGTAAAGCCATCACTCTTCTTTCCCCCGGGCACAATCGCCAAAAGGAATACGAGTACACCCATACCACCTACCCAGTGGCTGAAGCTACGCCAATAGAGCATACCTCGCGAAAGTGCTTCTATATCAGCAAGAATAGATGCGCCCGTTGTGGTAAAGCCCGAAACGATCTCAAAAAGTGCATCCACAAAATGCGGAATTTCCCCCGAGATAACAAAGGGCAACGAGCCCACGAGACTCATCAAAATCCAGCTTGCCGCGGTGCAAACAAAGCCTTCCTTTGCGGTCAGGCGGTTGGCGCAGTTGCGCGACAAAAGCTTGAGTATGACGTACAGAACTGCCGCAATACCAATGGTGATGGCGAATGCTATGGCGGCTCTCCCTTGTCCGTCATAAAGACTGATTGCAAGCGCCGGCAGCATAAACACCGCCTCTGCCATGCAGATCAGGGAGAGAAAGCGAGACATCATTTTATAGTTCATAACGGCATCCCCTTACTCAAAAATGTCATTGAGCTCAAGCACAGTGCTCTCGCCGTTTACCACAACCACTACGTTGTCTCCCTCTTGGAAGTAATCGTCACCGCCGGGAATGATGATCTCATTACCGCGTGCAATGCAAGCAATACGGACGTTCTTTTTGATCTTGATCTTTTTCAAAGGATCGTTGCAATGGAAGGTGTCGGGATCTACCAAAAACTCGATTGCCTCGGCTTGTCCGTCTGCAATGTGGTGAATGGCAGCGGCGGCACCGTCGCGGTTCTTCATTGCGCGCACGTAGCGCACAATGGTGTTGCAGCACAGCTTGCCCGGGGAAACAACACTACCGATAGAAAGCTGGTCGATAAACGCCGAGTTATCCAGTCTTCCAAGACGGGTAATGACCTGCGGCACGCCCAAGCTCTCGGCATAAAGAGAAACGATGACGTTTTGCTCGTCGGTGTCGGTCAGGGAAAGAAGCGCATCGGCTTGTGCCAAGCCCTCTTTTTCAAGGAAGGTCAAGCTTCCGTCATCCCCATGTACGATTGCCGCACGGGGTAAAAGCTCGCTGAGCTCCAGACAACGCTCGGCATCGCTCTCAAAGATAGTAATATCAATGGAGCGGCTGTTTTTGAGCTTTTTGGCAAGATAGTAGGACATTGCCCCACCGCCAACAACCATTACGCGGCGTGCCTTGTGCTTGACGATGTCAAGGCTCTTGAGCATGATGGCAAGGTCATCGGGAGCGGCGGTAACAAAGATGCGGTCGCCCTCGCGCAAAACGAATTGACCGTCGGGAATGATGGCTTCCCCATCGCGCAAAACAACGCAAACAAGCACTCTTGTGCGTACGATGCTATCCAGGTGAGAGAGTGCCACGTTGCACATGCGGCTCCCCTCTTCTACGCGCAGCTCTGCCAGCTCGGCACGTCCGCCCATAAAGGACTCACGTGTCAAAAAGCCGGGATATTTGATCAGTCTTTCCAGCTCGGTTGCGGCATCCTGCTCGGGGTTAAAGGTCAAGGAAATGCCAAACGCATCACGCATAGCGTATGCTTGCTCGAGATATTCGGGATCGCGGATGCGTGCAATGGTATGGATGCGCGGATTGAGACTGCGCGCCGTCATGCAGCAAAGCAGGTTGAGCTCGTCACTGCCCGTGCAGGCAATGAGGAGCTTGCTCTTTTTGACGCCTGCACGTTGGAGAGCATCCATAGATGCGCAGTTGCCCTGGATCGCCATAACGTCATATCGGTTGATACCGCTCTCAAGCACTTGCGGATTGGAGTCCATCAATGTCAGGTCATAGCCTGCCGCACTCAATTCACGTGCCAGAGTTTCTCCAATGTCACCGCAACCGCATATCAAAATCTTCATTGTCATAGTCTCCTTTCTAAAGGAATACTTCTGTGGAAAATACGTTCTTCTTTAGCGCAGATACTCCACCGCCGAAAGCGCGGCAACCGTTCCGTCGGATACCGCCGTGGTCAACTGACGCACGGTCTTGCGGCAGGCATCTCCTGCGGCAAAAATGCCGGGGCAAGAGGTTCTGCATTCGTTGTCTGTGATAAAGTAGCCATCCTCATCAAGCGCAACAAGACCTGAGAACGCCGCGTTTTGCGGAAGCTGCCCGATCGCCTCAAAGAGTGCCGCTACAGGCAAATATTGCACCGCGCCCGTTGTAACGTTGCGCAGTGTGAGTGATTGCAAGGCTTCCTCGCCCTCGAGCTCTTCGATCACAGTTTCACCGATAAACTCGATGTTCTCTTTTGCGCGCATCTGTTCTGCCAAATTCTTTTCAGCGCGCAATTCATTTCTGCGATGAATGAGATAAACACGCGAGCAATACTCAGCAAGTACCAAGGCATCCTGCACGGCGGTGTTGCCGCCGCCAACCACTGCGACCTCGCGACGGCGGAAGAACATACCGTCACAGGTTGCGCAAAAGGAAACGCCGCGCCCGATAAGCGCATCCTCACCTGCAAGCCCCAGCTTGCGGTGCTTGAGTCCCGTCGCGAGAATAACAGCTTTTGCTTCATACCCTTCCCCACTTGTCAAAAGCGAAAATCCCTCGTCGGTCTTTTCCACCTTGGTAACTGTGGCATAGACGGTCGACACCCCCAGTGCCGTGATCTGTTTGGTCAGCCCGTCGGCAAAGGTGTAACCATCCACATCGGGGAGAGCGGGATAATTTTCAATTTTTCTCGTTGGCAAAATCTGTCCGCCAAGCATTTCCCCCTCAAAAAGGACAACGCTTTTGCCTGCACGCGCTGCATAAAGTGCAGCCGTCATGCCGGCAGGACCGCCGCCAACAATGGCAATATCGTATTTCATAATAATCCTCCATTCTGCCGCTGTGCGGCAGCACAAAATGGTGATGAAATTCCCGTGTCGCCTGAGACAAAAATGGGTTGATCCCCATTTTTAGGGAATTTCACGCGTGAAAGAGGTGCATTGGAGATTTTTGCTTGCGTAACTTTCACGCTAACCTCGTGAGTGTGCTTATTTGACACGCATCGCCTTGATGCGCTCGGCATTGGGCGTGACCACGCAGGACCAGTTGGTATGATAGATGACCAAGCCCGGTTTGCCGCCTGCAGGCTTTTTGACGTTGCGAACAAGGGTGTAATCGACCTCAACGTTCTCACCCTCTGCTCCCTTGGAGTAGAAAGCGGCGATCTCGGCAGCCTCGGTAAAGTTCTCGGCTGGGGGATCGTCCCCATTCGTCAGCATGACGGTGTGAGAGCCTGGCATGCCCTTAACGTGAAACCAAAAGTCATTTTTGCCTGCGACCTTATGGGTGATATATTCGTTTTGCAGATTGTTCTTACCGCAAAGCACGCGATAGCCGCCTGACGTGCGGAACTCGGCAACCGTGGGCGTGGGCATCTTTTTGGCAAGCGCGTAATTCTTCATGCGCGACGCATAGCCCGAGCGGTAGAGCTCCTCGCGGATCTCTGTCAGATCTGCCGCCGTTTCGGCGTGGGTGAGTGCATCAAAAACCGTGTCGATGTAACGAAGCTCTGCTTCGCCAATGGCGATCTGCTTGGTCAGCTCGATGCGAGCGGTTTTGGATTTGTTATACTTTTTGTAATAGAGTTGCGCATTTGCCGAGGGAGAAAGACGGTTATTCAGTGCCACTGTGCAAGTACCAAAGGTGCCGTCCTCGCGGTAGTCCTCATAGTCGGTGAGGGTTGCCTCCTTCATGCCGCGTGAAAGCTGATACAGGTTTGCCGTAATGAGGTCGGCATACTTTTTGTATTCCTCTCCCCTCTCGCAGTCGGCAAGCTCTCCGCGCTGCAGCTCCATCTTTTTGCGCAAACGCGCATCGGCGTTGGTCAGAATACGCAGAATATCAGCCGCGCGTTGACGGATGTGATTTTCTCTGTCGCGCGTGTGGAAGAAGTCGTCCAGCATTTGCCCCGCACTCTCATAAGGACGGAGTTCAAAATCACTGCCGTAATGGCGAAGCTCGCAAAACGCATATTCAACGGGCTTACTGCCGGACAGAACCATTGTGGGGGTGTAGCTCGACGAGCGGATCATTTCAACAATCGCGCCAAAGTTCTCCCAGAGCTTATCCACGCGGCAAAAGCTGACGGGGGTGTCGGTCTCGCCCGAGGCGCGCCAAACGATCTCGCGTGCAACTGCTGCGGAGATGCCGAGAAAGGTGGTACTGATCCACTTATCGGCAGGACGCTCGGGGGCGGCTTCTTTCCAAAGTGCCCAAAAGCGCTCGCTTGTGATGGTGAGCGGATCGGTCTTTTCCTGCGGTGGGGGAAGCTCATAGGTCATTCCCGGCAAAACCTGACGGAGTGCCGATGTGGAGAAATCGACGGGGTGCAGTACCGCCATGACGCGACGCTCGTCGCCGAGAAGCATCAGGTTGCTGTGCTTGCCCATAATTTCGCAAACGAGATAACGGCGGCAATCAAAGCCCATTTCGTCGCGTGTTTCAAACTCCAGCGTGACCACGCGATCAAAGCCCTCTTGTCGAACGTCCGCAAGCTTTGCTCCCTGCAAATGCTTGCGCAAAAGCATGCAAAGCATGGGGGGAGACTGGGGATTTTCTTTTTGCTCGTTGGTAAAACCGAAACGGGGGTTGGACGAGCCTGCATTGATCAGAAGGCGCTTTCCGCCCTCAAGGCTGCGCATCTGCAAAACGATCTCGTCGCGCTCCGGCTGAAAGACCTTTTCAATGCGCGCGCCGAGTGCTACTGCCTTCACTTCGGCGATCATGCACGCAAGCATTCCTGCATCAAATGCCATTTTTTCTCCCCCTTTCAAAAAATCTTTCTAAAATATTATAACATATCCTTGCAATTTTTACAAGTAGATGTTATAATAAATCCAGAAAAGTTTGGAAAGGACTGTTTGAAAACTATGAACAGAACCGTAATTGGCATTGACGTAGGCGGAACCACCACCAAAATTGTGGGCTTTCGCCAGAAGAAAAACGGAAAACAGGAGCTGATCGCTCCGCAGTTCGTGCGTGCGACCGATCCCTTGACCTCGATCTACGGCGCGTTTGGCAAATTCACCGCCGAAAACGGGCTTACCCTCTCGGATATTGACCGCATCATGATGACGGGTGCCGGCTCGGTTTACGTAAAGGATTCGATCTACAATCTGCCCTGCACTCCCGTTCCCGAGTTCACCAGCAGCGGTGTGGGCGGTCTTTACCTCTCAGGGCTTGAGGAAGCCATCGTTGTCAGCATGGGCACGGGTACTGCCATCAACCACGCCAAGCGCACAGGTGACGGACACGAGATCAAGTATCTTGGCGGCACGGGTGTTGGCGGCGGAACGCTGATCGGGCTTTCCCGCAAGCTCATTGGTGTGGACACCATCGAGCACATTGAAAAGCTCGCCACCGAGGGCAACCTCGACAACGTGGACCTGCGCATCAAGGACATTGCACAAAACCGCTCCTATCACGGCATTAACGAGAACCTCACCGCCGCTAACTTTGGTAAGGTCTCGGATATCGCGACCAACGCCGACCTCGCCCTCGGCATCTCTAACCTCGTTGCCGAAACGGTTGCAATGCTTTCCATTTTTGCCGCACGTAGCTACAATCTCCGTGACATCGTCCTCATTGGCAACCTGACGACTATTGAGCCCATTCGTAACGTTTTCGAGTCTCTTGGCGATAGCTTCGGCGTCCGCTTCGTTATCCCCGAAAACGCACAGTTCGGCACCGTAATCGGCGCGGCTTTGCATAAAGATTGATTTTTGAATGATTGCGGGGGAACCTTTTTCAGCGAAAAAGAGTTCCCCCGCACCCCTTCCAAAAAGCACTCTCACAAAGGATCAAAAAATAAATTTATTAGTTCACTAACAGACAGTCGGCGCGAGCGCACCGCTCGCTTTGGCTGCCGCGAGCGGCTGGGTAGCGAAGCGGCGCGAGCATAATGAATGACAGTCCGGTGGACTGTCAGAACGTTAAGTTGCCGCAGGCAACTTTTGTGACACGAGCCGCAGCGAGACCCTCCAAGCCCCCATCCGCTAAGAGAGTTGTTTTGTCTTTTCTATTGAGATTATGAAAATATTTTGTAAGTTCCTGTAATATCTTCGCTTTTTTCTCGTTTATTATAGTGAGAAGGCTTTTGAAAAGCTCTTTGAAAGGAGATTTTTATGAAAAACACGTTTGTAAAGGCTTTATTGGTATTTCTTTTGGCTCTGTCGCTCATTGGATTGGCATCCTGCAAAAACGATTCCGAAACCAACAACGACACCCAACCGCAAACCTCGCACACGCACGCCTTTGGCGAGTGGAAGCTCGTCAAAGAGGCTACCCTGAATGAAGAGGGCGCCGAGGAGCGCACCTGCTCCTGCGGTGAGGTGGAAACCAGAACGGTTGCCACCACTCCTTCCTCTGTCGGTTTGAAATATGCCGTCAACCCTGATGGCGAAACCTGCACGATCAGAGGCATTGGCACTTGTACCGACACAAAAATCATTATTGGACAAACCATTGACGGCTACCGCGTAACGGCAATTGGATTGGATGCCTTTTTTAACTGCACCACCATTACCGACGTTGTAATTGCCGACAGTGTAACAAGCATTGGCACCTCTGCCTTTGCACATTGCGAAAAGCTTACAAGCATCACGCTCCCAAAGAATTTGGACGCTATTAAAAAGTCCACCTTTAGCGATTGCACGTCGCTGAAGCAGATCTCCATTCCCGTCGGTGTCACCACCATTGAAAATCGCGCGTTTTTCGGTTGTAAGGCTTTAGAGAGTGTAGAGCTCCCCGAAGGGCTGACCACCATTGAAAACCTGGCTTTCCGCAACTGCACAGAGCTCAAAAACGTGGACATTCCGAACACGGTAACCCTTGTGGGGAACACTTCTTTTTCCGGCTGCGATAACGCATTGGATGTTGAGGGTGGCATTACTTACATCGACACGTGGGCGATGGATTACGACAAAAAGACCTCGTACGTCATCATTCGCGACGGCACCAAGGGCTTGGTAGACGGACTGTTTTCAGGCTCTGCAGAGCTCACCGGCGTCAGCCTGCCCGATACCCTGACCTACATTGGCGATGACGTATTCAACTCTTGCAAGGGGCTGACAAGCCTGATCATCCCCAACAGCGTTACCCACATGGGCAAGCTCTCCTTTAAGGAATGCTATGAGCTACAAAGCATCATTCTGCCCGATTGCATCACCACCATTGGCGAGGAGATGTTTGCTTACTGTGAATCTCTTGAGCGTGTAAACATTCCCAAAAATGTAGAAAGCATTGGCGAATCTGCCTTTTTGGCTTGCAATTCCCTAACGCAGGTCATCATTCCCGACAATGTTAAGAGCATTGGCGTTTGCGCATTTTTCAACTGTCTCTCACTTAACAAGGTACATTTTGGAAAAGGGCTTGAAACACTTGAGCCCGATGCGTTCAGCGGCTGCTACATTTCCCGTATTTCAATAAATCCGGACAATCCCACCTACCACGTACAAAACAACTGCCTGATTGATACGCAAGCCAAAAAATTGGTAATGGGCTGCAGCACCAGTATCATTCCCGATGACGGAAGCGTAACAACCATTGGCAAAATGGCTTTCGCGTGCTATGGTATAACCACCATCACCATTCCCAACACCATCACCACCCTTGAGGATTACGCCTTTATCGGATGCAATGATTTGGTACACATCACTATTCCCGAAAGCGTAACAACCTTTGGAAAAGGCATATTCAGCAGTTGCCACAATTTGACAAGTGTTCAATTCCCCGAGAATCTCACTGTTATTCCCGACGAAATGTTAGCCGGTTGTAATGCACTCGTACGAATTGAAATTCCCGAAGGCATTACACACATCGGTGCCAGCGTATTCAGCAACTGCGACAATCTGGAAGAGGTCATTCTTCCCTCAACTTTGCAAGAAATCGGACGGAGTGCATTCTTTTATTGCATATACCTCAAAAACATTGTAATTCCCGAGGGAGTGACCTACATCGGCGATAATGCATTTAATACTTGCTTTTTTCTTGAGCAAATCACTTTGCCAAGCAAATTGACCTATTTGGGTTCCGGTGCTTTTGAAAACTGTGCATCCCTGCTCAAAATCACTGTGCCGGGTTCTGTTGAAACCATCGGGGATCACACATTCGCAAACAACAGCTCCCTCGAAGAGGTGGTTATAGAGGATGGTGTTACCAGCATTGGTGCATATGTATTTTTGAATTGCACTTGCATTGAAGAAATCTATATTCCCGCAAGTGTTACAAGCATTGGCGAGCAGGCGTTTTATAATTGCTTTGACGTTTCCTATATTTACTTTGACGGAAAAATGAAGCAATGGGATGCCATTGAAAAAGGAACCCTTTGGAACGGCAATCTGGGATGGAACGATTATAATATCTTTAATTCGGGCGTGTTCCTCATTTGTCAGGATCAAGGAGCCGAAATATGGGGAGATATGCAGGATGACATTTTTTCCTGATGGTCAATACATTTTAAACACAAAAAGGATAGCATTCGTGCTATCCTTTTTGTGTTGCGGGACGTCGAGGGCGCCGTCACCTACCATATTGAGCAAAACAACTCTCTTAGCGAGCAGGGTCTCGGTGGTACCCAAGCGCCATCCGTCCATTCGTGAACTAACGACTTCCCTTTTTGACCTTTTTTGAGAGAGTTTTTTGGAAGGGGTGCGGGGGAACCTCTTTTTGCAAAAAAGGTTCCCCCGCAATCATTCATAAAAAATCAATCAAAATATCCCTCTCTATATAGCAGCTCTGCAATGAGGACTGCACCGCCTGCGGCGCCGCGCAGGGTATTGTGGGAGAGGCCCACAAATTTGTAATCAAAGAGAGTATCCTCGCGCAAGCGACCAACGGTCACGCCCATACCGTCATAGATGTCGCGGTCGAGCTTAGCTTGCGGACGGTTGTCTTCTTCAAAATAGGTGATGAACTGCTCGGGAGCGTGAGGGAGCTTCAGCTCCTGCGGCTTGCCCGCAAAGTTCTTCCATGCATCAAGGATATCCTCCTTGGTGGGCTTGTTTTCAAAGCGCACGAACACAGCGGCGGTGTGACCGTCGGTGACAGGTACGCGGATGCACTGCGTGGTGATGAGGGGAGCGTCAGCCTTGACGATCTCACCGTTCTCCACCTTGCCCCAAACGCGCAGGGGCTCTTGCTCGCTCTTCTCTTCCTCGCCACCGATGTAAGGAATGACGTTGTCAATCATCTCGGGCCACTCGCGGAAGGTTTTGCCTGCACCCGAAATTGCCTGA
Source organism: Oscillospiraceae bacterium (assembly GCA_015063725.1). Classification (GTDB taxonomy): domain Bacteria; phylum Bacillota; class Clostridia; order Oscillospirales; family CAG-272; genus UMGS1865. The sequence goes on from SVTP01000010.1 coordinate 35,880, forward strand.
TAGGTGGTGGCAACAACCTCTTTGATTCCGTACTTGCGCAGAGGTGTGAGGGCGGGAACATAGGACTGGATGGAGCAGTTGGGCTTTACGGCAATAAAGCCACGCTTGGTGCCAAGTCGCGCTCTTTGCGCGGCAATGACCTCGAGGTGCTCGTCGTTGATCTCGGGAATGACCATCGGCACGTCGGGCGTCCAACGGTGCGCGGAGTTGTTGGAAACAACGGGGATCTCTGCCTTTGCATATGCTTCCTCAAGGGCGCGGATGTCCTCTTTTTTCATGTCGACCGCGCAGAAAACAAAGGAGCATTTTTCCCCTACTGCGGCGATCTCGGCGGCATCCAGCACCACCATCTTTTTGTATTGCTCGGGCATGGGCGTTGTCATCTTCCAACGCTCGCCAACGGCTTCTTCATAGGTCTTGCCTGCGGAGCGCGCAGATGCCGCAAGAACAGAAACTTCAAAATAAGGGTGATCGGCAAGGAGCGTCAAAAAGCGCTGTCCAACCATACCCGTGGCGCCAATAACGCCAACCTTCATTTTACTCATAGTAAAATCCTTTCTCGCAAGCCCGCGGCTCGCGGATGATTTATCGTTTACTATATTATACACGATTTGTGCCCCGATTGCAAGAGAATTGCGCATTTTTATCTTTGTGGAAATATAGAAAAATCGATTGCAAAAGCGTGCGGTTTGTGTTATAATAGATAAAAAACAGGGCGCTCCACACTTGCGCCCACCCAAAGGAGTATTTATGAAACTGCAATTGGTTGCAACCTGCCTGTTTGGCTTGGAAAAGCTACTGGGCGAAGAAATAGACGCGCTTGGGCTGCATCGCATTGACACGATGGACGGACGCGTGACATTTGAGGGCGACCTCGCGGATATTGCGCGCGCAAACATCGGCTTGCGTTGTGCGGAGCACGTGTTTATCAAGCTCGCATCTTTCCCTGCTACGTCCTTTGACGAGTTGTTTGAGGGCACCAAGCGCATCGCTTGGGAGGATTGGATCGGCAAGCTTGATGCTTTCCCCGTAAAGGGACACGCCATTAAGAGTAAACTCTTCTCTGTTCCCGATTGCCAAAGCATCGTCAAAAAAGCAATCGTTGACCGCCTTTCGGCAAGATACGGCACCAAGTGGTTCTCAGAGACTGAAACGAAATATCAAATCGAGTTTTTCATCTTCAAAGATATTGCAACGCTGATGATCGATACATCCGGCGTACCGCTCCACAAGCGCGGATACCGCCCCGCGGCAGGCCCTGCACCCTTGCGCGAAACCTTGGCGGCAGCTCTGGCTTTGACATCCCGTCCGCGCGAGGACGTCCTCTTTTGGGACCCGATGTGCGGCTCGGGCACGATTGCCATTGAGGCGGCACTGATCCTCTCCAATCGCGCGCCCGGTCTTGGACGCAGCTTTGCGGCAGAGAGCTTTGCACAGCTCTCCCCCACCCTTTGGAAGGATGCGCGCGAAGCGGCAGAGGCGGCTATCAAAAAAGATAGTGAGTTTGAGGTCTACGCCTCGGACATTGACGAGGATATCCTCGATACGGTGTACGAAAACGCTCTGCGCGCCGGCGTTGAGGAGCATATGAACATCTTTTGCGCAGACGTGCGCAAGATGCAAAAAATTGAGGGACGTCGCGGCACAGTCGTGTGCAATCCCCCTTACGGTGAGCGTTTGATGACACCTGCCGAGGCGGAGCAGCTCTACCGCGATATGGGACGCGCATTTGCCAATCTCTCTCCATGGCAGATCTACATCATCACCTCGCACCCACAATTCGAACGCTTTTACGGCATGCGCGCCGATAAGATCCGCAAGCTCTATAACGGTATGATCCCCTGCAATTTGTATCAGTATTTTAAGCCTAAAAATAAGTAAAAAACGTGTTATCACGTAGGGCGGGGGCTTGCTCCCGCCGTTTTTATACCTAAAGGGTTCCTTGGCGGCGGGAGCAAGCCCCCGCCCTACTATCAAAATTCACATACACCGTAGGGAGCGATCGGAGATTGCTTGCAATCTCGTGGCGGCTTACCGCCTTCCATTAGGTCGCCCGCTTTTATTTGCGATTACAACAAAACGAACAATCAGCTTGTCATCCTGAGCGGAGAAAATCGCGAAGCGTTTTTCGCAGTCGAAGTTTTGTTGAGGGAGTGAGCCGTAGGCGACGATCCGATACAAAACCGAGGAGCGACAGCGACGATGGGATCTCTAAACGAGTTTGGGTGGCTTGCCAAAGTGGATGTTACTTCCCATTGGTTACTTCCCATTGGTAAGCCACCAAAATTTTATCGGAGATCCCGCTTCGGCTAACGCCTCGCGCTTCTGCCTCGCTCCTCGCTCAGCAGAAGTTCGACTCCGCTCAGGATGACACGCTGACGGGATGTTCGTTTTTTAAAATTAGAAAGCCCGCCCACCGCATTTGTGTAATGCGGTGGGCGGTTTATTTTTAGGTATCAAGTAAACTGCTCTATAATACGCTGCTCACCTGTTTTAACATCCTCAAACAAAAATTCGGTGTGAAGCATTGTTTGGTATGCTTTCCCTTTTTTTGCTTTTTGGGAAATAAATTTCATGGGAACACCATCTTCACCTACGGGCCATTCCGGATGTTGAATCCATTTCGGATACTTACCTTGTTCAATATGAAATTGCTCGCGCAATTTTTCTTTGCAAAGCTTGGCTCGTGCAGTTTGAGACAAATGTTGAGGAACAGAATCAATTATATCATCTATGATACTTGCAACTTCTTTTCCACCGATATACTCCGGAATAGCAGTAAGGATAAAATTGAAAGTTTCTTCTATTTCCTCGCTAACTTCTATATCCTCGTTAGGGAAAGCGGCTTCCAACAGTTCCGAAATTTCAGAATGTATATTGAGGTATGTTCCCCAACGATCATTTGAAAGATCGTTTAATAGGTCTATCATCACAACTTTAATATCATACGGTATTTCTATAGAAACAGGTTCTTCCTCTCCGAATCGATCCAGAACCATACGATTTTCATAACATGTCAATCCTTCGGGAACGATAGATTGTAACCAGTCGTAGATTTCAGGACATTGCTCCAAAGTCTCTATAAACACTTTAGGATGAACCACTCCTGCCACAAAATCAAATACAAATTGTTTAATATCCATAACTTTCTTTTTTCATCAAATCGTCTCAAAAATCAACGGTCTTTTCTCGGGGGCATCTGCCGTGATGGTGGTGGCATTCAGGAGAGTGCGCTCGGCGGCATCGAAGAGGTCTTCACGTGATGCGTAAAGGACAGCAAGGGTGTCGCCTGCCTTGACTGCGTCGCCTGTCTTCTTTTTGAGCAGGTAACCCGCGGAGAGGTCGATCTCGTCCTCTTTGGTGTTGCGTCCCGCGCCGAGGAGCAGACTTGCAAGTCCGTATTTTTCGGTGTCAACACTTGCAATGTAGCCGCTTTCGGTTACCTTTACCTCACGTGTATAAGGCGCTTTGGCAAAGTTTTCGGGATGATAGATAAAGTCCGCATTTCCGCCTTGTGCCGCAACCATTCGCGCAAAGGTGTCAAGTGCCTTGCCCGAGGTGATGGCATCTTGCGCCATCGCGCGGCATTCCTCAAGCGTGCCCTTATCGGCAAGGAAGAGAATTTGCGCCGCGAGTGCCAAGGAAAGCTCCAAAAGATCCTCGGGGCCCTTACCCTGCAAGGTCTCAATGGCTTCCACCACCTCAAGGGAGTTGCCTACGGCATAACCGAGAGGTCTATCCATATCGGTGATCAGTGCGCTGATGCGCTTTCCCGCTCTCTTGCCGATGGCTACCATCAACTTTGCCAGCGTGCGGCTATCTTCTACACTCTTCATAAACGAGCCGCTACCCGTCTTGACGTCAAGGACGATGCAATCATCGTCAGCGGCAAGCTTTTTGCCCATAATGCTGGAGGCGATCAGGGGCATGCTGTCAACCGTTGCGGTGACATCGCGCAGAGCGTAGAGCTTTTTGTCGGCAGGGGCGAGGGTTGCGCTCTGCCCTACAATGGCAATGCCTGTTTCGTTGACAATGCGCTCAAACTCGCTCACCGCAAGGTCGGTGCAAAAACCTGGGATGGCTTCGAGCTTATCCACCGTTCCGCCTGTGTGACCAAGTCCGCGACCGCTCATTTTGGCAACGGTGAGACCGAGAGACGCCACGATGGGAGCGACCACAAGGCTGGTCTTGTCACCAACACCGCCCGTGGAGTGCTTATCCACGCGCAAGCCTTTGATGCCCGAAACATCGAGCTTTTCGCCCGAATCGCGGACAGCCAAGGTCAGCTCGGTGGTCTCCTCGTCGTTCATACCGCGAAAATAGATCGCCATACAAAGCGCGGCGGCTTGATAATCGGGGATGCTACCGTCAGTGTACCCTTCTACAAAAGCGCGGATCTCCTCGGATGACAAAACACCGCCGTCGCGCTTCTTTTTAATTACGTCATACATTCTCATAGGTTCATTCTCCTTTCAGGTCAAGGGGACCAAAGGATGTGGGAAGAAGCTCACCCAAGGTGTATGCTTGCACCTTGTCGACACTTCCCAAAAGGATGCGGAAATCAAGCTCGCAGAACTCGCGCAAAACCTGACGGCAGACGCCGCAGGGAGCGCAAAATCTGCCCTTCTCGCCCGCAGGGCCGCCAATGATAGCGATAGCCGCAAATTCCTTTTCCCCCTCGCTGACCGCCTTAAAAACGGCTGTCCGTTCGGCGCAGACGGTGGGGGTGTAGGATGCGTTCTCGATGTTGCAGCCCGTGTAGACCTTGCCGCTCTTTGTCAGGAGCGCAGCTCCCACGGCAAATCCCGAATAGGGGGTGTAGGAATAGGCGCGTGCATCCTCTGCAAGGCGCATCAGTTCCAGATCTGTCATATCTTATTCCCCTTTCAACACGTCCTGATAAAAGCTCTTGCCCGCAATGCCACCGTCCTCAATGCCAAAGGCGGAGAGGATAGTTGCGCCAATATCGGCAAAGGACACTCTCGTGCCAAGGTCGACGCCCTCTTTGATGCTCTTGCCAAAGATGAGCATGGGTGTGTGCTCGCGCGAGTGGTCGGTAGAAGGAGTTGCAGGATCACAACCGTGGTCGGCGGTGATGATACAAATGTCATCCTCACCCATTCTTTCTCTGAAGCCACCGATCCAAGCATCAAACTCGGTCAGCGCTTGCGCGTAACCTGCAATGTTGTTGCGGTGACCGAACACCATATCAAAGTCAACGAGGTTGGTAAAGCACAGACCTGTAAAGTCGCGCGCGGCGATCTCGTCGGTCTTTGCCATACCGCCTGCGTTGTTGGGGGTGGGGTTGCTTTCGCTAAAGCCCTTGCCTGCAAAGATGTCATAGATCTTGCCGACGGAAATGGTGGCAAAGCCGCGAGCGGAGAGAACATCAGCTACGGTGTCTGCCGGGGGAATGAGCGAATAGTCGTGGCGGCGAGGGGTGCGTGCATAGGGATGCTCGCCCGTAAAGGGACGCGCAATGACACGTCCTACCGCGTGCTCACCTGTGAGAAGCTCGCGTGCGATCTCGCAATAGCGGTAGAGCTCGGGAACGGGGACAACATCCTCGTGTGCGGCGATCTGGAACACGCTATCGGCAGAGGTATAGACGATAAGCGCGCCAGTTTTGCAATGCTCGTCGCCGTAGTCGCGAATGACGTCGGTGCCGGAATACGGTAGATTGCAAATGGTCTTTCTGCCCGTTCTTTTCTCAAACTCGGCGATCAGGTCAGCGGGAAAACCGTTTGGGTAGGTGGGGAGCGGTTGGGGCGAGACGATGCCCGCGATCTCCCAGTGCCCAATGGTGGTATCCTTGCCCATCGACATCTCGCGCATACGCGCAAAGGATGCCTTGGGAGCGGGAACGCCGCCACTTACGCCCTCAATGTTGAAAAGTCCCAACGCCTCGAGGTTCGGGCAGTGAAAATTGGGGTGGTTGCGGATAGCGCCCAGTGTGTTGCTGCCTGCATCGCCAAAGTTGGCGGCATCGGGAAGCTCACCGATACCGACGCTATCCAATACGATTAAAAATACTCTTTTTGTCATAGTTTTCTCTCTTACGCCAGATTGAGCGCGATCTTCATCATAGCGGTGAAGGAATTTTGACGCTCCTCGGCGGTTGTGTTCTCCTCGGGATAAATAAAGGAATCGGAAACGGTGCAAATGCAAAGTGCCTTCTTGCCTGCTCTTGCTGCGTTGCAGTAGAGAGCGGCGGATTCCATTTCAACACCCAGCACGCCCATCTTTGCCCAGTCCATACCGGAGTTGGCATCATCGTAAAAGGTATCGGACGAGAAGATGTTGCCTACCTTGTAGTTGACGCCTGCTTTTTCGCATTCTTCTACCGCACGGCGAACAAGGTCGAAATCGGCAATAGGCGCAAAGGTGCCGGGGAGCTTGTATTGCATAGCATAATTGCCGTTGGTGCAAGCACCCATAGCAACGATAATGTCACGCGCGTGCAGGTCGGGATGGAAGGAGCCACAGGTGCCTACGCGAATGATAGCATCTACATCATAGAAATTGTAAAGCTCATAGGAATAGATGCCGATAGAGGGCTGTCCCATGCCGGAAGCCATAACGGTTACCTTTTTGCCGTTGTATTCGCCCGTGTAGCCGTGAACGCCGCGAACGTCGTTAACGAGTACGGGGTTTTTCAAAAAGTTCTTTGCAATAAATTCGGAACGCAAAGGGTCACCGGGCATGAGCACGGTCTTTGCGATGTCTTCTTTTTTAGCGGAAATGTGGGGGGTCGGAATAGCCATGATTCTGTCTCCTTTTCAAATATTAGTATCCACCGTTGTCGGTGTTTTTGATGATCTTTACTACGCGGCTGGTGCCAAGACGGTCGGCACCGAGATTGATGAAGTCCTCGGCATCCTGAAGGCTTGCAATGCCGCCTGCGGCTTTGACCTTGACGTGCTCGCCTACGTTGACGCGCATCAGGGCTACGTCTTCGCGCGTTGCACCACCGGTGGAGAAGCCTGTTGATGTTTTGATGTAGTCAGCACCCGACTCGGTAACGATGCGGCACATACGCAGCTTTTCGTCCTCGGTGAGCAAACACGTTTCGATAATGACCTTGAGGATCTTATCGCCGCAAACCTTTTTGATGGCGCGGATCTCCTCGAGGATCTTTTCGTCGTTGCCTGCCTTAAGATCGCCTACATGAATGACCATGTCGATCTCGTCTGCGCCCTCGCGCAAAGCCTCGGCAGTCTCAAAGCACTTCACAGCGGTGGTGCTGTCTCCGTTTGGGAAGCCGATAACGGTGCAGATGACAAGACGGTCACCTACGTATTCTTTTGCCTCTCTTACGTAGCAAGGGGGGATGCAAACGGATGCGGTATGATACTTCATACCGTCGTCGCAAATAGCGCGGATTTCCTCCCAGGTTGCAGTTTGCAAAAGCAGCGTGTGATCGCAACGTGCTAAAATTTCGGTTATATTCATGATATAAGCCTCCTGTTATCTTTTTTCATCTTTATTGTACCATTTTTATACAGAAATTGCAATACCTTTATCCAAAAAAGCCATGCAAAGCCGCATATTGGGGGCAACAGAGGGAGACCTGTGCAGGTCTCCCTCTTTTTTATTTGTTTTTGATTTTGAACGGTTTGATCGGATTATTCGCCAAGAATATCCTTCATATCGTCTGCTGTGAAGCCGAACAGCTTACCAAGGTTGGTCAAGGATTCCTTATCGTTTTCCTTGTCCTCGGACTTCTCATAGTAGTCGCTCATTGCGTTCTTGAGGTCCTCGGTCTCGGCGTTGTTTTCGTCATTGACCAACATACCGCCCATGCCGAAGGGGTCATCATCGAGAGTGCCGTTTTCGCTGTTCTTATTCAAGGAGTGCTTGAGAGCCTCGGAGGACATAAAGGTTTCAACGGTTTCGTCTGCGGACTTACCAAGTACGCTATCCTCACCGCCGAATACGCTCTTGCTGGATTCGCCGCTGTTTGCCTTGTCACTTGCGGAGGTAACGAGGTTCATAACGTCGTTGAGTGCTTCAGCTTCCTTCTTGCTTTCTTCTTCAGTCATCTTTTCTGCAACGCCGGGCTCATTCCAGTAACCGAATACGTCGGAAATCAGGGGAGCTGCAGTTTCGGATTGTTCTTCGTTCAAACCATAATCTTCAGCAAGTCTATCCTCGGTGATGTAGGTTTCCATCATGCCGGCGGTTTGAGGATTGAGATCCTTGAGCACTGTGGTGAGTGCTTCGGTGTCCATGCCCTCTTCGGTGCTGCTGTTCATATTTTGGAGAACGTCCATCGCGTTGGAAATGGTCTTAAAGGTTTGTGCATAGTCAACGTTGTCGCCGGAAGAGCCCTTCATACCCAGTTCGGTTGCGGTAGCAATATCCATGTTTGCGGCATCTCTTACAACACCGGATTGAACGATTGCTACAAAGAGGCTTGCGGTGCGCTCTTTACCGACACAAACGGAATCTTGCAGGGAGTTGAGAACTGCGCCTACGGCTCCTGCCATTTCACCGATTTTGATCTCGTCGCCGGAAACGTTGTTGAGCAAGCTGCCTGCCTCGGCAAATACGCCGCCAATAGCCTTAGCTTCAATTTCAACAGTAGCATCGTTGAGCTTTCCATTCGCTTCATCAACATTGATTACAAGCTTATCCATGAATACCGACAGAGTAACCTCTTCAAAGGTCTCTACGCTTGCCAGAGCCGCGGTGTTGGTAATAATCTCTGCGGAGGGTGCCTTTTTGAGCTTGAGGTTTACCATCGTTTGATAAAGTGCGCCGCCGTTGTTCTCGAGCATCTGGTTAGCACCTGCTTCGAGGATAGCGGTAACGTCATTGCCAAAGCTTGCGTTATCATTGTTCAACTCGGAAAGGCTGCTAAGGGTTCTTGCCAGAACTGCAGCTGCACTTGTACCCTTTGCGTCTGCATAATCTGCAAAGAAGCCTTGAACATCTGTAGCGGTAATATCGCCATTATCTTGGTTAACAAGATCCTTGATCATAGCAATGGAATAGAGGTCGATAACCTTCTTATCCACAACGATACCTGCATGGTCAAATGCGCTGCTGAGCTTGGGAGAAAGTGTAACGAGCTTGAATTCATCATCAAGATCCTTTACACTGTTCAGGTCAGCTGCAATGGTATCCAACAAATTGTTATAGGCTTCATTTGCATCAGCCTTGATCTCTACAAAGGATCCGATCGCGTTGATACCAACATTGGTAATCTCGGGAATGAGGCACTTCATGTTGGGGTTCTTACCCAAAGCTTTGATAGAAGCGGTAATGGGATTCTTGTTCGGATCTCCTGCAAAACTGTTGAACAGCTCGTCGGTGTTATCCATGTTTGCCAAAACGCCGCCTCTGATGAAAGAGCATGCCATTTCAACAACTGTTTTAAGGTCTTTGCCAAATTGATCGGAGCTCTTGGCATCATTATGTACAATGGTAATCGCCTTGCCAACCAGATCGCCAAACAGATCGTTGTCTGCCATGGGCATGGACTTATCGCCGTTTACCATATCATCGGTGAGCATATAAACTACCTCGGCACCGACAGCGGTAAGGAACTTGGAATCAGCAAAAGAGTCTGCAACAGCTTCGATCTTTTCAGCTTCGGCATCGCCAAAGTTTTCAAAGTTACCTTCCCTGATAAGAGGCAGAGCATTGTCTGCAAGATCGGTAACAGCGTCAATCTCTTCTGCGAGATACATCGTCTCGCCCTTGAAGGTGAAGGAAGTAACGCCATTGATCATTGCGTCACCGCCAAATACGCGGAAGATTTGAACGAGGGGGCTCTTTGCAAGGGGAGCTACGTATTTTTCGGAAATGTTGGAAGCTACCTTGCCCATCTCGGCACCCATTACTTCAGCTTCTACAACAACGTCTACAACATCGGTAGCAACTCCGCTATAGAAAGCAACGGGGAGCAGGATAACAACAAGTGCAAGCAGAGAAGATCCCAAGGACCATGCAAGCGCTCTTGCCTTTGCATAAGGAATGTCTGCGTCTTTGCCGCGCTTAGCTGCAGGCTCACCGTCATCCTCTTCATCCTCTTCGTCCTCTTCGTCAAATACCAATTCATCTACATCGTCATCCTCATCGTCGTCGGAAGCGATGCTCTTAACGGACTTGGTCTTTTTGCCAACGGTGGCATAAAGGATCAGGCATACAATACCTGCAAGAATAGACAAAACGATGTAAAGAAGGAGGAATACGAGGGGGGCAACAAGTGCTACGGGCATACCGACGACTACTTCAGTCAGAACGGGGGATGCCTTAATAAAATCCATTGCCTCGCCGGGAAGAAAGCCTGCGATCAGGGGGAGCAATACTTTATTGAAAAAGCTCGGTCCTGTAACCACATTTTTTGCAATCAGGGTTCCGACAAATGCCAGAACGACACATACAATACGAGAGATGCTCTTAATTCTTGTTTTCACCAGTCTGCGAACGGTTACCGACCACAGAACGCTGAGAGCAACAAACAAAAGCAATACGATGGTAAAGATAGTACCCATAATGATTTTTCTCCTTTTGCTTTGGAAAATCTGTGTAGTATTGGATAATACTATATACATCATATCACATTCGGGTACTGTTTGTCAAGCGAAAAAAGGAAAATTGCCAAAACAATCTTCCTTTTTCTTTTATTTTATAACCATAAAATGGTAAGGCGGCTCTTTTAGTGATGAGAAAACAAAATATAGCGCTTTACCGATACCAAAAACCATGCCGCTAAGGGACATAGAATACCAGCAAAAAGCCACAAGCTCTCTGTGCTGATCAGGACGCCCAACACCCCCGACACCGCGCAAAGGCTCGTTAAAATATCGGTACTTTCAGCGTGTGAAAGCCCTGCCGCAAAAACGCGGTGATGCAGGTGTGCCCTATCGGCACGAAAAGGACTGTACCCATGCAAAATACGTCTTGCCACCGTGCTGACAAGATCAATGATAGGATAGGCGAAAATAAAGAACGGCGCGAGCGAGGAAAGATGGATGCCCACTTCAAAAAGCGGAAGGGATAGCATACCAAGCGCAAAACCCAACGCCTCGGAGCCACAGTCACCCGCAAATACGTGTGCGGGATAACGATTGTAAACACGAAATGCAAGACATGCCGCCATTAAATACAGAGATGCAATGCCCAAGATCCCCTGCCCTGCTATAAAAAAGCAGGCTCCCAGCATTAAACATTCAACAGCACCGCAACCGCACAAAAGCCCATCCATACCGTCAATAAAGTTGTGGGCATTGGTCAGCAGCACCACCCAAAAAACAGCGCCGAACGTCCAGATCCCTTCGGTCCTTCCAATCCCCAAAACCGCCGCCGTTGCAACTGCTATCTGGAAGAAGAGCTTTGCCCATGCACCAAGCCCGAAAATATCGTCGGCAAGACCAACCAAAACCATAATACCACTGCCAAAAGCAAGACAGGTCAAAAAAATATCCCACTCATTCAAAACAGCAAGACCGATAAGAAAGGCGGCAAAGATTGCCACTCCCCCATCGCGCGGAATGCTCCTGCGGTGCATACGGCGACCATCCAAGGGAACGTCTACCGCACCGATCTTCCAAGCAAGGCGCGCCACAACGGGAGTGAGAACATAGCACAAAAGAAAAACAAATAAACCGATTACAACGTACATACAAACGCTCCTATCTGTATTCAAAAAGATAAGGGAAAACCCATACGGATTTTCCCCTTCTTTTGGATGCGTTATGCAGCAAACGGCATTTTTTACCGAATTTGCACAAAGCCAAGCTTCTTTTGGAATTTGGAAAGCGTGCGACGTGCGTAGTAGGATGCTTCCTCTGCCCCACGCTTCATTTGTGCCTCAAGTGCAGCTTTATCTGCCATCAGCTCGGCAAAACGAGCCTGAACAGGTGCCAGTGAATCGGCGGTAGCCTCGCCTACGGCAAGCTTAAAGTCTCCATAGCCCTTGCCGGCAAACTCACGCTCGATCTCATCGTAGTTCTTGCCCGTAAAGCAAGAGTAGATGGTCATCAGGTTGCTCACGCCGGGCTTGTCCTCCGAGAAACGGATCTCCGCCTCGGAATCGGTTACGGCTCTTTTGAATTTGCGAATAATGGTGTCCTTATCATCCAAAATGTAAACCACTGCGTTGGCGTTTTCATCGGATTTGCTCATCTTTTTGGTGGGCTCTGCCAAGGACATGATCTTCTTGCCGCTCTTTGCCATCATCGGTTCGGGAACGGTGAACATATCGGGATAGATCTGATTGATGCGGTTGGCGATGTCGCGGCAAAGCTCAACGTGTTGCTTTTGGTCAATGCCTACGGGAACAACATCAGTTTGGAACAAAAGAATGTCCGCCGCCATCAGGACGGGATAGGTAAACAGGCCCGCATTGATATTGTCTGCGTGCTTGGCACTCTTATCCTTGAATTGCGTCATGCGAGAGAGCTCGCCAAACATGGTAAAGCAGTTGAGCAGCCATGCAAGCTCGGCGTGCTCGTGCACCATAGACTGCACGTAAAGGGTGTTCTTTTCGGGATCAAGACCGCAAGCCATATAAAGCGCCAGCGTCTCGTAGGTGCGACGGCGAAGATCTGCGGGATTTTGACGGACTGTGATAGCATGCTCGTCAACAACGCAGTAAAACGTCTTATATTTTTCCGAATACTCGGCAAAATTTTTAATCGCACCAAGATAGTTTCCAATGGTCAGGTTGCCGCTGGGCTGTACGCCCGAAAAGCAGACCTTTTGTTCTCCAAACATAGTAAATCTTCCTTTCAAGGGTTCTCTTTCTACCATTTTATCATACCCTTTGCAATTTTACAAGTACCATTTGCAAAAAAAATTGGGTTTTGCAAAAAAATCGGCGCAGACAAAACTGTCTGCGCCGAAGAAAATCTTTATTCGGTAGGTTGCATATCTGCAGGGAGATACTGATATGCTTCCATCCACAAATAGTAAATTCCAAAGGGAGAGTAAGCAAGCGAACGGAATTCATTGTATTGGTAGATAGCCATTTGGGAAATCGCCGAGGGAGTTCCAAGGACCTCTTCCGTGGTTCCGTAATTTGTAATGTGCGTAAGCTGATAGAAGAGCTCACCAAAATTCTTTTCGTAAACAATCGAGTTGGGATCGTTTGTAACCGCAACAAAGTTTTTGTCTACATTATCGGCATCGTTCATTTTGCTTACGTCTATGCCGTAGCTCGAATACAAGTTTACAAGCTTTTCTTCCGTGTTGAACAACAAGCCCAAATGCCCTACCATCTTTTTGAGTTCTTCATTCGTTTTACAACTGTTCAAAAGACTCAGTGCAATGTCATTGAGCTCTGCCATATACTTTACAAGCTCGGTGTTCAAAAAACCGTGTATATCAAAATCAACATAATCGATCTTGATCAGATCATTAGAATCCGTATCCTCGCCAAACTGGTGAACCAGAGGACCGTTTTGAAGTTCCTCTGAGGTTGTTTGAGAGAGATTGTAGAAGATAGCTGCTTGCTCCTCACCTTCCTCTGTCAGGTAAGTATCCAGTTCAAGATCCTTATCTGTTTCAAGAGTCAGATAATGCAGCAAATATCTCTTACCGGGTCTCGTAATGCTAGACAGTGTTTTATATTCGCTCGGGTCTGTTATCGTGTTGGCTGTGTACTCGGTGTAATTGACAGACAGGCTGATTTTGTTGCCGGAAATTGTGGGCACTACATCAAAGGTTGTAGCAACCGACGTATTTGCACGGTAAAGGATGATGTTGTAGTAATTTTTGGTCTCGCTGGAGGTTTCATCCTTCCAGAAGAAGCCGACGTTTGTCTTTTTCCCTGTTCTGCCTGCATCGACCGGCTTTTTCACAAGCTCGTCGTAGAAAGCAGACAGCTGACCGAAGATTTCCTTGTTATCATAGAAATCACCCAGATAAAGGTCGCCGTATACGTTCAACTTGTAGGATTGGGTATCGTAAATATCGAAATTGTAGGTCTTTTCGGTGTACTTGAAGGTCTCGATGTGAGGTTGCTCTGCACCATTTTGAAGAACCTTGTAGCTACCCTCATATCTGGTCATGCAAACGTCATAAACCATTGTCAGGGTGTATTTCTTTTCCTTTTCATACTCGGAGAGTGTCTCATCCTCAACATAGGTGTAGGTATTGTTGCGGTAGTAACCGCTGCCGCCCTCTTTGGGGACCTCATCGGACTGAACACCAAAGCGATATGCACCGGTGTTGTTGTAGAAATACAGGACCTCTACATACTCGTTGTTGAGTGTCTTTTCGCGGCTGCGGAAGACGTAAACACCGGGTGCTTGGGCTGCCTCAAGCCAAGCCTTGAGCTCAGCATCCTCAGAGAGGACCTCTTTGCTCAAGCCTGAGAGGAAGGTTGTTTGATAGGTTTTGGCGTTGGTAACAACAACCGGTGTGCCAAACGAGGTAGCAGACTCAGCATACTCTACAAGGTCGAAGCCAAGCATGGGAGCGACCAAGGAGTCTCTGTTTTGGTTCTTGCCGTTTTCCCAAATGGATGCATTGGTGCCGGGCTCGCGGTGTGCAATAAATGCATTACCCGTTACTTCAAGATCCATCATGTAGTAATTGTTGTTCTTATCAGCAGCACGCTTAACCACGCCGTTTTCGATGGTGTAGTGCTGACCTTGGATACCGTATTGCAGCAGGTTGCGGATTTCTGCGTTGGTGTTGAGGTAGGTAATGATCTGCATGCTGCGCTCAACATCAAGAGTTGTTTTTGCAACAGCAAACATATTGCCGTAAATATCTTCGGCAGTAGCGGTCGGATAAGAAACAGGAACCGCGTAATATTCTACACCGTTTTCATCCACGTAGTTACCCTTGGAATTCAGCTCTGCAAGGCTACCCTTGACAAATTTGACGCCGTAAGAGCCGAAGGTCTTATCTTTGTTGTCTTTGTTTCTAAAGAAAACCACGGGATTCTCTTCGTCGGTGTCCAGGTAGTGATACATTTTGCCAAGACGGTATTCGTTGATGGCGAGATAATGCTCTGCAAATTCTTCATTCTCAAGCAAGCTTTGAACGCCAACGGCATTTTGACCGCGGTTAGGATGTGTGGAGAACAAGGGAGTTCCGAAAATGGAGAATTGATCGCTGTTGATGGAATAATCCTTGGGGTTAATGTTCCAGTAGTACGCCAGTTGAGCCAAGCACTCCTCATAGGTTGCATCTATGGGAAGGATGTCGGTCTCATAACGTGCGATCTGATCGATGAACTGATAAACGTATTGGTTTGCAAAGCTCTTAATGGAGCCTCTGGTCAGGTGTCCCTGCAGGGAGTAGCGCTCCATCAAGGTCTTGTTCAGACACATAAAGGTGTATTCGCCAATGACGTTGTTGTTGGGGATTGCATATGTAACGCCCTTTTCCTGAACAGCAGAAAGCAGTGTGGGAGAAACAAACTCCTTCAGCTTTTTGGCATCACCCTTAATGGTTTCGTCAAGAGCGGCAAGCCAGTCGCCTGCGCGGAGCTCGTTATACATTTCCTGACCGGACATCAGAAGGTTGCCCTCTCCGTCCTCTACATCACCGATGTAAATGATGTCTACCTGATTTTTCAGTACAACCGGGTAGTTGTCACGGTACATGCCGTGCTCGTCGGTAATGATTTCTTCAGCGGTAGTACCTGCTTCTTCGGCTTTGGTGGTCTCGCTTTGGGCAGGCTTGCCTGCGTTTTGCTGCTTTTTAGCTGCAGAGAACGCTTCCATTGCCTCTGTAATCTTGCCGAAGTACTCCGCTTCGCTGAGGTAGTAAATCTCAAGCTGGGTCTTATATTTTGCTCTGGTCAAAGCATTGATTGCTTTGGTGACGTCGTTGCGGATGCTATCGGACACAGGGGACTCGGAAACGATCCACATCGTCAGCGTCATGTTACTTGCAACCTTTGCTTGCTCCAATTCTTCCTTTGCATCCTCTTCCGTACTGTCGGCACAGCTTGCCAGACCAACAGAAAGCAGCATTACGAGGCAAAGAAATAAAGCGATCAGTCTCTTGTTCATGGTTTATTCCTCCCAAAATCATGGCGCCGCCTCTCGCGTACGCGCGAGCGCGGTAATAAAAATGCATCTATACGCTATATTTTACACCTTTTTCATCTTTCTGTCAAGTGAATTTTTTGTTACGAAAATCGCAACGCGACATATCCCTCTCTCATTGGACACGGGGTGTTCATAAATGAATGGGACTATGCACAAATATACACTTGCAGTTTTTTGCACATTGCTTATGTGTTATGCCAATGTGCACAATTTGGGTGTTTTGTTTTTGTTACAGTGAACCAAAATCACTCCATAAAGCCCTTGAGGTGTCTGGCACGGCTGGGATGACGGAGTTTGCGCAGCGCCTTGGCTTCAATTTGGCGGATACGCTCTCTGGTAATATCAAACTCCTTACCGACTTCCTCAAGTGTACGGGTGCGGCCGTCATAGAGACCGAAACGGAGCTTGATAACGTGCTCCTCACGGGGTGTGAGGGTGTGCAGCTGACGCTCCAGTTCCTCGCGCAAAATGCTGGTGGAGGTTGCTTCTGCGGGAGAAGGTGTGTCATCATCGGGAATAAAATCGCCAAGGTGACTATCCTCTTCTTCACCGATGGGGGTTTCGAGGGATACGGGATCCTGTGCGATCTTCATGATCTCACGCACCTTTTCGGGGCTCATAGAAATGCGCTCACCGATCTCATCGGCGGTAGGCTCTCTGCCGTTTTCCTGCAACAGCTGACGGGAGATGCGAGATACCTTGTGGATCGTTTCGACCATGTGGACAGGAATACGAATGGTTCTTGCCTGATCGGCAATAGCACGGGTGATTGCCTGACGGATCCACCACGTGGCGTATGTGGAGAACTTATAGCCCTTGGTGTAGTCAAATTTATCAACCGCTTTCATCAAGCCCATGTTGCCCTCTTGGATGAGGTCAAGGAAGAACATGCCGCGGCCAACGTAACGCTTTGCAATACTAACGACCAAACGCAGGTTTGCTTCTACCAGCTCAACCTTTGCATCCTCGTCGCCAACCATCATACGCTCGGCGAGCTCCTTTTCGCGATCTGCGGTAAGCAGCGGTACGCGACCGATCTCTTTAAGATAAAGACGTACAGGGTCATCGATAGCAAGTCCTTCCTGCTCGAGGATGCGCTCCATGTTCTCGGCTGCACTGAATGCTTCAACCTCGTTTTCAATTGCGCTCATTTCCTCGTTGGAAAGGTCGCCATCAAAGGAGATTCCGTTATCCTCAAGGGTTTCGTAAAGCTTATCAAGACTTTCTGCATCAAAATTCATCTCTTCGAGAGCCTCGTCAAGATCGGATGCGGAAAGCTTACCCTTTTTGCCCTTTTCAATCAGGGCATTTACATCTATCTTTTTTTCGTTGCCAATGATGGTTGCAGAAGTTTCCGATGCAACTTCGGTTTCTACTTCTTTGGTTTCAACTTCTTTCATTCTCGTTCAGCCTTTCTTTTATGTATTGGTATCGTTTTTCATTTTTTCGGCAAATTCTTTTCTACGCTTTTTTTCACGCAGAAATTCCAGATGAACATCCAGTGCTTCCTCATTGAAATGCAGTCGCAGGTGTTCGTTTTTGAGTGCCTCGACCGCGGAGCGGAAGACCTCGGGACCGCTTTGTGAGAGCTGTCGGCGCGAGACCTCGGCTTTCTCTATCCGTCCCATCTCGTCGGGAGTAAACTCCGCCCCAAGCGCAGGCAGGAAAAGCCCTTGCTCGGTAAGGTGGTGCTTCATGACGGACACAAACACGCGGCGGTAGAAATCAGTGACAAAATGCTTGGCGCTCAGTTCTACTGTTCCGTCTTGCACGGCATTGCGGTATTCCTCGTAGATGAGCAAAAGACCGATAACGGCTTCCTCTGCCGCTGCAGCGCGCGGATGCTGTGCCGCCTCGGGATTGACACGGTCGCCAAAATTCTTTACGGTTGCCTGCGCCTCGCGTGTGTCGCGTGCGGCTTGCTCGCGGCGGTTGCGGCGGCGATATTGCTCAACACTGTTGCGCAAAACCTCGATGGGGAGCTCCAGTTTGGAGCTGATATATGTCAGATACACCTCACGCTCAATGGGTGAGGTGTATTCCGCCACCGTGGCACAAAGCTCATTCGATGCGCGGATCTTGTCGCTTCCCTCACTCAAATCGTAGCGAGTAAGAATGCGATCGGCTTTGTGTTCAAATCCCGTTTTGCTTTCTTCCAGCACGCGGCGGAAGCGGTCGGGACCGAATTTTTGAATGTACTCGTCAGGGTCCTTGGCGCCATTCAATTTGAGCACACGCACGTCCATTCCTACCTCACCAAGCATACGCATTGCCTTGTTGGCTGCGTTTTGCCCTGCCTCGTCGGCATCGTAGGAAATCACAACACGTTGCGTGTATTTGGAAAGGATACGTGCGTGGTCGGCGGTAATGGCGGTGCCAAGCGTTGCCACGGCGTTCTCAAAACCTGCGGCGTGCAGGGCGATGACGTCCATATACCCTTCGCAAAGGATCACGCGCTCGGAGCAGCAGTTCTTTGCATAGTTGAGCGCGAACAGATGTCTGCTCTTTTTGAATGCAGGAGTATCGGATGAATTGAGATACTTGGGCTTGGAGTCATCCATCACGCGTCCGCCAAAGGCGACCACGTTGCCCGAGGTATCAATAATGGGAAACATGACGCGGTTGCGGAAAAGGTCATACACATTGCCCTTTTGACTGCGCGCGCACAGATATGCGGCGATCAGCTCGTCATCGGTATATCCCTTTTGATGCATATGTCTGCGCAACGCACCAAAATCGTTGGGGGCAAAGCCCAGACCAAAATGCTTGATGGTCGCCTCGCTCAATCGGCGTTGGCGTTTGAAATAATCCATGCCGACAGCACCGATTCGAGGATCGAACAGACAAGCGCGGAAGAAGCGCGCGGCTTCCAGGTTCATTTCCAGTACACGCTTGCGAGGAACGCCCTTTTCCTCAGGTGCTCCACTCTCGCGTGGGAGCGGCAGTCCTGCACGGGTTGCAAGGTGCTCGACCGCTTCGGCAAAATCCATATTTTCGATCTTTTGCACAAAGGTCAGCGCCGAGCCGCCCGCCTGACAACCAAAGCAATAAAACATACGCTTGGCAGGCGTAACGGTAAACGAGGGAGTTTTTTCACTGTGGAAGGGACACCGTCCAACCAGATTGGCACCCGTACGCTTGAGCGTGACGTAGCGACCGATCAGCTCTTCGATGTCGGTTCTGTCGATGACCTCTTGTATGAAATTTTCGGGAAATCTCACAGACGTTCCTCCCTTCTTCGTCGGTTTCGGTCAAAAAATTGACGCTTTATAAATAAGATACGCAAAAAAAAGAAGATATACTTTTTTTCTTTGCGTATTTTTTATATTTTATTTGAAAAATGTACTTTTATCGGTAATCAAAGCGCTTTCCGCGCACGGTGGGAAGCGTCGCGCCGTTGCTGATCTCGCGCACACGCGCAAAAACATCCTCAACGACGGGATCCTTGACAGAAAACAGGAGTGTGACACGATCGGCAAATTGCGTGTCGTCGATGACTGACCCAAAGCGCGGCAGCTCTGCCTGATACTTTTGGTAGTCCGAATAAGAGCACACCAATTCAAGCTCGGTGTACTGCTCGTATGTGATGATGTGCGCCGCATCGAGTGCCAGACGTGCGGTGTGTGAATAAGCACGCACAAGTCCGCCCGCGCCCAAGAGGATGCCGCCAAAATAGCGCGTGACCACCACAACGGCATCGCTGACACCGCTCTTGCGAATGGTATCAAGTACGGGAACGCCTGCCGTTCCCTGCGGTTCGCCGTCATCGGAATAGCGCGCAACGATCTCTCCCTTTTGCAGATACGCCCAAACGTTGTGGCGTGCATCGGCATATTCACTTTTCTTCTTTTTGACGTACGCCAACGCTTCTTCCTCGCTCGATACGGGGCAAGCGTGACCAATAAATACCGATTTCTTTTCCACAAACTCGGCAACACCTTCATGCTCGAGCGTGGTGTGGAATACCGATTCTGCCATAGGTCTCTCCTTTAAAAACAGTCTTTTGAGGTGTTATTCTTCCTCTTTTTCTTGCCACGTGGGGTCAAATTCGCGTAGCATGCCGTGCGCTTTGGAGTCAACAACGGCGGTGGCAACGATCTCGTCGACGCCGTATTCTACGTCCTCAACGGTCGCATAGGTGTAGAGCGTGTTGAGCGCGCCTGCGCGACTGTTGGGAATGTGAAAAGTAACGCGCTTTTTGCCCTCGTGAAGAATGGATTGCATCTCTTCAAGAAGTCTCTCTATCCCCTGCCCGGTTTTTGCCGAAACGGCAACCGTATGCACGTTCTCGGCAGTTTTTCCCGGCATCCACGGATCGCTGATGCCAAGGTCGCATTTGTTAAAGACGTAAAGCGTGGGCTTGCCTGCGGCGCCCAATTCCTCAAGAAGCTCCTCGGTCACCTTGACCTGCTCGGGATGCTCGGGGTCGGAGACGTCGATGACGATCATGAGCGCATCGGCATAGACCGCCTCGTCGAGGGTGGACTTGAATGCGTGAATAAGATGGTGCGGCAGCTTGCGGATAAAGCCGACGGTGTCGGTAAGCAGCACACTGTCACCGCTGGGGAGCTCATACTTGCGCGTGGTGGGATCAAGCGTTGCAAAAAGCTTATCCTCGGCAAGAATGCCCGCATCGGTCAGGCGGTTGAGAAGCGTCGACTTGCCCGCGTTTGTGTAACCTACGATTGCGATTTTGGGGATGCCGCTGCGGTCGCGTGCGGCACGCATGGTCTTGCGGTTGCCTTCCAGCTCGCGCAGCTCTTCTTCAAGAGCAACAACGCGACGGTGCATGTGACGGCGGTCGGTTTCGAGCTTGCTCTCACCGGG
This sequence comes from Oscillospiraceae bacterium, assembly GCA_015063725.1. Lineage (GTDB taxonomy): Bacteria > Bacillota > Clostridia > Oscillospirales > CAG-272 > UMGS1865. The sequence goes on from SVTP01000010.1 coordinate 56,726, forward strand.
GCCTCTCGTGCCGATGCCACCGCCAAGACGGGACATTTCAACACCGTGACCTGTCAGGCGCGGTGCGGTATATTTGAGCTGTGCCAGTTCGACCTGCAATTTACCCTCGCGGCTGACCGCGTGGAGCGCGAAAATATCGAGAATGAGCATGGAGCGGTCGATAACGCGCACGTTGTCGCCAAGCTCTTCTTCAAGATTGCGGATCTGCGAGGGCGCGAGTTCTTCGTCAAAGACAACGAGTTCGACCTCATTATCGGCGCAGAGCGCGGCAATCTCCTCAACCTTGCCCGAACCGATGAAGGTGCGGGGGTTGGGTTTATCCATATTTTGTATCACCTTTGCAAAGCAAACACCGCCTGCCGTATCGAGCAGACGCTCAAGCTCACAAAGACTTTTTTCGAGTTCTTCCGCCTCTCTTTGGTTGGTGCAAACACCGACCAAAAGCGCGCGAATTGCTTGATATTCCATAAAAAACGACCTCCAATGGAAAGAAAAATGGGCAAGCTGACACGCAGCCTGCCCTTTTTGTACAGAACCGACCCTTGCAG
>SVTP01000011.1 GCA_015063725.1 Oscillospiraceae bacterium
ATGGGTAGTAAGTAACAATTGCATGGCTGGCAGGCCAATCTCAAGCGCACTTGTGCGCAGCCAGTATTATTAGGGCTATGCCCGAAAATGAAATACCCCCCGTTTTACGGGGGGATTTTTATTTTTTCTCATTTTTTTGCAAACACAAAAAAGAGAACCACAAACTGCGGCTCTCTTTTTCTTTTTTTTGTGCGAGTGCTTTTTGGAAGGGGTGCGGGGAAACCTTTTTCGCGAAAAAGGTTTCCCCGCAACATTCCTAAATCATCAATACATACCGCCCATGCCGGCAGCAGGAGCTGCGGGAGCGGGATTTTCTTCCTTCTTATCAGCAACGACCGATTCGGTGGTGAGAATAACCGATGCGATGGATGCGGCGTTCTGTAGTGCCGAGCGAGTAACCTTTGTGGGGTCAACGATGCCGGCTGCCATCATATCGCAGTAAACCTCGTTGTAGGCATCAAAGCCGTAGCCGAGCTTGCCAGAGGAGAGGATCTTATCAACCACTACGCCACCGTCAAAGCCGGCGTTAGCGGCGATCTGACGAACGGGCTCCTCGAGTGCCTTGAGAACGATCTTTACGCCGGTCTTTTCGTCGCCGTCAACGGTGTCAATAAGCTTTGCAACCTCGCCGATGACGTTGAGGTAAGCGGTTCCGCCACCGGCAACAATGCCTTCTTCAACAGCCGCCTTGGTGGCGTTGAGGGCATCTTCAATGCGGAGCTTCTTTTCTTTCATTTCGGCCTCGGTAGCAGCACCAACCTTAATTACGGCAACACCGCCTGCAAGCTTTGCAAGGCGTTCTTGTAGCTTTTCGCGGTCAAAGTCGGAGGTGGTCTCTACAATTGCGGCGCGAATCTGTCCAACGCGCGCACGGATAGCATCGGGGTTGCCTGCACCGCCAACGATGATGGTGTGCTCCTTGTTGACCTTGATCTGGCGAGCGTGACCGAGCATCTCGATAGACGCATCCTTGAGCTCAAGACCGATCTCGGAGGAGATGACCTCGCCGCCCGTCAGGATAGCGATGTCCTGCAGCATTTCCTTACGGCGGTCGCCAAAGCCGGGAGCCTTGACGGCAACGCAGTTGAATACGCCGCGCAGCTTGTTGAGCACGAGGGTGGTGAGAGCCTCGCCCTCAACGTCCTCGGCGATGATGAGCATCTTTCTGCCTGCCTGAACGATCTGCTCAAGAAGGGGAAGGATCTCTTGAATGTTGGAGATCTTCTTATCGGTGATCAGAATGAGAGCATCGTCGTAGACGGTCTCCATCTTATCCATATCGGTAGCCATGTAGGGGGAGAGGTAGCCACGATCGAACTGCATACCCTCAACGACCTCGGAGTAGGTGTCAGCCGACTTGGATTCCTCAATGGTGATAACGCCGTCAGCGGTGACCTTTTCCATAGCGTCGGCAATCAGCTCACCGATCACCTCGTCGCCTGCCGAAATGGTGCCAACGCGAGCGATGTCGCCCTTGCCGTTGACCTTTTTGGAGTTGGCAACAAGTGCTTCCACAGCGGCGTCAACTGCCTTTTTCATACCCTTGCGAACGACCATCGGGTTTGCGCCTGCGGTTACGTTCTTCATACCCTCGCGAACGAAAGCCTGTGCCAAGAGGGTTGCGGTGGTGGTGCCGTCACCTGCGGCATCGTTGGTTTTGGTTGCAACCTCTTTTACAAGCTGTGCACCCATGTTTTCAGCGGCATCCTCAAGCTCGATCTCCTTGGCGATGGTAACACCGTCGTTGGTGATGAGGGGGGAGCCGTATTTTTTGTCAAGAACCACGTTTCTGCCCTTGGGGCCAAGCGTGATCTTAACGGTATCTGCCAGTTTGTCAACGCCGCGGGAGAGGGCGTTGCGTGCTTCAATTCCGTAAAGAATGTCTTTTGCCATTTGTATATACCTCGTTCAGAATTATTCTACGATAGCGAGAATGTCGCTTTGCTTGACGATGGTGTATTCCACACCGTCCATTTTGACCTCAGTGCCGGAATACTTGCCGGTGATGACCTTATCGCCAACCTTTACTTCCATGGGGATGAGTGCGCCGTTATCATCGCGCGCACCGGGACCAACGGCTACAACCTCTGCAACCTGGGGCTTTTCCTGAGCTGCTGCGGTGAGAAGAATACCGGTCTTGGTCTTTTCTTCAGCCTCAACAAGCTTGACCACAACGCGGTCGGAAAGGGGTTTTATGTTCATTTTCAAATTCCTCCTTGTTATTTTGCGAAAAAATATACGAATTTTGTCTGTTTTTAGCACTCAAACGCATCGAGTGCTAACTCTGCTATTATTGTATACTATTTCTTGGAAAAATCAAGCCCTTTGGCATATTATTCACATTCTTTTAACAAATTATATTAACTGTTCTTTATGAATGAGATACGAAAAGCGGGAAAGTGTCGAAGCATAGATTTCTTTGTTTTGGAATACAATAAAAAAAGACATAAGGAGGTGCAAACATCTATGCTGAAATGGTTGTTAACGGGCGGACTGATACCGCCGATCCTTTTGGCGGCAGGAGCGTTTTTTCTGTTTTACCTGAGGGGATATCCTTGGCGCGCTCCGCGGCGGATGCTCTCGGCTTTTGTGGGGGAGAAAAAAGGGGAAGGGACATCGTCCTTTCGCGCCATGATGCTTGCCTTGGCGGGAACGCTTGGGGTGGGGAACATCGTAGGCGTTGCCAACGCCATTGCCATTGGCGGTGCTGGCGCGGTATTCTGGATGTGGATCTCGGCACTGTTCGCTATGATCCTTAAATACGCCGAAATTCTGTTGGCAGTCTCGCATAGGCGGACTGATCAGGATGGAAACCGCTTTGGCGGTGCAATGTATTACATTCGGGATTGCTTTGAGAGCCGTCGGTGGCAGCGTTTGGCGATTGTGATCCCTGCCATCTTTGCGTTTTTGATGGTGACAAACGCGCTCAGCATTGGGTGCATGGTGCAGGTGCGCGCCGTTGGCGAGACGCTTGACGAGGTGGTCGGCATCCCAACGGTGTATAGCGGTGTTTTGCTCGTTTTGCTCACACTGCCGCTCCTCGCGCGTGGGATCAAAGGGATCTCGGCACTCACCGAGTATCTCGTTCCCATTATGACGGCAGGGTACGTGATCCTATCGGTGGCGGTTCTGATCTTGCGCCGCGATGCCTTGGGGGATGCAATGCGCTCCATTTGGCAAGGGGCATTCACGCCCGAGGGAGCCATTGGCGGCGTGAGCGGATTTTTGCTCTCGCGCGCTTTGCGCGTGGGAACGATGCGCGGACTTCTTTCCAACGAGGGCGGATGCGGAACAGCCCCTACAGCACACGCCGAGGCAAACGCAAAAAGCCCTGCCCATCAGGGCGTGTGGGGCATCTTTGAGGTGTTTGTGGATACCATTCTGCTCTGTACCGCGACGGCACTTGTCATTCTCGTCAGCGGCGTGGAGCTTTCCTCGGGCGGCGTGATGATGACGGTTACGGCGTATTCCTCGGTGCTTGGCGGCTTTGCCGACTGGTTCTTTTGTGCGGCGGTGTTCTGCTTTGGCTACGCCACGCTTTTGTGCTGGGGAAGCTATGGGATGGAGAGCGTGAAATTCCTCTCCAAAAAGAGGCGCTGGCGCGTGGTATACGTGCTGGCATTTGGTGCGGCGATCCTGCTTGGCGTGCGGACTGCTCCCGAATTTGTTTGGAACATTGGCGACTTTGGCATTGCCACTATGACCGTTATCAATCTGTTTGCGCTTTTCCTTTTGCGAAAGGAGATCTGGCAAGAGACACGTTTGTTTGTGCAAGAAGGGAAGAAGAGGGAAGGTTCCCCTATATAAAATGAAGAAAAGGCACAAAAGTGTTTGCAAAATGCACACACTGCGTGCTTTTTCATTATCAAAAATGAGAGTATTGTAACAAAATTGATAAATTTTCGTCAAACCCCTTGTATATTGGAAAAAAATGCGTTATAATATATGCTGTAAGGAAAGGCTTTCCAATGGAAGGTCAACTAAAATTTATTTACAAAACGGAGGAATTTTCCAATGGCAAACGTAAAAGTTGCGATTAACGGTTTCGGTCGTATCGGCCGTCTTGCATTCCGTCAAATGTTCGGCGCAAAGGGTTATCAGGTAGTTGCTATCAACGACCTCACCAAGCCCTCTATGCTCGCTCACCTTCTCAAGTATGATACCGCTCAAGGCAGATACAACCACGACGTTGTTGCTGATGACGAAGCAAGCACCATCACCGTAGATGGCAAGACCATTAAGATCTATTCTGAAAAGGACGCTGCTAACCTTCCTTGGAAGAAGCTGAAGGTTGACGTTGTTCTCGAGTGCACCGGCTTCTACTGCACCCAAGAGAAGTCCATGGCTCACATCAACGCAGGCGCTAAAAAGGTTGTTATCTCTGCTCCCGCAGACAAGGCTACCAAGACTGTTGTTTACAGCGTAAACGAGGGCATCCTCACCACCGATGATAAGATCATCTCTGCTGCATCCTGCACCACCAACTGCCTCGCTCCTATGGCAAAGGCTCTCAACGACTACGCACCCATCCAATCCGGCATCATGACCACTGTTCACGCATACACCGGTGACCAGATGATCCTTGACGGTCCTCACAGAAAGGGTGACCTTCGCCGTGCACGTGCAGGCGCACAAAACATCGTTCCCAACTCCACCGGCGCTGCAAAGGCAATCGGTCTCGTTATTCCCGAGCTCGATGGCAAGCTGATCGGTTCCGCACAAAGAGTTCCTACCTGCACCGGCTCCACCACCATTCTGGTAGCTGTTGTTAAGGGTAAGGACATCACCAAGGAAGGCATCAACGAGGCTATGAAGGCTGCTTCTTCCGCATCCTTCGGTTACAACACCGATCCCATCGTTTCTTCCGACGTTATCGGCATCACCTACGGTTCTCTCTTCGATGCAACACAGACCATGGTTGCAAAGATCGACGAGGATACCTACCAGGTACAGGTTGTTTCTTGGTACGACAACGAGAACTCCTACACCAGCCAAATGGTTCGCACCATTAAGTACTTTGCTGAGCTTCAGTAATCTACAAACTGAATAAAACAAAAGGGGAAAACCGCAAGGTTTTCCCCTTTTTGTGTGTGAAAAAGATGTGGGGGAACGTAATATTACGTTCCCCCTTGTCTTTACTATTTTTACAATTTAGAATACCCAAAGCTATTGACAAGTGCTTCGATTTTTTGACCTGCACGGCACATAGGGCACTCGTGCGAGGGGAAGGAAGCGTAGTCGGAGAGGTCGTTGGGGTTGAACACCGATTGAACGGTATGACCCGCGCACTCCTCGACGGTTGCAAAGATGGAGCAAATGCCCGCAACGTACCCGTTGTAATACTTGATGGCTTCAACAGCTGCTTGCGCGGTATAGCCCGTGGTGACCGATGCCGCCAGAATGAGAACATGCTTGCCCACAATCATTGGCAGGATGTTATCGCGGAAGAGCAGTTGACTTCCCACGGTGTGCTCGGGGGTTACCACGTAAATAGTTTGGTGAGCGTTGAGGTTTGTGAACTCCGTGCGCGTGAGTGCCTCGGCAAGACAGGTACCTATGACTTGCATACCGTCAAGACACAAAATGGTATCTACAATGGTACTTGATTTGTAGTGTGGCACCAATTCTCTTGCCACGGCTTGCGCCTCGGAGAGGCGGTTTTTCTGCGTGGTAACGTCAATGTAGTAGTTGGTGTGGCTGTGTCCGGTTGCAAAATGTCCGGGTGTAACGCGCAAAAAAAGGTCGCGGGTTTTGGTTCTGATTTTGAATGCTTTTTCGTTTGGCATAATTTTACCCCTTTTTTTTCATTGTATCACAGTTTTTTCCATTTGTCAAGAATTTTTTGCTGTCAGGTGCGGTGCGCAAAATTATACTTGACACCGCCCCTCGAATAATGGTATAATAAATATAGATGAAATTAGAACCTTTTACGCCGTTCTTTTTGCTTGGAGAACGGCATCACAGATACGGAGGAGAACAGATGAAACAATACATTCTTGCTCTTGATGAAGGCACGACCAGCGCACGCGCGATATTGTTTGATCGCGACGGTCACATCGTTTCTATGGCACAACACGAAATCGCACAGATCTATCCCGCCCCGGGCTGGGTAGAGCAGGATCCCATGGACATCTATGCAAATCAGTACGCATCTCTGACCGAGTGCATTGCCAAGAGCGGTATCTCGCCCGAGGCGATCGCGGCGGTTGGTATTACCAATCAGCGCGAAACGGTCATTGTTTGGGAGAGAGCGACCGGAAAGCCTATCTACAACGCCATCGTTTGGCAGTGTCGCCGCACGGCGGACCTTTGCGAGGAGCTGGAGCGGGCAGGGCATGCCGAATACGTCCGCAACACCACGGGACTTCGTCTTGATCCCTATTTCAGCGGTACCAAGATCAAATGGATCCTTGACCACGTAGAGGGCGCACGCGAGCGCGCCAAGGCGGGTGAGTTGATGGTGGGCACGGTTGACACTTGGCTGACATGGAAGCTCACCGAGGGGCGCGTGTTCGTGACCGACCTGACCAACGCATCGCGCACCATGCTTTGCAATATCCACACGGGCGAGTGGGATGATGAAATGTTGAACATCCTTGACATTCCGCGCCAGATGCTCCCCGAAATTCGCAGCAGCAGCGAGGTCTACGGCTATTTTGAATGTATGGGTGCCGAGCTCCCCATCGCGGGCATTGCAGGCGACCAGCAAGCGGCTCTCTTTGGACAGGGCTGCTTTGAGGCAGGCGAAGCCAAAAATACATACGGCACAGGATGCTTCCTGCTCACGCATACGGGCAACGATGCGGTCCACAGTGCAAACGGACTTTTGACGACCATTGCCGCAACCGAGGCAGGTAAGCCCATCGAGTACGCCCTTGAGGGTAGTGTGTTCGTTGGCGGTGCGGTCATTCGTTGGCTGCGTGACGAGATGAAGCTCATTCACGACGCCAAGGATAGCGAGTATTTTGCCAAAAAGGTAGCCGATTGCGGTGGCGTTTATTTTGTTCCCGCATTCACAGGTCTTGGCACTCCCTATTGGGATTCATACGCACGCGGCACGATCGTAGGATTGAGCGCAGGTGTGGGCAAGAACCACATCATTCGCGCGGCTCTCGAGTCCATCGCTTACCAAAGTGAGGATCTGCTCGCGGCAATGAACGCCGATATGCAAACCGTTGCAGGTGATGCGCACAAGATCCACAGTTTGCGTGTGGACGGCGGCGCATCGGCAAATGGACTCCTGATGCAAATGCAGAGCGATCTTTCGGGCATTGAGGTGCTCCGTTCTGCCAACCCCGAGGCAACGGCGGCAGGTGCTGCCTACCTTGCAGGTCTTGCAGTGGATTTCTTCCATGGCAGAGAGGAACTCAAAAACAAATTGGGGGCAGGGGAGATCTATCGCCCTGCTATCGACGAAGCGGCACGCGCCGAGCGTATGAAGGGATGGCACCGCGCCATCAAGGCTTGCCGCACCTTTTCGGAAAGTGAGGAATAATTATGGCAGTTAAAAAACTGGAGCTCAAGGTTTTATCGTCTAACGGTGTTCACAAATTGGCAGGCGTGGTCTTTTTGCCCACAACAAAAAAGCCTGTTGGATTCTTTCAGGTCGTGCACGGCATGACCGAATACATCGGTCGCTATGAGCGCTTTATGACAGAAATGGCAGAGGCAGGCTGGATCTGCTTTGGTCACGATCACCTCGGTCACGGTCACACCGTCAACAGCAAAAGCGAGCTTGGCTTTATCGCATCCGAGGGTGGTGCCGATCTGTTGCAACGCGATGTCAGAAAGGTAGCCGATGCCGTTATCAAGCATTACACCCCCGAGGGCACAAAATTGCCCTACGTCCTGATGGGGCATAGCATGGGCTCGTTTGTCGTCCGTCTTGCCGTTGAAAAGAAGTATGTTCAACCCGACAAACTCATTGTTATGGGAACGGGCGGCCCCAACCCCGTAGCAGGCTTGGGATTGATTTTGATTAAGATTATCAAAGCATTGCGCGGCGAGCGTCATATCTCCAAGCTGCTTGAAAACATGGCGTTTGGCAACTATAACGAGGCATGGGGCGGCGGAACCGAAGCCGATCCCGATCCGTGGCTGACATCCGATTATGAGGTGCGCATGCGCTACAATGCCGATCCGCTTTGCACCTTTAAATTTACTGTGAGCGCTATGGGCGACCTGATCACCCTGACCAAGGAAGCCAACCGCAAGGAATGGTTCCAAAACATGCCCAAAAACGTTCCTGTCCTCTTGGTTTCGGGTGAGCTTGATCCCGTTGGCGACTTTACCGAGGGCGTTGATAAAGTGCATACCAAGCTCCTCAAAGCAGGCGTTACGTCGGTTATGAAGATCTACGAAAATGCCCGCCACGAGATCCTTAACGATATCTCCTATGGCGACGTTGTAAGAGATATTCTTGCGTTTTGTAAGTAATTGATAACAGGTACACAAAAAAGGACGAGGAAATTTCCTCGTCCTTTTATTATCTGTTTTATTTCTTCAGGTTCTTAGGCTTTCTAATGCGGTTGAGTTGCTTGTTGATGTCGAGCAGCTCTTCCTTGGTAAAGGAGACATTCATCATGCCCATCATACTGGTCAGGCGCAAAACGCTAAAGCCGCCAAGCATTTGCATCATGCCGCCCATAGCGCCGCCCTTGAGGTCAACCTCAAAGCCGCCGGACTTCTTTTCGCCCTTATCGTTCTTGCCCTCGCTCATCTTCTTTTTGAGCTTGAGACCCATAGAAGCGAACCAGAGCTTGCCGCGCAGGGACTGCATAATGTCAGAGATCTTGTCATTGAGGGAGTATCTGCCTTCAATTTCAACAACGTCAAACCAGTTCAGCACTGCACCAACCTCGCGCAGTACGTAGTCCATATTCATTTCGTCAACCTTGCGGATCTTGCCCTCGTCGGTGCATTCGCCTGCTTTTGCAACAATGGTGCTCTCGCCAACGTTCTTGACTTCAAAGTAGAAGAAGTGATCCTCGGCAGTCTTTTTGCCAATGCTCTCGCCGTTTACAAAGAGCTCAACCTCGGGCAGGTTGGAGTAAACGGTAACCTTGGTAACATCCTCAACGCGGTCAACGTATCTCTTGCCGCACAGGTGAACGAAGGGATCGACCTCGGGGGATACAAGCCATGCCTTGTAAGCATAGAAGGAGTCCTTCTTATACTTACGGTCGATGGTGACCAAGCCCTTGTGGTTTTGTCCGTTTTCGCCGCCCTCTGCTCTTGCATCGGCGCCAAAGTCAAACATATTCCAAACGTGGGTTGCCCACATATACTTACGGGTAAAGAGCTGCTTGATGAGCTCCTCGTGATAGAATGCCTGATATTCCTCGGTATAGTCGCCTTGTCTGGGGGTGCTGGTGTGCCAGTTGAGCGCCTCGCAGCCGTACTCGGAGCAGCCGATCGGAATATTGGGATGCATTTCGTGGAATTTATCGAACCAGGGGCCGTTCATAGTGGTGTCACCGCCGTACCAACCAAAGTAGTGGTTGTAGGAAACAACGTCGGGGATGAGCAGGTAGGGGTCATCCATTTTGCACATCGAAACAGCCGCAATGGTGGTCAGACGTGTCTTGTCCATCTCGTGGCAAAGGTCATTGAGGATGCGATGGTTTTCCAAGAGATCCTCGGTAGAGCCACCGATGGAGATCTCGTTGGAAAGTCCCCAAACAACGATGGATGCATGGTTATAGTTTTGGGTGACGAGCTCCTTCATCTGTGTGATGGTGTTCTCGCGAGCGGTGGGCATGTGACGGGAGATGTAGGGGATCTCTGCCCAGATAACCAGACCGCGTTCGTCGCACAGATCATAGAAGTATTGGTCGTGCTGATAGTGCGCAAGACGAATGGTGGTAGCACCCATTTCACAAATGAGGTCCATATCCTCTTCGTGGTGCTCGGGGAGCAGAGCGTTACCAAAGCCCCATCTATCCTGGTGACGGGATACACCGCGCAGGGGGTACTCCTCTCCGTTGAGGATGAAGCCGTTTTGGGGATCGATACGGAAGGTGCGGCAACCAAAGCGATTGCATACGTTATCAATCACTTCGCCATTTTCAACGATCTCAACCTCGCAGCAGTAGAGGTAAGGATCGCGGCGACCGTGCCACAGGTGAACGTTCTCAAGGTTGAAGTTCACGGTGGTGTCGGTGCTCTCGATTTTGGCGATCTCGTTTTCTTCCTTATCGTAAAGGGTGTAAACCAGCTTTTGCGCGGGGGTGAGGTCCTTAACAAATACCTTGACCTCAACGTTTGCGTTCTTGCCTTCAACGGTGGGGGTGATCATCAAGCCGGGGCCGCCATAGTAGTCAAGGTCAAAGTGAGACTTGTTAACGGCGATCAGGTTTACGTCACGGTAGATACCGCCGTAGAAGGTGAAGTCTGCCATTTGGGGGTAGACGGTATCGTTGATGGTGTTCTCAACAACAATGGCGATCTCGGTCTTGTCCGCGATCTTTTCGGTGATGTTGACGCGCCAAGTAGAGTAACCGCCATCGTGATGCGCGAGCTTTGTGCCGCCAACGTAAACGTCGGCAGACGCGTTGGTGCCGCGCAGTTCAAGGTAATAAAGGTCTGCCTCGGGCAGATCAGCCTTGTTCAGTGTTTTGTGGTAAACGCAGTGACCACGGAAGTAGTCGTTGCCGCCGTCCATGCCGTCAACGGCATTCCAGGAGTGGGGCAGGTTGACGCTCTCGCCTTGGCGAGAAGCGATATCGGTGCTGTCCTTTACAAACAGCCAATCCTTGTTCAAACTAACAATATTTCTCACGGTAATCTATCCTTTCAATGCGTTTTGTGAAATATTCTCTATATTTTGGAAGGGAATTTTCCCCCTAAAACGGCGTCCGACCGTAGGTCACAGTCGGACGCCGGGGAAGAGTCTCTGATGGAAATTTGATTTATTGCGCGTAAGAGGTGAAGCGAACGCTTACTATAGCGTTTTCAATTACAACTTGAGCAGGGGAATCTTTCTTAGGTTCGGAAGCAACGCCCTTGAACATATCGTTACCTTTCACCAGGTTTTTAACGATTTTAGCAACACTCACTGCAATGGTATCGTTGTCGGTAATAACAGTGCCCGCGATTCTTCCTGCATCGATAACGTTGATGGTGGTGTAGATCATTTCGCTAAGCTCAGATTCCTTAACGTTGGTGAGGTCAACAAGATATGCGTTTTGCTCGTAGTATGCTTGAAGCAGCTTAATATTCTTGATCGCTTTATCCTTTTCCTTAATCACCTTATCACTGTCACCCTCTTTGATGAGCAGGTCAGGATCGATCTCGGATACAGGTCTGTTTTCCAAAACATATGCCTTGTAGTCTACGCTATCATTCAGGGTGAAGATCGGGATGGACTGAGTCTTGAGCTTGTTTGTGTTGTAATCCTTTTGTTGCAGAGAAAGGAGAACGCCAAAGGCAACGACATCGCTTTCGGTTATAATCATTTCAACCTTTTTGTCGATTGTGTTGGCTTGGATGCTTTCTGCACTGTCGGGAACGAGTGTCTTAAGAGCATTCTGTGCGTCATAAAACTCAATAGAGGTGTTGATCTTCTTCTTTCCGGATTTTACTTGGTAGTCTTCTGTTGCAAGAAGTGCATTGGCTTTTTCCACTGCAGCAGTAGAGATAACCGCGGTACCGTAAGCGGTATAGCTGATCTTTCCATCCTCGTTTTTGTCCATATCATTAAAGTTTGCTTTGATGTAATCAGCGATCATGGTACCTTGAACGTCAGCGATGGTTGTGAGATCGGAAGTAACAAGCACGCATTTATCGTAGCTCTTAATAATGTTGTTGTCAACCAGGCAGTTGAAGAAAATAACGGGAACATTCTTTTCTTTTGCTGCATTTACGATTTCCTGAGCAAACAGAGGGGAGACCAATTCTACAACAAGAACAGCACAGCCCTTTTCAAGAGCTTCTTTTGCTTGTGTCAATTGCTTTTCAGCATCCAAATTTGCGCCATAATGTACGTAATCGATGTTTTCGATGTACATTGCTCTTTCAACAGAGTTGATCAAACTATTGGGAACTTTTACTTCGCCGTCGCCACTCCAAAGAATGGAAACCTCAGCTTTATTGATTGCTCCACATCCCGAAAGGCAAATTACGGGGAGAATCAAGAGAGCAACAAGTAACAAAGATAATACTTTTTTCATTTTCATTACCTCCTATCAAGCGTTTGTTTCGTCGTTATTTGCGGCAATTGCGACGGGTTGAGCGTCTTCACTTTCGTGTCTGGCGTTCAGTTCACTTGTCATTTGTTCCAGTGTTTTCTTGTCAAGATTGTAAACAAGTGCGAGGCCTACAAATTGCATAACAGCAGCAAACAGATACAGAGCGGCAACGAGATAACGCATGTTCAGCGCTACGCTAAACAGCTGGTTGCCGGCGTTGATTTCGGAGTAACCGAGTGCAACCATAATAACGAGTGCCATAGAGGGACCAATACCTTGAGCGAGCTTACGGAAGAAGGAGTGCAGGGAATATACAGTGCCTTCCTCACGAGCGCCGAACTTCCATTCGTTATAGTCGATAGCATCGCCCATCATAGACCAAGAAACGGTGCTGTAAATGCCCATACCGAGAGAGTTGAGGAGTTGGCAGAGGATGTAAATAACAAGGCCCTTGCCGTCAGGAGTGATGGGAGCGAGCAGCATAACGGTGCAGGCTGCAACCGAGCAAACAGAACCAAGAACGGAAAGCTCTTTTTTGCCGTATTTTACAACGAGCTTACGCGCCAGGGGAGTAAATGCTACAATCGGAATCATTGCAAACATGGTAACGATACCCGAAATGCCAACATTTTTGAAGTAGGATTGGAACATAACGGTAACAGCAGTAGATGCTGCTTGCATACCGATGAACATACCCATAGCTGCGATGGTTGCACCAACAGCGGGGCGGTTTTTCAAGAAGTTGCCCATTGCTTTGAGTACGTTGAACTTTTGGGATTCTTCGCTGAGTGTTACATTTTCCTCTACGCGGATAACTGTGTTGCGAATCATAAATTGGAATGCAAAGAATCCGGCAACACCCATAATAAGAGCGGCAATGAAAACGCGATCACCCAAAATGTTGTTGTTATCATCATAGATGATCATGGGGAGAATGACCATAGGGACCATATTACCTATCATAGATCCAACAGAACGCCAAGCCGAAAGAGAAGCTCTGTCTGCGGGTTCGTTGGAGATCAAGGAAAGCAGGGAACCGTAGGGAACGTTTGCAATGGTGTAAAATGCATCCCAAAGAATGTAACCGGATACAAATACGATTGCTTTTACAACGGGTTGAGAATTCTTTACCCAAGGGATAAAGCACAAAGCGCCTGCTACGAGAAGTCCAATGGAGCCAAGCCAAATGTAAGCGAGGAATTTGCCTCTTTTGTAGGACTTACGTTTGTCGTTGTCGATGATAGAACCAATCAGCGGGTCATTGATTGCATCCCAAATTTGAACAAGGATAAGAAGTCCTGCATAGAGCATGGAGTCCATTCGCATAAACTGCGTCCAGAAAATGGCCATGGTACCCTTCAGTGCAAAACTCATGTTACAGCCAAAGTCTCCGGCTGCATACGCGATGCTGTCTCTGATGCCAAACTTGCGCTTGCCGTTGGCATCAAGCAAAGGTTCTTTTTTCATTGTTGTTTTCCTCTTTTCTAATTTTTTTTGGGGAAGACTATTGGGAATTAAGGACTAAGCATCGACCTTAATTCTAACCTATTCTATTATAAAACTTTTCTCTTTTTTATGTGAGTATAATTTTCATCTAATTTTGTATTATTTTAATCTTTTTGTGCAAAAATCATTGTAATTATAAAATAAATATGTTATAATTAAGAAAAATGACGAAAATTTGGCACCTGTCAGGGCGTCAAAAGGGGGAAATCTTTATGCCATACGAGCAAGAACTTGCACTGTTGCACGATATTTTCCAAAAGAGCCATGTCAATCTGACGTGTCTTCCCAAAGAGAAATTCTCATCTCTTGCTACCTCAGGTCTTCTTTCGGTTGAGGAAATGATATGGGCAGAAGGAGAGAAAAACAGCATTTTCTCACATCCTTTGGCGCCTCATACGATGTACAAGCAAACCGACGTTTACCGCCGCGCGTGGCTCTATTTGCTTTTGCCCCATCAAGGAGAAGCAACCGTGCTGCTTGTCGGGCCCTATCTTGCCGCTCCTATCTCCGAGGAAGTCCTTTTGGAGATGAATGAAAAAAACGGTTTTTCCCCACAAATGCAGCGTACATTGCGCGAATATTACATGTCCTTGCCTGTTTTGCGGGATACCAATCTTTTGTTTGTTGTGCTGGAAACCTTTTGCGAGCGCATCTGGCACCGCCCATCCTTTGCGGTGGTCGATATCAACCGCGAGCATCAGATCCCCGTTTCCCTTTTGCATGAAGCGCCGCGCACCGACAGCTTTGACGATCACCTTGTCAACATGAAGGTGTTAGAGCAACGCTATGCGTTTGAAAACGAAATGATCCAAGCCGTCTCACTCGGGCAGATCCATAAAGAAAAGCAATTGCTGTCCGCGTTTGAAGCGATGCCATTTGAAATGCGAAGCTCCTCGCTTCTGCGCAACGCCAAGAATTATAGCATTATTATGAATACGCTTTTGCGAAAAGCTGCAGAGAGCGGTGGTGTGCATCCCGTTTATCTTGACCGCGTATCCTCGGATTTTGCTCACAAGATCGAGGATCTCTCGGTGCTTTCCGCTTGTCCTACACTAATGCGGGAGATGTTTGTTGTCTACTGCCGCTTGGTGCGCAAGCACTCTATCAGGAAGTATTCGCCAACGGTGCAAAAGGCGGTTCTTTTGATCGACTCTGACCTCTCTGCGCCGCTCTCTCTTGCCAACATTGCCGCCGCGCAAGGGGTGAGCGAGGGGTATCTTGCCACTGTTTTCAAACGGGAAACGGGAAAGACCGTTTCGGAATACGTGCGCGAAAAACGAATGAAGCACGCGGCGCGTCTGCTTACCACCACGCGCCTGCAGGTGCAAACAATCGCGCTTCACTGCGGTATTATGGACGTGCAGTATTTTTCCAAGCTTTTCAAAAGGCACACCGGCAAAACGCCAAAGGAATACCGAGAAACGGTGGAATAATGCATAACGTATCACAAAAGCGCACCTGCTTGGGAGCAGGTGCGCCAATTTTGTTTGATTTGATCAAAATCAGTTTGTGGTAAAGTTGAGTTGATTCAAAATCTTGGTACCGTCAGCCAGACGGATAGCAATTGCACAACCGGTCCACCAGGTCTTGCCGTTCCAGTTGCAAATCGCGATCTCGAGAGTGACCTCTTGACCTACGTAATCCTGAAGGAACGCATATTGACCGGAGCCGCTGGAGTAGAAGCTGATTTTATTGCCTTGAGCATCGGTGATAGCGGGTTGACCGTAGCCGCCGGGGAAGGACAGGGTGCCGGTAAGAACGTAAACCTCGGTGGTGTGGTCGTCGGTAATGGGATACTGATTGATTTCTCCGATGGTCTTGTCAGTAATAAACTTTTCCGTAGAGTACTCGTGGTTACCCTTGAAGTTTACGTCAATGGTAGCATCCTCAATGCAGGTTTGACCGTAGTAGTTGGTAGCCGCGTCATCCTTCTTTTGAATTTCGCGCTTACCGGTGAGGATAACCTCGTTGCCGATGGAAAGACCTTCAAACAGTGCCTTATCCAAAAGCTTTACAGCAATTACGCTGCCGTCCTCACCAAAGAGGTAGAAGCCGGTTTGGTTAACAAGAGAAGGACCAACGATACCCTTAACAGTGACGATCTCTTCATCCTGTGCATTGATAGCCTCGCCAACGGTGATAAATTCAATCTTGGGAGGTTCTGCGTTCTCAACAGGAATGGTTACGGTAGCGGTCTTATCGCCATACGTTGCGGTAATGGTTACGTTGGCTGTGCCACGGGTTGTGCCGCAGTGCATAATGATCTTGCCGTCAACGTTTTCAAAGTAAACGACGGAGAGGTTATCGGAGAAGTAGGAGAGAAGCACGTTTTCAAAGCCGAGAAGCGCAGAGGAGACAGAGGTCAAAAGCTCCTGTGCGGGGTCTGCGGTGTACTTGGATTCAAACTGTCCCAGTGCATGGTAGTCGATTGCGTATTGAGGAGCGTTATTCACATCAAAGCGAAAGCCCTCGTCAACAACCTTGAGCACCTTAAAACGCCAGTTGCATCCGGTTGCGGTGCTCTTTGCGTTGATTACAGAGAGGTAAACGGTGCAGATTTTGCCGTCAAATTCCTTGAGCCAATCAAGGTCATTGCCGTTGCATTGGGTGTAAACATAAGAACCTGTGGTGCCGTCAAGGTCATCGATGTAGTAGTTGATAAAGCCCTGACCGACAGATTCCTTTACCAGAGCGGTTACCTTGTAGATGGTGGTAGTGATGTCGGTAGTAAAGGGAGTTTCCAGAATATCCTTAACGGTGCTTTCGGGTACCCAGGAGTAATCGGGTTGAGAAGTAAATTCATCGTTTTGGAGCACCCAAGCATCTGCCAATTGGTTGCAGCCCTTGTAACCAAACTTGTTTGCATTTGCAACCTCGGAGTCAAGAATCCACCAGGTCTTTTCTGCAAGAATGGTAACGGTATTGCCAACTTCAACAGAAGCTGCAAGGTCGGAGTCGAATACGTAAATGGAGTTGGTTCCGTCAACGAGGTAGATACCGTTGGGAACAAAACCGGAAGCATAGGTGATTTGCGCAACAACACCGGTAACCTTAACAAGTGCTCCCTCATTTGCATTGCGGGCATCATCAATGCTCATTTCGGTGTAGGCACTGTCGTCAATAACGACTTTTTTGAACTTAATTACTCTTGCGTTTTCAACCTCAAGGTTGCCCTCGTAATTTTGCAGGGTGCAGGAGAGCAGAACGAGGTCACCCTTGGCAGGTCTGTTCTTCATATCTGCATAACCGATCTTGCCGTCCTCGCTGTAGGTGCCGTAAACCGAGATGGAGCCGGTTTCGTCTTCAATGTACATAGCACCGTACTTTGCATTGGTAACGGTAGAAACGGTAGCAAGAATGTAGTATCTGGGGGTAATACCGCCCTCGGCAAGCTTTGCAATTTCAAGAGCCTGCTCAATGGTGATCACGTTGTAGCCCTCTGCAAGTCCTGTGCCGGGCTTGGGTTCAATGTCGATAGAAGGGGCAAGTGTGCCTTCCTTATACGCCAAAAGATCGGGTTTTTCAAACTCAATGGTGCCTTTGTAGTTCTTGATCTTACCTTTTACAGCGATGTAGTCGCCAAGACCGATCTTGTCGGCATCCTTTTTGATCTGATAGCAGTAGATGGGGTAATCCTCGTAGCCCTCTACAACAAAGGTGACGGAAATATCACCGTATTGGCTGTTGTATTCGCCAACCTCAATGATCTGACCCTTGAGTGTCCAGGAGCCTTCCATAGTAGCACCGGTTGCCAGTGCATAGGCTTGGGGAATGACAACTGCAGGATCATCACATTCGATCTCGTCATATCCGGCAGAAGGAGGAGCGGGAGGGAGCTCGCCTTTTTCGTATGCGAGCATCACAGGTCTTTCAAATTCAATGGTGCCTTTGTAGTTTTTAATGGTACCTTGAACGGCAATGTAGTCGCCAACATCAATTTTGTCGGCATCATTTTTGATCTGATAGCAGAAGAGAGGGAAGTCCTCATAGCCTTCTACTACGATAGTAACGGAGATGTCACCGTATTGGGCGTTGTAGCCCTGAGACGCGATGATCTGGCCCTTGAGCGTCCAGGTGCCTTCCATGATCTCGTCGGATGCCAGAGCAAAAGCTTGAGGAATGACAATTGCGGGATTGCTGAACTCGATGTCATCAAATACAGAGGGGACGGGAGGCTCGGGAATGATAGGCTCGGGTGTGGTATCCTCGGGGGGAGTAGTTGCTTCCGGAGTCGTTTCCTCAGGAGTTGTTCCCTCAGGAGTTGTTTCTTCGGGAGTGGAGGTTACGTCCTCGGCGGTGGTTGTCTCTTCAGTGGTGTTGGAAGTGCCATTGATGATAGAGGATATGTCGCAACCCGTTGCAAAGAGCGTGGTTGCAAGCATCAAAAGCGCCAACAGCAAAGAGAGAAGTCTTTTGTTGTGTCTCATGGTGTGCATCTCCTTTTTTAAAATTTTGCAAAGACATATTTATTATAATATACCGCGCGCGCGATGTCAAGTGGAGAGTGCAAAAAATGTAGAAAAAAGAAAAGTTTGGAAAAAAATGAGATTTGAACTCTACTCCTTGAGAGCCACAACGCTTGTGGCGTTTGGCGCTTCGCGCTATGTTGCGACTATGTCGCAACGCTCGCGGAGCAACAGATAAACGCTTTCCTTCTCCGGCAACGCAAAAAAGGCACCCAAATGGGTGCCTTTGCGTTGGCGGAGAAGGAGAGATTTACGAACTCAACTTCGCGCTACGCGCTCGTCTGCAATCGCATCGAAAAAACCACACCCTCTAAAGCAAAAAGTATCGGTGCTTCACAGTTCCTACTGTAATGCGATAGTGCGATTGCATTCGTGTAAATCCACCAACGTCACCAAAAAACAAAGGCATCACCGTGTGGTGATGCCTTTGTTTTTTGGCGGAGAAGGAGAGATTTGAACTCTCGCGCCGGGATAACCGGCCTACACCCTTAGCAGGGGCGCCTCTTCGGCCTCTTGAGTACTTCTCCGTGTACTCATTGCAAGCTGCCGTTTGCAGTCGCTTGCAACAACGCTTATTATACACTATTTTTATCCTTTTGTCAACCCCCTTTTTATCTTTTTTTCATCTTTTTTATTTTTGCAAACCTCTTGATATGCGCGTGGCAATTATATATCATATACGATATCCCTTGTTTATGTACTTGTTAAAGTTCTTCCATCGGTGTTTTCAAAGGGCATTATGCGCTAGGTCATACATTTTTTTGCAAATGACAAATACCTGCTATTTCCGCCCACAACAAAATGGGCCAAGGCATACCATTCCGAAATAGTTACATTATACCGTATTTTAGTTACATTTTGCGGTTGCTTTTCGAAAAAATATATGTTATAATGATTTAACCGTTTATACAAGGGCAAAAAAGCCCTGCTCACACAATTTGATCAAAAAGGAGAAAAACGATGAGCATTCTGAATGATATTTCCGAAAATCTGCAAAAGGGCAAAGCAAAAATCGTCAAAGAGCTTGTTCAGCAAGCCATTGATGAGGGGATAGATCCCCAAGAAATTTTGGGCGGCATGCTTTCTGGCATGGATGTCGTTGGCGAAAAGTTCAAAAACGGCGATGTTTACATCCCCGAGGTGCTGGTTTCCGCAAGAGCGATGAACCAAGGCGCGGCACTCCTCAAGCCTCTGCTTGCCGAGGCAGGCGCGGTTGCTTGCGGCAAGGTCTGCATTGGCACCGTTCAGGGAGATTTGCACGATATTGGCAAAAACATTGTTAAAATGATGATGGAAGGCAAGGGACTTGAGGTGGTCGACCTCGGCACCGACGTCTCTCCCGAAACATTCGTCAACGCTGCCATCGAACAGAACTGTCAGGTCATTTGTTGCTCCGCGCTCCTGACCACCACCATGGGAGTCATGGGGGATGTTGTAAAAGCCGCAGAAGCTGCAGGCGTGCGCGGGAAGGTCAAAATTATGATCGGCGGTGCGCCCGTTAACGAAGAATTCTGCCGCGAGATCGGTGCTGACGGCTACTCGCCTGATGCGGCAAGTGCTGCGGATATGGCGGTAGAACTTTGCAGGGCTCTCGGACAATAAGCCTATGAAGACGTTAACAGAGCGCGAACGCATCCTGCGTACCTACCGTCATCAAGAGGTCGACCGCATTCCTATGCTTGATTCCGCTTGGGATGGGACGATCCGCAGATGGCAAAACGAGGGAATGCCCCAAAACGTATCTTGGGTAGATTATTTTGGCTTCGATCATCAAATTCGTGTGGGAACCGATAATTCCCCGCGCTTTGCACAAAAGGTATTGGAGGAAAATGATCGATATAAGATCGTGACTACCCAATGGGGTACCACGCAAAAACGATTTCGCGAGCTCGACTCCACCCCCGAAAATTTGAATTATTACTATGATTGCTCCGAGCGGTGGGAAGAAGCCAAGCAGGCAATGCTCACCTATCACGAGGATCGCATTCCGTGGGATTATCTCAAAAAGAATTATCCGCGCTGGAAGGCGGAGGGCAGATTTTTACAGCTCACCGTCTGGTTTGGCTTTGACGTGGCGCATTCTCATATGATCGGCACCGAGAATTTTCTTATAGGTTTGCTTGATGAACCTGAATGGGCAACCGATGTCTTTGACACGTATCTGAAGACCTCTCTCGATCTTTGCCAACGCATATTAGATGCCGGCTACGAGTTCGACGGTGTATTCTGGTATGATGATATGGGATATAAAGGAACCCCCTTCTTCTCGCCGCAAATCTATCGCGAGCTTTTACAGCCCTACCACAAAAAGGTGGTTGATTGGGCACACGAGCGCGGCATGGTTACCGAGTTGCACTCCTGTGGTTTTATCGAGCCCCTTTTGCCCGATATTATCCAAACGGGTGTGGAAATGCTCAATCCCTTGGAGATCAAGGCGGGTATGGATCCGCAAAGGCTTAAATCCACTTGGGGCGATAAGCTTGCCTTCCACGGCGGTATCAACGCCCAGCTTTGGAACGATATCGACCGCGTAAAAGCGGAAATGGAGCGTATCATACCACTGATGAAGGAGGGGGGCGGCTATATTTTTGCATCCGACCACTCCATTCCCAACTCGGTCTCTTTTCAAAACATGAGGGAGATCGCTGCCCTTGCACATAAGCTTGGGAAATACTGATGCACCCATTTAAGGAGGAAATACAGATGACCGCAAGAGAGAGATGTCTTAACATTTTGCATTATCGTTCGGCTGACCGCATGCCTGCCGTGCACTTTGGCTATTGGCGTGAGCTGCTCGACGAGTGGGCAGAGCAGGGGCACATTTCCCAAGAGCTTGCCCAAAAAGCGGGCGCGGATGGCTCAGACGCACAAAAGGAGCTTGATAAGATCATTGGCTGGGATTGCGTTTGGGGACATAGCGTCAATATACACACCGGTCTGTATCCTTATTTCGAACGCAAGATTCTGGAAACGCTCCCCGACGGCACGCAACGCGTACAGACCGGAACGGGTGTGATTGAAAGGATCAAGCCCGGTATCGCGTCCATCCCCTCGGAGGACGATTATCTGCTCAAGGACAGAGAATCGTTTGAAAAGTATTACCGCTTTCGAATGCAATATGTCCCCGAACGCTACAATACCACGTATTTTGAGACCTTTAACGAAACGCGCGATAAGACCGTGCCCATTGGCATCGGGCTTGGCAGTGTTATGGGGCACATCCGCGACATCTGTACGGTTGTGGGGATGAGCTATCTGATGTACGACGAGGACGAGGATCTGTTTGCCGACATCGTTGATACCTATGCCGAAATGCAATACAAATGCGCCGAAGCAACGCTTGCCACAGGTGCGCAGTTTGATTTTGGACACTACTGGGAGGACATCTGCTTTAAAAACGGACCTCTGCTTTCCCCCGAAATCTTTGACGAGCTTTGCGCCAAGCATTACAAGCGCCGCAACGAGCTTTGCCACAAGTATGGTATTGACATCATCTCGCTTGACTGCGACGGCGTAACCGAAAAACTGATCGGCACGTGGCTGGAGAACGGCGTCAACGTCCTTTTCCCCATTGAGGTAGGCGTTTGGGGCGACCAATTTGAGCCTGCCCGCAAAAAGTACGGGGAGAGTCTTTTGGGCGTTGGCGGTATGGATAAGACCGCGCTTCGCAAGGATAAAAAAGCAGTAGATGCCGAGATCGAGCGAATGAAGCGTTTGGCGTCAATGGGCGGCTTTATTCCTTGCCCCGACCACCGCCTGATGCCCGGAACCAAGTTTGAGCTCGTGCAATACTATGCCGAAGAAATCAAGAAGATCAAGATCTGATCACATCCAACAAGGAGAAAACGATGAACGGAACAGAGAGAGTTCGCAACGCGATTTTGGGTTTGCCTATTGATCGCCAACCCATTTACGGTTGGGTGGCGTGGAATCTGCGCGATCAATTTGCCGCCACGTGGGGAAGCCCCGAGGCGTTTGAGGATCACTACGAGTTTGATGCCGCGCACATCTTCGGTCACCCCTGTCCCTTTGACAAAGCGCTTGTGGAACGCCTGAAAGAGGAGAACGACGAGCTCACCCCCGATCTTCTCATTGAGGAAGCCTTCCACGTTTCCCCCAAAAAAGGAGATTATACTGCTCTTAGGGCATCTTTTGACTATCACAAATCCAAAGGACGTTTTTGCTACGTGCAAACGCCGGGTTTTTTTGAGTTTTTCAATGAAGTGTTCGGTATTCAAAATCAGCTCATGTATCTGCTTTTGTATCCCGAGGAGCTTGGTGAGCTCTATCGCCGTCAAGCCGATTGGATCATCGAATTTGCCGACATCTGCATCGATATGGGCATGGACTGCATCCACATCTCCGACGACTGGGGAACGCAACGCGACCTGATGTTTGCTCCCGATCTTTGGCGCGAGCTCATCAAACCGAATCTCAAACGGGTTATTGATTACGTGCATGCGCGCGGCGCGTTTGTCAGTCTGCACTCCGACGGCTGCATTGAAAAGGTCACAGACGACCTTGCCGAGATCGGCATTGATATGGTGCACCCGTGGCAGGAGAGCGCAGGGATGTCTTACGATACGTACATCGAAAAATACGCCGATAAGTTTGCCATTCTCGGTGGACTTTGCGTGCAGTCGGCAGTCGGGATTCTGCCGCAAGCAGAGCTGCTTGCCGAAATTCGGCGTGTGTTTGCCAAAATGCGCGGACGCCGCTGGATCTGTTGCACCACGCACTTTGTGCAATCGCATTGCAAAATGGAAGATCTCAACGCCGCCTATGATCTCGTCTACGAGCTGGCAAGAAGCGAGATTTGATTTTATTTGAGGAAGAAAAAATGTCAAATTACAATATGAAACAATGGGTAGCCGATCTGATTGGCAACCACCCCAAAAAGCCGATGCCGATCCTCTCGTTCCCGTCTGTGAGCCTGCTTGGTGTAGGCGTGCGCGAGTTGATTTCGGATAGCACTCTGCAAGCGCGCGGTATGCAAGCCGTAGCAGAAAACACCCCCGCGGCGGCATCGGTCAGCTTTATGGACCTCTCCGTCGAAGCCGAGTGCTTTGGCGCGACCGTCACCGTCACCGATGACGAGGTCCCCACCGTCAAGGAGCCCATCCTGGAGGATGCGGAGGGGGCAGAGGCGCTTGTTGTTCCCGTAGTGGGGAGTGGCAGAACGGGAATTTATCTCGACGCTATCAAAAAAGCGAAGGCGCTCATCACCGATCGCCCTGTGTTTGCAGGCATGATCGGTCCGTTCTCGCTGGCGGCGCGTTTGTTTGATCTCTCCGAAATTATGATGGCTTGCTACGACGATCCCGATATGGTGCACCTCGTGCTTGAGAAATGCACACAGTTCCTCATCGCTTACGCCAAAGCCTATTGCGATGTAGGGGCTGACGGCATTGTGATGGCAGAGCCCGTGGCAGGACTTCTGTCTCCCTCGCTCGAGGAGGAATTCTCCGCACCTTACGTCAAGCAAATCGTTGACGCGGTGCAAAATGATGACTTTATCGTCATTTACCACAACTGCGGCAACAACGTGCCAAAGATGCTTTCGTCCATTCTTTCCACGGGCGCGGCGGCATATCATTTTGGCAACGCCGTAGATATGGAAAAGGATATCCTCGATAAAGTCCCCACCGACGTGGTGGTGATGGGCAACATCGACCCCGTGGGCGTGTTGCGCATGGGCACACCCGAATCTGTCCGCGAGGCGACTACCGCTCTGCTTGAAAAGTGCAGTATGTATCCCAATTTTGTGCTGTCCTCGGGCTGCGATATGCCACCCAAAACACCGTGGGAGAACATCAATGCTTTCTTTGCGGCAGCAAAGGATTTTTATAACAAATAAAGGAAAAACGATGAAATCTATATTAATCACCGGTGCCGCCGGCGGCATGGGGCGCGCGACTGCATCCTTGTTTCAAAAACTGGGCTGGCGCGTGTTCGCTCTTGACCGCGTGGCGATCGAGAAAGACGAAAATATTTTCCCCATTGTGGCTGACTTGACACATGAGGAGAGCGTTCGGGCAGCTATGGAGGACGTGGAGCACGAGACCGATAAGCTTGATGCCATCATCCACTTTGCAGGCGTGTATATGCTCGATTCTCTTGTGGAGATGTCCACCGAGGCTTACGACCGCATTTTTGAAATCAACGTGCGCGGCGTGTATCTCGTCAACAAGCACTTTTTGCCGCTGCTGGATAAGGGAAGTCGCATCCTTATTACCACAAGTGAGCTTGCCCCCTTAGATCCGCTTCCGTTTACGGGCATTTATGCCATTACCAAAGCCGCGCTTGATAGATATGCGTATTCTCTTTGCATGGAGCTGCAGCTTTTGGGCATTTCTGTTTCCGTCCTGCGCGCAGGCGCGGTAGAAACAAATATGCTTGGCGCATCTACTACTGCTCTTGACCGCTTTTGCAAGGAGACGAAGCTCTATTCCTGCAACGCCAAGCGCTTTAAGGGGATTGTGGAGCGCGTGGAATCCCGATGCGTTCCACCTGCCAAGATTGCCGCAAAGTGCGCACGCATCCTCAAAAAACGCCACCCAAGGTATGCATATAGCATCAACCGCAACCCCTTGCTTTTGATGCTGAACGTCTTGCCGCGCGGACTGCAGTTGTGGATCATCAAACAAGTCCTGCGCTGACGATTTTGAACTTTGTGAGGTAACAAAATGCTGAAAAAACTGTACGAAAAAAGCCATATATGGTTCTCAGTTGCGTGGATCATTGCCTACTGCGTGCTGATGTCGGTAGGGGATGCACTCTCCGAGGCGATCGGCATTCAAAAGATCATCACGCTCCCCATAGCAATCGGGCTTTGTGTGCTTCTGTTTTTCTTTTTGAAGAAGAACGGTTTGTTAAAAGAATACGGCATCTGCCGCCCGCTGGCATCGGCACGCGCCATGCTGTATTATATTCCTGTTCTCGTTATGCTGACTGCCAACTTGTGGTTTGGCGTCACTCTGAACTGCGGACCGCTTGAAACGGTTCTTTACATCCTGACAATGTTCGGCGTTGGTTTTTTGGAAGAAGTTATCTTCCGCGGACTGTTGTTTGGTGCGATGCGCAAGGACAATCTGATGATTGCCGTTGTGGTTTCCAGCATCACCTTTGGCATGGGACACATTATCAATCTCATCAACGGCTCGGGCGCGGAGCTCATCCCCAATCTTTTGCAGGTGGTGTATGCCACCGCGGCGGGGCTGATGTTTGTTATGATGTATTATAGGAGCGGCAGTCTGATCGTTTGCATTGCCGCGCACGGGCTCTTTAATGCCATCAGCGTGTTTGCCAATGAGAATTTAACACTCGGTCAGCGCGTGCTTTCCTGCATTTTGCTCAGCGTCCTGATGGAAGGCTACGCCATCTATCTGGCGTTTGCAAAGGGCAAAAAGACAGATCCCCAAGCCGAGCCGCAGTAAACACATCGAAAAAGCCGACGGAAGATAAGACCTTCCGTCGGCTTTTTCTATTTTATAAAATTAATGAAAAAACTCTTGACAAACAAACAAAAGTATGATACAATAGATGCAATCTTGAAAAAAGGAGGACTTGAACTCGACATGGACGGCGACAGTAGCGGCGAAGCGAACTGTATCCCTTTGAATCGAATTTTGTTATGTTAGCGGCACATCTACACTGCAATGGACAGGGTGGGTGCGCCTTTTTGTGTCTATTTTTGGCACCAAATCAAAAAAACATACTCGAATTTTATTTTTAGGGAGGAAATGAAACTACTATGATACTACAGCAGTTGTTGTTACAACTCATACTTATTTTACTCAATGCCTTTTTTGCGGCTACGGAAATTGCTTTGCTTTCCGTCAATGAAAAAAAGGTGCGTTCCCTTGCAGAAGAGGGAGATAAAAAGGCAAAAAAGCTGATCAAGATCATTGATGATCCCACAAAGTTTTTATCCGCAATTCAAGTGGGCATCACGCTGGCAGGCTTCCTCGGTTCTGCATTTGCAGCCGACAACTTTGCCGACAAGCTGACCGGATCTATCGTATCGACCTTCCACGTTGCAGACGCATACGTTGGTACGATCGATACCATTGCGGTCATTCTGATCACGTTGATCCTTTCTTACTTCACGCTCGTTTTGGGCGAGCTCGTTCCCAAGCGCATCGCTATGAAGCACAAGGAAAAGCTGGCAAACGGCGTGTGCGGCATTATTTCGACGCTTACAAGTGTGCTCAAGCCGATCATTTGGTTCTTAACGGTATCCACCAATCTGGTTCTGCGCTTGTTTGGCATCGATCCTCACGAAAAGGACGAGGCAGTCTCCGAGGAGGAGATCGTCGTTATGCTGGATGCAGGTGCTGACGAGGGAACCCTGAAGCAGGATGACGTGGAATACATAAAAAACGTGTTCAAGCTGGAGCGTCTTTCGGCGGCTGACGTTATGACACCTCGAAGCGCTGTTGTTGCCGTTCCCGAGGATATCGCAGAAAAGGATCTGCTTGCGGTGATCGAGGAGGAAGGATACTCCCGTATTCCCGTATATTCCGATAGCGTTGACAAGATCGTCGGCGTTCTTCACACGCGTAAATATCTGTTAAAGCGAACCGATCCCGACTTTAAGCTTGAGGACGCGCTTTTCCCGCCCGACTTTATTCCCGAAACCATCCACCTGGATGCCTTGTTCAAGAATATGCAAGAGAATCATACGCATATGATGCTTGTTGTAAACGAATACGGACATATGTCAGGCGTTGTTACAATGGAGGATATTATCGAGGAGCTCGTTGGCGAGATATGGGACGAGCAGGATGAGGCAATTGAGCCGATCGTGCCTGTAGAAGAAGGAACGTACCGCGTGCTTTCCAGCGTCTCTATTGATGAGTTTTTTGATTATTTTTCGCTTGAAAAGAGCGATGAGATCGAATCTACTACCGTAAACGGATGGCTCTCTGAGGTGTGCGGCAACATCCCCGAGATTGGATTTGCCTTCGATTATGAAAATCTGCATATCGAGGTAACTGCAGCCGATGAGCAAATGACACACGAGATCTCTGTTGAACTCATCCCTGAGACCGATGAGGATGAGGAAGACAAAGACGACGAGGATGAATTCGAAAAATAAACAGAACAGGCAAGCAACAAAGGTTGCTTGCCTGTCTTTTTGAGCGTCAAAGAAGCCCAAAAGTCGGAAAAAGAAGAAAAATAGAAAAAAGAAAAATATTTTTCAAAAAGGGGTTGACAAATGCGTTTGAATTTGGTATAATAACAAAGTCGCAGGCGCTGGTATGGCTCAGTCGGTAGAGCACGTCATTGGTAATGACGAGGTCATCAGTTCGATTCTGATTACCAGCTCCAATAAAGCAACCCAAACGGGTTGCTTTATTTTTTATCTTGACACATCGTGTCACCGTATGTTATAATACATACAGAATTTACAAAAAAGGAAGGACTTGAACCGTGGAAGAAAAACAGTCGCAAGACCTTGAAAAAATTACCGAAGAAACCGAGAAGATTCCCGAAGCATTTGATGTAGCTTTGGAAGAAGCTGCTGCAGAAACGGCAGAGCCCGTTGAGGAACCGATCGAAGAAAATTCTATTGAAGAAAAATCCGTTGAAGAAAATCCCATAGAAGAAAATCCCATAGAAGAAGTATCTGCAGAAGAAATTGCAAAAGAGGATGCTGTAGCAGAAACAGTCTCTGAAGAAGAAACAGAAAAGCTGATTGCAAAAGAGCCCGCAGGGGACGTCGAAGCAAATGCTTTCCAAGAGGAGCCTGCACCCCAAAAGCAGGCAACCGCGGGCATCGTCCTCAAGCCGTGGCAGCTCGCCGTAGCCGCAGTTGTTGTGGTGGCACTGGTGGTTGGCGGCGTTGTTTTGGGCATTGTGCTTGGCAACAAAAACAACTCCAACTTCGATGACTCGCCCGTTGATTACGATTGGATCTTGGAGGAGGGCGGTCAAACCCACGAGGACCAGATCATTCTGCCGGGCTACGTTGAATTGACCTTCCCCGCAGGTGAACAGGAAATCGAGATCGTTCTGCCCAATCCCAAAGGCAATCCTTGCTATTTCCGTTATACGTTGATAATGGAGAGTACGGGCGAGATCTTGTATCAGTCCCGTCTCATCCCACCCGGGCAGGCAGTGCTGCAGATCAAGCTCTCCCGTCCGCTTGAAAAGGGAGATTACTCTTTGCTGATCGGCGTTGACACCGTCTCTCTTGCCGATGGTCGCACCCCCATGAACGGCGGCGAGCAAAAGGTTTTGCTCAAGGTAAGATAAAATAAAAAAACACAAGATTTTTGCGGATTGCAATACGTCTTGTGTTTTTTTGTTGCACAGATATCATTTGAGAGCAAAGGCGAGACGTGTGTTCTCAATGACCGTCTGTTTCAATCTTCAAAATTTCGCCTTTGACTTCTTATGTGCGAAAGTTTTTGGAAGGGGTGTGGGGAGACCTTTTTTCAAAAAGGGATCCCCACAACATTTACTTTTTGATCTTCCAAAACGCCATCCAGGGTTGGTAGCCGTTTTTGCGGGCGTATTTGCGAATGGCGGGGCGCTCGACAAGGCGCTTGAAGCGGAAAAAGAGATTGGTCTTATCTTTAATGGGCGGCACGATGATGGCGCAAAGCCCTATGTGCTTGCCTGCAAAGCAATCGGTGAGTATCTGGTCGCCAAGCATAGCGGTCTCGGTATGTGTTACACCCAATTCCTTCATAGCGCGCTCCAAGGTCTTGCGCCCAGGCTTGCCGCTGTCGGGGTAAGCGATAAGGCCCAGCGACTTGTTAAAACGCTCCACGCGCGGTGCGTGATTGTTGGAGACGAGTGCGGCTTTGATGCCGTTCTTTTCAAGCTCGGCAAACCACGCAAGAACACGCTCGTTTGGGTCAGGCTCTTCGTAAGGGGCAAGGGTGTTGTCAATATCAATGAGGAGTGCGCGCACACCGATGGATTGCAAAAATGCAGGCGTGACCGCATCAAAGGTGGCAAACATATAATCGGGGGTGAGATAATTCTTCATCGCGCTCTCCTTTCATTTCTTTTTTATCAGTATAACATACTTTTGGGGAAAATACAAGCCTTTAAAAAGGTAGCTGTTGCAGGAGGGTGAAGCCTGCAACAGCTTTTTTTATTCGACGCGCAACGCTTTCCAATAACAGCTTCCGTCGCTTCGTTTTACAAAAACGGCGGTGTAAACATCGGAGGTTTCTCCGTTCGCTGTTAAATTGAATTGCATGCGGTAGGTGTGTTCGGTTTCATAAAGCTCAAGAATGTTTACCTCGGCAATACATTCACGAGCCTGCACGGGGGAGGTATAGTAGCCGACTTGGGAAAGGTAGGAAAAAGCATCTCCGTTCTTGTGGCTGACCGACGTTCCGCCAAAAAAGCGGAAAACGACGTTTTCAAAATCTTCTTTGGCAATCAGGGTAGCTGCCGAAAGATAGGGATAAACGCTTGCCACATTGTCAAGGGATGCACGGTTGCCCGTGTAGCGACTGTAATCGTCGCGCAGCATATCGTTCAGGATCTCGTCGCGGTAAAGGCGAACAGCCTCATTTGTACCCGAGAAGGGGGAGAGGTGGATGCTATCGCTGACGATGATGGTGACCATGTTGGAGAGGAGTGTTGCGGTGGTGCCGTCGTGCTGGAGCTGGCGCAGGGGAGCTTCTGCAAAGTAGTCGTTTACGTCAAGTCCAAGCAGACCGCGGATCCACAAAGCGTTGGGACCTGCCATACAGGAGACCAGCAGTGCACTGCAAAGAACCAACAAAAGGATAGCAAGACCTATGCGGCGCGTATTTTGTTTGTTATGAGATACGTATGGCACGGACTTCACTCTCCTTTCTTCTTTACCACCTTTTATTTTACCAAAATCGCAATATTTTGTCAATAGATTTTTACGAAATTTTTACTATATTTAGTATATTTGCAAGCTTTTATTTCACAAGATATATGAATTTGTCATAGGTTTCGGTCGGTTTTGTCGTATGCGACACAAACGGGTGACATTTTTTCTTTTTTTAGCAATCTATTACGAATTGCAAACCGCCTCCAAGCGATGGCACAAAAGGCGCTCGGTTGAGAGGAGCTTTGAAAAGACAGAGCGCACCACGCGGTCCTCGGTCCTGCCCATCAAGGTTTCAAAGCAGTCAATGTTGCGGCGGCGCTCCCAAAGGGCGGAGGCGGCGGGGGTGTCCTGACACCGCGAGGGGCAGGCGCTTCGTTTAAAATAGGGGTAGCGTGTTGTCTTTTGTCCGTCTGCAGCGGAGAGCGCAAGAAAAAGCTCCCCGAGAGTGCGGAGCTG
Organism: Oscillospiraceae bacterium; assembly: GCA_015063725.1. Lineage (GTDB taxonomy): Bacteria > Bacillota > Clostridia > Oscillospirales > CAG-272 > UMGS1865. Next base: position 30,447 of record SVTP01000011.1, read on the forward strand.
CTCCAAATCGCGCTCGGCGATCTCTTCAAAAAGATCGGAGAGGGCGGTATCGCAGTCGCGACAGACAAGACTGCGATAGATGTTGTCGGAAATACTGAAAAAGGCATTGGCGCAGCAGGTATAAAGCGAGGCGGCAAGCCGCGCATCGCGGCACACGCAACCGCGAAGGGACGGGCGAAAAGGCGGATAGTGGACATATTCGTTTTTTTCAAAATCAGACATAAAATATTCCCCCTTGTAATCATTCTTTATCAGCCTATGCGAAAGAGAAAAAAGGAGTGCAGAATACCGAGCGATAAAGTGAGCGAAACACTTGACAAATCCCCGTTTTTTGATATAATAAAAGGGAAAAACTCTCCGCGCATTTGCGCAGAAAGGAAACATATGAAAAAAGCAACGTTTGGCCCCGGTGGAAACGGGGATTGGTTTTATTCCGAAGGAAAAAAGAGCACCCTGCAAGCACCCGGGTGGCTCAAAGAAAAAGGTCTTGATGCCTTTGAGTATGAGGCAGGTAACGGCATTGCCGGCAGCGAAGCAACCCTGCGCGCCATTGGCGAAAAAGCACGCGAGCATGGCATTTTGATGTCGCTCCACACGCCCTATTTTATCTCGCTCTCGGGTGTTGATCCCGAAAAGCGCCTCAAGAGTATCGAGTATATTCAAAAGTCGCTTTGGGCAGCAGAGCTTTTGGGTGCGGATACCATTGTTATTCATAGCGGTAGCGCCGCAAAGATCTCTCGCGAGGAAGCCATGACGCTCTCTAAAGACACGCTCGAAAAGGTCGCCGAAGCCGTTGGCGAGACGTCCATCCGCCTTGGCATTGAGACCATGGGCAAGGTCAATCAACTTGGCACGCTTGCCGAGGTCATTGAACAATGTAAAGTCGCGCCCATCTACGCACCTGTAGTCGATTTTGGCCACCTCAATGCGCGCAACATTGGTGGATTGTTCCCCGACGTGGATAGCTATCGCCGCGTGTTCGACGAGATCGGCACGACCTTGGGTGACAGCTTTGCGCGTGATCTGCATTGCCATTTTTCCAAGATCGAATATACGGGGGCAGGGGAAAAGAAGCACCTGACCTTTGCCGACGAGAGCTTTGGACCCGCCTTTGAGCCGCTTGCCGAGGCGATCGTGCGTGAGGGCGTGGCACCGCGCATCATCTGCGAGTCCGCAGGCACGCAAGCCGAGGACGCGCTCTTTATGAAGGACGCCTACCTGCACGCACTTGGAATGAGTGGGAACTAAAGGATAACAAAAAAAGACGAACGTTTTATACGTTCGTCTTTTTTTGCGGACGACCGATGGTCGCCCCTACTTTGCGTCTATTCAACTCTCTTAGTGAGCAGGGTCTTGGTGGCGCAAATCTATCTAGATGATTTTGTGAGAGAGTTTTTTGGAAGGGGTGCGGGGGAACCTTTTTTGCAAAAAAGGTTCCCCCGCAATCACTTATAAAATACTCAACTCACTATCAATTGCTTTTGCCGCGGTCTTACCTGCGCCCATGGCGAGGATGACGGTTGCGGCACCGGTAACGGCATCGCCGCCGGCATAAACACCGTCGAGAGAGGTCTTGCCGGTCTCTTCCACCACGACGATGCCGCCGCGGCGGTTGATCTCAAGTCCCGCGGTGGTGGACTTGATTAGCGGATTGGGAGATGTACCAATGGACATGATCACACAATCGCAATCAAGGATAAACTCCGAATTGGGAATTTCTACTGGGGAGCGTCTGCCCGAGGCGTCGGGCTCGCCAAGCTCCATATTGATGCAACGCATACCCGAAACAAAGCCGTTTTCATCCGATAGGATCTCGAGCGGATTGTTCAAAAGTCGGAACTGTACACCCTCTTCCATGGCGTGCTCGACCTCTTCCTTGCGAGCGGGAAGCTCCGCTAAGGAACGGCGGTAAACAATGGAGACTTCTTCGGCTCCAAGACGAAGAGCGCATCTTGCGGCGTCCATTGCCACGTTGCCGCCGCCAACCACTGCCACGCGGCGCGCACGCAGAATGGGAGTGGTGCTGTCGGGCAGATATGCCTTCATCAAATTGGTGCGCGTGAGGTATTCATTGGCGGAATACACGCCCTTGAGGTTCTCGCCCGGGATGCCCATAAAACGGGGAAGTCCCGCACCCGAACCGATGAATACGGCCTCAAAGCCTTCTTCGCGCATCAGTTCTTCAACTGTAACGGTCTTGCCGACAACAGTGTTCAAAACAAATTTGACACCAAGTGCTTCCAGTCCCGCAATCTCCTTTGCAACAATGGACTTGGGCAAACGGAATTCGGGGATCCCATAAACCAACACACCGCCGGCGGTGTGCAGAGCTTCAAAAACGGTGACGTCATATCCGCGCTTGGCAAGCTCTCCCGCGCAGGAAAGTCCTGCAGGGCCTGAACCGACAATTGCCACACGGTGTCCGTTTTTGGTAGGGATCTCGACGATGGCAGCATCGTTTTGATTGTGCAGGTCGGCAACAAAGCGTTCCAATCTGCCAATGCCAACCGCCTCTCCTTTGATGCCGCGAATGCACTTGCCCTCGCATTGGTTCTCTTGCGGGCAAACGCGACCGCAAATGGCAGGGAGAGAGCTGGAATTGGTGACGATGCGGTAGGCTTCTTCAAACTCGCCAACCTTGATTTTTTGAATGAATTTGGGAATATCAATACCAACGGGGCAGCCTGCCACGCAGGCAGGCGTTTTGCAGTTCAAGCAGCGATCGGCTTCCAGCACTGCCATCTCTGCGGTGTAGCCGAGCGCAACCTCGTCAAAGTTGTGCGCACGCACCGAGGGCTCTTGTGTGGGCATCGGTGTTTTTTTGGGGGACATATTTGCCATATCACTCGACCTCCTTTCCAAAGAGGTTGCAGGTGTCCTCGTGCGCCCGTCTTTCGGTGGGGCGATACATCGAGGAGCGTGCAATGGCTTCGTCAAAATCGACGAGGTGACCGTCAAACTCGGGACCGTCCACGCAGGCAAATTTGACCTCGCCCCCCACAGTCAGGCGGCAGCCGCCGCACATGCCTGTGCCGTCGATCATAATGGGGTTCATCGAAACAACGGTGGGGATGTTGTATTTTTTTGTCAACAGACTGACGAATTTCATCATCGGCAAGGGACCAATGGCAATCACTTCGTCATAGCTTTCGCCACCCTCAATCAAGGTGCGCAGAGCATCGGTTACGAGACCTTTTTCTCCCCAAGAACCGTCATCCGAGACGGGAAGGAACTTTGCGGAATGTGCGCGGAATTCTTCCTCTAAAATGACCAGTTCGCGGCTGCGGAAGCCCACAATGGCGTGCACCTCGGTGCCACGCTCAAATAGCGCTTTTGCAACGGGGTAGGCAATGGCGCATCCAACGCCGCCGCCAACAACGGCGACTTTTTTCAGTCCGTCAAGCTTTGTTGCGTTGCCAAGAGGGCCGACAAAATCCGAAAGGGAATCGCCCACCATCAGGTGGTTGAGCCGCTCGGTGCCCGCGCCAACGACCTGAAAAATCACCGTTACGCTTCCCTCAGCGCGGTTATAATCGGCAACCGTCAGGGGGAGTCTTTCGCTGTCCTTGTGCGAGCGCAGAATGACGAATTGCCCCGGCGCGGCTTTTTTGGCTACGGCGGGGGCATATATTTTCATTTTTGTGACCTGCGTATTCAGGCTTTGCTTTTCCAAAATGCGATACATGGGCGGTCCTTTCGCGCTTCCGTTTTGCTTCCAAAATGTTTTTTTGCGATGTCAAAAAAAGGACTTGTCAAAACGGATAAAATGATGTATAATGTAAGTAATACTTATTATACTACTTTGTTTTCAGATTTTCAAGAGGAGTTGCCTCTTTTTTGTAAAAAAGAGTGCTCCAATTGCAGGAAAAAGAGAAAGGCGGCACAACGTATGGAAACAGAATTTCAAAACGCGGTTGGAAAAGGTATAGGCGAGGTCATGCGCGATATGGCGGATTTTCTTTCCACGACCTTTATTATCAACGAGGAAAGACAATTGGATCTTTGCACGCTGGTACCTGATTTGAATATGCACGAGCAGTTTTCCTTTGCGCTCCTTTCCGAGGCGCACACCCAAGGGTGGGACATTGAAACTGCCGAAAACTTCTACCGTCATGCCTGCGGCAAGGTCATTGATCCCGAAACTGTTTCGGCAATGATCCTGGCGTTTCGCGACCGCACGAGCCGTGAATATCGCGCATACGCGCAAAAATACAGCAACCGCTTTACCGCGCTTGACGGCTCCTACTGGGCTACCGTTCTCGCCCTCGGCATTGATGCGGGGCAAATTGGCGAGGTCATGCAGTATTTGCGCCTGTTTACGGTCTGCCTGATGGAATTTGCTTATATGGAAGATCGCAATCCCGATGCCACCTACACGTGGTGCTATTATGATTCCTTCCGTCAAATGCTCGACGATCTGACCGCCGAGCCCGATCCCGAGCCGCTCCCCCTCAAGGTGCGCGCCCTTGGCGGCAGCGCAGGCAAGAGAGAGCAGGATACCTACTATCTTTCCCTCGGTGTAGACATTGAAAACCCCAACCTCGACCGTCTCGCGCGCGGTATTCAGTTGGATATTGTGCTTAAGGATAAGGACGGCAAGGTGATTACCACCATTGGCGACAAGCTTGAGTCTCTTGACCCGGGTGCTATTTATCACTACGGTGTTACGCGCAAGATCCGCGGCAACGCGGTGGCAAGCTTTTCTGCAACGGCAAAGGCGGCAGCACACCTAAAGCTGCAAACGCCTATTATGAAGCATGTGGCGCTCTCCGAGCTCCGCCTGCGCAAGAATGGCGAGGGTATGCACTTTTCGGGCAACATGACGGGCAAATATGACGTTCCACTGCGCTCCATGACCTTGCATTATCAGTTCCTCTCCGCACAAAACAAAATTCTTGGCGGCGGCAACGAGTGGGTTCTGGACGGACTCGAGCCCGGCAGCACGCGCCAGGTCAACTCCAAAATCGCACTCCCCATCGACGGGGCGGCAAAGGTGGTCTACTCCATCGATTTTGATGTAGTACAATTGTTAGAGGAATAACGGTATTGCATAAAAAAGCCTCCCCTGTGCAAGGGGAGGTGCCGTTTTTGTGAGAAAACGGCGGAAGGGTTGAGACTAGCTTCTTATTGTTTGAGGTAGAACCAACCCTTCAGTCTCGCGTTGCTCGACAGCTCCCCTTGCACAGGGGAGCCTTTCTTACATCTCTCACTTTCGATATGTTTCAGCATTGTTTGAAGTGTGATTTGGCTAAAACATTTGGGTTGGAAATAAATCACCGAAAATGCATATCAGAGTAAACGTATTCCATATGTGCGTCGGGATAGGTTTTATCAAGATAGGCTTCCCATCGGTTGGATGGGGGTAGGGTTGCGGCTCTTTCCTTCCAGCGAAAAATGGCAGATGCAGATATCGCCAAGTTAAACGCCATAAAAATCGAACACGCCACACAAAAAATGTGCCACCGACGTGTGTGCATGTGATGCAAAAGACGCGCAAGGGTTGGATAGATCAGACCGACGAACACCATGCCGAGAAAGCCCCATAAAATCGCCATCTGGCCACTGACGCGTCCGCCGATGTTGAGCGTGTGCGAGGAATAATCCCAAGAGACAGAGCCAAAGGTTCGCTCTTGAAACAGGCTTGTAAAATACTCCACCGCGCCACCCGTGACGGCAAACACCAAGAACTGCAGCACGACCGCGCGGCGGGGCAGAAATTTTGCTACAACGAATATCGCAACCGCGCCCACGCCGTAAACGGTGCAAAAGGGACCCACAACGGTGGCGGAGTGGTCAACCCACGCACCCGTGAGCACGATGTGCCAAAGCCCTTCTATCACAAACCCGAGGACGCTACCAAAAAAGAACACCCAAAACAAATCTGCATATCCCCAAAACAAACGCCGCAAAAGCGAGTTTTCCTTCTGCATACCGTTTCTCCTTCGTTTGCTTTTTTGAGGATAGTATGCGCTTTTTGAATATTTGTTATGTTTTGATAAAATTTCCGCGAAAGGAGACCGTCAATGAAATATCAGGATATTTTATATACCGTCGATGCTGCACACAAGGCGCGCTTTGACCGTCTCTGTCGTGAAGCGGCATCCGCTCCGCGCGGATCGGGCGGCGAGGGCATCGGCACGCTTGGCGAAAAACGCATGCACGCCATTATCAAACGATACATTTGCGAGGATCACGCCTGCCACGAGGTCGGCGTGCTGGATACGGGCTACGTCTCGGACGTGCGCATTGGAAATGACATATACGAGGTGCAAACGGGCGCCTTTTACCCGATGAAAAAGAAGATCGCGCACTACATCGAAAACACCGATTGCACCGTTACGGTCGTTCACCCGATTTCGGTGACGAGATGGGTGACGTGGGTGGATGCCAAAACGGGAGAGGTCACGCCGCGCAAAAAGTCGCCCAAGCGCGAGCGCGCTATTCACCTCTTGCCCGAGCTTTACTGCCTGCTCCCATACCTTGGCAACGAGCGACTTCGTTTTCGCCTTTTGATGATCGAGGAAGAGGACTTCCGCACGCTTTCAGGTCGCAAGGATAACCGCAAGCGCGGCGCGCGACTCTACGAACGAATGCCGCTTGCCCTCTTGGGAGAGATCGAATTCTCCTCGCCCAACGATTTTGCCGTCTTTTTGCCAAACAATCTGCCGTCTCCGTTCACCGTCAAAGACTTCTCGCAAAAGACGGGCTTGCGCGGACGCGATGCCTATTCCGCCGTCCACGTGCTCGAAAAACTCGGGCTGATTACAAAAACCGAACCCATTGGCAGGGCAATGGCGTTTAGGGTTTAAGGAATTGTGGGGGGACTTTTTTAGAAAAAAAGTCCCCCACACCCCCTCAAAAAACTTTCTAACATGATTCCAACAATCTTGTCAGCAAATCCCCAAATGATACACTATATAGGTGAAAGGAGGCGAGAAAATGCAAGAGACGAATAAAATGCGTGATCGGCTGATCGACGAATTTGCCAAAAACTATATGGAAAAGCTGTTTTATTTCTGTCTCAAAAAGACAGGGAGTCAGGTCGAGGCAGAGGATTTGACGCAGGAGATTGCACTTCAAATTATCACAGCGTTAAACAAAGGTACGATTCCCACAAGTTTTTCGGCGTGGGTATGGCAGATCGCGCGCAACTGCTATGCAAAATGGGCAAAGGAAAAGCATAATCAAAAAGAAGCGCAAAGTGGCTCCGATATCGGCGATTATGAAATAGAGGACGAGAGCGAAAATATCCTTGATGAAATGATACATACAGAGCAAATGGCTCTGCTTCGACGAGAGTTGGCGTTCATCAAAAGTGATTATCGTAACATCGTAGTTGCCTATTACATAGAGAATAAGAGCATTCGTGATATTGCATCGTCGCTTTCACTTTCGGTCAGCGCGGTTCAACAAAGACTCCACCGCGCAAGAATCCTATTGAAAGAAGGTATGAATATGGCAAGAGAATTTGGTGTAAGAAGCTATAAGCCGGAGGAAGTAAACTATACCAACAACTGTTCACGTCCCGGAGACAAGAACCAGCCCTACAGTGTGATGGAACACAAAATGTATCAGAATATTCTGTTGGAGGTCTACGGAAATCCTTCCACCGCAGAAGCGCTTTCCTTGGAGCTTGGCGTGGCGCTCCCTTATATGGAGGATGAATTGGAATGGTTGACGAAAGAAACCTTTTTGATCAAAGACGGAAATAAATATCAAACCGCGTTTCCTATCGTAAGTCGTTCCGCACAAGACCAAGTGCATTTTGCTTGGTTAACCGCTGCACCCGCGATTACAAAAGCCTTGATCTCTTTTGTCGAGCATCTGAATGACGCATTTGTTGATAAAGGAGAGAAGTTCTACGGTCCATATCAGGACTACGAAAGCGCAAAGTGGACGATTTTGATGTTGGCGTTTGATTATTTTATGTATAAGGCACAGAAAATTCGTGACTTTACCCAACGTCCCGACAATGGATATTGGGATATGATCGGATATCAAAAGCAATCTGTAACGAAACCGAATTTTGTTGGAAACCACTGTAGCTATTGTGGCTTCCAACAGTTCAAGTATGAGTTCGACGGTATTTCTGATCGAACACCGCCTTATCTTACCGAAGAGGAATCGAAGGTACTGTATGATTTCGTCATGGGAAATACAACCGAGGAGAGAGGTGAACTCGTTGAAAAACTGCGCAGATGCGGATATTTGAAGAAAAATGGAAGTGCATATATCCCGGATATCGTTACGATCAGAATCGATGAAATCAGAAATGCGGTTAGGAGTATGGACGAGCACACAATGTCTGAACTATCCGTGGTGGCTGAACGTGCCAAAGCTTTGCTGAAAAACTTATATGACGAGGTTTACGGCATTATCTGTGCTGATCTTCCCCCTGTCTTTTTGAATGATATTTATCAATGCAGAATGGCAGTTTCAACTTGTTATTTCTGCCGTGGATATGTGATGGCGGAAGCGTTGAAAAGTGGGTATTTGCTCCCGTCAAACGAAGTAAGTCCCGTCATTGGCGCACATTTTTGGATCGATTCCTAAAGCAACCCGCCGAGAGGTACCGTTTGGTACCTCTCGGCGGTGTTTGTTTCTAAAAGGCGGGCGACCTAATGGAAGGCGGCAAGCTGCCACGAGATTGCAAGCAATCTCTGCGCCCCTATCGAAATCGGGAGGCGAAACGCCTCCCCTACAATCAATTAGCACATGATCTGGTAGGGGAGGGGCTTGCTCCTCCCGTGTTAGCGCAAAGAAATAAGATCGCCCTCGCTCCTTTCGGAACGAGGGCTAAACTTATTCTTCCGTTTCGGCTTCTTTCTTCAGTTTGTCGACTTGTATTTGATAAGCAATTACGGGAATTAACGTGAGAACGCCTATACTGCCTAAAATAATCGAAGCAAGTGGTGTCTTAAAGGCAAACAGTATTGCCATAAGTGCAAACATTGCAAAGTAGGTAAGCCAAATATTACGCCACTTTTTTATATATCCGATCTTATCGTTTGTTGTGGTATGCAGCTCAAAGGGGTTTCCGTCATTTTCTTTTTCAACGATAAGCAATTCTTTATTGAATGTCGTAGCGTTGGTAGCTATCTTTCCGCTGCCTTCTGCCCACGGTCTAAAACGCACTTTACCGATGGAATAGCTCACATTGATATTTTTGTAGAACACCTTATATCCGCAACCTTCAAGAAATGCTTTATATTCCTGCGAATCCTTTTTCGATTTATCCGCAACAAATTCAACCGCATACTGATATTGTTTTGGGGTACAGCTTTCAAACTCGTAAAGCATTTTGCCAACTCTCACAAGCCTATAACCTTTTTGAGCCATTTTATTTAACCATTTTTCTTGGGAAGTCAAAAAGCCGCCAAAATAACGATATTTTTTCATTGTGTTATCCTCCTATAATTTCTTCGGCTATGCAAGCTAAACTTTGAATACGTTTTAGTTCACGTTCCGCAACGTGCTTACCCTCGTCGGTAATAATATACTCTTTTTTTCGCACATCGGAGTCATCGTGAATGGTGATCCACCCTTTTTTATTTAGACTATCCAATGCGCCATATAAAGAACCGGCACCAATCATTAGTCTGCCTTCTGTCTTTTCCTCAACGAACTGCATTATTGCATAGCCGTGTCGCGCTTGATATAAGGCAAGCAGAATAAAGAACGTAACCTCTGTCAAAGCTCCACTTTTTACATTATCTCTCAAATTCAACACCTCACTATTACGGTTACTGTAATAGTATTATATCACTAACCGTAATAGTTGTCAAGAGAATTTCTGCTTTTTTCATAATCAAAGCAATAAATAAACCCTCGCTCCATTGTGGAACGAGGGCATTTCTTTTAGAACAGACCTTTGTTATATTTGAATTGTGCGTACAGTGCTATTGCCAAACAACTTTCTTAGCGGATAGGGTTAGTGGGTCTCGCTGCGGCTCGGTCACGCTCGGGCTCTGACACCACACCGTGGTGTCATTCACTCCCCTCGCGCCGCTTCGCTACCTAGCCGCTCGCGACAGCAAAAGCGCGTCCTGTGGCGCGCGTCGACTGTCCGTCCGCAAACGAAAAACTCTTTTTTGATAATTCTCGTGCGAGAGTTCTTGAAAGGGGTGTGGGGGAAACTTCTTGCAAGAAGTTTTCCCCACAAATCCGCACCCCTTACTGTCTCTTCATTTGTCTTAAGAACAGAAGAACCGCGGCGACGAGAATGACGAGGGCATAGCCGAGAACCCACCAGAGGTGTGGGAATATGCCTGCATAGTCGCCGGCGATAACGGCGCGTTGCATCTCGACGGAGTGAACAAAGGGCAGCGCGTAGGCGATCTTTTTAAAGGCGCCGCCCACGAGGTCAAGGTCAAACCAAATGCCCGAGAGCCAAGCAGAGAGGTTGGTGAGGAGCGCGCCGCAAATGCCGCCCACTTGCTTGTCGTTGAATACACTTCCGCAAAGGAGTCCCAGCGCGATATAGAGCAGCGCAACGGGAATAAGAAGGACGAGCGAGAGCAGAATGTTAACGGTAACGTCCAATCCCAAAATGACGGCAAAGAGGTAGGTCGCCACACCCTCGGCAAGCGCGATGGGGATGAGCGGTAGGGTATACCCAAGAATGAAATCCACAGGCGACATGGGCGTGGTGTAAAGGCGGTGCATAAAGCTGCTCTGCCTGTCTTTTGCAATAATGGTGGCAGAGAACAGCGTCATAAAAGCAAGGCCGAACACCGCAATTCCGGGCGAGAGGTGCGAAATCTCAAACAAACTCACAGGGATGTTTGCCTGAATGGCACTCAAAAGCAGAAGCAGAACAATCGGGAAGCCGAACAGGAAAGAAAGGTTTAAGGGATCGCGCAGGATCTCCTTGAAATTGCGTTTTGCAAAGGTCAACATTCTCATTTGCCAGTCCCCCTTACAATTTGAATAAATGCGTGCTCAATGCTGTCCGTACCCGTCTGTGCCTTGATGGCGTCGGGCGTGTCGCAGACGAGGAGCTTGCCGTCCTTCATAATGGCGATGCGGTCAGAGAGCGCCTCGGCTTCTTCCATGTAGTGCGTGGTCAGGATAACGGTGATATTCCCCTTGAGCGCGCGGATGATGTCCCAAAGCTCGCTGCGCGCAATGACGTCAAGACCTAAGGTCGGCTCGTCGAGAAAGAGCACCTTCGGCTCACTGATGAGCGCCATCGCAATGCTGAGGCGGCGCGCGTATCCGCCCGAAAGCTTGCTCGCTTTCTTGCTCATCACGCCCTCAAGCGAGAGCATAGCAGAAAGGGAAGACACCTTTTCGTCGGTCTTTTGCTTGTCAAAGCCGTAAATGCCGCAAATCAGCTCAAGGTTCTCGCGTACAGAGAGCCCTGCCGCAACAGCAGTCTCCTGCGGAGAGACGCCAATGCTTGCCTTGACTGCCGCGGAATTTTGGATAATGCTCTCGCCAAGCACCGTGGCATCCCCACTTGTGGGGGCAGTCAGGCAAGAGAGCATTTTAATGGTGGTCGTTTTGCCCGCACCGTTGACACCGAGCAGAGAAAAAAGCTCGCCCTGTGCAATCGTCAAATTCAGGTTGTCAACCGCGAGGACGTCTTTGTATCGTTTGGTCAGGTTTTTGATTTTGATGGCATCCATCATTTTGTCTCCTTTGAATGTGATATTATTATGATATCATATTCATTTCACGTTGTCAATAGGATCAGAGAAAAAAGATTTCCAAAAAAATATTTAACCAAAAAGTTAAATAACCTATTGACAAACAGGAAAATGTGTGCTATACTATAATTAACCAAAAGGTTAAATGACATGTCAACGCACCTGTTCAAATCCATTTGGAGGTATTATGAAACAATTTGTTAAGAAATATTGGAAGACTCTTTTGTTCTTTGCTATTGCAGGCCTTGTGGGCGGATTTTGTACAGGACTTTATGTGTTGGACGGTTATCCGCCCGAGATGCAAGAAGAAGTATTGTCACAGGGATTGACACCCACTATCATGGCGATTGTAACTGCCATGCAAGGGGCAGGGTATGGCATTGTACTCGGCGTGATCGGCATTCTGCTTGGTAAAAAAACGGGACTTTGGAAAGACGAAACGCACTTTGCAAAAAAGCCGCTCCTTATTACGATTGCAATTGCGCTGATCGGCGGTCTTGCTCTCATTGTGCCCGACCTGTTGTTCTTTGGCAAGTACAATGAGGCAATTATGAATTCTTATGATGCAAAGCCCACCGTTGTGTATATCATTGGAGCACTCCTCTACGGTGGCGTAATTGAAGAAGTTATGCTCCGCCTGTTTTGGATGTCGCTGATCGCCTTCATCCTTTGGAAGCTGTTTGCAAGAAAAGCAGAAAAGCCAACCCTCGCTATTTTGGTTGCATCTAACATCATCGCGGCGCTCCTGTTTGCCGCAGGACATCTGCCTGCAACCTTTATGATGATTGGAAATTCTCCATTGATCATTTTCAGATGCTTCTTACTCAACGGGGGATTCGGCTTGCTGTTTGGTTATCTGTACCGCAAACACGGTCTGCGTTATTCGATGCTCGCGCATGCGGGATGCCACATCGTATCCAAGCTGATTTGGATTTTATTCGTCTGATTTTCATACTATAAAAGGAGGATCTATTTTGGGAATTCAAAACACCATCAAAGCCTTATCCGATCCCATTCGACGTCAGATTTTGGAGATGTTGCGAGGTGGTCGCATGGCGGCAGGGGAGATCTCGGAAAAATTTCCCGTCAGCGGCGCGGCAATTTCAAAGCATCTGTCTGTTCTGCGCGAGGCGGATCTGATAAGAGACACCCGTGAGGGGAAATTTATTTATTACGAATTGAACACTTCCGTACTTGAGGAAGTGATGCTGTGGATGAGCAGCTTGAAAGGAGAAAAGCATGATTAAGAAGAATTTAAAGGTTTTGATGATTACGTCTATTATTATTTTGCTCCCCATGTTGGTAGGACTCATTTTGTGGAATCAACTGCCCGATAAAATTCCGTTCCATTGGAACGCGGCAGGCGAGGTCGACGGTTGGGCATCCAGACCTGTGGCGGTGTTTGTTCCCTCTGCTGCAATGCTGGCACTGCAATGGCTGTGTTTGCTTGTTACCTCTGCCGATCCCAAAAAGCAGAACCATCCCGAGAAGTTAATTCATCTTGTTCTTTGGTTGATCCCGCTGCTCACGGTCGTTCTTTCGAGCTTCGTTTACGCAACCGCACTCGGTAGCAACGTGCGCGTTGAGGTGCTGATGCCTATCCTGCTTGGCTTGATCTTTATTGCTATTGGCAACTACCTGCCCAAGTGTAAACAAAACTACACCATTGGTATCAAAATTCCGTGGACGCTCGCAAGCGAGGAAAACTGGAACCGCACCCACCGTCTTTCGGGCTGGGTATGGGTTGGCGGCGGCATTGTGATGATGCTGGCAGGCTTTTTTGATGCCTTTTGGGTAACAATGATCGTTGTTGCCATCATGGTTTTGGTTCCGCTTATTTACTCCTATATTCTGCACCGCAAGGGAGTATAACACAAAAAGAACCCCCGCTCCGTTTGGAGCGGGGGATTTTTATTTTGTTTTGATGTTGTTTACTGCAACAGATTATTCTGCGGGAGTTTCAACAGTCTCTTCAGCGGGAGCTTCAGCTGCTTCCTCAGCAGGAGCTTCAACAGCTTCCTCAGCGGGAGCTTCAACCTTTACTTCAGCGGGAGCTTCAACTTTTGCTTCAACTTTTGCTTCGGTCTTTTCTTCAGCCTTTTCTGCAGGCTCGTCGTCTGTGGTCTTGCCCATCAAAACTTCTTGCTTTTCATGATCGGTGAGGTTCTTGCAGAACTTGCCGGTGCAAACAACGATGGCGATTTCTGCTACGAGCATAATGCCCAAGCCAACCAGAGCGGTGGTGAGAGCAGACTTGCTGTCATCTGTGAGTACCAAGGAGGAGTATGCGCCATCCGATTTGTCAGTAAAGTTTTGATGGAGGTTTTCCATCTTGGAAACAACCAAAGGAAGGATAGCACCAACGATGAGAGCTACAGAATTGGGGATGAGGTGTGTGGGTGCATTAACGCTGTACTTGCCTCTGGTGCCTGCAAGGGTGAGACGTTGTACGCAACCTACAAAGTATCCAATAGAGGAAAGAACAAGGCAACCATAAAGCAGAATAAGCAGAGCGTCAATGAGGAATGCGGAGCTTACCTTAACACCCATTGCCTTATAAGCTGCAGACTCTGCGGTGTAAAGTGCCCAGTCGCCGTGCAGGAAAGTGCTGATGATGTTGGTATCAATAATGTTAAAGAAGTATACGAGGAAACCGATAGCACCGACAAGAGCACCGCCTTGAACGATGAGAGAGAAGATGTTTTTATCTTCGGGATAGTTACGGGTACGGGAAATAACAACATTGATAAAGGTGCTGATGCACGCAATAACCAAAATGGCAGCGGTACCGGAACCGAAATCAATACCGGGGATCAGGCATTGGAAGATCATAGAGAGCAAGGGAAGTACGATCAAACCGTTGAGCTGCTTTGCAGCAACAGGAGCAGACTCGAGGGGGTTCTTAGCCTTCATGGCAACCTTAATGAGAGTAACCAATGTGCTGATGGCGAAACCGATGGGGAAGAACAGGGTAAAGCCGAGCACGTACAGAATAGCGATGATAGCGAGGACCATTGCCAAGATTGTGCCAATACCACTCTTACCGTTGTCTGCATCATTGTCCATAACAGAACCAACTGTGGTAACGATGGCGAATGCCGTAAGAAGCGTGTTCTTGGTATCTTCAGATTCCAAAAGGGTTTTCAGCTCTTCTTTTTTGGCTTCAATGTCAACCTCTTCCTTGGGAGCGGTGGTTTCAGTTTCAATGTCTTCTACATTGTCCTTGAATCCAAGACCGAGGTCATTACCGGTCGTCTCGTCTTTTTCTGCATCTGCAATTTCCTTGGAAATTTTAACGACATCGACGATCAAAGAGATGCTTCTGATGAGTTTTACAGCGGAGATGTCAATTTTTTCGGGGATTTCAACTTCAAGCTCAGTACCATCGAGGATGTCATTGATGGATTTTTCAATTTCTGCAGCATTGTCGATGGTTTTCAGTGTGAACAGGGGAGTAAAGCTGAAAGCCAGACAAAGGATGGCGAGCAAGACACAGCCCCAGGTTTGAATCAGGGCCATCAGTCTTTTGGGGATGCGGAGTTGCAACATAGAGAGTACCTCCAAATATAAATAAATTTGCCGCCACGTGCGCGTGCGCTCGGCGCGGTTATGTGTATTATATACCTTTTGGAGAATTTTGTCAACGCTTTTTTTGATTTTTTTTGATAATTTTGTGGTGTTTTTGTGATAAAAAACGACTTTTTTCTAAAATTGATCAAAAAAGCCCCGCTTTGAGAGGAGCGGGGGATTTTTTATCTCTTATTTCCACACCTTTGGCTGATAGCGGATCTCGCTCACCGAATAAACGGTTACAAAGGCTTTGGGATCTGTCTTTCTGACGAAATCCATCAGCTTGCGGTATTCGTGCTTATCCACAATGGTAATGACCTCTTTTTTGGGGGTATTGTCATAAGCGCCTGTAATTTCGTTGAGCGTAGCACCGCTATGCAGCTCGTGCAGGATGTATGCAACGATCTCATCCAACTTGGGAGAAATGACGCATACGCGGCGTTTGATGTTCAAGCCAAAGATGAAATAATCCACAACAAGTCCACTGAAATAGGTTGCAAGAACGCTCAGCACCACGATCTTGCTATCATAAGAGAATGCTGCCGAAAGTGCTACGGCAATGCCGGCAAGAGAGCCTGCCTTGCCAAGCTCGATCCTGAAAAACTTGTGCATGATCTTTGCCACGATGTCAAGCCCTCCCGAGGATGCGTTGCGCGAAAAGAGGATCGCCATGGATATGCTGACCAGAAGAATATAGCACAAAACATCCAAAAGCGGGTCATCCGTCAGGGACTTGAAGTTGGGAAGGGCAAATTCAAAAATGCCCACAAATACGGGGATAAGAATGGACGTGTAAACGGTTTTGGCGCCAAACTCAGAACCAACGAGGATAAATCCAACGATGAGGAGCAATACGTTGAGGATCAGATTGATGGCGGACATGGGCAGGGGCAAAAAGTTGGCAAGTACCATGGCAAGTGCAGAGACACTACCAACTGCTACCGTGCTTGGCAGCATAAAAAAGAAAACTGCCACTGCTACGCCGAGAGCCCCCAGCGTAATCATTACAAATTCTTTGAAATCGCGAAACGGGTTGTTTCTTTTCACGAAAATATCACCTCTGATCTCAATCTCTTCTCGAGCATTTTTCGGCATCAATGGCAAGCACAAGCATCAAAATGCAGGTTGCGTGGTTGGGGTTGCGGACGTCGATCACATAGGTGTCTGTCCAATTAAAAAGCTCTTTGTTAACATAGGCGATGCACTGGCCCCTGTCATCAAGAATGTGGTAATCCCATTCAAACCAGTCGCCATCTACCTGCCAGCCGTTGCAATCAATGACAAAGCGTGGGCGAAAGAAGGTGAGCTCCTTGCGAATGGAGCCTACGTAGCGACCGTCGAGATACATTTCAAACTTGGGGAGCCAGGTGAGTACGCGCTCCTTGACCACACCGATCTCATAGCCGTGTGCATCATAAATGCGCAAGAGGTGTCCCCACGCAATGTCACCGCGCACGGTGTAGATGATGTCGCCTGCCTCGTTATAAATGTCGTAGCTGTCAAACCACGAGAACATACGTTGCTTGAATAAAAGTTTCATATTATCTCCTCTCCCCGGTATCAATATGCGGTTGCGATCAGGACAGTTCCTGTGCCTGTGAGAGTGATGTTTTCAAGACACGCAGGGAGCAGGATACTGTCCCCACGTTGGAAGGGATAGGATGCACCGTTACACTCGATGGCGCCGTCTCCCTCAAGGCAGAGCAGGTGAGAAAGGTAGCCGTTTTGCGCAAGCGTGTGCGCATTCCCACTCAAATTAAGCTTTTCGGTGCGGAAATATTCGCAATCTGCCAGCACTGTCTCACGCGACTCGGGGAGTCCGCGAGAGTAGCGGATGGCATCGATCTCGTCCTCTCCAAAGGGGCGAATGACGTCGCACGCCTTGGCAATATGTAGCTCGCGCAAGGAGCCGTCAGCTCCGCGGCGGTCGTAATCGTAAACACGATAGGTCAGGTCGCAGTTTTGCTGGATCTCGGCGATCAGGATGCCCTTGCCAATGGCGTGGGCAAGACCTGCGGGGATGAAATAGGTCTCTCCTGCCGCTACCTTTTGCACCTTGAGGACGGACATCAACTCACCCTTTTGCAAAGCGGCACAAAAGGCGGCGTTGTCAATGCCGTCAACAAGGCCGCAAATGATCTCGGCATCCTCGTCGGCGTCCACAATGTACCACATCTCGGTCTTGCCGCGATCGTTCTCCACGCGTGCGGCGTAATCATCGTTGGGATGTACCTGAACCGAAAGTCGGTCGGCAGCATCGATCAATTTGATCAGCAAGGGGAATTCGCCACCCGTAACGGCGGTTTTGCCCATCAGCTCGGTGGGGCGCTCGCGCAAGAGGTCGCCAACGGGTGTGCCGGCAAGAGGACCGTTTTGAATGATGCTCATTTCTTTTTGGCGCACCGTCAATTCCCAACTTTCACCAACCGTGCCACCGTCTGGCGCGCACTTATTCCATTCGCGGGGCAGACGCGTGCCACCCCAAATGGGCGATTTTGTTACGCCCGAAAGAAAAAGCGGATAGAGTTTTTTCATGGTTTTCCTTTTCATCGTCAAATTTTTTTCAGTTTAGCATAAGTTGCCATCAGCTTCTTGGTGCCGACGGTATCAAACATGATCTCATAAAGCGTGTCCGCACCCATCGACTTGACCGAGAGGATCTCGCCCTCGCCGAAATTGAGGTGCTTGACGCGGTCGCCCGGTGCGAACACCTCGCGCGTGCTACTGCCGACACGAGGACTTGCGGGCGTGGCAGGCTTGCCAAAAGAGGGGGAAGACTGCGTACGTGTGGCGCTTTCGCTATAATAGGTGCGCTTTTGCTGCACAGGGGCGTTGTAATTGCCATGAGAGCCGTAAGCACCGTACGCACCGTAAGAGTAGTCACCGTAGCGGTTTTGCCCAACTCGTACGTTGTTGGCTTGTCCCTCGTCGAGCTTTTCGATCAGTGACTCGGGAATCTCGCTGACAAAGCGCGAGACGGGATTGTACATGGTTTGTCCGTAGAGCAAGCGGTTGCGCGTGTGCAGGATGCAAAGCTCCTTTTTTGCGCGCGTGATGGCAACGTAGGCAAGGCGGCGTTCTTCTTCCATCTCGCTCTGCCCCTCGGTGATGGTCTGCATACCGGGGAAGAGTCCTTCCTCCATACCCGGCAAAAAGACAACGGGGAACTCAAGACCTTTTGCACTGTGCACCGTCATCATCACAACGGCATCAGCGGTCTCATCGTAGCGGTCAACGTCGGCAACAAGAGCCGTCTCCTCCAAAAATCCGGTGAGCGAGGGCTCGTCGTTGTCCTGCATATATTCGAGAATGCCCGACTTGAACTCGTCGAGGTTTTCCAGACGTTCCGCCTCCTCAGGTCCTGCCGCCACAAGCATCTGGCGGTAGCCTGTTTTTTCAAGCATGATGTCAAAAAGCGCATCCAGGGGTGTGCTCCCTGCAAGACGGGAGAGATCGTTGATGATCGCCGCAAAGTTCAAAAGTGTTGCGGCACTGTTCTTAAGGGCAACAAAGGAGTCGGCACGCTCAAGCACCGAGAACTGACTGCACTCCTGCTCGGCGGCAATCAGAGCCACCGTTTCAAGCGTTTTGGCACCGATCTTGCGGCGCGGCTCGTTGATAATGCGTGCGAGGCGCGTGTTGTCATCGTGGTTGCTGATGAGCTGCAGATATGCCACAACGTCGCGGATCTCTTTGCGGTCGGTAAAGCGCGTTCCGCCAAGAACAC
Organism: Oscillospiraceae bacterium; assembly: GCA_015063725.1. GTDB lineage: Bacteria > Bacillota > Clostridia > Oscillospirales > CAG-272 > UMGS1865. The sequence continues at coordinate 49,395 of SVTP01000011.1, forward strand.
GGTAAGGAACCGCCGCGCGAGCAAACGCCTTTTCAATGCTTTGCGATTGTGCGTTCGTGCGGTACAGGATGGCAAAATCGCGGTAGGTTGCCTCTTTTTTGGCAACCGCACGGGAGACGGTATCCACCAAGTAGCGCGCCTCCATGTTTTGATCGTCACAAAGCTTGAGGCGGATCTTTGCCCCCGCACCCGAGGACGTCCAAAGGGTTTTGCCCTTGCGTCCGCGGTTGTTGGAGATCACCGCGTTTGCCGCATCCAGAATGTTACCCGTCGAGCGGTAATTCTGCTCGAGCTTGATGGTTTTTGCATCGGGGAAGATCTTATCAAAGGTGAGGATGTTTTCAATGGTCGCACCGCGGAAGCGGTAAATGCTTTGGTCATCGTCGCCAACGACCATCAGGTTTTTGGTGGTGGGGTTGGTCAGGAGGACCGTCAGCTGCATTTGCGCCACGTTGGTATCCTGAAACTCGTCTACACACACGTAGCGGAAGCGACGTTGATACGCCTCGCAAATTTCGGGATAGCGGCGCAGGAGCAGAACGGTCTGCATAATGATGTCGTCAAAGTCAAGCGCATTGGACTCGCGCAGATAGCGTTGGTATTCCTCATAAACGCGCGCGATCTGCTTTTGGCGGTAATCCTGTCCCGCCTCAAGCAGGAAAGCATCGGGCGAGAGGAGCTTATCCTTTGCGTGGCTGACGGTATTGATAACGGTTTTGACAGAGAGCAGCTTTTCGTCGATGTTGAGCCGCTTCATGGCGGCAAGCATCGCCTTTTTGGTATCGTCGGCGTCATAGATGGTAAAGCCTGGGCGGTAGCCCATGCGCTCGCCGTGTTGGCGCAAAATGCGCACGCAGATGGAGTGGAAGGTGCCTGCCCAAATGTCGGTGGCGGTGTGCTCCTCTTCGGGGAACATCCGCGCCAGTCGCTCCTTGATCTCGTTTGCCGCTTTGTTGGTAAAGGTGATGGCAAGCACGCGATAGGGCTCACAGGTATTGTTAGCAAACTGCGGCAGAATGTGCTCACGAATTGCCTCGGGCTGCAGCATCATAGCGCGCTCCAGCTCGGCAATGCGCGCTTCATCCGTTCCGTAAGGGACGTAGTCGCTGAAATAGGCATTGCCGTAGCGGATGATAAAAGCGATACGGCGCACAAGCACAGTGGTCTTGCCGCTGCCCGCACCTGCAAGGATGAGGAGCGGATCGTTTACGGTGAACACCGCCTCGCGCTGACGTTCATTCAATTCACCAAATGCTTTGTCAAACAGTCGGCGCTTGACCGAAAGATAGCGTTGTTCGATAAAGGTTTGCATGAGGTTCCTTTCTTAATTGAGGTTTACAACAGATGTGATCAGCCACACCGCAAGGCAAATAAGGAAAACGGGGGAAAGCAGACTTTCCAAGAATGCGGCAGGCAGGCGCCGCAAGGGGAGCGGCGTGGTATAACCGGAAGAAATGTTCTTTTTTGCGTGGACGTGGTAGATCTTTCTTGCCTCTCCTGCGGCGAATGCCGCAAAAAGCAGAAAGAGGACCACAACGCAAAAGATGAAGATCTCGTTGCTGCCTGCGTTGATGTAGAACGCCGAAAGATAGGGCTGACCGAACAGACAGAAAACGTTATAGCAGATATGCAAAAGGATAGGTGCGAGGAAGGAACGCGTGGTGTACATTGCCGCGGCAAGAAGCGCACCCAATACCAGATAGGTAAGGAAATGCGCAAAGGAGAAATGCAGCATGGCAAACAAAAGCGCGCTTGCCACAATCGCCACACCTGCGCCGCGTTTTTCATACTCCGAGCAAAGAATGGAGCGATAGGTCAATTCCTCGCAAACGGCTGGCAGAAATGCGTAGGCAAGGATGGCATAAGCTGTCTCGGCGGGCGCACCTGTACGCGCAACAAAGGTATCGTAAAGGGTAAAGCTTCCGTCAAGAGAACGAATACCACCCGTGATGATCGAGGTCAAAAGGCTCCCCGCAATCATTACCACCAAAAGGTAAAGCAAAAAGGGAATGTGCGAAAGTCGCGGTGCGCGCAAGCGGATGCGCTCGGCAAAGCTCTCACCACGCAGCTTGCAATACAGAATAGCGGGGATGATGAAAATGAGCACCTGTATCAAAATAACGCCCACGTATTCACTGTCTCGGTCGAGCAGACGAGTATCAACGAGACGAGAGAGCAACAGGAGCACAAAGTTCGCGAGTACCAACAAAAGAGGTGCGTGCAAGGGCTTGGATGCTCCATCTTTACCGCCGCCCAAACGGCGGGAGCCACTCATCAGGCGGTCGTATATCTGCCGCCCCTTTGAGGTGGTCTCGTTTTTTTGAGGGGGTGTCTTTGCTTGAGGAGCCATGCTTCTTACCACCGGCTTGTCCTCGGGGTGTACGGGCTTTTTACAACGGTAAACGCCGCGCTCGGTAAAGAGCCAGTCCACAGGTAGATCGTGCGGCTCGGTTGGCACGCTTTTGAGTAGCAGCGAAGCATATGCCACGCCAACCGTTACACCGGGAAAGGTAGCAAGGTAGCGGTCATAATATCCCTTTCCGTAGCCAATGCGGTTGCCGTCAAGGTCATAAGAAAGTGCCGGGACGATGCAGAGCGAGCGACGGTCAGGGATGCATAGGGGAGCATCCTCGGGCGGCTCGGGGATCCCGTAAGCGCCGGGCGAGAGCTTTTGCCCCTCGGGCAACGTGTAAAACTGCATCGTGCCACTCTCTTTATCGCATCGCGGAAACGCGACGGGAATGCCGCGCTTTCGCGCAACGAGCGCCAAGGGGAGCAGATTGATCTCGTTCTCCAAGGGCGCGTAAATGAGCAGCATAGATGTGTTTTTAAAGAGTGGGGAATTGGAAATCCCCGCGGCAATATCGCGGTCCATCGTCTTTTTTTGCTCACGGGAGATTTCCGCTCGCTTTTGTAAAAGAATACCGCGTAAGGTGATCTTATCCATCATCAGTCGGCAAGAATGGTAGAGCGCAGAGCAGTTGCCACGTCCTTGCCCTTAAGGGCTTCAACAAGCGCAAGACCAAAGTCAACAGCCGCGCCCATACCAACGGCGGTGATGATTTTGCCATCGGTAACGACCTTTACCCCTTTGGGTTGCAGAATAGCACCCTCGAGGTACTCTTCAAAACCGGGGAAGCAGACGGCGTTTTTGCCACGCAGGTATCCGCGTTTGCCAAGCACCATGGGGGCGGCGCAAATGGCGGCAACATAAGCCCCCGAGTTGATAGCGACGCGCAATGCCGCATCTACGGTGCGCGATTCATCCAGGTGACGTGTGCCGGGCATACCGCCGGGCAGAATGACCATTTCGGGCTTGGAGTCATGAAACATCGTGTCGGGGATATCCACTCCTACGGCAATGCCGTGTGCACCAACAACGGTGTCGCCGCCGCCAACGCCAACGGTGGTAACGTTGCAGCCTGCGCGGCGTAAAAGATCAAGGGGCGCCAGAGCCTCTACTTCTTCAAATCCGTTTGCCAAAAACATGTAAATCATAACAATCTCCATTCCGCCGCCCCGCGGCGGCACAAAATGATAAATAAAATTTCCCGTGTCGCTTGCGACAAAAATGGGTTGGCCCCATTTTTAGGGAAATTTTGTGCGTGAAAGAAGTGTGCTTTAAATTTTTGATTGCGAAACTTTCACGCTAGCTCCTTTACTGAATTCCTGCGGTCAATTTGATGAGCAGCTTGATGCTGTCGGGCTGAACCTTTGCCTCGTGTGCCGCACGGTTGCGGTGGATCTCGCCGCACTTGGTGCAGCGGTGAATAATGACGTAACCTTTGCGTGCATCGGGCTCGGTTCGGATGGGCTCCATCTGACCGCCGCAGGTGTTGGCGCGGTCGCCGGGGTTGGTATCCACGTGCAAGGACCACAGGCAAAAGGGGCAGTGATTGCGCGAGGTAAAGCCCAAGGGTTCCACCTCACGTCCGCAATGCGCGCAAATAAAGCCGCTATCGTTTTTGCTAAAGCGCTTTTGTTCCATAGTCTCGCCTCCAACACATAATTATCTATCTTAATAATACCATAAGGACATAAAAAAGTCAACCGCCAAAGCGTAATTGTCGCAATTTTTTATACATAAAAAATTGGGAAAACTTGGCGCAATCCTCTTGACAAATAGCAAAAAATGGATTATAATAGAATTAGAACTATTCTTATTTCAAAAGGAGAGCGAAAATATGACAAAACAAAGAGAGCTCATTATCAATATTCTGAAGCAATCTGACCGCCACCTGACGGCTGACGAGATCTTCTTTTTGGCAAAGCTGAAAATGCCTTCTATCGCTATGGCGACCATTTATAACAACCTCAACGCAATGAACGAGGCAGGGCTGGTCAAGCGCCTGCACATCGACGGCGTTGCCGACTGCTTTGATAAAATCATGGAGCCGCACGACCATCTGCTTTGCGACAAATGCGGCAAGATCACCGACATCAAGCTGCACTCTCTTTCGGATATGCTGGAAGAGGAAATCGGCACCGAGATCGAGGACTATGAGCTGACGGTTCACTACGTTTGCGCCGACTGCAAGAGCGGCGCTCGTCGCCGCTGATAGGACTGCTCGCTCTGCGTGGAGCAAAGGCCACATTCGAAAGATCATTTGAGTTTAACGAAACTTGAAGGACACTTTAAAAGGTTGAAACCCGTCGAAAAAACCGACGGGTTTCTTCATGTTTTATGTGTGGCTTTTGTTCTGTGCAGAGTGTGACAGACCTTTGCTCTGAAGCAGCAAAAACATGCGTTTTTGCACCACGTATATGCAAAAAGCCGAGAAAATCAAGCGATTTTCCCAGCTTTTTTATTGTATGATAATTATACTTTTCCCCAAACGGCCCTTAATGTTGCATATAGCACATCGCACTCTGTTGCGTGTTTTTTGCGGTAGTTCGGTTCTTTGCCCGACACCTGTTTGAATGCCTTTAAGGCGCTTTCGGGAATCTGATTGAATATCACATTTCGGTCCAGCATATCAGCAAGGACTTCGTATGTACCGTTGTGCTGCTGTATCCAATCGGGAACACCGGTAACGGAGCCAAGCCAAAAGGCGAATTGGAAGTTGTAGGAGCTGTTGATAACACCAACGATTTGCTCCTCTGTCATAGGCTTCAGCGCCTGCCAATTGTAGTTGAACGGACCGACGAATCCGCCGCCGAACTCTGCCGGCTTTTTGAACGTGATATATTCGTCAACGTCCTTCATCATTTCGTAAGCGTGCTTGACTGCGACTTTTGCAGTATTCATATTTTCCTTGGTACGCCAGCCTTGTGTGGCGGCAAGAATGCCGATGTGATTCGCGCCGGGGAATTTAGCTTTTGGCTTGTAGTATCGCTCGTTCTTGCCTCTGATAGAAAAATCGTCAACCGAGTCGTACTGCAAAACTGCTGACAGATGTTCAAACGCCA
>SVTP01000036.1 GCA_015063725.1 Oscillospiraceae bacterium
AATCCCACGGTCGAGGGCGAGAGATACATTGCCGTTGCCTCGCCCTCGACCGTGGGATTGGTGGCAACAATGACCTCGCCAACCTCTCCCGTGCCAACACGCGCGAGCAGTTCCTTGATTTTGAGTTGCTCGGGCGTGATGCCGTTCATCGGGGAGATAAGACCATGCAAAACATGATACGTGCCGCGATATTCGCGCACTTTTTCCATTGCGAGCACAGTTCTCGCATCGGTAACAACACAAATAACCGAACGGTCGCGCTCCTCGTCGGCACAGATCGGGCAAAGCTCGCGATCGGTCAAGTTTTGACAAACGGGGCAAAGATGGATCTTCTCTTTTGCATCGAGAATGGCGCGCGCGAAGTCCTCGGCTTCCTCGGTTTCAAGTTCGAGAACAGAAAATGCCATACGCATAGCCGTTTTTTTACCCACGCCCTCAAGTCTGCCGAATTTTTCGGCAAGATTTGCGAGGGATTCGATGTATTCTGCCATAGAATCAGAACAATCCGGGCATGTTCATGGGACCGGTGATCTTGCCCATTTCTTCGGCGTTGGTATCCTCTACTCTCTTGATGGCTTCGTTAACAGCCGCTACGAGAATATCGGACAGGGTTTCGATGTCATCGGGATCGACGATCTCGGGCTTGAGGTCGATGGAAAGGATCTCTTTTTTGCCGTTGATCTTGACGGCAACAACACCACCGCCTGCGGAAATGTCGTACTCACGTGCGTCGAGTTCCTCTTGCTTTGCTGCCATATCCTCTTGCATTTTTTGTGCCTGGCGCAGCATTGCTTGCATATTTTGCGGGCCGCCGCCCATACCCTTTGGAATGTTTGCTCTCATGGTTATTCTCCTTTATATATCTGTTTTTTGATAACGTGTGTTAGTTTTCGGTGGCATCGATGATCTCATCAATGACCGATGCATCGGCGCGTTTTTCGGCAACCTCAAAAACGAGTGCGCGGTCGCCAACCTCACGCTTGAGAATTGCGGACACTGCCGCGCGCAAACGGTCGCGTGCCTCGCCCTGCTCCATCATTTGCATCGCAAAGGGATCGCCAAAGCGGACGATGACCTTGCCGTCCTCGGTCTCATAAGCGCGCGAGGATTTTGCAAAGCTTGCACGCATAGGATCGCTGCGGCTGATGCGCTCGACCACCTCCATCCAGTTGCGGATGGTGCGCAGGGTGCGCGTGGGCACAGATGCGGGTTGCGGTGTGGGCTTTTTCTCTGCCACGGGTTCGGGCTTCGGCTCTGTTTTTTGCGGCTTTTCTGCCGTTTTTTGCGGAACGTGTGTGGTTTTTTCCACTTTTTCCGCTTTTACGGGAGCGACAGGAACGATGCCCGTATCCAGTCTTTCCTCAAGCTGCGCAATGCGCGAGAGCATTGCCTCGGGTGAGGTGTCGAGTGCCGCATCGCACATGCGAACGAGTGTCATTTCGGCAATAACGCGCTTGACGGCATTGGCTTTGAGCATAGCAAACAAGGCTTCCTCTAGCAGCTTGCAGTGACGGATCAAGGTCTCCTTGCGGAAGAGCGCAGTAACGGCTTGCATCTCTTGTGCCTCGTGATCGGTCAGGTCAAGGTACGCCGTTGCATTTTGCGTGGTTTTGAAGATAAGCATATCGCGCCAGATGGAAATGAGATCTTGCCAGAAGATGCTGATATCCTTGGAAGAACGCACAACCGATGCGATCTGTTCAAAGAGCGCGTCGTAGTTGCTCTCGGCAACGGCACGCACGGTATCGATCATGGCTTCTCTGCCTGTAATACCGACGGTTTCGGCAACCACGTCGGGGGTGACTGCCCGTCCGCCTCCGGCGCAAAGCTCCAAGAGGCTGATGGCATCACGCATACCGCCCTGCGCAAGCTTTGCAAGCATACGCGCGGACTCGGCGTCGAGGGTGATACCCTCCTCTTTTGCGATATACGTCAGTCGATTTACCAGCACGTCGGTTGCAATTCGACGGAAATCGAAGCGTTGGCAACGGGAAATAATGGTGGCGGGGAGCTTTTGCAGCTCGGTAGTCGCCAGGATGAAAATAACGTGTTCGGGCGGCTCTTCCAGCGTTTTAAGCAGTGCGTTGAACGCACTTGCGGAGAGCATGTGAACCTCGTCGATGATATAAACGCGATATTTCATGGACGACGGCGAATAAACGACCTCGTCGCGAATATCACGGATGTTATCAACACCGTTGTTGGATGCGGCATCCATTTCAAGTACGTCGGTGGTAGAGCCGTTGTCAATCGAGACACACGCCTCGCAAACGCCGCACGGACTGCCGTTTTTGGGATTGTGGCAGTTTACTGCCTTGGCAAGGATTTTGGCACAGGTCGTCTTCCCCGTTCCGCGAGAGCCGCAAAACAGATATGCGTGGCTGAGTGCCCCATTTTGCGCTTCGTATTGCAAAATGGATGTGATGTGCTCCTGACCGCACACGTCCTCAAAGGTCTGCGGACGCCATTTTCTGTATAACGCCTGATGCATATAGCCTGTCCTCCTTGTCTGTATTCTATGGGCTTTTTGTCCTACATGCTGCAAAAATAGATGTTTTGAGATTATTCGATGGGCATTTCCATCAGTCTTGTCATGTATTTGTAACCGGCACGCAAAGCAGGCAGGTTCTCCTCTGCCCCTTCGAACTCGAGCGAGAGAACACCGTCATAGCCCGACTTGCGAATGAGCTTAACGGCCTCTGCCACGGGAACGTCGCCATGACCGAGGATGGTTCCGCGCAAGAGATTGCCGTTGCGCGTGCCAAAAAATCCGCTGGGACGTGCGAGCAATTCATCGGATTTGCGATAGAGGAAATCCTTAACGTGTGCGTGGATCGCATACGGCAAGGCGCGACGAACACCGTCAAGAGGATATTCATCGGCACACAGGAAGTTGCCAACGTCAAGGAGCCAACCGTAGTTGGGATCATCAACCGCTTTGATGAGAGCTTCTACACGTTCAGAATCCTGGAAGATGTAGCCGTGATTTTCGGAGCAGGTGCGAATGCCCTTCTTTTTTGCATATTCTGTTACCTTACGGATGCGAGGTACAAGAACCGGAATCGCATCTTCCCATGTCATGCCATCAGGCAAGGAATAGGTAACATCATGACGCATCAGGGGCGCGCCCAAAGCTTCGGCGGTATCCACAAAATCATACAGCTTTTGCAGGATCTCTTCCTCATCACCGTTTAAAAGATCGGCACCGATGGTATAGGCAGCGATCTCAAGGTCGATGGATGCGCAATACTCACGCAGCTCCTTGGCGGTTGCTATGGGATCGGGTGTGGTGATGTTGATAAATTCGATTGCCGCAAAGCCGATCTCCTTGGCAAGACGGCAGACCTCAAACAGATCGCATTCCGTCTCCTTGATGTACTTTGCAAAGCTGTAGCTGCTGACGCCGAGCTTCATGTGAGTATCCTCGCTTTCCTTTTGACAAAAAGAGCACCAAGCTGCAAAACAAGACCATACACCCCAAAATCGAAAGTCGCTCCCACGCGATATTCGCACCTCCTGCTCAGAACAGGCACCCTCGCGGCACATCAAGATGATCGCTTAATGCTGCTTGGTCCCCCACCTGACATGGTTCACGAGTCCTGATTGCGCAAGACCCATTCGTCAACACAGCAGATACGACTCAATTCGTAAGAGCTCATTCCTCAAAAGAGGAGTCCACCCCTGCTGTAGCGGATTTCAGGTACAGGGCTCCGCTAATTCCCCGGCTGGTATGGCCTCATTTTACAGCTTGGCGCTGCTTTATATATTATAACACATACTTTAGTATTTTGCAATAGAAAAACGAAAATTCACACTTTTTTCAAATTTTTTGTTTTTATTTGAATAAGATTAATTCTTATTCCTAAAAAATAGCCCTTTTTCCTGTCAAAATGGGCTTTTTGAGAGAAAAAAAGGGCTTTTTTTCTTATTTCAGGCGCATGACCGCTTGCAGAATGAGAGCTGCTTGCTCACGCGAAAGTGCGGACGATGGCTCAATGTAACCTTCTGTTGCATCCATAACACCAAGCACGTTCAAGGTGTAAATGGCTTCCTGTGCCCAAACAGGGATCTCTGCACCGTCGGCAAAGGTGGGGATAACGCCTTGATTTTTCTCACCGAGAATGGCACAGATCATGACCGCCGCCTCGGCGCGTGTGATCTCCTCATTGGGCAAAAAGCAAAGCTTTCCATCCTTGAGAGAACCGCTGATGTATCCCATGGAATACGCCGACGCAACATATCCTTTCATAGCGGTGGGAATGTCAGCATCGTCGTCAAATCCCGTTGCCTCGCACGCGGGGACCTCGGTAATGCCTGCCGCGTTCATTGCCATTACCAAAAGCTCGGCACGCGTGACCGTGCGCTCGGGATAAAAGAAATGCTGATTGCCAATTTGTACACCGCTCATCACGCCTGCCTCTGTCAGGGCAAGTGCGGCATTTGCGGCTTTGGAGTTTGCCATATCAACGTAGGTGATCGACGTCCCCGCGCTCATGACGCGGAGCTTAACGGTTGTGGCGGTGCTGTAATTGCCGTAAACGTCACGCGCAACGTAGGAGAACTCGTCGCTACCGACAAATCCGCTGCGGGGTGTATAGACGTAGGTGCCTTCCGCTCTGTCAGAGAGAAGCACCGAACCGTTTTCAGGAGCTTTGATGATCTCAAAAACGATTGCATCGCCGTCGGGATCATACGCCGAGAGACGTCCGTATGCTTCACGGTCGCGATAGGTGGACATCTCCAAAGTTGCACTGGATGCAAGACTGACCGTGGGGGCGTAATTTTCGCCGTTTAAGAGGTGGACGTTGCAGGTAATGGCAGTGGCGCTACCGTTGACAGAAAAGGTAAAGGATGCCTTGGTAACGGTGTCATCAGCTGCCGAAAAGCACATATGTGCTAAGTTTTCGCCCGAAATGACCTGCCCTGCGTTCACACAGACAGAGCCCATTAAAAGCTCGCCCTCGGCGGCAGTTGGCAAGCTGATGACCTTGATGTACTGAATGTTTGAAAGATTGAGATTGCGCGAGAAATCCTCGGCTTCAAAGGTCACGTCATTGCCACGCAATCCCCACACTGCCATTTCGGTGGCGGCAGAAAGGATCTGTACACCGGGTGAGAGGACCGATTGCGCATCCTGCATCTCGTTCTGCTTTTTTGCGCAGGCGCAAAGCGTTAACAGACACGCAATGCAAAGGAATATTGCCACGTGGCGACGGTTTTTGCTTTTGTTCGTTTTCATCATACAAACCTACCTTCCTTTTTGTGTTGGTTTATTGTATGCGACAAGTGTGGTAAGTATGACAGAACAGTCCGCCCAAAAAGACGAGAAAACTTTGGCACAAGCCTTGCAATCCAGCCTCACGTGTGATATAATACAAGATAAGATGAAAAAGGAGTTGATTGTATGTCGCTGTTTGGCGGTCTCATCTCTATTGGCAGCACATCTCTGCTGCTTTTGATCGTATTCTCGGTTTTGTTCCTCGGTTACGCCCTGGGACGCATCAAAATAAAAGGCATTTCTCTTGGAGACGCGGGTGTTTTCCTGGTCGCGCTTTTGGCAGGCGCGCTCTTTTTCGGGGTGAACAAGAGTGGCGCCCTTTTGCTGAACTTTGGGAGCAACTATGATCATTCGCAAGGTCTTGCCCTGATCGAGAGCTTTGGACTGATTTTGTTCGTCACCTCGGTGGGATACATGGCAGGTCCGCGTTTTGTGCAAAACCTCAGGCACAATTTTGCGCGCTATGCACCGCTCGGCGTGCTCATTCCCCTTATGGGCGGCGTGATTGCTGTTGGCTGCATTCTGCTTGGCGAGCTGATTGGCTACGGCTCGACCATCAAGGAGCAGGACGGCTTTGTGGCAATGATCGTGGGCATCCTTTCAGGTGCTTTGACGTCCACGCCTGCATTCTCTGCCGCCAAAGCGACCGTCGCAGCCGAATATATGGGGCTTGTTTCGGTCGGTCACGGCATCGCTTACATATTCGGTGTAGTTGGCAAGGTGCTCTTTATTCAACTCATTCCGCGTATTGAGAAAGCGGACATGGAAAAAGAACGCACGCTCCTGTTGCCGACTGCAAGTATAGACGATAAAAAAGAGGACAGAAAACTGTTCTCTCTCGACACAGCAGGTCTTGCGCCCTTTGCGCTGGCGGCGATCCTTGGAACGGTAGTCGGGCAGATCAAAATTCCGCTCTCGGCGGACGGATTTGACGGCACCTGCTTTGCCCTGACCACTACGGGCGGTTGTCTGCTTGTCAGCCTGCTCTTCGGTCATTTTGGAAGGATCGGCAAATGGAATATTCTGCCCCCCACAAAAACGCTCAAGCTTTTGCGCGAGTTGGGGCTCGTCCTCTTCCTCGCCGGTGCGGGCATTCCCGGCGGTGCGGAGTTCGTTGCTTGCTTTGATCCCATCTACTTCCTCTACGGCGCGGTGATGACCGTCATTCCGCTGATTTTGGCGTACCTGTTTGCAAAGTTTGTCCTCAAGATGGGGCTGCTCAACAACCTCGGCGCGATCACGGGCGCGATGACCTCAACCCCCGCACTTGGAACGCTCATTTCCACCGCAGGCACCGAAGACGTTGCCACCGCTTACGCCGCAACCTATCCCATCGCCCTGATTACAGTAGTGCTTGTGTCGCAGTTTTTGATTATTTTGTTCTGATAAAAAGATAACAGCGGAGTGAAAATTCACTCCGCTGTTTTTCTATTTATTGATCGACTTCATCTTCCTCTACAACCGTAGGAGTTTCTGTGGATTCAGGCTTTTTCAGCTCAACTTTTTTGTTGATATCCATAACATTTTTCAGAAGAAGAATTTGCATCATAACAAATTCATATGTAATTCTAATAATTACAGGACCAAGAATCATTACGATTAGACCAATATATCCGCGCCATTGAGTCGAGGTGGTATAATAGCCCTCATCATACCAAGAGCTTCCGGGATGATATGTTTGAGTTTGCTCTACCCAGAAAAGCATAAAGAAACCACCGATAATGGATGCGAACGTTGAAAATACATAAAAGAATTTTAAAATTCCTTCAATCCAAAGCTTTTTAAAGTTAAATAAATTGTGAAGATAAATTGCAAAGGGATGCGTCATGCTAGCTCTTTTTTCTTCTGGAATAATCGTGAAGAAAGAGATAATGGTTGCTGATATACCGAAAAGTGTTGCTAGAATTAAAACTGTAGAAATCGACATAGCTTTTCTCCTTAATATTAAAATTGTATCAGGAAAGTATCCTTTCGTCTATTATACCACCTTTTTCTATCTTTGTCAACACTTAAAACTCCTTTACGCTATAACATTTTCAAGACAATTCAGTTTAAAAATCAATCTATACAGTATAATTCTCCAATCTTTACAGATACTACTGTTACGGTTTTCCGTCAATTGAATGTAAAAAGGAGATTATATATATGAAAGCTACCGGAATTGTTAGAAGAATTGATGACCTCGGACGTGTTGTTATCCCAAAGGAAATTAGAAGAACCATGCGCATTCGCGAGGGGGATCCTCTCGAAATTTACACTGACCGTGAGGGTGAGGTCATTTTTAAGAAGTACTCCCCCATTGGCGAGCTTGCCTCTTTTGCGTCGCAATACGCCGAGACCTTGCACAAAACCTGCTCTCTCTCGGTGGTGATCTGCGACCGCGATGCCGTTATCGCCTGCTCGGGGCTCTCTCGCAAGGAGTACGCCGACAAAGCCGTCTCGCAAGAGCTGGAACAGATTATTGAGAGCCGCTCGCTCTACGTTTGGCACGAGGGAGATACTCCTCTGCCCGTCCTCGCCGACGGCAGTGCCCACTATATCAGCTGTGCTATGCCCATTATCAGCGAGGGCGACATCGCCGGTTGCGTGGCATCCGGCGATGTCGCCCTCGCTG
>SVTP01000037.1 GCA_015063725.1 Oscillospiraceae bacterium
GGTCAGGATCTGAACCTTGGTAAAGGGTTGACGGTGACCGATCTTCTTCTTTTCGTTCTTCTTGGACTTGTACTTCATAACGTAGATCTTCTTGTTCTTGCCGTTCTTAAGAACCTTGGCAGTAACGCGAGCGCCAGCTACGTTGGGAGTACCAGCTACAAAGCCGTTGTCAGTGGACAATGCCTTAACGCTGTCAAAGACGATTTCGTCTCCTTCGTTAACGTCGAGCTTTTCAACAAAAATAATGTCTTGCTCGATTACTTTGTACTGCTTTCCGCCGGTTTCGATAATTGCAAACACGAAAAGCACCTCTCTTTCTGATAGACTCGCTGATATGAAGGCGGCGCACTTACGCGCACTTAAAAGAGCCTTTTTCAAGCGGCATATTATTATAGCATATTTTGCAAGGGTTTGTCAATAGGTTTTTGAAAAGTTTTTTACATTATTATATATTGTGGGGGAACCTTCTTGCAAAGAAGGGTTCCCCCACACCCCTCCCAAGAAACCTCTAACAAGGGGGCAAAAATAAAATCGTTAGTGTACAGATAGACAGTCGACGCGAGCGCAAGGCTCGCTCGTGCTATCGCGAGCGGCTAGGCACCGCCAAGACCCTATCCGCTCAGAAGGTTGTTTCCCTTGGGTACGGACACCGGTGGTCGTCCTGCCACTTTTGTTCACTTTTCACTCTGCACTTTGCACTCGTTGTTACAGTTCCACTGTAACAACGTAATATCCTGTATTGTCGAAAGAGATGTGGCAGGATGTAAACGCTTCGGGGAATGTGAGCTCTTCTGTGTTGGCGGTGCGAAGAATAAGGTAGTTGCCGTATGTGTACCATGTCTCCGGCGTGAGGGCGTCAAGGTATTCCTCATAGGCAAGTCCGCTATAGGCAATCAGCTCGGCGTGCGGTGCACCGACGTAGCGCAGGTGCCAAGGCTCGTAGTCAAAGCCTGTGACCTCTGTTTTGTCCGACGCGTAGCGGATGATAAAGCCGTATTCGTGGCAGATGCGGTTAACCTCTCTACCTGCGGGGGAATTGAGAAATGCATAACTGCCGTGCTCGGGCGCGTAGACGTCGAGGGACAGTCCTGCTTCGTGCTCACTGCACCCAACGGGGGCGGCACGGTCGGGACCGTATTCTTCCAGAAGCGCCGCCTGCTTTTCGGCAGTGCGGAAATCGCTGGAAACGTAGATGCGAATACCTGTTCTCTCTTGCACGGTGTCGCGCAAAGCGATATAAGGCGCTACCATCAAGGGGTGCATCTTGGCGCCGTTGTATTCCTCGAGGTCGGCTTCGTAGCCCTCGGGCAGCGGATGCTCGAGGTTGACGAGCATGAGTGTTTTGCTATCGGTAACACGTTCATCCTGCAACCATTCTTCCATGGTTTTGGTTTGAGTGCTTGCAAGCGCCTCGATGGGAGTTAAGAGAAGCTCGCGCGGTCTGAACATACGGAAGAAGGTAAAAAGCCGTCCGCTTTGGTATTCCCACACAAAGATAGCTCCCGCCACCACTGCGCACACCACAACAAGGATGCATAAGATCTTGAAAAACTTTTTCATACGATTTCCTCCTCGGTTATCAGATGGCGAAGCCGCCATCAACACCGATGATCTGTCCTGTAACAAAGGATGCATCCTTGGATGCCAGGAAGCAAACGACTGCGGCGACCTCCTCGGGCTTGCCAAGGCGGCACATGGGGGTGCTGTCGCAAAGCTCGCGGCGCGTTTGTTCATCAAGGCTTGCGTTCATTTCGGTATCGATCACGCCGGGCTCAATGCAGTTAACGGTGATACCTGACGGTCCAAGCTCCTTAGCAAGCGCCATGGTGAAGCCGCGCAGACCTGCTTTGGATGCCGAATAGTGCACCTCGCAGGAAGCGCCCACCTTGCCCCACATAGAGCCGACGTTGATAATGAAACCGCTATGCTGGGCAATCATGGTTTTTATTGCTTCGCGCGTAACGTAGAACGCACTGCCAAGGTTGGTATCGATCATGTTTCGCCAATCCTCGTCGGTGATGTCGCCAAAGAGCTTGATTTGTGCAATACCCGCGTTATTGACGAGGACGTCAATGCCGCCAAGCTGCTTGATGGCGGTTTGGACTGCAACGGTAGCAGAGGCTGCATCCGAGAGGTCGGCACTCACCGGGATAGCTCCCGTTTGGGCTGCAAGTGCTTCTGCACATGAGTGGCTTGCGCGGTACAAAAAGGCAACATCGTCCCCTCTTTGGCAAAAGGCGCGCACACAAGCCGCGCCAATGCCGCGCGAGCCGCCCGTTACTAAAACTTTCATTGTTTTTCTCCTTTTTTGTTGATGTGCCAAATGGCACTTTTGTTACATTCCAGCACGACTTCACCGTCGGTTGCCGTCATCAGAACAGTAGCACCGATGTTTTGCAACCGCTCGACCACAACGCCGTGCGGATGTCCGTAGGAATTATCAATTGATGAGCAAATAACCGCATACGTAGGGTTGACAATATCCAAAAAGTCCTCTGTATTTGAGGTGGAAGATCCATGATGCCCCACCTTGTAAAGCTGTGCCGAGATATGCCCTTTGGCATAGGTTTCGATCAGCTTCTTTTCCACTTTAACGCTCGCGTCTCCCATAAAGAGCATACCGATCTCCCCACAGGTGATGCGCAAGACAATACTGTTATCGTTGGGATCGTTTGTGGCATCTCCCAAAGGTGCGAGCGTTGCCACAACAACGTCACCAACGGTGAGAACCTCGCCTGCTTTGACGTTTTTGCGGTTGGCACCGCTATCCTCGATCGTCTGCTCCATACGCGCCGCCGATGGGTTGTCCATCTCGCGCACGGGCAACCAGACTTCCTTGACGGAAATTTGATTAAGGACGCCGTCGGCACCACCTACATGGTCCTCGTCGGGATGTGTAAAGACTGCCAAAGCAATTTCCTTTATTCCCAACTGTTTCAGACGCAAACAAAGCGCATCCTGCGCCGACTCGGGACCTGCATCAATGAGGATGTCGCCGCCACGCGTGCGGATGAGGGTGCAATCCCCTTGCCCGACATCCAGAAAATAGATGCGGCAGAGGGCATCCTCGCTCATCACCTCGGGCGCGCAGGAAGAAAGCGACGCACAGACAAGGACGAGGACAAAGATCAAGCAAAGAAGCCGCTTCATTTGGTGCTATCTCCCAAAAACGTTTCGGCATAGCGGACGGTCTCCATCGCATCCTTTGCGCAGCAGTCCGCGCCAATCCTATCTGCGTATTCTTGTGTCAATACGGCACCGCCAACAACGATTTTACACCACGGTGCGGCGGCGCGGAGCTTTTGGATGGTCTCCTCCATTGCGGGGACGGTTGTGGTCATGAGCGCGCTCAGCCCGACAAGCGGTGCATGCAGGCGCACGACCTCCGCAACGACTGTCTCGGGGGAAACGTCGCGACCGAGGTCAGATACGGCAAAGCCGTAGTTTTCAAGCAGTAGTTTGACAATGTTTTTGCCGATGTCGTGAATGTCGCCCTTGACGGTTGCCAACACAACGGCAACACCGTTGTTTGCGGCGGCAGGCAGGCAAGATTTGACTTCTTCAAACGCTGCTTTTGCCGCCTCGGCAGCCATCAGAAGCTGTGGCAGATACACGGTTTTCGCCTCAAAGCCCTCGCCGACTACGTCGAGCGCGGGGATGATGTCGGCTTGCACAACGTCAAGAGGAGCGCGCGTTTTGAGCTCCTCGCGCGCAAGTGCGGCGGCGCGGTCACGCAAGCCCTTGGCAACGGCCTTTTGCAACTCACTCTCCTCAAGTTTGGGGGCTGCAGAGAGTGCGGCAGATGCCACTGATGCGGTCGCACTCGCAAGCGGCAATTCGGATGCAAAACGGATATATGCCGCGCAGTTTTCGTCCTGCCCGTCAAGCGCGCAAAATGCGTGATAGGTCTTCATCATTTCAAGGGAGTATGGGTTCATGATCGCGGCAGAAAGTCCGCGCTCAAGCGCCAATGCGAAGAAGGTACTGTTGATGATATCGCGCTGTGGCAATCCGAACGAGACGTTGGAAACGCCCAAGGATGTGTGGCAACCGAGCCTGTTTTTGATGATGGACACTGCGCGCAAGGTCTCCCGCGCGGCGGTAGCATCGGCACTGATCGTCAGTGCCAATGGATCGAAAATGATGTCCTTTTTATCAATGCCGTATTCGGCGGCAACCGCGAGGATTCGCTCGGCAATTTTTACGCGGTCCTCGGCACGTGTGGGAATACCGCTCTCGTCAAGCGTGAGCGCGACTACAAGTCCGCCGTACTTTTTGACAAGCGGAAAGACACTTTCCAAGCTCTCTCGCTTTCCATTAACCGAGTTGATCATGGCTTTGCCGTTGTAGCGGCGCAGGGCTGCCTCCATTGCCGCAGGATCTGCGGTGTCGATTTGCAGGGGCAGATCTGTGACCTCTTGCAAGCGCGTGACGGCATCACGCAGCATTGCCACCTCGTTGATTTCGGGAAGTCCTACGTTGACGTCAAGAACGTGCACGCCACGGTCGGCTTGCTCCAAGCCTTCGCGCAGAATGTAGTCCATATCCCCCGCTTTGAGCGCCTCTTTGAAGCGCTTTTTGCCTGTGGGGTTGATGCGCTCGCCAATGAGGATGGGGGCTCTGTCAAAGATAACTGCGTGCGTGTAAGACGACACGCAGGTGATATTCTTTTTTGTAATGGGTTGGGGCTTGCAATCTTTGGTTTGATTAACCAATGCCGCGATGTATGCGGGGGTTGTGCCACAGCATCCGCCAACGGCGCGCACGCCAAGAGATACGGCAGTAGCCATATCGGCGGCGAAATCTGTGGGGGAAAGATCGTAGACTGTCTTCCCTTCCTCCACGCGCGGCAATCCCGCGTTGGGCTTGAAGAGCACAGGGATAGATGCATACTTGAGGTATTCTTTGATAACACCTATCAGATTTTGAGGGCCTTGCGAGCAGTTGATGCCGATGGCATCTGCTCCCATACCCTCCAGCATGGCGACCATTGCGGCAGGGTTCGCGCCCGTCATCAGCTTGCCATCCTCGCCAAAGGCACAGGAAACGAATACGGGAAGATTGCTGTTCTCTTTTGCAGCAAGCAGTGCGGCGCGTGATTCGTAGCTGTCGCTCATGGTTTCGATGATGATCAGGTCTGCCCCATGCTTGACACCGAGGCGGACAGTTTTGGCAAAGATCTCAACGGCATCCTCAAAGTCAAGGTCACCGTAAGGTGCGAGCATTCTGCCTGTGGGGCCGATATCAAGAGCAACCCACTTAGGGCTCTCGGTCTCGCTCTCTGCTGCGGCACGGCGCGCGTTGTTGATTGCCGCACCGATGATCGTCTCAAGCTCGTCCTCACCAAATTTGAGGCAGTTTGCCCCAAAGGTGTTGGTGTTGACAACGTTTGAGCCGGCATCAAAATACTGCTTGTGGATCTCTGTGACGACGTCGGGGTGTGAAAGATTCCACCGCTCGGGAAGCTCACCCGCCAAAAGGCCGCGCGCTTGCAGAAGCGTCCCCATGCCGCCATCCAGATACAAAATATTGTTTTTGAGGTGTTGTAAAATATCCATACGTCCCCCTCATCCTATCAAAAAATATTACTTCATTATCATTATAGCACAATATGGTCTGGATTTGTTGATTTTTTTGAAAAAAAGACAAAAAAAGGACGGATTCGCTTGGAATCCGTCCTTTTACTTATCATTTTATGGATGTGCCGCCAAAAATACTGTTGCTGGTGACATAAATGGTGTGCGCATCGGGATGCTCGGTGGTCTTGTTGGAGCAACCGCCAAAAATATTGCTGCTACTCACTCTTACGTTGACGTTGTCGGGCACGAGGACGGTAATGCCGCCAAAGATACTGTTGGCGCGAACCTTGCAGTCCCCTTCGATGATAGCCTTGCGCAGATCGAGCTGTGCCCCGCCAAAAATGACGTTGAGCTCGGCAGAGTGGAAGACCATACCGTCGTAGTTTATGCGGTGTGAGGAGAAAATGGCGTTTGCCGTGTGAGGGGGCTTACCCTCCCTGTCAAGGGTTTCATCTCCGTCGTCATCGTCATCGTCGTCATCATCGTCCCAATCCTTGCGACCAAAAATGCCTTTGATAAGCATCTTCAAACCAATGATCACAACGAATGCGGGGAGAAGAAGCTTCCAAATCATAGAGTAGTCCAAAATATCTCTTGCGCACAAGAACAGGAACACGCCAAGAGCAATGCCAAAAAGATTGCCTGCAATATCACGCTCGGTAAAGAGGTTGATTGTGCAAGGGATGATGATAAAGAGCGTCCACCACCCTTTAAAAAAGATGTCGATATCGGTAATATCAAGTGCATTGAGCGCAAAGATGACGCCTGCCGCCACCAAAATAATGCCCCAGATAATGCTGCTGAAATTGAATTTGACTGTTACTTTTTTCATTGTCGTTCTCCTTTTGCAATGAAGATACGGTTAGTATAACATATTTTTGAGAGTTTGTAAAGGTTTTAGGGGAAAATAGTAAAACCGGATTGAATTTTTCATCCTTGTGTGATAAACTATTACTGTAAAAAATAAAGCAGAAATTGAATAAAACTGGTAAACTGCTTGGTGTAAAAGTCGCCTTTTGGCGTGTATAATGAGAGTACAAAAGCGCTTTTGAATCACTACACACGGAGGATACGTTATGTCTATTGGAACTACCATTAAAAAGCTGCGCCGCGACAAAGGGATTACGCAGGAGCAGCTTGCCGAGCTTTTGGGGCTTTCTACCAACGCCATCTCCCAATGGGAGTGCGACAAGACCGCGCCCGATATTTCGCACCTGCCCGTTTTGGCAAACATTTTTGAGGTGAGTGCCGATGTTCTTTTGGGAATTGACCTTGCCAAAAGCAAAAAACAGGCGGAAATTGAAGAATTCAAAGCAGAGTATGCCAAGCTCCACAGCCAAGGAAAAACGGAAGAAAGAGTGCTACTCTCTCGCGCAATGCAAAAGAAATACCCCAACGACGAAACTGTGCGTCATCATTTAATGCGTGCTTTGCAAAACGAAGATGCCGATAAATACTTTGAAGAGATCGTTTCCCTTGGGGAACAACTTTTACAATCCGAAAAAACAGAGTATAGGCTGGGTGCTATTCGAGGTCTTTGCCTCACCCATCTACACAAGGGAGATAGAAAAACCGCACTACAGTATGCCGATATGATGCCTCAAGGAACAGATCTACACCTGCACGTGCTTGAGGGTGACGAACTTGTATTGCACTGCCAAAACTATTTTTGGAAGGTGTTCGACAAGATGTATGTCTATATGCTCAGTCTACTCGACTGCCCCGAAGCAGGGTACACATTTGAAGAAAAACATTCGATGTGGAAAATGCTCTACGATATGATTGGTATGATCTTCACCGACAAGGATTTTGGATTTTTTGATGACCGTTTGGCAAGAATCAGCTTCTTTATGGCGGCGCAAAGCGCAAAAGCCGGTCGGTTTGAACAAGCTTTTGACGAGCTTGAAATGCTGATTGCTCACCTTGAAAAGTTGAAAAACTTCTCTAAAATCGAGCACACTTCCCTGCTTGTTAATAAGATCAAGTTTAGCTCGGACAATATTACAAAGCATACCGAGGAGACACTCGGACATTTCTATTGGCGTCATTTAAACCGCGTACTCGCTGACGTATATGCCCCTGTGAAAGACTCCCCGCGCTATGCTGCGATTATGGAGCGGCTTGCAGCGCTTTAACGGTCTTAAAAAAATAAAAACCATTCCCGATTTGGGAATGGTTTTTATTTGTAAGGATAGATTAGTTGATCTGTTCCTTAACCTTGGATGCCTTACCAACGCGGTCACGGAGGTAGTACAGCTTTGCACGTCTTACCTTACCAACGCGGATAATGTCAACCTTTTCAACATTGGGAG
>SVTP01000001.1 GCA_015063725.1 Oscillospiraceae bacterium
GGCGATTGCACCAATTGCATATATCACGTTCATAACAGTGTTAAATGGACTGTCAAATGTATAAATTTCCATAAAATTGGCTCCTTTCTTAAAGACTATCACGATTTTAGGGAACAGGATAAGGAGTCGGGTCAAATTGCCGTCATACGTTAATTTCCGCCCTCTCCGCGAGCTTCGAGAAGTGGGATACCCACCTTGCGATAGATTGATTTTTGAAAAAACGGTCTACAAAAGTTATCGCAGACCGCTTGTGGCACCCCCAACGGGAATCGAACCCATAACTAACCCTTAGGAGGGGTTTATTATATCCATTTAACTATGGAGGCGTGCTATTTAATTGTGTTTTTCGCTTGGGTGTACAAAGGGTGTACAAAACTGCGTTTGGCAGGTTTAGGACACAAAATCCTTGTGGTGCTTGAGTCTATCCCGATAGTGTTTCAGTCTATCTTCTCGGATATACCCACCCCTTAGGAGGGGGCTATTATATCCATTTAACTATGCAGGCGTTTCAAAAAGCAGAAGGGAAGTTGAACGAATTTATTATAGCATTTTTTTGATGAAAAAGCAAGCCTTTTTAGCAAAGTTTTATGATTTTTTATAGGTTGATATATCCAAAAGAAACGGATTTATTTTGTGCAAAATAGCCAAACTTCAAAAATATTCAAAAAAAGGTTGCAAATACACGAAAAATATGTTATTATATATATGTATAAAAGGGGACGTGTAGCCCCGCTAAATTGTATGAAAGATGTGGAGGGTTTCACAATGGCAGAAATTTCTGTTCAATTCAAAAGCAAAATTAATGGTTATGACAAAGTAGAAGTACAAGAGTACGCTAAGGGTATGGAAGCTCGTCTTCAAGAAAAGTCCTTTGCACTTGCAAACGCAGAGCAAAAGATTGAAGAGCTTGAAGCAAGACTGACCAAGATCATTGGTACTGATTCTTCTATTGAAGAAAAGGTTGAACTCTATGATAAGCTGATGAAGAAGATGGATGGCGACTACACCAACCTTCTGACTCCCGCTATCGCTAAGGCTAAGGCTATTGAAGAGCAAGCTGAAAGAGACTATGCTCTCCGTATGGATCAAGCTCAACAGGCTGCACAAGGCATCTATGCTGAGACCGCTGATCGTATCACCGGTGTTGTTGACAATGCTGTAAACAACAACATGGATAGAATTTACAACCTCCTGGATGAGTTCCTTTATGCTAAGACTCTTCCCGGTCGCATCAATGCCTTCATTAACAACTGCAAGGCAACTGCTGCAAAGGTTAAGCAGATTCCCGCAAAGGTTAAGACTGCTATCGTTGAGAAGATCGCTAACTGCAAGGAATGCACTCGCAACGCTGTTGCTGAGTAATTTTAGCAATAAAACAAGAGGGAAGTAAGCGAATCTTATGAATATCGGCGAGCGTATTCGCGAGTTGCGCATCTCCAAGCTTATGACGCAGGCAGATCTTGCCGGAGACCGCATCACGAGAAATATGTTGAGCTGTATCGAAAACGGTTCCGCCAATCCTTCGCTATCAACTATCGTTTACATAGCAGGTCGTCTTGGTGTTCCTGCAGGCTTTTTGCTTGCCGAACAAGGAGACGAAATGGCCTATCGTAAAATGAGCAACCTTTCCAACATCAAAAAAGCCTATACAACCGGAGATGTGCAAAGCTGTAGAAGTCTTTGTCTCTCCGGTTGTCCTGAACCGGATGATGAAATCAGTTTATTGCTTGCCAATTGCGATGCGGAGATTGCCGTAGAGGAATTTTGGCGCGGTAGACTGCGTTCTTCATGCCGTTTTTTTGATGAAGCACTTAGCTATGCCGAAAAGACGATTTATTCAACCGATGCAATTGAAGCAGAGATCAGAGTCTATTTTCGCCTTATGGAACGGATCTCACATACGTTGTATTCTGATTTGTTGGATGAGGAAAAGACATTGAGTGTAAAAAGCAATTCGATCATCTCGCAATATCTAGATGCTTTGGAGTCTTTAGATAACGGCGACGTTACAGTTGCTCAAACCCTGATCGAACAACTGTCGCAGACGAGCGAAAACAGCTTCTTTGAGGCGCATTTGCAAAGCAAGGTACTGATCTTGCAAAAGAACTATAAACAAGCGCAAAAGGCCTTGTTACAGCTCCTGCAGGATGATGAGACGCCGCTCAACAAAATCGAACTCTACACGGTATTGGGAGATTTAGAGGTTTGCTGCAGAGAGAGCGAAGATTACAAAAATGCTTACCGCTATGCCAGCGAAAAGGTGGAACTTGTAGAACAGCTCTTAAAAGAATATTAAAAGCAATATCTTTTGTGATGAAGATATTGCTTTTTTATTTTGCTTATTTCTTTCTAAAAAAAGTAGTAAATATTATGTATATTATAAAGGTTCCAAAAATGGTAAGCAGTTTTGTTCAAAAAGCCATAAAAACACCTGTTTATACCTGTTTTCTATCCCCTTAATTATACAAAATTTGCATTTTGTATAATTGGAACCATATCGGAATACGGGTATCCCTTATGGGGGTACGTTATCGGCTCTTTTGTAAATGGGTAACTGCCCCTTTTTTACCTGCGAAAAGGAACTTAAAAAGCTACCTTTATCAGCGTTTCATCTAAAGTCAAACAGGCACGTTACAGTTATTGATTTGTTCAGAAGTTGCAACTTTGTTTTTTGCTTGTTTATGGGATGTGCATTGCAGGTTTTTATAAATGATAAAATATTTATTTTGTATTTTATGAAGGGGTAAGTAATAGAGAAGTGCATTGGTGCAAAGTCCCCTACTCTTCCCTTTTTCACTCCGAAAAAAATTTTTGGCTAAACTTGTTCTTTTGTATTGCATTTTGCCAAAATAAGTGCTATAATAAATAATGTAGTCGATCGAAATCTTTTTTGGAGGAACATACATATGGCCATTAAAATGAGAGTGCTTTACAATTCTGCAAAGCCGAAGATCAAAAACATTGCCAACGAAATCAAAGCCCACTATGACCTGGGTGTCAATGCTGTTGACGCTATTCCGCCCGCATATTCTTGCGACAAAGAAAGAATCGTTATTCTGATCCTCTCCGCTAAGGGTGAGCATATTGAGGATTCTCTCCGTCTGTTCTGCCAAGAGCTTACCAAGGCTCGTGCACAGAACATTGCCCTGATGGTTGACGGTAACGATGCTGCTGCAAACGCTGTTAAGAAGATTCTTGCAGAGGTTGCACAAAACAACGCCGTTTACGACGAAGTTCTTTACATCAAGGGTGGACTTCCCATCATTGGCGGTTCTCTCAAGCCCGAAGAAAAAACTGCTATTTTTGAATGGGTTGACCGCGTAATTGCAAACCTTAAATAATACGCAAAGAAGATGCTTCAATGAAGCATCTTCTTTTTTGTTTTAATCGTAAAGCTTTGACCAGCGGCGTTTTCTGATCAACTGATAAACAACGATCGATGCCAAAACGCCGAGAATCACTCCGCAACCGATATAAATACCGTCGCCAATGCTGCTCTTTGCCTTGAGTTCTTCCCAAAGCACGTTCTGCATCGCCAGTCCCTCGGGCGTAAGATTGAGGTATGCTTTTGAGGGATCATGCGGTTGCCCATACAGAATATCCATTGCATCCTCATGGATCTCAGCCATTGCATCCTGATATTCAGGATCCTCAACAACGGTTGTTACTGGAGACGCGTAATAGGTATAGAGCGCATTTGCCATAGCAATATCGTGCGAACACATAAAGTTAATGTACTCGTGCGCCAAATCCTTGTTTTGGGCATTCTTGGGGATACACATAGCGTCAATATAGCTATTGGTTCCCTCTTTGGGATAGAAGAATGCGAGATCATCATTATCCTCATACATTGAGAGATAGTCGCCTGCGTAGTATGCAGCAATTGCGGCAGAACCGCTTTGCATCTTGTTAAAGATCTCGTCCATAACGTAGCCCTGAACAAACTTCTTTTGCTTTAAGAGTTCATCCAGCGCCAGTCTCCAGTTATCCTCATTCTCGTCGTTAACGTCGAGTCCAAGCTTATACTGCGCTGTTCCAAAGGCATCACGGCTATTATTGAATTGCAGAATATCTCCTTTGTACTCATCGTCCCACATCAGACCCCAGCTGCCGATCTGCTCATCGTTCTCCTTAACAATGGATGTGTTGTAGATGATGCCAATCATGCCGTAAAAATATGGGATAGAATAAGTTTCTGCGGAGTCACATTCATAATAGACGTTCTCGCCCTTAAAGGCATCGTCAATATACTGATAGTTCGGAATTTTGGAGAGATCCAGCGGCGCGAGCATTTCTTCCTTGACCATGCGTTCGATCATATAGTCTGAAGGAATGATCACGTCATATTTTGCGGATCCGCTACTGACCTTTGCATACATACTTTCATTGCTTGCAAAGGTGGAATAGTTAACTTTAACGGTGATACCAAGCTCTTCCTTGCAGTATTTTTCAAATTCGAGATTGCTGTTGACGCTATCCTCAGAGCCGTCGGAGATATATTCACCCCAGTTATAAACGTAAAGCGTGAGGGTTTCGTCTTTCTCTTCGCAGGATGTAAACGCACCCATGCAAAGCATCATCAAAATGCAAGCCAAAAGAAGCCGTGAAACGTGTTTTTTCATCATCTTACGCCTCCTTTCAATGCCCTCGCGCCTTTTTGAGCGCGCGGCGTTCCCCCATTGACCCTGCCACGTTTACGGCAATCAGAAGCAGCATGATAGCAATGATCATCAAAGTGCACAGTGCGTACATACTGAACTTGACCTCGTGTGCCGTTTGCGTGTAGATGTAAAGAGGCAGTGTTTTGAAGTCGGGAGAGCTGACAAAGTGACTGATAACGAAGTCGTCGAGTGAGAGTGTGAAGCTCATCATCAAGCCGGAAACGATCCCCGGCATAATGGAAGGAAGCTCTACGCGGAAAAAAGTCTGCATAGGCGTGCAACCAAGATCGAGCGCCGCCTCTGTTAGATTCTTATCCATCTGACGGAACTTCGGCAGTACTTGCAAAATGACGTAAGGCAGGTTAAAGGTGGTGTGTGCAATCAGCATCGTCCAAAAGCCGAGTGTACTCTTGGCGCCAACAATCGCTCCAACACCAACAAACAACAGCATCATCGAAACACCGGTTACAATATCGGGGTTCATCATAGGAATGTTGGCAACCGACTCCAGCGTTTGGCGGTAATAGCGGTTCTTTGCGCGCGAAATGCCGAATGCTGCAAGTGTACCGATAATAGTTGCGATGATGGATGAGGTAATTGCTAAAATAAGCGAGTTTTTCAGAGCGTTCAAAGCCTCTTTATCCTCAAAAAGCTCTATGTACCAATCGAGTGTAAAGGTACTGAAATAGCTTAGATTTCCCGATTTGTTAAACGAAAACAGGATAACAACCAGGATCGGCGCATAAAGGATCAAAAAGACCAAGCCGATGTAAAATTTAGAGAGAAATTTCATACGATAATGTCCTCCCCACTGTCTGAAAATTTATTCATGATAGCAAGAGAGAGCAGGATCAGTACCATCATAACCAAAGAGATGGCAGCACCTGTGTGGTAGGTTACGGCGTTTTGGAACTGCCGCTCGATGGTGTCGCCCAAAAGGTCAAATACACCGCCGCCCAGCTTTTGGGAGATGTAGAAGGTGCTGATAGACGGTACAAAGACCATCGTAACGCCCGAAATAACACCGGGCATAGTAAGAGGCAGAATTACGCGCCAAAGTGTTTTGCGGTTATTGCAGCCAAGGTCTGCGGCAGCCTCAAGGTAACGCACGTCAAGTTTGTTCATTGAGGTAAAGATCGGCAGAACCATATAAGGTAAGAAGTCATAGATCATACCCAGAATAACCGCGCCCTCAGTGCCGATAAAGGTCAGTTTTTTAAATCCGATAGAGGTCAAAAAGCCACTGACGAGTCCGCCATTATCGAGCAGAGCCATTAAAGAATAGGTGCGGATCAAAAGGCTGATCCACATAGGCAACATCAAAAGCACCGTCAGAATATTGCGTGAGCGCTCGGACATTCTCGACATGCAATATGCCAAAGGATAACCGATGAGCAGACAAATAACAGTTGCAATGAGTGCAAAGCCCAAGGACATGATAAAGGTATGCGAATAGGAAGAAAGAGAGAGGATGTTTTCAAATGTGAACTTCCCTTCTTGATTCGTAAACGCAAAATACAGCACCACGAGCAAGGGGCCGATGATGAAAATCGAAGCCCAAAAAACATATGGCGCGGTGGCTATATGTTCAAAAAAGGATCTTTTTTTCATTCTTCGTCTATCTCCTCCGTGGCATCCGAAAGCTTTTCCAGCTCGTCGCTGAAAGAAGAATAGTCGCCGAACATACCCGAAAATTCGGATTTTTTCATAATGTGGAATGCATCGGGATCGATTGAAAGACCGATGGTCTCCCCTTCTGCCACAAAGTCTGTGGTTTGAATCATCCACTTAAAGCCCTTAACGTCCACGATGATCTCGTAGTGAACTCCCTTAAATGTAACACCCGTAACAAGGCCGGAGAGCATTCCCTTTTCCACGGGAACAACGTCAACGTCCTCGGGACGGATGACTACGTCAACAGGCTCATTTGCCTCAAATCCGCTGTCTACGCAGTCAAAGGTGTGACCTGCGAGCTTGACGCGGTAATCTGCAAGCATAACGCCGTCAACAATGTTGGATTCACCGATAAAATCGGCTACAAAAGCATTGATCGGTTCGTTGTAAATGTCGGTAGGCGTGCCGATCTGCTGGATCTTGCCGTGTGCCATAACAACGACCGTATCGGACATAGAAAGTGCCTCTTCTTGATCGTGGGTTACGTAGATAAAGGTAATACCCGTTTGATGCTGAATGTTCTTAAGCTCATTCTGCATATCCTTGCGTAGCTTGAGGTCAAGTGCTGCCAAAGGCTCGTCCAAAAGGAGCACCTTGGGCTGATTAACAAGCGCGCGTGCAATTGCAACACGTTGCTGCTGTCCACCTGACAAGGTGTTCACACGGCGGCGCTCAAAACCGCGCAGGTTTACAAGTGCCAGCATTTCCTTTACCTTTTCTCTGATCTGTGCATCCGGACATTTCTGGATACGCAGACCGAAGGCAATGTTGTCAAATACGTTTAAGTGAGGAAAAAGCGCATATCGCTGAAATACGGTGTTGACCTGTCTTTGATACGGCGGAATATCGTTGATCCGTTTGCCGTCAAAAAATACGTCACCCTCATCAGGCGTTTCAAAGCCGCCAATGATGCGAAGCGTGGTCGTTTTACCGCATCCCGAAGGACCTAACAGAGTGATAAACTCTTTGTTGTGGATCTCCAGGTTGATGTGATCGAGAATGGTCTCTCCGTCAAAAGACTTGCAGATACCATTCAGCCGGATTAGCACATTTTTGTTCATTCCGCATAAATACTCCTTTAAAAGAAAAAATATTCATGGAACAAAACGGACACCCCTGTCCGCTGCCGGAACACATTTTAAACGGCTGAAAAAATAAGATGTGTTAGCCCGGCACTCTGACCATAAACTTACAGATTATATTGTAACAGATAAGTGACAAAAATGCAATAGATTTGCAAAAATAATTCAAAATATTTCACTTTTCGACTGCATTTTTTCAGTCTACGCGGCATCTGTGCTCATTTTTAAAAAATGCGATGATGTTTTGTTTGATCTCATCAAGCAAACGCACCCGCGTTTCATACCCTCCCCAAGCCATGTGAGGAGTTAGGAGAACGTTTGGCAAATGCTTGATTTTGTTGAAGGGATGATCTGCTCCAAAAGGCTCTTTTGAGTAGACGTCAACGCCAATACCGCCAATTCGCCCTTCAAGAATTGCAGCGGCGAGTGCCGCCTCATCGGTGACTGCGCCGCGCGCTACGTTGATAACGATGGCATCCTTTTTCAGCATCGCGATGTGTGCCTCGTCCAAAAGATTTCTCGTTGCCTCGTTGAGCGGTACGTGCAGGGACAAAATATCGGATTTTTGACAGATGGTATCAAAATCGACACATT
The DNA here is from genome assembly GCA_015063725.1 of Oscillospiraceae bacterium. Taxonomy (GTDB): domain Bacteria; phylum Bacillota; class Clostridia; order Oscillospirales; family CAG-272; genus UMGS1865. Next base: position 8,012 of record SVTP01000001.1, read on the forward strand.
CTGCATCTGCCACGGGCGTGCGTTTGTAAACCAATACGCGGCATCCCAAAGCCTCGGCTACACGTGCTACCTGCTTGCCGATATTGCCATAGCCGACAATACCCCAGGTTCTGCCAGCAATCTCGTGATAGATCGGAGTCAGACGGTTCGCAAGTCCGTTTTGCGTATACTCTCCGCTGCGTACAAAGCTTGTGTATTCGTCAAGATGTGTGTAAAGTGAGAGCGCCATGGAAAGCGTGAGCTGTGCCACACTTTGTGTGGAATATCCTACTACATTGCAAACACCGATTCCGGCTTTGCGGCAGTAATCGAGGTCAACATTGTCAAATCCCGTTGCGGCAAGGCAAATCAGCTTAAGGTTCTTTGCCTTTGGTAAATTGGTGACATTTAACTTGAGCTTGTTGATAACAACAACGTCGGCACCGTCAACGTGTACCTCAAATTCTTCCTCATTTGTGGTGGGATAAACGACAACCTCTCCAAGTTCTTCAAAGCTACCGTAGGTCAGATCATCGCCAATTGTGGCGGCATCTAAAAAAACGATCTTCATTTTGGTTTCCTCCCTATTTTTTCTAACTACTATTATACATAAAAATTGCCAATTCGTCAACAAAAATGCTTCATTTTATAATATTTTACAAAAAAGACTTGAAAAAAAGCGCAATATCATTTATAATAATAACAGTGATGAGTTTTTTTAAACAAGGAGGATGTTTTATGAATTCCGAAAAACAGATTCCCGTCGGTGCGGAGGAGGTCGCGGATGCGCGCGCTATTCTCAAAGAGGTCTATGAGGCACTCAGTGAGAAGGGCTATAATCCCATCGGTCAAATCGTGGGATACCTGCTTTCCGAGGACCCTACCTATATTACCAACTGCAACAATGCGCGTGCCCTGATTCGTAGAATCGACCGCGACGAATTGATGCGTGAGCTGGTAAAATGCTATCTGGAATTGGATTAAGTATGCCCCGAGTCAAATATATCTCGTTTCAAACAGAACAGTCAAATGCGATTTCCGAGGCGAACATTCTTTGCCTCGGAAATTTTGACGGAGTTCACTTTGCGCATAGAGCTCTTTTGCGCCAAGCCAAAAAGCTGCAAGCCGAGCAGATGCCCTTTGCCAAGTGTGGCGTGCTCTGCTTTGAGCGTCCGTCTGTCGACTTTTTATCCTCCAATCCCCCAAAGCATCTCACCACTCTTGAACAAAAATTGAAATACTTTGCAGATGAAGGCATGGATTTTGCCTTTGTAGCTGATTTTGAGGCTTTGCAAGGGCTATCGCCCGAAGATTTTGTCAAGGATGTTTTGATCGGCGAATGTGCCTGCAAGGCGGCTGTATGCGGCTATAATTACCGCTTTGGAAAAGGCGGTACGGGCACGCATGACCTTTTGAAAGAGCTCCTCGCTCCCCAGCCTCTGATCGCGGTGCCACCCGTTTGTTTAGAGGGGGATACGGTCAGCTCCACACGCATTCGTACCTTGTTGAAGGAAGGAAAAATCAAAGAAGCAAATTTGCTTTTAACAACTCCCTTTTCCTTTATCGCTCCCGTAGAGCACGGAAAAGCACTTGGCAGAAAGCTGGGAACCCCCACCTTCAACCAAACGCCCCCTGATGAAATGCTTATTCCCGCACACGGTGTCTATTTAACGCGTTGCTTGATTGATGGCACGTCTTATTTGGGTGTGACCAATATTGGCACACGCCCGACCGTTGATGCCGATGCACCGCTTAACGTGGAGACACATCTTTTGAACTTTGACGGAGATCTTTATCAAAAAGAGATCCGTGTGGAATTTTTGGATTTTATCCGCCCCGAAAAGCAGTTTGTAAGTGTTGAAGCCCTGCAAAAGCAGATACAAGAAGACATCAAAACCGCTCGTGAGCGGATATAACCCTAAGAAAGGAGAAGAAGAAAATGCGCAAAAGTACTTGTGTTCGTATCGTTTGCTTGTTGACCTCGCTTCTCCTTTTGTTATGCGCGATTCCCTTTTCGATCTATGCTGCCGAGGAGAACTATCTTCCATCAATGGATGAGTCTTCCTCGGTCTACCTGAAGCATTTGGAAAGTGACCGCGTAGTTTGCTCCAAGGATGAAAATTATCTGGTTGGAGCAGGTTCGACTGTAAAGATAATGGCAGGTCTGTTATTTTGCGAAAAGCTGGAAGCGTACTCGCAGCAGTCGATCATCATTACACAGGAACTGTACGATGCCATTCCGCATTCGCACGGTCGGAGTTTAAAATTGACGGTTGGAGAGGAAACGACCATTGAGCATCTTTTATATGCCGCTATTTGTGGTAGCTATAACGATGCGTTCTACGTTCTTGCAGCTTTTACATCCGGGTCAGTTGCTGCCTTTGTTGAGGAAATGCAGGCGCGTGCCACTTCTATGGGGCTCAAAAACACCGTTTTTGAGGATGTTTCAGGTATTGTTGATGGCTCCCGTACCACTGCCGCAGAGGTTGCACAAATGGCACTTGTCGCCTATCAAAATCCTTACTACATGGCAATTTGCAATACGGTTTCCTTTGAATTTTTTTCCTCTCATAAGGCGAAAAGTCATTACAATAACAATAAGCTGATCTGTGTATATCAGGATCAAAAATATTACAACAAAAAATGCATTGGCATGAGTGCCGGCAGTACAGCAAGGGACGGCAACTGTGTTGTTACCGTTGCAAAACAAGAGGATCAAACTTACGTCTGTGTTGTAATGGGCGGCAAGGAGAAGGACGGTATTGAATTCGGTTATAGAGTTGCCAACCGCGTAATAGACTGGGTATTTGATTCTTACACCTATATGCAAATTCTTGTTCCAAATACAAAAATTTGCACCGTTGACGTTGCCACCTCAGATACAGCATCTGTGCTTGATGTAATTGTAAAGGATTCTCTGTTTGCATATCTACCCAAAGGACTTGAATTGGGAAAGGATATCACCTATAGCATTCGCTTAGCAGAAACTGAGTTGGAGGCTCCCGTTCAAAAAGACCAATTTGTTGGTTACGTTGCGGTCTTGTATAACGGACAAGTGCTTGGCACTGCCCCACTTTATACCGCCGGTGAAGCCTCACGCAGCTCTATTGGCAGCGGTCTTGGTGCTATTCGTTCCTGGCTTGAGAACCGAGCCGTGATTGCAGGCATCGTATTTTTTGTGGTAGGTGTTACTGCTTACGTAGTGATCGCATACATCCTGCAGCGCCGTCGCCACAGCCGATGGGATCGCTACTTTAGCGACAAAGTAGAACTTCCAGATTATATGAGAACTCCATCGCGCGAGAAAAAAGACAAAAAGTAAAGGAGAAACGTTATGTTACCGGAATATATGCTTGCATACCCCACCGTTTTTGCGGTTGGAAAGAATTACAACATCTTTGTTCCCTTTGATACTGAAGTCATTATGTGGGTCAAGGTTGGCGACAAGGTGTATTATGACGATTGCAACGGCATTTTGCGCTCCAACACCAATATGCATAAGGTTGAGCTTCCCATGAGTGTGCTGGATGCGGCGCGTGAGTATACGGTGGTCTACAAAAAGATGATCGAGCGCAAGCCGTACTATCCCACAAGCGAGGATGAACGTACGTTGACTGTAACCTTTCGTCCTGTTCCCGATAGCGGCGACATCAATGTCTACCATGTTGCCGATGCGCATAATCTTGTAGCCGAACCGGTTGCCGCAGGATGCTTCTGGGGGGAGGATCTGGATCTGCTTGTCCTCAACGGAGATATTCCCAACCATAGCGGCGACGTCAAAAATTTCAATGCTATTTGCGAAATTGCTTCGGGCATCACAAAAGGTCAATGCCCCGCTGTTTTTGCACGCGGTAACCACGATGACCGTGGCATTCACGCTGAGGATATGCCCAATTACATCCCTACCATGAACGGCAGAACCTATTATACCTTCCGCGTGGGATGCGTATGGGGACTCCTTTTGGATTGCGGTGAGGATAAGGACGATAGTAGCGTGGAATACGGCGGAACGATATGCTTTCATCAATTCAGACTTCGCGAAACCGAATTCATCAAGGACGTAATCGCAAACGCTCAAAACGAATATGCTGCCGAGGGTGTTACTCACAAATTGGTCATCTCTCACATTGGTTTTACTTACAAGGATAAGTATCCCTTTGATATTGAAGAAGAGCTTTATCGCGAATGGGCAAAGCTGATGCGTGATCATATTCAACCAGACCTGCTCCTCTACGGACATCATCATAAGGTTGAAATTTCAAAGATAGGAAGCGACTTTGATACCTACGGTCAACCCTGCACCGCCATTGTTGGCTCCAAGCCTATTTTCGATCGCGAAAACGGCAACGGCTTTGTTGGTTGTGCCCTGACTTTGATGGAAAACGGCAAAAAGCGTGTTGTGTTCAACGATAACAAGGGTGAAATCCTCGCCGATGAAATCATTGATTAATAAAAAAATCCGATACGGTTATTCCGTATCGGATTTTTTCTTATTGGTCGTTTTCTTCTTTGTTTTCTTCAGTTTCTTTTTTCTCTTCCTTCGCACTTTCCTCTTGGCGACGGGCAGAGATGCCAAGTGTTAAAAAGAGAAATCCGGTGGTGGTAAAGAGGATGCCGGTGGTAGTATTTCCACCAGCGGAAAGGGTGATAATACCTGATACAAAAAGCAAAATTGCACAAATATTGAGAACTAAGGATCTGTCAAATCTTTTCATATTTTCCCCCTTCAAAGTGTCGCTTCCAAATTTTTGCGGATTGCCTTGATAAAGTCAATGGAGTTAACAGCCTGCGTTTTTGTGCCCTCGACAACAAGACCGACAAGATCCTTTGTCATAATGCCGTCATCAAGCGTTTTGATGCAAGCGGCTTCTAATTTATCGGCAAAGGACACGAGTTCGGAAAGCTCATCAAGCTCGCCTCTTTTGCGGAGAGCACCTGTCCAAGCATAAATGGTTGCCATGGGGTTGGTCGAGGTATCTTCACCCTTGAGGTAACGGTAATAGTGGCGCGTAACGGTGCCGTGCGCGGCTTCATACTCATATTTGCCGTCGGGTGATACCAGAACCGAGGTCATCATAGCAAGGGAGCCGAATGCGGTGGAGACCATATCACTCATCACGTCGCCGTCATAGTTTTTGCATGCCCAAATGAAGCCGCCCTCACTACGGATGACACGCGCTACCGCATCGTCAATGAGTGTGTAGAAATACTCGATGCCTGCCGCCTCAAAGGCTTCCTTGTAATCGGTGTCGTAGATCTCTTGAAAGATGAGCTTAAAGGTTTGGTCGTATTGCTTGGAGATGGTATCTTTGGTGGAGAACCAAAGGTCTTGCTTGGTATTGAGCGCGTATTGGAAGCAGGAGTGCGCAAAGGAGCGAATGGAATCGTCCTTGTTGTAGCTACCTTGCAAAACACCCGAGCACTCAAAGTCATAGACAGTCTGGCGGAAGGTCTCGTTCCCCTCTTTGTCGGTAAAAACAAGCTCTGCCTTGCCCGCATTTGGCACGCGGTATTCGGTTGCCTTGTAGATGTCACCGTAGGCGTGACGCGCAATGGTGATGGGCTTTTTCCAATTGCGAACTGCTGGGCGGATAGAATCAATCAGGATGGGCGCGCGGAAGACCGTTCCGTCAAGAATAGCACGAATGGTTCCGTTGGGGCTCTTCCACATCTCGGAGAGGTTGTATTCCTCAACACGTTGTTTGTTGGGCGTGATGGTGGCACACTTGACGGCAACGCCGTATTTTTGGGTGGCGTATGCTGAATCAAAGGTAACCTGATCCTTTGTTTTTTCACGCTCGGGCAAGCCAAGATCGTAGTATTCGGTTTTCAGATCGATAAAAGGCAGGAGCAATTCATCCTTGATCATCTTCCAAAGGATGCGTGTCATTTCATCGCCGTCCATTTCCACAAGCGGCGTTTTCATCATAATTTTGTTCATTGGAATACCTCCTCTGTTATTGGAGTTGTTCTTTGGTATAGGCAAGCAGACTGCCTGCCTTGAGAATCGCTTTTTGACGCTCGGTGAAGGTGACAATAAGCGGGATCTCATCGCCGGTAGTCTCGTTCTTCAGGATCATCTTGCCATTGTCCATGCCAGCCCAAACGCCCTTGATCGAAAGGATATCGCCTTGCGATACCTTGTTATAATCCTCGGCATTTGCAAATGTCAGGGGCATAATGCCTGCGTTGATGAGGTTGGCGATGTGGATACGCGCAAAGCTCTTGGTAATGACTACGCGCACTCCGAGATAAAGCGGCACGAGTGCAGCATGCTCACGCGAGGATCCCTGACCGTAGTTTGCTCCGCCGACGATGATGCTCTTCCCTGCCGCTTTTGCACGCTCCGGGAAGGTCTTATCGCAAACGCCAAAGCAGAACTGCGACAGATACGGAATATTGGAACGGTACGGCAAAATCTTGGCGCCTGCAGGCATAATATGGTCGGTTGTGATGTTATCCTCGACCTTGAGCACAAGCTCTGCTTGGATGCTATCCTCTTGCGGATAGCTCTCGGGGAACTTTTTAATATTGGGACCGCGCAGAATTTCAAGATCCTTTGCTTCCTCGGGAGTTGCGGGTGTGATGATCGCACTGTCGTCAATGCGGAAGGCATCGGGTATTTTGATCTTTGGCATCTCACCAAGCAGAATGGGATCGGTGATCTCACCCGTCAGTGCCGCAGCAACTGCCGTCTCGGGAGAAACCAGATAGACCTTTGCATCCGCAGTGCCGCTTCTGCCCTCAAAGTTGCGGTTGAAGGTACGCAGGCTGACACCGCCGGAATTGGGCGAGAACCCCATGCCGATGCAAGGACCGCAAGCGCACTCCAGCACGCGCGCGCCGCTGGCAAGAATATCGGTCAGAGCTCCGCACTCAGCAAGCATGGCAAGCACCTGCTTGGAGCCGGGAGAGATCGACAGACTGACCTCGGGCTTGATGATCTTCCCCTTGAGCAGCGCGGCTACCTTGAGCATATCCAGAAGTGAGGAATTGGTGCAAGAGCCGATGCAGACCTGATCGACCTTTGTACCCTTGAGAGAATCAACAGATACGACGTTATCGGGCATGTGCGGGCAAGCGATGAGCGGCTTGAGCGAGGAAAGGTCAATATCAATGATGCGGTCATAGACAGCATCCTCGTCGCTTGCAAGGGGGACATAGTCCTCTTCTCTACCCTCGGCGGCAAGGAAAGTGCGCGTGATCTCATCAGATGGGAAAATCGATGTAGTAGCACCCAGCTCGGTGCCCATATTGGTAATGGTGGCTCTTTCGGGAACGGAAAGCGTTTTGATGCCCTCACCGCCCCATTCAATAATGTATCCCACACCGCCTTTGACGGAGAGGATGCGCAAGATCTCAAGGCTGACATCCTTTGCGGTTACAAAGGGGCGCAATTTGCCAGTGAGGTTGACCTTGATCATTTTTGGCATTGTGATGTAATAGGCACCGCCACCCATGGCAACGGCTACGTCAAGTCCGCCTGCACCAAAGGCAAGCATACCAATGCCGCCGCCTGTTGGGGTGTGGCTATCGGAGCCGATCAGAGTTTTGCCGGGGATGCCGAAACGCTCCAGATGTACCTGATGGCAGATGCCATTGCCGGGGCGCGAGAAATAAATACCGTGCTTTTTGGCAATGGATTGGATAAAGCGATGGTCATCTGCGTTTTCAAATCCGGATTGGAGTGTGTTGTGGTCAATGTATGCAACGCTCTTTTCTGTGCGAACGCGGTCAATACCCATAGATTCAAATTCCAGGTAAGCCATCGTTCCCGTAGCATCCTGCGTCAAGGTTTGGTCTATACGGAGCGCGATCTCACTGCCGGGTATCATATCCCCCGAGATCAGGTGCGCTTTGATGATTTTTTGAGCAATGGTAAGTCCCATATTGTCACCTCATTTGTTCAAAATATGGTCCGCCGCATTTGCAATGTGTTCGGTAGTGTATTTTTCGGCAAGAGCGGCGTTTCTTGCTTCCATAGCTTCAAAGATAGCGCGATGCTCGCGAGCCGATTGCTGGGCGCGGGCATTATTCTCAACCGACGCGCGACGGTATTTTTGTACCTTTTTGTGCAGTGGCAAAAGTGTATCGTTCAAAACCGTGCTGCCGCAATATTGATAGATGAGCTGATGAAACTTGCTATCCATCTTTTTGATGCGCTCCGGATCTTGCTTGGTAACGTAAAATTCTTGCAATTCAAGCGTTTCTTTCAGTTCGGTAAGCTGCTCCGTTGTCATATTTTCCGCGGCGCAATAGGATGCCAACCCCTCAATGCGCAAACGAATTGCAAAAATATCCTTCAGATCCTGCTCGGTAACGCCGAGAATGAGGATGCCCTTTGGTGTGATCTCAATAATATGCTCTTGCTCCAAACGGTGTAACGCCTCGCGAACGGGTGTGCGGCTGACACCAAGATCGGCAACCAGCTTGAGCTCGGTTAAAATTTCACCCCTTTGATATTTTCCGGTGAGGATGTCGTTTTCCAAACGCTCAAACACCTGCTCGGCAAGGGAAATCGTTTTATGTTCTAACATGGTAAATATCCTCCTTAAAGTCTGCGAAAACGTCCGCCGGAGAGCTCTTCAATCTTTTCTTCGATCTCACTATTGGAAAGCGAGGTCTGTCTGCCGCTCTCATATTCAGCATCGATCCATTCTTTCATGGCAATAACAAGCGGATCTTTCTTGTCGATCGCTTCGTTTGCGGAAAGACGGTAGTTTTCGTTGATCCAATACGCAATACCTGCAAGCCCAGACGTCTTGCCAAGCATAACGGTGGCACTGCGATTAAGAATCTTTTTGGTGTCAAAAATATTGTAGATCTCTTCATCCTTGAGCAGTCCGTCAGCGTGAATGCCCGCGCGGGTAACGTTGAAGTTTCTGCCAACAAACGGAGTCATAGGCGGAATTTCGTAGCCCATTTCCTTGCTGAAATACTCAGCAATATCGGTGATGGCAGTAGGATCCATTCCGTCAAAGGAGCCGCGCAAGGAGGCGTATTCGAATACCATAGCTTCCAAAGGAACATTACCTGTTCTCTCGCCGATACCAAGAAGCGAGCAGTTGACGCCCGAAGCACCGTAGAGCCATGCGGTTGTAGCATTGGAGACTGCCTTATAGAAGTCGTTGTGTCCGTGCCACTCCAGCATCTCGCTGGGGACCTCGGAATAGTGCTGCAAACCGTAAACAATACCGGGAACACTACGCGGAATGGCAACCTCGGGATATGGGATGCCGTAGCCCATGGTATCACAAGCACGGATACGTACGGGAATGCCTGCCTCGCGCGAAAGCTTCATCAATTCATTGACAAAAGGCACAACAAAGCCGTAGAAATCGGCGCGCGTGATGTCCTCCAAGTGACATCTGGGCATAACGCCCGCTTCAAAGGCATCACAAACGGTCTTGAGGTAGTATTCCATGCATTCCTTGCGTGTCATTTTCATCTTTTTGAAGATGTGATAGTCACTACAGGAAACGAGAATACCCGTCTCGCGGATGCCAAGGTCCTTTACAAGCTTGAAATCTTCGCGGCTTGCTCGGATCCATGTGGTGATTTCGGGAAATTTCAGACCGAGATCCTGACATTGCTGCAGAGCTTCTCTATCCTTTTTGCTATATACGAAAAATTCAGTTTGACGAACGATACCGAACGGACCGCTCAGGCGCGACATCAGCTTGAACAAATCTACGATCTGCTTAACGGTGTAAGGCTCAACCGACTGTTGACCGTCGCGGAAGGAGGTATCGGTGATCCAGATATCCTGCGGCATGCCGATGGGCACACGGCGATGGTTAAATGGGATTCGCGGTACGTCCGTATAGGGATAGACCTCACGATAAAGGTTAGGTTCTTTTACATCTTGAAGCGAATATTTGTAGGTGCTTTGCTCCAGTAAATTGGTTTTTGAAGAAATTTCTAACATCGTTTATTCTCCTTTCGGATCTATTGTATACAATTATACAGCAAAACCTTGTATTTGTCAATACATATTATTAAGGAAGTTTTTGCATTTATGCAATTTCTGCTTTTTTGTGCGCTTGGCAATTTTCATACTTTCATTTTTGTGCAGAATAACAAAAAAACACCGCTGTAAGCAGTACAGCGGTGTTTTGTAAGCTTTATTCAATTGGTGGTGGCTCGGGTAAAGGTGCTCCCTCACCATCCCAAATTGGCAAATCTGTGGTCGGCGTTGGAGTGCGTCTTTCAAAATCAAAGACTGCTCTGCCGTTCTCTAGTTTGAGGGCGGCATCAAAGCTCTTTCTGCTCTTTTTGGAAATAAAGCCTTTGATCTCGGCGGTGCGCCCCGTCTCGATAAGCATTTTGAGGTTTGCCACTGAAATGGCACGTCCACAAATGCTGATGTTGACCGAAAAACGGCATCCATCCTTGTATCCCGTGCAACCGTAAAAGGTGCGGAAGCGCTTGACATCCTTGCCGCAAAGCGGGCACTGTGCGACCACGTCACCAAAGAATCCTGTTTCGGAGTCGATTGCAAGGTTGGTTTCTTCTTTTTTGGAGAATACTTCGGCGATCTCCCCCTCGGCAAGCTTCACACTCTCTTCGATTTCCATCGTACCTCGATACACCTTTTTGAGTGCCTGTCCGAGCTGTGAGGTCTTATATTTATCCATATTGATCTTCATCTGCAAAAGCGACTCGATCAGAAATTCACCGCCTGGCAGAATGGTATAGGTGTCTTTTTTGAGGTCGATATAACCGCTCTTGCGAGCGTTATCAATGATACCCGTACGGGTTGCCTCGGTTCCAAGCTCAAGACCTTCAAAAATCGCCTTGTAGTCCTCGTTGTCATCGACGTTCTCGTTGCCTACTTCCCCGTCAGGCGACTCTTTTGCAGCTTTTTTATCCTCTTTAAAGGGGTTTTTGAGGTAGTTGTTCAGGGTTTCAACCGTGTAGTGCTTGGGCGGTGTGGTTTCCTTTTCAATAGGTTTGAAATCAATGTTGACCACGTCTCCCTTGTTCAGTGCGGGCAGAACCTTATCCTTTTGCGTGTAGTCATCGTATTTTGTCCAACCGCGCTCAAGCATGACCATGCCCTTAAGGGTGAAGCGCTCGAGAGTTCCTACATCAATTGTGATCTCGGTACGCGAAACCACGCAATCCTCGGCACAAAAGACGGCAACAAAACGGCGGAACACTGTGGAATAAACTTGCATTTCCTTTTCGGTCAGCTGCGTTTTGTTGGGGATCTTATAGGTCGGTGTAAGCGCCGAGTGAGACTCAATCTTGCTATCGTCAAAAATCGTTTTCGAATCCTTGAAACGCACTGGGTAACCGAGCTTTGCACATCCTGCAAGAATCTGGCGGATCTTGTCCTTTTCTGCGGTTGCCAAATACTCGGAGTTGGTACGCGGATAGGTCAGATATCCTTTTTCATAGAGCCCTTGCACGATGTCAAGACTTTCTTGCATGGACATTTTGTACTTCTTACTCAAGGCGTTTTGCAGCTTGGAAAGCGAGTAGAGCTTGCCTGCAAAGAGCGTATCTTTCTTGCTTTTGACATCATGGACAACTGCACCCGTTTGATTGTAGGTGGCACAAAGTGCTTCTGCCTTGGCACGCTCGTCGGACTCAAATTTGTTTTTGGAAAGCAGCTCAACGACCTCGCCGTTGGTCTTTTCTTTGCTGACAAGTGCAAAATATTTACCGGGGACAAAGTTGCGGATCGCCATGTCCCTATCGTAAATAGCCTTTACAATGGGAACGATGACACGACCGACACGAAGGAGCGTTCCCGTTTTGAGTGTGGCATAACGCGTCAGATTGACGCCGTAGAGCCAATCGATATAGGTGCGCGCAAAGCCCTCTGCCGCAAGACGGTCATACTCGCTTTCATCCTTCATTTCGGTAAGTGCCTTTTGTACTGTTTGTTGCGTTTGGTCGGGCAACCAAAGACGTTTATACTTCTTCCCTTGCGCTCCCGCGTTATTCATGCAAAGGCGCACGATGATCTCTCCCTCGCGGTCTGCGTCTCCTGCGTTCACAATGGTGTCAACATCGGGGCGATTGCAAAGCTCGCGGATGATTTCAAATTGGCGGCGCACGCCGGGATCGACTTTTTTGTCCTTGCCATTTTCACGGCGCAATTCAAATTTGAATTCCTTGGGGAAACACGGCAGATTTGCCATCGTCCATCTGCCCGAATCGTCGGGAGAGGGTGAATAGGTTTCAATATCGCACAAGGAAAAGAGGTGACCGAATGCCCATGTAATGATATACCCTTCTCCCTCAAGATATCCTTGCCGTTTTTGCATCGGGCCAATGCCGGCGGCAATGTTGCGCCCAAGGCTTGGCTTTTCTGCAATGATCAAAATCATTTTTTGAACTCCTTTATTGCTTTTGCGTAAAAATGCCGCAGTTTCGCCAGGATCGGCGCAAAACTGCGGCACCATTTTTATGTGGAATTAAATGTACTTGCGAATGGTATCAGTCATTTCCTCTGCGGGCATCGAAACGGTCATGGTAACGTTGACGTCGATCTTTTCAAGCAGAGAATCAAGCTTTACAAGAAGCTCCTCAAATGCAACCATATCGCGTTTGCAGATGCGGAGTGTGCCGTCTACAAACAGATCGGTTACGTCGTGGTTGCTTGCAAGCATACCTGCAATGAAGCCGTAAAGAGCGGATGCATCATTGATGAGGTATTCGTCAGAGTTTACAAGTCTTACAACGGGCTTTATATCAAATCTCAACTGAGCACCCTTTTCGATGCAAACAACGTCACCCTTGGTAACAGCAAGCGCGCCATTGACCATATCGATGAGAACTTTTGTTTTGCCGGTGCCCTTAACGCCGATAATTAATTTTAACATATTTTTAACCTCCAGAAATCAGCCGAGATGACGTTTCATCTCCTTAAGTTCATTATACCAAACTTTGGAAACAAAGTCAAGGGCTTTTTCGATTTTCAACGAATTTTTTTCTTATGCCTGCAGGCGGTCCTCAAGAGCCTTTTTCATCTCTTCGTACCCGGGCTTGCCAAGGAGAGCAAACATATTCTTTTTGTAGGATTCTACGCCGGGTTGGTCAAAGGGATTGACGCCAAGCATATAACCCGAGACTGCGCAGGCGAGTTCAAAGAAGTAGATCAGTTCACCAAGGGTAAACGCATTACGCTTATCAAGCTCGATAACAAGATTGGGAACGCCGCCATCGACGTGTGCCAGAATCGTGCCCTGCATTGCCTTTCTCTTAACATCGTTAAGGTCCATGCCGGAGAGGAAGTTGAGCCCGTCAATGTTTGCGGGATCGTTCGGAATGGCAAAAGCATCGCCTGTATCGGCAATGTCAATCACAGTTTCAAACATCGAGCGTGTGCCATCCTGAATGAACTGACCGAGAGAGTGCAGATCGGTGGAGAACACAACGGATGCCGGGAAGATGCCCTTTTGATCCTTGCCCTCGCTCTCACCAAAGAGCTGCTTCCACCACTCGCTGAACATAGCCGAGAAGGGCTCGTAGCTTGCCATGACCTCAACGGTCTTGCCGCTGCGGTAAAGGATATTACGGATGGCTGCATATCGATAACAATCGTTTTTGATGATGTCCGCATCCACATATGTATGGCTTGCGGAAGCCGCACCTTGCATGAGCTCATCAATATCGATACCTGCAACGGCGATGGGCAAAAGACCGACTGCCGTCAGAACCGAGAAGCGTCCGCCGACGTCATCCGGAACAACAAAGGTCTCATATCCCGCATCAGTGGAAAATTGCTTGAGTGTGCCGCGTGCACGGTCGGTGGTTACAAAAATGCGCTCGCGTGCCCCCTCTTTGCCGTACTTTTCTTCCAAAAGGGTGCGGAAAACGCGGAAAGCAACCGCAGGCTCGGTGGTGGTGCCCGACTTGGAGATAACGTTTACGCAAACGTCGCGTCCCTCGCAAAGAGCGAGGACTTCGTTAAGAGCACCTGCACTGATGGAGTTACCCGCAAAATAAATGTCGGGAGTATCCTTTTTCAAATTGTTATACAAGGGAGACTTGAGGAACTCGATAACGGCACGTGCGCCGAGATAAGATCCACCAATACCGATCACGATAAGTACGTCACAGCTCTTTTGAATCTTCTCTGCTGCCACCTTAATGCGTGCAAATTCTTCTTTGTCATAATTGTCGGGCAGATCTACCCAACCCAAAAAGGCATTGCCGGCACCGCTCTTTTCGCGAAGTGTTTTTGCGGCTGCGTTGACCTCGGCTTGGATATTTGCATATTCCTCGGTGCCGATAAAAGAAGAAACATACTTATCGTTTAATTTGATTGCCATAATTTTAAACCGTCCTTTGGATAAAATGAATTATTGATATTATACACTATTTGCGCGCCGATTACAAGACCTTTTTTCAAAAAAGATGGTGAAAATGTTAGATTATTGCGAAGCTATAAAACATTGCTAAATCAAGAGAGACTTTGCAAAAATGTGCCACAGAATTTCAAAAAAGTCGATGCGTTCTATTTCGGAGTCTGTACAAATATCCACGCAACCGATCTTCTTTTCTCCACAGCAAAAGCCGATCTCTCCAATCTTTTCGCCCGCAGGTGTGGGAGCGGTGATGCTTTCCACCAGCGTGACCTTCTTTTCAATTTTGGAAAGCTCTTCGCGTCTAACAACGCATGAAAAAGCAGGATATGTGCCACTGATCTCCCGTTTGGCGCTTCCCTTTACACAGACTGCTTCGGATACTCCTGCTTCCTCTTTAAACAATGCAAAATTGGCAAATCCCCAATCAAGAAGTGCCGTTGCAGCGGCGTTGCGAATATCCCGAGACTCCGCACCCATAATCACACAAACCAGTGAGAGTCCGTCGCGCTCGGCAGTGGCACTGATGCAAAAGCCCGCCTTTGACGTAGAGCCTGTTTTCAGCCCTGTGCAGCCCTTGTAAAAGCGCACAAGACGGTTGGTATTGGTAAGTCCAAATGCGCCGTCACGAATGGTATCCATCCAAATGGAACTATACTGCAACACGAGCGGATGCGCCACCAGTGCGCGAGACATCAGTGCGATATCACGAGCACTTGTCAGGTGATGCTCGGCAGTATCGTCAAGACCTGTGACGTTCTCGAATTTTGTTGATGTCATGTCAAGCTCGGCTGCTTTTGCATTCATTTTTGCAACAAATGTCTCTACACTGCCACTGATGTGCTCAGCAAGTGCCACTGCGGCATCGTTAGCCGAGGCTATGACAACGCTTTTGAGCAGATCCTCAACGCTCATCTCCTCGCCTTCCTTCAAAAAGACTTGCGAGCCGCCCATAGAAGCCGCGTTTGCAGAAATGGATATCGTATCATCAAGACGTACTGTTCCGGCATCGATCGCTTCCATCACAAGGAGCAAGGTCATAACCTTTGTAACAGATGCGGGCGGGAGAGCTTCATCGGCGTTTTGTGCGTACAGAACAGTCCCCGTTGTAGCTTCCATCAAAATGGCACTTTTGCAATTGAGATTGAGTGAGCCTTCGGGAACACCGAGAGTGTTTTCCTGTGGCTTAGAATCGTTTTCCTCACCAAAGACCTCAAATCCGATTGGCAAAAGCAGAATGACGGCTATGATGATTGCCGTCAGCTTGTAAAAAAATTTTTTCATACTTATCACCTCGCCACATTGTATGATTTTGAATGGACAAATATGAAAAGCCGCCGTGCAAATTGCGCGGCGGCAGCTCTTTTATTTTACAGAAAACTGATAAATCGTTGTGTAATCATACTTTTCGCCGGGGTTCAGTACCGTATCGGTGAAATTGGAGTGATTGATTGCATCGGGCATTTTTTGCGTTTCCAAGCAAAATGCCGACTGTACGGTTGCGGGACATCCACCCTTGAGGGGGGCTTCGATCTCCCACATAAAGTTGCCTGTATAGAACTGTACGCAGGGCTGATTGGTATAGACCTGCATCAGTCGTCCGCTATTCGGCTCGTATGCTTCAATGCGCAAAATGGGAGTTTTCGTTTCGCCGCCTGTAAAGCAAAGGCAATGGTCAAAGCCGCCCGCCAGCTTGAGGTCGGGGTGCTCAAGGTCAAAGTCCTCACCAATGGTCTTAGGCTCGCGGAAATCGAACGGCGTTCTGATGACCGAGCGGATCTCACCCGTGGGAATGAGCTTTTCGTCGGTGGGGATATATTTGTCGGCATCCATTTGCAAAACGTGATCAAAGATCTTGCCCGAGGAAAAGCCGCCAAGATTGAAGTAGGCGTGGTTTGTGAGGTTGACAACTGTCTTTTGATCGGTTGTAGCCTCGTAATGAATGGAGAGCGCATTGGAGAGCAACAAGGTGTAAGTAACGGTGACCTGTAGCGTGCCGGGATAGTTTTCGTCGCCGTCGGGCGAGGTCAGTGTCAAAATGAGGCGCGGTTCTTCCCCATCCTCAGCTTTGACGTCCCAAATTTTGTGCGAAAAGCCAACCTTGCCACCGTGCAAGGAGTTGCCGTTGTTGTTCTTGAAGATTTGATAGTCTTTGCCGCCAAGGGTGAATTTTCCTCTTGCAATGCGGTTGCATACGCGACCGACGAGTGCGCCGAGGTATCCGGGTGCCAAAACGTAATCGCGCAAGGAATCATAGCCTGCAACCACGTCGGTCAGGCGACCGAGTCTGTCGGGAACCGAAATCTCCATGATCGCGCCGCCAAACTCGCAAATACGCGCGCTCATGCCACTGTCGTTTTTGAGCAGATAACTGTACACGTCGCGACCATCGTCCATTGTTCCAAAATAGTGTTTTGTAATCATGCTTTATTCTCCCTCGTAGCCGTTGGGATTTTTTTGCATCCAGTTGGCAAGGTCACGGCACATATCCTCAAGATTGTTCTCTGCTTTCCATCCAAGAACCTCATAAGCCTTGGTGGGATCTGCGTAGCAGGTGTCAATGTCGCCGGGGCGACGGGGAGCGATCTTATAAGCAACCTTTAGACCGGTCGCTTTTTCGTAAGCGGCAACAATATCAAGTACCGAGTAGCCCGTTCCTGTACCGACATTGAAATACTCGACCTCTTGCACCTTTTCTGCTCTTTCAAGCGCCTTCAGATGTGCTTTCGCGAGGTCCACTACGTGGATATAGTCGCGCACGCCGGTGCCGTCGTGAGTGGGATAGTCATTACCAAACACCGAAAGATACGGCAGTTGCCCTGCAGCGACCTTTGCCACGTAAGGAAGCAGATTGTTGGGGATTCCCTTGGGATTCTCACCGATCAGACCGCTCTTATGGGCGCCGATCGGATTGAAATAACGCAAAATTGAAATGCTCCAGGTGTTATCGGAAATCCAGAAATCCTTGAGGATTTTTTCGATCATCAGCTTGGTCTGACCGTAAGGATTGGTTGCGGAGAGGTCAAAATCCTCGCGGATCGGTACAGTCTTGGGCGCGCCGTAAACCGTTGCAGAAGAGGAGAATACGATTCTTTTGGCATTGTATTTTGCCATCAGGTCAAGCAGATTGAGGGTGCTTGTAAGGTTGTTGTAGTAGTAAAGTCCGGGCTTTTGCACAGATTCACCAACGGCTTTAAGTCCTGCAAAGTGAATAGCGGAATCGATATCGGGATTTTCTATAAATACCTTCTCCAGGGCATCCTTATCGCACATATCCACTTCATACACCTTAAAATCCTTGCCGGTGATCTCTTTTACGCGATCAATAGCCTTGGGAGAACTGTTGCAGTAGTTGTCAACAATAACGATTTCGTATCCTGCGTTTAAAAATTCAACTGCGGTATGAGAGCCGATAAAGCCGGCACCGCCTGTAATCAAAATAGACATTTTTACGTATTCCTTTCGATAGTGTATCAGTCCCAAAGACGCTCGGGGTATTCGCCGGCATCGATCATAGCGCGCAAAGCATCCTTTACGCGTGCCTTATCCTCGGGATAGGTCACTCCCTGCCAAACAGAGGTAGTGGGATAAACTCTGACGTCACAAACACCGCTCTTTTGCTGCTCGTCAACGGCAGTGGGCAGATAAAACTCAGCCTTGAGCGGATTGCTTTCGATGTTTTCAAGGAAGCGGATAAGTCCTGCCTCAAGATTGTCAAAGAAATCGGGAGTGAAGCCCCAGCAGTTCATGGAGACGATACTCTCAAACGGCATATCCACCCAGGTCTCTCCGTCATCGTCGAGATATGCTGCGCAGGTTTCCTTTTTCATGATCTTGGTGCGCTCGGTAACACTTTTGAGGATGCCATCCTCTCCCACCTCACACTGACCGCGCGAAACGGTGCCGTTCTCGGTCAAAGTATTGCCAACGGCAAAGCCTACCATACAATGGTGCGCAACACCGCCCTCACTGTTTGCCGTTTTGAGATGGCGACTAAGCTGCATAAAGGTATCTCTGCCATAAAAGTCATCGGCATTGATTACACCGAAATTCTCTTTTACAAGGTCTTTTACGCAATAGATGGCGTGCGCCGTGCCAAGCGGTTTGGTACGTCCCTCGGGAGCGGTATAGCCTGTAGGAAGCGTATCCATCTTCTGGAAGGCATAGGCGACCTCGATCTTTTCGGCAATGCGGTTGCCGATGGTCTCGCGAAAGAGCTCGAGATTCTCCTCTTTGATGATGAAAACGACCTTATCAAAGCCTGCCTTGATGGCATCGTAGATGGAAAAATCAATAATGAAATTGCCTGCATCGTTCATTGGGTCAAGTTGCTTGAGCCCGCCGTAGCGAGAGCCCATTCCTGCCGCAAGAATAACAAGAGTCATAGCAGAGTTTCCCCCTTAATAATTGCTTTATAATTATTATACACCATTGCGCGCACGCGGTCAAGAGGATTTGAAAAAATTGAATAGAATTTCCCCAAAATCAAATGCAAAATCTTTTGAAACTATATTGACAATCCATTAAAAACATGCTATAATTGTCTCATACGATACAAAAGGCGGTGTTTTATGACTTTGACAAAGAAAGAAGCCGAAAGAATTTTTCACTCCCCCATCTTCTTGGGTGTTGATGTGGCAGGCGCCCTGAAGCTTTTTGATGAGCACAACTGTCAGGCGGTGGATTTTGAGGATGGAGACCTTATTCTTTCTCAAAATGAGACCGCGCACAAAGCGGGGATTTTCCTCTTGGGCGAAGCAGCAGCCACCACGGCGGATAACTCCAAAAACGCGCTTTTGCGTTTTTTCAAAGCGGGAGATTTTTTCGGTATTGCAAATCTGTTTACCAATCAAAATTACGTTAGTACGATCCGCGCAAAAAAGAAGTGCCGCGTGTTCTTCTTTACAGAGGATGCCATACACGCTTTGCTGGAAGCTGACAAAACGTTCCTTTATAACTATCTCGGCTTTCTCTCGGGCAGAATTTGCTATCTCAACCAAAAGATCCGTTACCTGACAGCGGGCTCTGCCGAGCGGAAGCTGGCGCTCTATCTCTCCTCTTTTGGAGAGGAGACTGTTGAGTTGGATGCCTCTCTTTCTTCGCTATCAGAGCTGCTTGATATTGGGCGCGCTTCCCTTTACCGCGCGTTTGACACCTTGATTGCGGATGGATATATTCAAAAAGACGGTCGCACCATTCATCTGCTTGATGTAGATGCGATGGTTCAAAATTATCAATAAAATTAATCAAATACAGAAAGGAAAAAATCACTATGAAAATCCGTTTACTCTCTTTTCTCACCCTTGTAGCACTCCTTTTCTCCATGACTTCTTGCGATCTGTTCGCAAAAAAGGATAACAATGAAGAACCCAAGGCAGAAACGCCCACCATCAACGTTTACACCCTCAACGGCACCACGGGCTTTGGTATGGCAAAGCTGATGAACGATGCAAAAGCCGGCACAACTACAGAAAAATACAACTTTTCGGTGCAAAGCGATGCCTCTATGGTTACTTCCGCACTCCTTAACGGCAGTGCCGACATCGCGGCTCTCCCCACCAATGCAGCGGCAAACATCTATAACAAATCCGAGGGCGGCGTTGTTGTTCTCGCAGTCAACACGCTCGGTTGTCTCTATCTTCTGACCAATCAGAACGAAACGATTACTTCTTTTGAAGATCTGCGCGGTAAGACTGTTTACGTCCCCGCACAAAATCCTACCTTCATTTTTACCTATCTTTGCAAGCAAAACGGACTTGAGGTGGGCAAGGATATCACCATCAACTCCTCTACCTACGCGCAACCCGCAGCGCTGAAGGATGCCGTTGCATCCGGTCTTGTTGACATTGCCGTACTCCCCGAGCCGATGGTTACCATTGCCATCAATACCGCAAAGAGTGCCGGCAACGGAACGGTTATCACCAATGCAATGGATCTGACTGCCGAATGGAACAAGGTCGCCAAAGAGGGTTCTCTTGTGCAGGGGTGTATCGTCGTACGCCGTGCTTTCCTGGAACAATACCCCGAGGCAGTTGAAAACTTCTTGAAGGAATACAAGGCTTCGATCGAATTCCTTTCCACCGATCTTGACGGTGCCGCACAGATGATTGTTGACAACGGCATTTTCACCAGTGCTCCCGTTGCAAAAAAGGCGCTCCCCAACTGCAACGTATGCTTCCTTGACGGTGCCGCTATGAAAGCTGCTATGGAGACTTACCTTGGTATTCTCCATGGAATTGCTCCCGCATCGATTGGCGGAAAGCTCCCGGCAGATAACTTCTACTATGTCAAATAAGGCGTAAATGACACCAAAAACCATGAAAACTCTAAAAAAAATAGGCCGCGCACTTCTTGTCGCGGCCTTTTGGCTGGGTGTGTGGGCACTTGCCGCACACGCTTTTGGAAAGCCTTTGCTCTTTCCTTCTCCCCTTTCTGTCATCAAAACCCTAGGGGCACTCTTGCAAACAAAACAGTTTTACATTGCAACGGGAACGTCCCTCGCTAACATTCTGTTAGGCACACTTTCTGCAATTCTTTGTGCTTGCTTTTTGGTGGTCATCACTTCCAAAATTCGCTTTATAAGAGAGCTCATCTACCCCGTGATGGCGGTTGTAAAAGCAACACCTGTGGCATCCTTTATTATTTTGATGCTTCTGTTCCTCGGTCCTGTCAAGGTTCCTTCTTTCATCACCTTTTTGATCGTTCTGCCCATTGTGTGGACAAACCTTGACCAAGGTATTCAAAATATTGACCTGCAACTTGCGGAGGTGGCAAAACTGTATCGGTTTACGCTCATTAAGCGCTTGCGCGTACTGATCTTGCCATCGGTCAAGCCTTATTTTCTCTCGGCCTGCCGCACATCAATCGGGCTTGCCTGGAAAGCAGGCGTTGCCGCCGAGATCATTGCTATGCCACCCGATACCATTGGTACAATGATCGGTGAAGCAAAGCTCTACATTATGAGTGCCGAGATGTTTGCCTGGACCTTGACGGTGGTTCTTTTGAGCCTTTTGATCGAGTTTGGCGTTTCCTATCTTTTTACAAGATTGGATAGTGCCAAAGTGCAAAAAGGAGGTGGCTTAAGATGTTAAAAATAACCGACCTTACCTTTGCTTATGGCAAAAAGACTGTACTCGAAAACTTTTCGATGGACCTTCAAAAGGGTGAAATTCTTGCCGTTATGGGACCTTCGGGATGCGGCAAAACCACGCTTTTGGGATTGATTGCAGGGCTTTACAAGCCGCAAAAGGGCGAAATTGAGAGCGCTTTTGAGAAAGTTGCCTACGTTTTTCAGGAACCGCGCCTCTTTCCTTGGCTGACAGTTGAAGAAAATCTACTTGCCGTTATGGATGAAAAAGACACAAACGCCATGAAACCCGTTGCGGAATGTCTCGCCTTTGTCGGTCTTGAGGACTGTGCTAACAAGTACCCGAGCGAGCTTTCGGGCGGCATGAAAAGCCGCGTAGCTCTTGCGCGCGGGCTCGCCTTTGGCGGTGACTTATTCCTTTTGGACGAGCCCTTTGCCGCACTGGATGAAGAATTGCGACATAGCTTGGCAGCAAAGCTAAAGAATTTTCTCACTGCGCGCGGAGCGTCCGCCATTTTGGTAACGCATAACAAAGAGGATGCCGAGGGGATCGCCGACCGTATTCTCCTACTCCCCTAACCCACTCCCAACAAGGCACTCACTGTTACAAATTCGTAGCCTTCGGCGAGCAGAGCAGGAATGATCTTTTCCAACGCCTCGGGCGTTTTGCTGTTATGCCCAATAAAATCGTGCATCAGGATAATATCGCCTGCTTGCACGTTCTCAAGCACCGTTCTGATCAAGTGAGCGGTGCTTTTGTGTTCCCAATCGCGCGTGTCGAGACTCCACAAGATCAGGATATAGTCATCGTCCTTCAAGCACTTCTCAAGGCTTGGTGTCAGTGCTCCTTGGGGTGTGCGCAAAAGGTGCGGACGGTACTCGCAAAGCTCCTCAAGGGCATCTTCGCATCTGCCGATCTCGTCAAAAATGGCTTTCTCACCCAAGTTGCTGATATGAGGATGAGTGAACGTATGATTGCCCACCTCGTGTCCTGCCTCGATAACAGCGCGTGCTGCCTCGGGATAGTTTAGAACATTCTGCCCCACCATAAAAAAGGTTGCTGGGATGTTATACTGTGCCAATATTTCTAAAATGCGCGGTGTGAGAGTGGGATGCGGACCGTCGTCAAAGGTGAGCGCGATCTGCTTTTTGCTGGTTGCTACAGAGCGATAGACCTTGACCTCTGCCGATGGCGAGAGCGTCAAGAGCCGAAGCAATACCAGCAAAATCAGCACAACATATCCAAATTGTCTTGTGTTCTTCATTGCCATCTCGCTCCCGTCAGCTCGTCAAGTGTGCCAAACCGATACCCCTGTGCGCGCGCTTCACGGATGACGTCGGCAAGAATTTGCACGTTTGTATCAGAAGTGGGATGCAAAAGCATCACTTCACCGTTGTGGAGATTATCGAGGATGATACCCTTGGCTTTCTCGAGTGGCATTTGCTTTTGATTGTCCCAATCGGGGTAAGCAAAGCTCCAAAAGATGGTTTTGTAGCCGTTCTCGGCGGCACAAATGAGGTTTTCGCGGCTAAAAACGCCCTCGGGTGGGCGGTAATATTTTGCCATCTCTTGCCCCGTGCGTTCGCGATAAAGGGTTTCAAGCGACTCCAGCTCCGCGAGAAAAGCATCATTTGCATACTGTGACATATCCTTGTGGCGCGCGGTGTGGTTGGCAACGGTGTGCCCCTCGTTGATCATTCTCACCACAAGCTCTTCGTTTTTGTAAAGCATGGTATCGAGAATAAAGAAAGCCGCTGGGACGTTTTCATCGCGCAGAATATCAAGCGTTTTGGCAATGTTTCCGTTCTCATAGCCTGCATCAAAGGTCAGATAAATGACCTTGTCACCGTCATTTGCATCTGCGTGGCGGCGGTCGATATAATAGGCATTGTGCTCTTCAATAAAGGAAAGTCTTGCATCAAGAGGCGGTTGCACGTGACCTTTTACATGCTTGCAATACCACTGATGTCGCACCGTTTGTGCCTGTGCGGGCAAAGAAAAACTGCCCAGCAAAGTGGCAAAAAGCATAAAAAACAACACCGTTTTCTTCATAGAACGGCCTCCTTTTATCGTTTTGATAAAAGTTTGCTCCGTTTTGTAAGAAGAAAACGGTGTAATTTTTTGAAAGAAAAGCAATTAGTCCTTGTTAAACAAGCAATTTTCATTTTAAAGGATGGAGAGAATTTCGGACAATGAATTAACTTGATAATCCGCAACGCCCTCACCAAACTCCGCACTTTGATACTGCGCGAGACCGTTTTTAACCCAAACGGTTTTCATTCCAATCGCTTTCGCAGGGATAATATCGTTATCGAGCCGATCACCGACCATAATGCTTTCCACTGCCGTGCACCCTGCAAGTTCAAATGCTTTTTCAAAGATTTCCTTATCGGGCTTGGCATATCCAATCTCTGCGGATGCAGCAATTACATCAAAGTACTGATGCAAGCCCCAAAACTCCAAGCGTTCTGCAGTTCCAAGCTTTTGGTTTGCGATAATGCCGAGTTTATATCCCTTATCAACGAGAGCCGTCAATGTACTATGTGCATCTGAATACGGAACCTCATCTTCCGAGTGCCAACGAGTTTTTGTTAATCCGAAGTGTTTGATAGCGGCAGAGTTGCCATCAAGTCCTTGTTTTGCAAGAGCAATACGAACATCGTCGAAATCTTTGAAAGTGATGCTCGTGTTGCCAATCATTTCTCGCGCTCTGTGATCGTATGCTTCGGTTTCATCGACGAGTGTTGAGCCAACATCAAAGAAAATCCATTTGATCATTTTACCCATTCCTCTCGCTGTTCTTCTTCCACATAAGCCAATCTTTATTATTGTGTCCTCGTCGTTCCCCATTCACTGATGGAGATCTTTCCATCGGGGGTGGTGCGCAGGACGATGCGCATCGGCACGATGGCGTCACTGCCCACGTCGCGGCGCAAGGAACCGTCGTTTTGGTAGAGTTTGTAAAGGAGATAATATGTGGTGGACTTTTCACCGTTTGAGGCAGTCTCCTCACTTGCAAAGTGAATTTTTGCCTCGTAGATCATTTGTTGTGAGAAAGTTGTTTTTCTTTCGTGCTTTTTGTAATAAATTTCGTTAAAGCAGTTGTTATAGGCATCCACATCGGCGTGCATCATGATCTCCAAAAAGTCACGCAAAAACAAGACCTCGGGATCAAATGCTTTTTGGGGATCATCGTTGATTTGGGTACTGTGACCGAGTCCGTCGGGGTTATCACAATACAAAATGACATCAGGTGCCTTATCGAGATAATCCTCGTATTCAAAAATATCGCCATTGTAAGGGGGATAAAAATAGCTGTCGGGCAACTCAAAGGGTTCTTCTCTGTCTTGGTATCCCTTCAGTATCAAAAGCGCCGATATCAAAACGATCACGACGGATACGGTAACAATTACTGCAACAATCAGTTTTTTGCGCATCTTTTTGTTTTGTTCGGTTATTTTTTGTAAAGTATTTTCGGAATTTTGGGGTTCCTTGTTCATATTCGCACTCCTCTTTTTGGGGACTTTTGTTATAAGATATTATAGCACACCGAGGGTGTGTTGTCAATTCCAAATAGAAAATCCTTTGTCAAAGAGTTCTTTTTTATATAATATTTTTGAGAAATTATAATATAAGTTATTGCACTTGCGCGTTTTTTGTGGTATAATAATTATGATTTTTTTGCGAAAGGACTTTTTCCATCATGAAATATCTTGTATTGATCCCCGACGGTATGGCGGATGTGAAAATAGAACAGCTTGACATGAAAACGCCCATGCAGGCGGCAAACAAGCCCACCATGGATGCACTCGCGCAAAAGGCGCTTGTTGGTACGGTCTCCAACGTACCCGTTGGAATGGTGCCCGAGAGCGATACGGCAAACATGGCGATCCTTTCATTCGATCCCAAGGTCTATTCCAAGGGGCGCTCGCCTCTGGAAGCGATGAGCATGGGACTGGATATGCAGCCCGACGAGACTGCCTACCGCTGCAATGTAGTCACTCTTTCCGACGATGGTGACTATGATGAAAAAATCATTCTTGACCACAGTGCCGATGAGATCACCACAGCCGAAGCGGATGAACTCATCAAAGCGCTTGAAGCCGAGCTTGGCAACGAGTATCGTCACTTTTACACAGGTGTAAGCTACCGCCACTGCCTGCTTTGGAAGAATGGAAACGATAAATACCCCTTTATGCGCCCGCACGATATTTTGGGCAAGCAAATTAAGGACTATCTTCCCTCACCCGAAAACGGCGGCGAAGAGTTTTACGAATTGATGCGCAAAAGCTATGATATTCTCAATCATCACCCCGTCAACGATGCAAGACGTGCACGCGGTCTCAAGCCTGCAAACTCCGCATGGCTCTGGAGCCCCGGCAAAAAACCGCAGCTGCCGAACTTCCGCGAGAAATGGGGACTGGATGCTGCTGTAATTTCTGCGGTCGACCTTATTAAGGGCATTGGTCTTTGCGCCGGCATGAAGTCTATCGACGTTGAGGGGGCTACGGGCAACGTGCACACCAACTACCGAGGGAAAGCCGAGGCGGCTATCAAAGCCTTTGCGGATGGCGCCGATTACGTCTACATCCATGTAGAAGCCCCCGACGAGTGCGGTCACAGAGCCGAGATAGAAAACAAGGTGCTCTCCATTGAAAAGATCGACACCGAGATCCTTTCTCCTGTTCTTTCCTATCTTGAGGGCTGTGGCGAAGATTTCCGCATTATGGTACTTCCCGACCATCCCACGCCCATCTATCTGCGCACGCATACCTCTGACCCCGTTCCCTTTTTCATTTACGATTCCACCGTCACGCGAGATGGCGTATCCGCTTTTTGTGAGGATACCGCCGCTGCTACAGGCTACTACGTAGCGGACGGCTACCGCTTGATGGAACTTTTGACCAAATAACTCCAGAAAGGATGTTTTGCAATGAATAACGAGCCTGAAGTACAATCTGCTCCCCCAAAAAAGGAAGAATCCGGCGGCTTTTTGTTTGACGCTTTGGAAATGTTTGTGTGGGCGCTGGCTATTCTGCTTTTGGTTTTCACCTTTGCGTTCCGCCTTTGCCGCGTAGAGGGCGCTTCTATGGAAAACACGCTCTACAACGGCGAAAATCTCCTTCTTTACAGTCTTGGATACGAGCCCAAGCAGGATGATATTGTGGTATTTCACCTGACGGATGATGAACCCAATCTTGAGAAAATGCTTGTTAAGCGCGTGATCGCAACAGGTGGACAGACAGTGGTGATCAACTTTCAAAACAAGACCATCACAGTTGACGGCGTACTTTATGAGGATGAGCATGCAATCCTGAAAAATAACGCCGACCAGATCATTGACCGCTACCTGGGCAACCGCCCCAATTGGAACTATGACATCAAAAACGACGTAATGACAGTAACCGTTCCCGAGGGACAGTTGTTCGTGCTTGGCGACAACCGCAATTTTTCACGCGACAGCCGCGACTCCGATATTATGCTTGTAGATGAGCGATGCGTGCTCGGAAAGGTTGTTTTGCGCGTTGCCCCCTTTACTGTATTCTCTTAACAGACATAAAAATTTGACTGAAAGCGAGGTGCTCTCATGCCTTCGGAACAAATACAATGGTTTCCCGGTCATATGGCGAAAACACGCCGTATGATCTCCGAAAACCTCAAAAACGTAGATATCATTAGTGACATACGCGATGCGCGCATTCCCTTTTCCTCGCGCAATCCCGAAATCAAGCGCCTGACAGAGGGCAAGCCCACTCTTGTGCTGCTCAACAAAGCATCCTTGGCTGACCCCAACCAAAACGCACTTTGGATGAAACGCTATACCGACGAGAATACCAAGTGTATTCTTACCGACTGTGTGACCGGTGAAGGTTTGAACAAGATGGAAGGCGCGATCAAAGAAATTCTTGCAGACAAGCTCCGTCGCTATGAGGAAAAAGGTATGCAAGGCCGTCGCGTGCGCGCCATGGTGCTGGGAGTTCCCAATGTGGGTAAGTCTTCTCTGATCAACCGCATTTGCGGCAATAAAAAGGCAAAGGTTGAAGATCGCCCCGGCGTAACCGTTGATAAACAATGGGTGCCCACCAAGATCGGTGTTGACCTACTCGATATGCCCGGCATTCTTTGGCCCAAATTTGAAGAGCGCCGTGTGGGCGAAAATCTGGCACTGACAGGTGCTATCAAGGATTCTATCCTTGATATCGAAGCACTTGCAACCGTTCTTTGCAAAAGACTGCGCCTGCTTTATCCCGAAATGCTCACCAAGCGCTACAAGCTTGGCGATATAGCACAGTACGAGGAGCTTTCGGACTATGACCTCTTTTTAACCATTGGCAAAAAACGCGGATTTTTAATCAGCGGCGGCGAGATCAACACCGAACGCACCGCCATTATGCTGCTTGACGAATTCCGTGCCTGCAAGCTCGGTCGCATCACGCTTGACCGTTACTCCAAGGAGGAGCTCCATGCTTGATTATACCTTAGAAAACCAACTGCAAGAAGAGGGATTCTCACTTGTTTGCGGCGTTGACGAGGCAGGTCGCGGTCCCCTTTGCGGACCTGTATTTGCCGCCGCTTGTATTCTGCCCGACGGGCTTGTGCTTGAGGGACTGAATGACTCCAAAAAGCTCACTCCTAAAAAGCGCGACAAGCTTTTTGATCTCATTTGTGAAAACGCCATTGCTTACTCTATTGCATCGGCAAGCGTTGAAGAGATTGATGAGCTCAACATTCTGGAAGCTGATCTTCTGGCTATGCGACGCGCCATCGACGGGCTTTCCGTCAAAGCTGACTTTGCTCTGATCGACGGCAACATTGCAAGAGATTTTCAAATTCCCGCGCGTGCCATTATCGGCGGAGATGCCAAAAGCCCCAGTATTGCGGCGGCATCCATTCTTGCCAAGGTTGCGCGTGACCGCGATTGCATCAAACTTGATGAAGAGTATCCCCAATATGGTATTGCCAAGCACAAGGGATACGGCACAAAGCAACACATGGATGCTTTGCGTACATACGGTCCCTCGCCCATTCACCGCAAGCAATTTATTCGTTTTTTAGATAAAGATGCAAACAAGTGAAACAACAAAACAGATCGGCAATTTTGGCGAGCGAATAGCAGTGCGCTATTTGCGTTTGCACGGATATACTGTAAAGGAGCGCAACTGGCGCTCGGGACATATGGAGATCGACATCATTGCCGCCAATTTCAAAACTCTTGCCTTTGTTGAGGTCAAAACGCGCACCTACACCAAAGAGACGATCCACGAGGCACCGCCGCCATCCTCAGCTGTCAAAAGCGAAAAACAGCGCCTGACGCGCCGTGCCGCAAAGGATTATCTATGGCAACACCCCACCAAGAAAAGCCCTCGTATGGACGTGATCGAGGTGTGGCTCATACGCGACGAGACGACCGACAAAACAAAAGTCGCCAAGATCAATCACATCAAAGCCGCTTACTAAAGGAGAAATTATGAAGCTTTCCCTTTTTGATCTGCACGCCGATACCGCGTGGGCAATGTATCAAACAAAGCAACCGCTCGGCAGCAACACCCTTGCCGTCTCGCTTGACAAGGCGCAAAAGTATGAGCGCTATATTCAAACCATGGCACTTTGGACCTCTCCAAGGCTGAGCAACGAGGACGGTTATCTTGAACTGTTAAAAACAGTTGAAAACCTCAAGAACGATCCTGCTCTGCTTTCGGGTGATGCAGAGCTTTGTACATCCTGTCCCGCGCGCAATTCCGAAAAAACGTCGCTTATCCTCTCGGTTGAGGATGCGCGTGTGCTTGACGGTCGCATAGAACGCGTGGCAGAGCTTGCAAATCTGGGCGTAAAAAGTGTTATTCCCATGTGGAGCGGTGAAACTTGCATGGGCGGCTCTCACAACACAAGCGTCGGCTTGACCGACTTTGGCAAGCATGCCACAAAAGAAATGCTCGCGCACGGAATGGTGTTGGATATTTCTCATGCATCGCCCCAGACGAGCAATGATATTTTTGAAATTTGTGCCGCACACAACGCGCCTGTAATTGCGTCACATTCCAATGCACACCCCATTTGCCCCGTCAGCCGCAATCTAGAGGACTGGCAAACACGCGCCATTCTTGCCTCGGGCGGCATTATCGGGCTCAATCTTTACCGTGCCTTTTTGGCAGAGGACGGAGAGGCAACGCTTGACACAATCCTTTCTCACATTGAG
The DNA here is from genome assembly GCA_015063725.1 of Oscillospiraceae bacterium. Taxonomy (GTDB): domain Bacteria; phylum Bacillota; class Clostridia; order Oscillospirales; family CAG-272; genus UMGS1865. Next base: position 37,597 of record SVTP01000001.1, read on the forward strand.
CATTTTCTCTCGCTGGGAGCTGAAAACGCTCTCGCACTCGGTTGCGATATGGACGGTGCAGATCTGCTTTCCGACATTCCCGATCTCTCCTATCTTGACCGTCTTGCCGAGCATCTTCTCTCGCACGGATATACGCAAAGCCTTGTGGATGCGCTTTTCTTTGAAAACGCTTATCGCTTTGCCCAAAATCATTTTTGATCTATCAATTTCTACCCATAAACAGGAGATACACCATGTTGTATAAAAGCACAAGAAGTCAGGCGGCAGCCACTCACAGCGCCGCACAGATCATTAAGCAAGGACTTGCCGCTGACGGCGGTTTGTTTGTACCCGAAAAGATCCCGTCGCTCACGATGCACGAGATTGAGGCGCTCTGTCACGAGTCTTACCCCGTAAGAGCCGCAAAAATTCTTGCAAAGTTCCTTTCTGACTACACCTATGAGGAGCTCCTTGCCGACTGTGAGGCCGCTTATAACGCATCCTCTTTTGTTGGCGGTGCGGCACCGCTCGTCAACCTTGATGGTAATAAAGAAATTCTGGAGCTCTGGCACGGTCCTACCGCTGCCTTTAAGGATATGGCTCTGCAAATTATGCCCCGCCTGCTCTCACGCGCTCTTAAAAAGACGGGCGAAGAACGCACAGCACTCATTTTGGTTGCTACCTCGGGAGATACCGGAAAAGCCGCTCTTGAGGGCTACAAGGATATTGAAGGCATCAAAATTATGGTCTTTTATCCCGTCGACGGTGTTAGCCGCGTGCAAAAGCTGCAAATGGCTACCCAGATGGGTGACAACGTCAACGTTTGTGCCATTGAAGGCAACTTTGACGATGCACAAACCGGTGTAAAGGTCATTTTCGGTGACGATACGATGGTGCAAAAGCTGAACGAGAACGGCTATTTCTTCTCTTCCGCCAACTCCATCAACTGGGGACGTCTTGCTCCGCAGATCGTGTATTACGTATCCGCTTACTGCGATCTGCTCACCGAGGGCAAGTGTCACGCAGGCGATCCCTTTAACGTTTGTGTTCCCACAGGCAACTTTGGCAACATCTTTGCCGCATACATTGCAAAATTGATGGGACTGCCGATCAACAAACTGATCTGTGCATCCAATGCGAACAATATCCTCACAGACTTTTTGCGCACCGGTACTTACGATCGCAACCGCGATTTTTATCTGACGATGTCTCCCTCGATGGATATTCTCATCTCGAGCAACCTTGAGCGTCTGCTCTACTTCACCGCCGGCAGTGAAAAGACGGCTGACTATATGAAGCGGTTGAATACAAACGGTGTATACCACGTTGATGCCGATGTTTTTGCAAAGCTCAGCGAAAACTTTGTTGGCTACTTTGCAGATGAAGAAACAACTGCCAATACCATCTGCAACTGTTGGGAGCAATACGGCTACCTTGCCGATACGCACACTGCAGTCGCTATTTCTGCCGCAGAGCAATATATCAAAGAAAGTGGAGATATGCTCCCGATGGTCATCGACTCGACCGCAAGCCCTTATAAGTTTGCCAACAACGTTTACCGCGCTGTTACAAAGAACGAGCCAGAGAGCGATCTTGCCGCTCTGGATGCTCTCGCCGAGGCGACAAGCACCGCTATTCCCTATCCTCTCTGCGGTCTTGCACAAAGAAAGGTCCGTTTTGATAAGGTAGTTGCAAAAGAAGAAATGGCTGCGGCTGTTCTTGAATATCTCGGCATCGAATAAGGCAAAAATAAAAGGACGGCACTGCAATTGCAATGCCGCCCCCCCGACGGAGTTTTAGAATTCCTTGGGCTTGAATGTTGCGCAGAGTGTATCACCGGATGTGGATGCATTGTGAGGTCCTACGGCGATCTCATTTGCGGTGCAATGGGTATCACAATCGTGATAGTAGCAATTTTGTACGTTGCACTTGATCCCCTTGATGTGCTTGCCGCAGCAATCCTCGTGCTTCTTCATTTCCATTTTTCTTTTCCCCCTTGCGGTTTTGTGCAAAAGACTGTGTTCTTTCGCTGAAATTAGTTTTTCCGCAAAAGCGTAAATTTATACACTTTGAAAGGAGGTCCATTTGTGGCACTTTTCGTCATAGCCGATCTGCATCTGTCATCGGACGGTTCAAAATCTATGGAAAAATTCGGTTCGAGATGGACCGACTATATGGGACGGCTCAAAAAGAATTGGCATGCCGTTGTACATCCCGAGGATACCGTGATCATTCCCGGTGATATTTCCTGGAGCCTCAAGCTTGAGGAATCACTGGAAGATTTTCGTTTTTTGAATGCTTTGCCCGGCAAAAAGCTGATTGGCAAGGGCAACCACGATTTTTGGTGGTCGACCGCCAGCAAAATGAAGGCTTTTTTCGCAGAAAACGAGCTTAATACAATCGACATTCTTTACAACAACGCCTATGACATGGGAGACTGCATTGTATGCGGAACTCGCGGCTGGTTTGTTGAGGAATCACAGCAGAACACGGTAGGAACAGTCGATTACAGTCGCATCATCAACCGCGAGATCATTCGCTTACGTATGAGCCTTGACGAAGCCGTCCGGCTGCGCGGTGAGAGTGAGAAGCCGATCCTTCTCTTTTTCCACTTCCCGCCCGTTTGGTGCGATTTTGTTTGCCGTGAGATTCTGGACGTATTACACGAATACAATATTACAACCTGTTATCACGGACATATTCACGGCATGTACGGTGTGCCGCGAAAAATGCAATATGAAGGCATTGACTTCATTATGTGTGCTGCCGATCACCTGCTTTTCTCCCCTTTGCCCGTTTTTTTGCCGTAAAAGTATAATTAAAATGAAGTTTTGTACTTGAAATTTTGCAAAATCTATTGACAAAATGCAAAAAAAATTATAAAATATTATCTGTATGTAAAAAAATTACCATAAACCATTTGGAGGACATTTGAAATGAGTTTGATCAAATCCACAAAAGCCGAAAAGAGCACCTATAAGTTGGAGTTCTCGGTAGATAAGGCTACCTTTGATAAGGCAGTATCCAATTCCTACCGCAAGCAAGTCGGCAAAATCGCAGTTCCCGGCTTCCGCAAGGGCAAGGCTCCCCGTTCTGTTATCGAAAAGATGTACGGCAAGGGATTCTTCTATGAAGATGCTATCAATGAGGTTCTTCCCGATGCTTTTGACGAAGCACTGAAGGAATCCAAGCTGGACATGGTTGGCCAGCCTGAGTTTGATGTCGTTTCTATCGACGATAACGGCGTTGTGCTGTCTGCTATCGTTGCAGTGAAGCCCAACGTAAAGATTGCTGATTACCTTGGCATCGAGGCTGAAAAGACCGTTGCTGAAGTTACCGACGAAGAAGTTGAAAACGAGATCAACACCGTTCGTGAGCGCAACTCTCGCGAGATCGAGGTTACCGACGCTGCAGCCGTTATGGGCGACGTTTGCCACATCAACTACGAAGGCTTTGTTGACGGTGTTGCATTTGAAGGCGGCAAGGGCGAGGACTATCCCCTCAAGCTCGGCTCCGGCAACTTTATTCCCGGCTTTGAAGAAGAGATCGTTGGTCACAAGGTTGGCGAAGATTTTGACGTAAACGTTACCTTCCCCACCGAGTACCACGCAAAAGAGCTTGCAGGCAAGCCCGCTGTATTCAAGACCACCATCCTCAAGATCAAGCACATTGAGCTTCCCGAGCTTGACGATGATTTTGCAAAAGACGTTTCTGAATTTGATACGATCGATGAATATCGCGCTGACGTAAAGGCAAAAATTGCTAAGAGACATGAAACCGAAGCCGATAACCGTTTTGAATCTGCTATTCTTGACACCTTGATTGAGAAGCTGGAAGCAGACATTCCCGAAGCTATGTTTGTAGCTGAGACCGAGAACTTTGTTCGCGACTATGACAACCGTCTGCGCATGCAAGGTCTCGACCTCAAGACCTACTTCCAATACACCGGTATGACTCTTGATCAGCTCCGTGAGTCCCTCAGACCTCAGGCTGAAAAGCAAGTTAAGCTCCGTTTGGCTCTTGAGAAGATTGCAAAGACTGAAAAGCTCAAGGCTACCAAGACCGAGATCAATGCTGAGTACAAGAGAATTGCTGACGAGTACCAAATGGAAGTTGAAAAGGTGCGCGAGCTGATTCCGGAAAACTCTATCGCTGAGGATATGAAGGTCAAAAAGGCGATGGATCTGGTTAAAGAGAACGCAATTATTAAGTAAGAACTCTTCATTCTATTTGAACCGGAAGTCGCATCTGCTATTTCCGGTTCATTATTTCATCAGAAAAGAGGTATTTGATTTATGTTCGATCCCAAACTTTACACACAGGATGCCCTCGTTCCCATGGTTGTAGAACAAACTAGCCGCGGTGAGCGCTCCTACGATATCTTCTCGCGCCTGCTCAATGACCGCGTGATCTTCCTCTCCGATCAGGTCAATGACACCATCGCTTCCCTGGTTGTGGCGCAAATGCTCTTTTTGGAAGCACAGGATCCCGATAAGGATATTTCCTTCTATATCAACTCCCCCGGCGGCAGTGTCAGTGCAGGTATGGCAATTTATGACACGATGAACTTCATTAAGTGTGATGTTTCTACCATTTGCATCGGTATGGCTGCAAGCATGGGTGCGTTCCTGCTCTCCGCTGGCGCCAAGGGTAAGCGTTTTGCTCTGCCTCACAGTGAGATCATGATCCACCAACCTCTGGGCGGCGCGAAAGGTCAGGCAACCGACATTGAAATTCAGGCAAAGCAGATTTTGCGCATTAAGGCAACGCTCAATGACATTCTTGCCGCAAACACCGGAAAGCCCCTGGAGATCATTGAAAAGGACACCGACCGAGATAACTATATGACCGCACAAGAAGCGCTCGATTACGGACTGATCGACAAGATTCTCACCCATCGCCCCTGACGATTTTTTGAAAGGATTTTTATCACCCTATGGCAAACAAAAATAACGCAAACGGCGATCATCTGCGTCACTGTTCCTTTTGCGGAAGGAATGAGCATCAGGTCACATTCTTGATCCCCTCGCAGTCGGGCGCATACATTTGTGACCTTTGTGTGGAGCAATGCAGTGACCTTATTGAACAGATCGACACGCACGTGCCCGGTCTTGACAGTGGCAAAATGTCACTCTCTGAGCTTCCCCGCCCAATAGAGATTAAGGAAGAGCTTGATAAATACGTCATTGGGCAGGATGAGGCGAAGGTTGCCCTTTCGGTTGCCGTTTACAATCACTACAAGCGCATTTTGACGATGCAAGCCAAAAAGCCCAAGAAAAAGGCAAAAAAGAATGAGATCCAAGAGCCGGAAACAAATGAAGAAGAGATCGAGCTCCAAAAAAGCAACGTACTCCTCTTAGGTCCTACGGGTGTTGGTAAAACTTATCTTGCCCAAACGCTTGCAAAAACACTTAAGGTTCCCTTTGCTATTGCCGATGCCACCACACTTACCGAAGCAGGCTACGTTGGCGAGGACGTTGAAAACATCCTTTTGCGACTGATTCAAGCGGCAGATTTTGATATTGAGCTTGCTGAGCGCGGTATTATTTACATTGATGAGATCGACAAGATCTCCCGCAAGAGCGAAAATCGCTCCATTACTCGCGACGTGTCGGGCGAAGGTGTCCAACAGGCGCTTTTGAAAATTCTGGAAGGCACTGTCTCCAACGTTCCCCCACAAGGTGGACGCAAGCACCCCAACCAGGAGTTCATTCAAATCGATACCAAGAACATCCTCTTTATTTGCGGCGGAGCGTTTGACGGGCTGGAGCAGATCATTCAAAAGAGAAAAGGCAGCCAAACCATCGGCTTTAGCGGTGAGATTAAGACAAAGTCCGAACGCAAGGACAGCGGCATTTACCGAGACGTTGTTGCGCACGACATTGTTAAGTACGGTCTTATCCCCGAGCTGGTTGGCCGTATCCCTGTGATGGTAGCCCTGAATGACCTTGATAAGGATGCTTTGGTGCGCATCCTTACAGAGCCTCGCAGCTCCCTGACCAAGCAGTATGTAAAGCTGTTTGAAATGGACGGCGTTAAGCTCGTCTTTACTCCCGAATCCTTGGAGGCGGTTGCATCCTTGGCTCTTGAGAGACATACAGGCGCGCGCGGCTTGCGTTCCATTTTGGAAAAGGCTATGACCGAAATTATGTATGAGGTTCCCTCTCGCGATGATATTCTCAGTGTGGAGATCACGCCTGAATGTATCCGCGGCACAGGCAAACCTGTTTACCTTTTGATCAACGAATAAGAAAAAAGCAGTCACATTAGGAGCGTACCCTAAAGGACGGTTTTGCAAGAATACGAAAAATTAGGAACAAAATAAAAAGATAGGCCAAAAACCTATCAAAAAAGTTTAAGGGCTGACGATTGCTTTTCGTCAGCCCTTGATATTATCAAAGAAATGCCACGAATGGTTAAACCTGTGGCATTTCCGACAAGTAGTTTTTTTCAAATCATTGGACTCTGTCACCAATTAATCAAAAAGCTTTTCTACCTTAAAGTCGTTGAAGCCGAATATATACATATATCCGTCTATATAAACACCGCGCATACATGCAGGCTCACCGTCAAGCTGTACGTTAACAAGCTCTACAAGTTTGTACTCGTCGAAATGAAGGAGAATATATCTACTTACCCCTTTGTCTATTACACCAACGCCCACGAATTGATTTTGACGGTCTATATAATAGGACTTATACTCGGTAGAATAATCCGTATCTTTCAGTTCATACGAGCATACGGAACGAACACCGTCCTCGGTTTCCTCATACACTTCAACCTTAAAGCTACTCCAACTATCCCCTCTGCCAATGCCAAGGAGATAACCGTTTCCAAGGTTGATCAGAGAGGTTGAGAAGCCTTCAATCGTGCCGGTATCTTTATAGGCGATGTTGTTAAGATCGGACAGATCAAAGAAGAATACGGGGTCAGAAAGTTCGATAGAGGTACAAACGTATGCACTTTCCTTATCGAATCTTACCGACTGAATTTCCTCGCGTGGCGGTGCAAAATCAATTACCGAAGCCACGATCTCAAAGGTTGAAAGATCGATGCAGTACAAACTTGCGTTAGATTGTCCGGTAGCTGTTTGCAATATCTCGGCAGAAACAGTTCCGTTGCTATGATTCTGTTCTCTGATGGTTGTTGCATTGGTGGTTGTGAAAACACGAAGAATACCTTCATACTCATCCATGCTCCATTGATCCTTGACGTAACCTCTGACAGTAACATTTCCTTTTCTTTCAAAGTTATCGCCGCCATAGGTTAGACAAGAAATCTCCGTCATAGAGTTTCTTGTGGTTGTGCCATCCTCGTTTTCCGTTTTATCTGCGAAAACATGAGTTAAGAATACGTGGTTTTCGGAAACATACACATCCTCTGAATAGGAGAGATATGCTGCTGTCCCCTTGAGGTCAAGTGTATTCGCGTCGAGCTTCATCACAACAGTATAGCGCGTGTTGCTCAGCTTGTCGGGGGATACGATACCGCTTGCAGGAATGCTATGCGAGCCGTTGCCTTCATCAATTTGAGGAAGAAATGTGGTCTCATCATCGAAATTAAGTTCTTGCTTGTTGATAACGAACTCAGTTAAAAGCAGAATGTTTCCGTTTGTCATACGGGATGACATATAATCACCCGTAATATTGAACTCATCCTTCTTCACAATGTTGACAGGATCGCTGACGTCAAGCGAAATCAAATTCACGCAGCGGTTTGAGTAGCTATCGGTTTTCGTATAATACTGAGTAACCACCGTCACGGTTTTGCAATCACTTGAAAGATAAAATTCCCATTGATCCAAGTAATCATTTTTACTACCGCCATAGAGAGTGTAGCTTCCAATCTCTGTTGTATTTTCTTTTTCAATGGAGTAGATGCGAAGCACTTCATTATCGAGATAATAAATATGTTTGTCGCTCCGCTTGATACGGTCGGCTTCGATAATTCCTTCTACTTGATTGTCGGTGATTTCTTGATAGCCACCTACTCCATTTGTTCCATCCAGCATATCTTCCCCGGGGGCAACAGATTCTGTTTTTAATCCGCCCAAGGCAATATCTCTAACGCCCAAAGCAATATCTCTAATCCCTGCCCACAACTTTGCCGCATTGTTCTTGTACTTTGGTTGCACAAAAGTAAGTACGTTCAACTTCTGAATGAGTCCGTAATACTCACTGTCAGCATAATGCGATACATCGGGTGGAGTGGTGCTAAACGGAATAAAGAGCCATAAGTTACAAATAACGAGTGCGAAGCACGCGCAAGCTGCAATGAGGGAAATAACCACCCTATTCCTTTTAGGTTGGATTACATTATCGGGATGTGCCTCAACAACGTATTTGTCATCGGCAAGGCTTAAGCCACGATACCAATTCTTTTTCTTCATACAAATATCCCTTCCTTCGTAAGATAATCTTTGAATTTACTTCTTGTTCTATGTAGAATAACACTGACATGACTTTCCGAAAGCTGCATACCGTCAGCAATATCCTTGACACTCATCGAATACCAATATCTACGCATAAATATAATGCGAGTACGGACATCAAGGCTTTCAAGGAATCCATTGATTGCCTGCTTCAGTACATATTCATCCTCAATTGAAGCTTTTCCGTTTGGAATACATTCCCAATATTCATCAATCGCACTTTTTACTTCTGCTCCGCGTTTTTGTGCGCTGTCATATCTGTATCGGTCGATAGCGATGTTTCGCGTAATACGAGCAAGAAAGCTTTGCAACCTGGTTGGTCTTTCGGGCGGCATAGCGTTCCATGCTCCGTTCAAAGTATCATTAACGCATTCGTCCGAATCTTCGTGTGAGTGAAGAATATTGTATGCAATGGTGTAGCAATATTTACCGTATTTCCGCTCGGTTTCCCGAATAGCGTTTTCATTGCGTTCCCAATATAGCATAACGATTCTTTCATCTTCCATATAGTCACCTCCTTACGCCGTTCCTAAAGGCCTTTCACCTATATAGTCGAAAAAACAACTCAATATCTTACAGTATGAAGGAATTTTTTGGCTTGCAAAATCCTTTCTTGTAGATGCTTTATTATATCATATTTTTATCAACTTTTCAATCTTTTCGGCTTTATTTGCTTTCTGCGATTCAAATTTTGACGGGCTTACCGCTTTATTTGGTCATCTTTTTCGCTTTGTAGAATCAGTATCTATTCCTCAAAAGGCAACAGTTTTCTACTTTTACGGAGCACTATAGGTATACTTTTTCTTTCGTCATACTCTTATGTTATTCAGTTAAGGTTTCAAAAGAAAAACACGAGGAACACCGAAATGTCCTCGTATTTTTCTTCGCCTTCGCAATGCTCGTAAATTCTGAATCCTCGAAACTAACCTTAAGGGTACGAAGCATTGAGACTGCTTTTTGGTTTTCAGGGTTTATCAACTGTTGCAACCGCATCTGCCGTGATGCTCATGGCGATCATTCAGTTGCGGTATAGGTGTGCTTTGCGCGCAGAACTCGCCCGTTGGGAACGGCATATTGCGGAATACGCGGCAAGGATCGTCTTCTTCTACGGGTACACATTCCTTTTCGGGAATACAGTATTCGGTAGCCTGAATAAGATACTGCGCAGAGCGGACAATGCGAATGACCGAGAAAATGCCGAGGGATACTGTCAGGTAACGCTCGCCTCTGCCGTCACCACCGCCAAATCCACCAAAGCAGATGGGAGCTTCCATGCAGGAATGCACATGCTTCGGAAAATCCCCTTCGCAGCAGCAACAGCAGCAGTTGCACTCGCTGACGCGTTCTACGATACGCGTTCCCAGAAGAACGGGAGAAACCACCTCAACGATTGCGGTAGGCTCGTTTTCTTCCTCGCTTTCAGCAGGGGTGCAGCCACAGAAGTTCTCACCCGCCACGCCGTGGCTCTTGAAAACGCTGACGTTGCTCTCGCCACCGTAAAGGATCACGCGCTTTTCGAGGACAGCAATACCCTCGATTTCTTGCGAGCGTCCTGCACAAACGCAAGCCTCAAATACAAGCTTTACGTAAAAACGAATGTTGACCGAGTAAAATCCGCGGTTGAAGCGAACAGGGTCAATGTCGATACACGTCCAAACAATTTTTGCACTCTTGGCACGAATCGTGCTTGTGCGTTCCAAAACTTCATTGCCAAAATCCGAAAGATAAACGCGCGCATTTTCAAAGCAATCGCGGTCGCGGCAGGAATCCAGAACGCGACTGGTATCAATGCAGACGGTCTCACGGCCGGGATTACACCCGGGCACGCAAGAAAATTTATTTTCTGCCATAGCCAAATCTCCTTTGATGATAATTTCAGAGAACTACTCTCTTTGCTAATATTCTATGCCGAGCGCCGTGAATTGACACCCAAATCTTCCTTTTTTCGACCAAATCGTTTTTTTATTTGTTTTCCCAAAGAAAATTCGGCATTTTCCTCTTGCAATCCCCCCTTAAATCGTTTATAATATAAGTAACAAACATAAGGTAGGTTTTTGATATGCTCAAAAAATTTTTAGTATTTGTTTTGCTTGCGGCAATGCTCGCGCTCTCATCCTGTCAGGTGGTTGAGGTTATTGACCACGGAACAACACCGCCACCTGCTGAGACTACCGCTCCACCAAAGGAATATGAGCCTTGGGGACTTTGGCATTCTTATTTGACCTCGGGAGCGCTTGAGTTGAAGAAGGATAGCAACAAGGCAACACTATATTACCTCCAAACGGGATATTATGCATACACCAAAACCATAGAGGTAGACTGCGCGTATGACGGTAATGCCACATTTACCCTCTCGTTTGAAGGCGAGACGGTAACCTTTACCTTTGATAAGTTTGCAAACACCCTGAAAACCTCGAATGCAACCTATCTGCATCAGGACAAAGCTCCCACCAAGCATCCCGTATATACCTATCCCGATTACACAAAATGGAATCCGTCCTCTTATTTGACTCTTGAGGATATTGATTTTACTGCAATCAATACGCTATTTTATGAAGGCGCGCCTTATGAGATCGCCTCGGCGGTTTATGGAAACGTTAAAAACTTCCCCCTTTTGGAGAACCCCACCCGTCCTGCAAAAAACGGTGACGTTGTCAATATCGATTATTGCGGCAAATTGAACGGTGTCGCTTTTGAAGGCGGAACTGCCACGGGCGTACAGCTTTTTGTGTCTGATTATTTCGATACCGGATACATTCCCGGATTTACCAAGGGTATTGCAGGTCACGTAGTGGGTGATACTTTTGATGTGCCCGTCACTTTCCCTGAGAATTACCACGCAGCTGACCTTGCCGGCAAAGAGGTGGTATTTACCATGACACTCAATGGCATTGGTAATCTTGTTTTAACCGATGAGCAAGTACAGGAATACAAGGAGAACGACTATACTACCTATGCACAATGGCTGGAAGCTGAAAAGGAAGTCTACGTAAAGCATTTATTCCAGGAGTCCCTTATAAAAGCTACCAAAACTGTTTCTCCTCTGCCCGAAGAATCCTACCTGTATTTCTATCAAGAAATCCTTGATTATTATCACATGGTAGCGTATTACAATTCTATCGACTATGAAACACTCGCGTTTTATTACGGATTGAGTGAGACTGTGGTTATGAATGAAGCGGTAAAGCAAACGACTTATAATCTTGCTCTTTACGCTCTAATGGCAGAAAACGGTCTTGCTTGGAGCGAAGAAGACTTCAATGCAAAATATGATGCTTTGGTAGCTAAGTATTTAGAGGAACAAAAGAACGCCACCGAGGAAGATGCACGAAAATATGCAGACGGTTTTATTATGCAACTCAAGCATGAATTAACCGAGGAAACTGTCATTGCATGGGCAACGGAGCAAAGCTTCCCCACCACAACTGAATAAAAAACGGACGGAAATTTTTGCATTTGTGAAAATTTCCGTCTTTTTTAGAAAATCTTATCTTTTTTTGCGATAAACAACAGTTGACAAACGAGTAAAAATGTTGTATAATAATTGGGCACACCGTATGGGGGTGCAATGGTTTCGACGGGGACTTTGAAACACGATAAGCGTGGCGAGCCGGGTAATCTCGTAAACTGCCTAAACTTTTAAAAATAAACGACAACAATTCTGTTGCTATGGCTGCCTAATCTTTACGCATTAGCGTAAAGATGGCAGTGCCGTGACCTGCGGGTCACCCGTTCCTCCGATGAGTACCACGGCTTCGGACTGAGCGTCATTTGAGTGGTGCACGTGCATCGGTCTTTCGCACTTGAACCGATCATGCATAAAAGGGCTACCGGAAGGCAGAGCGTGTCTGTTCGCGCCGCCCGACGGGAATTTTAAATAACAGACTGTCCACGAAGAAAGTTGTGTGGATGGGTTTTCGGACAGGAGTTCGATTCTCCTCACTTCCACCAATAAACAAGAGGAAGGCACATCGTGCCTTCCTCTTGTTTATTGGCTAGAAGATTACGGTATCGACTCCTGCTAATTTGCTTGCAAATTAGCATAACGCGCTACTGTGAGTTTCGAATTTTACTGCATTTGATGCGCGTTTGAGTTCTGATTCTCCTCACTCTTGCTTTTTCACCGCAGGTTTGAGTTCAGATTCTCCTCACTTCCACCAAAACTCCTCACACTTATCCCTTCACCTTGCATTCCAGGGTATCGGTATTAAGAGCGCGGAGGAAGGCGGTCAAATTATAGACCTTGTATTCTCCAATAAAGTCACCATTATCGATTTCAACAATTTTTCCCTTGTAAGCCATCAGCTTTTTGGGGACGGGATTGACAATAACAATTTTGAGATTTTGGGAATCGTATCCAAAAGCCGTGACCGTCTCATAACTGTAAATTTTGAGGTCGCGGATCTTAAGACTATGGAAAAAGTGCATTTCCCCATTTGGATGGATCGCCATTGGCAGCCCCCTTTTGGGAGCCGCGATCAACTTGCAGGAGTAGGTTGTATTCCCTTTGGTAAGCGAAAAGCTTTCTCCCTCGCAAGGAGTGAAGATAGAGCGATAAGGGTGCTTGATGTCAGAGACGCTATATCCCATTTGTGCAGAGGATTCTTTGATTTGCTTGATTGCCTTTTTGCGAATGCTAAGCGCACGCAAAGGAGCGAACAAAACAAGAAAAAGAATCAAGATGACCACCAAAACAAACGTTGCAGGCGTCATAAAAAGCCATATAGCCTTAAAAGTAAGCGGTATGTACGCCAACATTGGCACAAGGACCGCGATCAGCACAGGGGCAAACAAGTAAATTGCCATTGTGTAGATAAAACTGCTTGCTTTGGTTTTCCCGTTCTCATATTTGCGCCACTTTCCCTCTTTTTGCCAGAGGTTGACGGTTGCAAGATGTGCTAAAAGGTTGATCAGCAAAAGCACCGGAAGAAATACCGCAAGGATTTTGAGTTTCTCAACGGTTTGAAAAATATCAAAATAAATCTCTGCCAGTTGCGGCTGCGTCAGCTCGATGGGAAACGCCAAAAACGGCAACACAAGTGCTGCGGATTCTACCCAAAACGACCAATGGGTAAAGAGGAACGCAAGGTTTGAAAAGAAGGATTTTTGCGGCTTCTTTTCCAAAAAACTCTCGAAGAGCGGCTTGCAATAAATGGCTTTGAGACGAATAAAGGAATAGTAATACAAAACGGCTACACAGAGCGGAATATATTGCAATTCGAGCTCTCGCCAATCAATTGCTCCGTACCAAACGGTCGGCAACCAAACAACACCCGCAACCAACGTCAAAAGCCAAATAGCGTAGGAAAGATATCGATTGATTTTCACAGTCTTTTACCTCCGTTATTCTCTTTCTCCATTATAAACCGTGCGGGGCGCCTTGTCAATCAACTGCTGGTTGTAAGACCTATACGCTTGTTTGTATCAGGTATCGAATTTGGGATGATTCAGGAGCAGATTGATAAAGAGTCCTCCAAGTACGGAACGTGCCTGGAAGCCGATCTGACGGGCGTTGACGGTATCGTACCAGTCGGTCATGGGAACGCGGTCAAGAGAGTCACGCGTCATGTTGGTCATCGACTTGTAGACGGCTTTGGTGTATTCGGGAACATCTGCCATAACAGTCGTCCAAGCCATCCAGTCAAGCTTGGTGTAGGTTGCGCGGCAGTCAAGCGGCACGCCGTATTCGTTCATTTTTTCGGCATAAACCGAGATCTCCTCGCGTGCAACATCCTCGCCAAAGAGTCCAAGACCAAGGAGACGGTCCCAAACCATATTGTATTTCATGCTCCAGGTATCGTCGCGGTCAAAGGTCAGGCGCCAGCCGTTTCCATCTTGCTTTTTGGCGTCAAGCTTCCAACGTGCTGCCATATCCTTGGCAATGGCGGTGTACTTCTCTTCTCCAAAGAGCTGACCGAATGCGCCGAGTGCCACGATCGCCTTGATGCTGAGGTTGCAGTTTTGGGCAAGGTGACCTGCAAAGTCATCGGTGCAGAGCTGATTCTCGGGATTGTAGCCGTACTCAACGAGATAATCTGCCCATGCCTGTAAAATCTCTCTGTTTTCATCTGCCAAGGAGCGGTCACCGTCGGCGCGAGTGGCGGCGGCAACTGTCAGGATCGCGTTTCCGCATTCCTCAACGGGCATTTGATATTTGAGCTCGTTGTTGCCATAAACCTGACCGTTGCAAAGCGGATACTGTCCGCAGTCGTGCGGTGCAAAGGGATGAGGCCATGCCTCACTCTTGGCGTAATCGAAGATGGGGCGCATCATGCCGCGTACCAGCTCGGGATTGTAAATGAGATAGAGCGGAATGGAAGGATAGGTAACGTCGAGCGTTGCCATGCACCCGTTAGAGAAGTTCTCCTTGGAGAAAAACATCATCTTGCCATCAATCTCACAGAGCTTGTGTGCCGCAACCGTTTGGCGGTAAGCAAGTGCACCAAGCTTTGCGTATTCGGGGGAAACCTTTTTCATCTTTTTGATGAGTTCCCTATCAAATTTGTCGCAAGCTGCACGCAATTCATACGCTTCCGCAACGGCAGCTTTGAGCATGGTATCAAAATCACCGTAAACAGTCTTATAGTAAGCATCTATATCACGGTGGAAGTATTGGATCGATTTGATATCATCGTATGCGAGCACAAATACGTCGGAGAGCTTTTCCGAAGTTGCGCGAAGGAGCGGAACGGTGTAGAATTTAACGGGTTGTGTCAGGTCTGCGTCACTTCTCCATGGGTGAACGGTAAACTCGGAAATGCGATTGTTGAGCACGCCAAGGTTTGCATTGGGATGCACAAGGTGCAAATATCCCCAATCGATGCGAACGTTATCTCCTGAACGATTGAGAGGCTTTTGCTCGTGGTTGCCCATCCAAACGTGACCTTCCTTTTGGAAGCAATCAATCTCTTTGACGCAAGCACCGTCGCCGCAAAGGTAGGATGCGGCATCAAAGTATACGCTGAAGGTATGCCCTTCCTCACGAGGCGTAATATCGTAAAAGATGTAGGAAACGGGGCGCGAGAATACCTCGGGGCGATCCAGCAAAAGAGGTGTCAGGAAGGTGACGCGAAGCTCGCATGCGGGATGTGTGAAGGTGTAAACGGTGGACATGGGGTTAACGGTAACATCGGTCTGCTCCAGCGCGTTTCCTTCTGGAAAATAGCGATCGGTAACGGCAGTTTTGCCCATAAAACGGTACTTTTTGCCGTCGATCGTAATAAAACCGAACATAGATTGCAGCATGCCCGTCCAATGGCGGGTGTGATCGTCGGTCAGTTTATCGGTAAAGCTCCAAATGCTAAAATAAGGATCGTTTGCCACAAGCGGAATTGCCGTGGGGCGAAATTTTGTCGTTTTTTTCATAGTTGTCTCCTCTTCTCTTTCGTAGAAAATGGATAAATCATATAAGGTTGCAAAATGGGCACGAAGTCGGAAAATGCTTTTTCGGATCTACGTGCCCATCTTTTTACGGACTATTTTGTATTAGATGGAATGAATGCCGTTTGCTTTATCAGCGTGCTCGGTATCAATTCCGTATTTTTTTGCCTTGCGGTACTCAAAGAACTTTTTGGATACCTCCGGGAACAATGCATAGGAAAGGACGTCCTCATCCTGCTCAAGATACTGTGCGATCTCGCTTCTGAGTTGTTCAAGCTCGGGCTTGAGCGCATCTGCGGGACGGTAGTCGATGGGCTTTTCGTCACCGATGATCTTCTTGGTGAAAGCAGGATCGATCGCCACGGGCGTTTTACCGTAGTCACCGCGAACAATGCCTTTAAATTCCTTGGTAACGGTCTTGTATCGCTCGCCCATAATGACGTTAAATACTGCCTGCGTACCAACGATCTGGGAGGAAGGCGTTACCAAAGGAGGATAACCGACGTCTGCGCGTACACGCGGAACTTCCTCAAGAACCTCGGTCAGCTTATCGGACTTGCCTGCCTGTGCGAGCTGGCTCATCAGGTTGGAAAGCATACCGCCGGGAACCTGATAAACAAGCGCGTTTACGTCAACCTTAAGTGCTTTGGGGTTGAGCAATCCGCTTGCAAGATATTTTTCACGCAGAGGTGTAAAGTGCTTGGTGATCTTATCAAGATCGCCAAGGTTGATACCGGTATCGTAAGGCGTGCCTGCAAGAGCTGCGACCATTGCCTCGGTAGGCGGTTGAGAGGTACCCATAGCCATAGGCGAGATAGCGGTGTCAATCACATCAACACCTGCTTCAACGGCTTTCATCAGCGTCATAGAAGCCAAGCCTGCGGTATAGTGGGTGTGCAGTTGTACAGGAACCTTAACCGACTCCTTGATGGTCTTGACAAGGTCGTAAGCATCATAGGGCTTGAGAAGGCCTGCCATATCCTTGATACAAATGGAATCAGCGCCCATTTCCTCAAGCTGTTTGGCATACTTAGAGTAATACTCCATGGTATAAACAGGACCTGTGGTATAAGAGAACGCCGCTTGCACGTGTCCGCCTTCTTTTTTGGTTGCATTGATAGCGGTTCTCAAGTTACGGGGGTCGTTGAGCGCATCAAAGATACGAATAATATCAATACCGTTTGCAAGAGATTTTTGTACGAAATATTCTACAACGTCATCGGAATAGTGACGGTAGCCGAGGATGTTTTGACCGCGGAAAAGCATTTGCAATTTGGTGTTTTTAACCTTATCGCGAATGGCACGCAGTCTTTCCCAAGGATCCTCGTTAAGGAAACGCATGCAAGCGTCAAAGGTTGCACCGCCCCACGCCTCAAGGGAGTGGTAGCCAACCTTATCCATCTGCTCGAGAATAGGAAGCATCTCGGCAGTGGTCATACGGGTTGCAATCAGCGACTGATGGGAGTCGCGAAGCACTGTTTCTGTAATTTTTACTTTAGCCATTGTTTTACTCCTATCAGTTTAAAATTAGCCAATGCAGGCAAGAAGAACACCTGCGGCTACGGCAGAACCAATAACGCCTGCCACGTTGGGTCCCATTGCGTGCATGAGAAGGAAGTTAGAAGGATCTGCCTTCTGTCCCTCTGCCTGTGCTACACGCGCCGCCATAGGAACGGCGGATACGCCTGCAGAGCCGATAAGGGGATTGATCTTGCCGCCTGTAAGCTTGTTCATGATCTTTGCCGTAATCAAGCCGCCGATGGTAGAAATGGCAAATGCGGTAAGACCAAGCGCAATGATTTTCAGGGTATTCCAATCCAAAAAGCTTTCGGCAGTGGCAGTTGCGCCAACAGATATGCCAAGGCATACGGTAACGGCATTCATCAGTCCGTTTTGCACGGTTTTGGAAAGGCGGTCGGTAACACCGCAAACATTGAGAATGTTACCAAACATCAAGCAACCGATCAGGGAAAGTGCCGAAGGCACGATCATACCTACAACCACGGTTACCATTACGGGGAAAATCATTTTTTCCAGCTTAGAAACAGGGCGAAGCGCGGTCATCTTGATCTTTCTTTCCTTTTCTGTGGTCAAAAGACGCATAAGAGGCGGTTGGATCATTGGAATAAGCGCCATATAAGAATATGCTGCTATGGCAATTGCACCAAGAAGTGCAGGAGCCAAGGTTTTGGTAACATAGATAGCCGTAGGACCGTCTGCACCGCCGATGATACCGATGGAAGCCGCCTCGGCTACAGTAAAACCGAGAAAAACAGCGCCGGAAAAAGCAACGAAAACACCAAACTGTGCGCCCGCACCAATGAGCAGGCTTTTGGGGTTAGAAATAAGGGGGGTAAAATCTGTCATGGCACCGATGCCAATAAAAATCAGGCAAGGATACAGACCGGTTTTAACGCCGATGTAGAGGATGTCAAGCAACTCGCCCTTGTTCAGTATGTGAAGGTAATCAATGGTCCCCTCCGTCATATACCATTCGGAGTGGAAAAGCTCAACACCCGGAATATTTGTTAAAAGCATTCCTACGGCAATTGGGAGAAGCAACAGGGGCTCAAACCCACGGCCGATGGCAAGGTAGATCAGCACACCTGCGATGGCGATCATGATGAGCGTTTTTACCGCCCCTTCCCAACCGTTTTCAAACAGCCGTGCGGCACCCGTGTCATTCAGAAATCTTTCAACGCTTTGAAGCAAATGCATAAGACTGTTTCCTTTCTGTAAAATTCAAAAAACGGAATTCTTCAAAAAGGATTAGTTCATGGTAACAAGAACTGCATCGGTAGCAACAGATGCGCCTTGGGTTGCCTCAACAGATGCTACAACACCGTCTGCGGGAGCCATGATGTCGTTTTCCATCTTCATAGCCTCAAGAACGCAGAGGACGTCACCCTTCTTAACGGTGTCGCCAACCTTTACGTTGACCTTAATGATGGTGCCGGGCATGGGAGCTTTGATCGCATTTGCGCCTGCCTTGCCGGCGGGTGCAGCGGGAGCTGCTACGGGAGCGGGAGCAGCGGCTACGGGTGCAGGAGCTGCTACAGGAACAGGTGCTGCTGCGGGAGCAACGTAAGGAACCTGTACGCCATTGACTTCTTCAACTACTACATCATATACAACGCCATTTACAGTTACACGATAGTTTTTCATAATATTTTACCTTTAACCTTTCAAAATTAAGTTTTGTAGTTTGATGGGAGATTATCTACGGTATCCACGCTTGCGCTCTGCGCGCTTGAAGGACACCACGCGGAAAGGAGTTGTCTCTCCTGCTTCCGCTCTTGCGGCAGTGATCGCTGCCGTAATAGCCGCCACAACGGCTCCATCGTCCTCGGCTGCAGCAAGTGCTGCGGCAATGGCAGCGGCAATAGCTGCATCGTCTTGATTGGGAGTGGGGGCTATGGGAGCGGCCTTTTTGGGGCGAGGCTCCTTTTCTTTCTTTTCACCCTTGTGCAGGACAGCGTGCATAATTTCAATCATAGCCCACAAAATTGCGAGAACCGCAAAAATAGTGACCATTCCCATAAGAGTAACCGTGCCCGCAGTGGATGCTCGTTCACCCCAGTTGATCGTTGCTGCCGCCGCCCTAAGGGCAACAGATATATTCATCATATTTTTACCTCCCTATCAAAGAGGAAGATTGCAATGCTTGCGCAAAGGTGTACCGCTATTTTTCATCATCAGCATATAAACGGCTGCGCAGATGCGTTGGCGGAGCTCGGTGGGAGCAACCACGTCATCAATGCTACCGTCGGCAGCAGCAGCCTCGGGAGATGCACACTCATTTGTCCACTTCTCGATAAGATCGGCGCGAGTAACTTCCTCGGTGATCTTGTCATTCCAAAGGAATGCAACAGCAGAAGCAGGAGCCATAACGCTGATCTCGGATGTAGGAAGTGCCAGAACCATATCGGCGCCCAGTGCCTTGGAGCCCATGAGCGTGAAAGCCGCGCCGTAAGCCTTGCCGCAAACAACACCGATCTTTGCGGTGTCGGCAGTTGCATACGCCATTGCGAGCTTGCCAAGCTGTGCCGCCAGAGGTGCACCCTCAGACTCAGCATCGGTTGCAACGCCTACGCTATCAACCAGTGTGATGACGGGAATGGAAAAGCTATCGCAAAAGCTGATCAGCTTTGCAGCCTTCTTTGCGCCCTCGCAAGTGATCACGCCACCGTTTTTACCAGCATTGTTTGCAACAACACCGCAGGTAACGCCACCAAAGATGGCAATGCCTGTGATCATTTCCTCGGCGTAGGATGCGCCAAGCTCAACGAAGTCGCCGGCATCTGCAAGAGCGGTGATAAGCTCTTTGCCGCAAAGTCCATCGACCAGAGCAGTGCGGTTGATGTCATCGGTAATATCTTCAATCACTACGCCCTCCTCACAGTTGGAAGGAAGCATGGAGACAAGCTTAACAGCCGTTGCTACTGCATCGTCTTCGCTTTCGGTATTAATGGATGCAAGACCGTTTTCGGCGGTGTAATCGGGTGTGCCGATCTCCTTGCCTGCAAGGAACGGAGCATTTACGTAAAGCTCGGATTTCTCTTTGATGGTGATGACAACATCAAACATTGCCGCAACGGTTGCTGCCATACCTGCGCAAATGCCGTTGATAATGGCAATTTGCGGAATGACGCCAGAAGCGTCGCTGACAACCTTGAGAAGCTTTCCATATGCGGACAGAACGGATGCACCGTCGGTAACGGTAGCACCTGCGCTATCGAAGATGCCCACGACGGGAGCACCGTTCTTTTGCGCCATACCATAAAGCTTGGCAATCTTTTCTGCCTGAAGCGCGTCGATTGCGCCCTTCTTTCTATCACTGTCTTGTGCAAACGCATAAACCAGCTTGCCCCTCACGGCTCCGTAGCCGCAAACAACACCGGTCAGGTCGTCGCCTCTCTTCATGTATGCGCCGGTCTCGACAAAGGTGCCGGGATCAAAGAGAGCGGCGATTTTTGCACAGCCTGCGGTTGTGCCTTTCTCCATAAAGACGAACCTCCAATTTACATATTTTTGATAAGATGAGTGCCAATTTTTCAAAAATTACCATCTTACCCCAGTTTAATGAAATTATATCACAAAAAGGATAAAAAGTCAACGATACTTCCCTTTTTTATTATGAATAATATGTTAAGATTGGAAAAAGAAAAGCCCCGCACGAGGCGGTGCGATTGTGATCGCAATTTAACCGTTGTTTTATGTAAAGCAAAAGAACACCGCTCCCATGAGTGGTGTTCCTTTTGTTATCTTCTATTGTATCCAAAGATTGTTGTAGGAGCTGCGATAATTGTAGTAGTGTTGCAGGTTTTCATCCACCAGTCTTGCAATTCTGATGGAACCTCGCCTTTGGAATAAAAAAATGGCATACCTGCGATTGTGCAAATATGCCAAACTTTTTTCATTTTAGTCAATGCTTACATATCCGCAAACGGCATAGTGGTCGGAATAGTAGTATCCGCAGGCATCGTCGTCGGGGATGAGATAAGACTCCTTGGGGTCGGTCTTCATATTGGTGAAGATATAGTCGATCTTGTCCTTTGCGGGATTGATACGTCCAAAGGAGTGGAAGGTGGGCCCCACGTATTTGGTGACGTCCACGGTGCCGAGACGCCCGTTGGTTGCAAGATAGGTCTTGATAACGGGAGAATCGGGGGTTGCATTGAAGTCACCTGTGAGAACATACGGAAACGGTGACTCGCTGACATCCTTTAAGAGGAGTGCCGACTCGACGATCTGTGCGGCGGTATCGGGGATATAGTCGAGGTGCACGTTGTAAAAGCTGAAGGGCTTATAGCAGGTGCGGTCAATCAGCTCTGCACAAACGAGAATGCGCGGGCAATCGCTCTGCCCCATTCCGTGCAGGCGGCTACCGGGGAGATTTTCCTCCAACGAGAGCCAACGTTCGCGGAAGGTATGGAGCAAAAAGCGGCTTTTGCGGAAGGCGATGGGAGTTCCCTCCCAGGAATAGTCATCCTTGCGACCGTGACCGAGAATGATATATTCGGGGAAAGTTTCCGACAGAAAATCTTGCATTTCTTCATCGATCTCCTGAAAACCGATGATATCCGGGTTCTCGCGGCGGATCACCTCTGCGATCTTTGGGCGGCGGTGACGGAACCAGTTATCGCCATCTACAGGTGTGTTGATGCGCATATTAAAGGTCATAACCTTGATTGGAGTAGACATATTTGCATAAACCTCCTAAGGGTAAGAATGAGACTCCGCAAGGGAGTCTCATTCGTGATTTTTTATTTTTGGAATTACTCTGCAGTTTCTTCTGCGGGAGCTTCTTCTACAACTTCCTCGGTTGCAGCTTCCTCGGGCATAGCCTCTGCTGCCTCTGCTGCTTCCTCAAGGAGAGCGCGGATGGAAAGGCTTACCTTCTTCTTTTCGTCGTCGATCTCGATGATGCGAGCATCAACAACCTGACCGATCTCAAGCAGATCTGCGGGCTTTGCAATTCTTTGCATAGCAATCTGGGAGATGTGGATAAGGCCGTCAACATCGTCAATGATCTCTGCAAATGCGCCGAAAGGCATCATGTTAACGATCTTAACAGATGCGATATCGCCTACTGCATAGCGGGATTTAAAGATGTTCCAGGGATTGGACTCTTCGGTCTTGTAACCAAGGGAAATTCTCTTCTTTTCGGGATCGAAGCTCTTAACAAATACGTCGAGCTCGTCGCCAACGGAAACAACCTCTGCAGGGTTCTTGATGCGCTTCCAAGACAGCTCGGTAAGGTGAACCATACCGTCAACGCCGCCGAGGTCTACAAATGCGCCAAAGCTGGTCAGGCTCTTAACAGTGCCGTGGTAAGCCTTGCCTACCTCGATGTTTGCCCAGAAGTCAGCCTCTTGTGCACGGCGCTCTTCGCGTTGAACAACGCGGATGGAGCCGATAGCCTTTTTGGGAGCCTTGATTTCAATTACCTTGAAGGAAACAGTCTGACCAACGATGCTGGAGAGATCGCCATCCTTCGGAACACCGGTTTGAGATGCGGGAACGAAGATGCGGTTTGCGTTGTGAAGAATAACAACGCCGCCTCTTACTGCCTCGGTTACCTTGCCCTCGAGAACGGTTTTGTTCTCGCAAGCGTCTACTACGTTTTGCCAATTCTTATCGGCATCTGCTCTCTTTTTGGAGAGCTCTGCAACGCCTTCGATGTCGCTGACACGAATGACGAAGCCTTCGACTTGGTCGCCGTTTTTGAAGTTCTCAGTCAGCTTAAAAGCGGGATCGTCTGTGATCTGTTCCGCTTTTATGTAGCCGGTTACGCCCGCACTGAGGTCCAACTGAAGCTCAGCATCGGAAACGTGAGTAACTGTTCCGGTAACGACATCTCCTGTATTTAAAGTTAAGCATTGCGATTCGAGCATTTCTTCGAAATTTTCTTTCATAATTTCGCTCATGGTTTTATATACCTCCTGTATTTCCTCGCTTGGTGTCGATGCACCAGCGACGATTCCAACGTGTAAGGATGTGGCAAAGCAGCCGGCATCCAGCTCGGATGCCTCGGCGATCCACACCGTGTTGCCGCACTCCTCGCGGCAAATTTGATAAAGCTTTGCGGTGTTGGCACTCTTTTTGCCCCCCACCACCACGATGCCATCGCACCGTGCTGCAAGCTCCCGAGCACACCTCTGGCGTTCTTCGGTCACACTGCATATTGTACCAAAAATTTTGGCATTTGTATATAGTTTTTTGAGAAATTTTTGGGTTTTGTCCCATTTGCACAAATTTTGCGTTGTTTGAACCGCCATTATGGGTATTTTGCCGTCGTTTTTTTGCTCTTTTCGGCAAGTCAGGGCGGTTTCCAAAGCCTCGACGGAGTCACAAACGTATTTTTCACCTGCAAAGCGACTCATCACTCCCTTGACCTCGGGATGCTCGGCATCCCCGATCAGGATGAAAAAGGCTTGCTCACTATCGGCTTCCTCAGCGATGCGGTGGATTTTTTTGACAAACGGACAGGTGCAATCCACAAGTGTAAAATGCGGATTCTGTTTTGCAATCGTTTGCAAATTTTTTTCAACAGAAAGCGAAATCCCATGCGCACGAATGATCAGCACGAACGGGTGCGCCTCGGTGGCTTCCTCTGCTCTTTTTGCGGCTTCATCTTCGTTTACAGAGATAATGCTGCGTGCTTCAAGAGAACGAATATAGCTTTCATTATGAATCAGTGGACCAAGTGTTGCAATCTTGCCGCCCTCGGGGAGCTTTTTCATAGCATCCTCAAGCGTTTCAACAGCTCTTTTGACGCCAAAACAAAAGCCTGCGTGCGGTGCGATCTCAACGGTACGTGTGCCCGTCATATCTCGGTCTTTTCCTTAATCAAACGGATAATAGCCGCAGTGCACTCCTCGGGAGTCATCCAAGAGTTGTCAAACAACACGGCATCCTCGGCAGCTACTGCAGGGGCGACGGAACGGGTACTGTCGTTGCGGTCGCGTTCGATCATATCGGCAAGCACTTCCTCATAGGTGACTTCAATTCCCTTTGCAACCAGCTCGTCGCGGCGACGCGTAGCGCGGCACTCGTCAGAGGCGGTCAAAAAGATTTTGACGTTGGCATCGGGCAAAATGACCGTACCGATGTCGCGACCGTCCATAATAACACTGTTTTCGCGTGCGATCTTGCGTTGCGTTTCCAAAAGGAAGGTGCGCACAGCAGGGATAGCGGAAACGGCAGAAGCGTACATTGACATTTCCGGGGTGCGGATGCGGTCACCGAGATCCTCACCGTTCAGGCAAACGATCTGGCGTCCGTTCTCATATTTGAGTTCCACCGAAATTTCGGGCAAAAGCGCCGCAACCCCCACGGGATCCTTGGGATCAACATCGCGAGAGCGTACAAAGTAGCCGATGGTGCGGTAGAGCGCACCGGTGTCTACATATATAATTCCCAATTCGCGGGCAACGGCTTTGGCAACCGTTGATTTACCTGCCCCACTGGGCCCGTCAATGGCAATTTGAATCATAGTGCTTTTTCCTTTTTCATTAGATTTTATCCCCACGCGGCAGAAGTACCTGCCACGGTGGCGGTGGAAAACGCGATTTGCAGATTGAAGCCGCCCGTATAGGCGTCAACATCCAAAACCTCGCCTGCGAAGTACAAGCCCTCAACAAGCTTGGATTGCATCGTTTTGGGGTCGATCTCCTTCACGCTGACACCGCCGCGTGTCACGATGGCTTCCTCCAAAGGGCGGAACCCAACAAGCGGAATGCGGATCCCCTTGAGAATGTGTACCATTCTCTCGCGCTCCTCGCGTGTGATGGAATTGACCTTTTTGCGCGGATCAATGCCGCACAGACCGATATAAGGAGCGATCATCTTTTGCGGCAAGAGGTCATCCAGCGCGTTGATAAGATCGCGGTTTTGATATTTTGAAAAATCCGAAAGGATGCGTGCATCCAGCATTTTTTCATCAAGCGCGGGCTTGAGGTCAATATATGCCTCATATTTGCCCGGTGTGATGTCGGAAAGATGGGCTGATGCCGAGAGCACCATAGGACCTGTCAGACCGTAGTGCGTAAAGAGCATTTCTCCAAAGTCCTCGTAAACCGTTTTTCCGGATTGCGTCAGCTTGATGGAAAGTGCAACGTTTTTTAGGGATAACCCCTGCAGAGATGCACACAACTTGCCCTGCGCCACAATGGGAACAAGAGACGGATGCAATGGTGTGACGGTATGCCCCAACATCGTGGCAAAGCGGTGACCGTCGCCATCCGATCCTGTCATCGAATAAGAGCGACCGCCCGTACAAATGATAACAGCATCGAACGCTTCTTCGGTTTGATCGTAGACAAGACCGCAAATCTTTCCCTCAGCTATCTGAAGTCCACGCACGCGGCGATGAACGATTTGGACGCCTGCCTCGCGGCAGCGTCGCTCCATCGCGGATACAATATCGGCGGCACGGTCGGAAACCGGGAAAACGCGCTTGCCGCGCTCTGTCTTCAGCGGTACGCCTGCATCCTCAAAAAAGGACATGGTATCAGCCGTAGAAAAACGAGCAAGAGATGCGTATAAAAAACGCGGATTGGTAGGAACATTGGCAAGGAATTCGTTATTATCACAGTTATTTGTGACGTTGCAACGCCCTTTGCCTGTGATGCGGAGCTTTTTGCCAACGCGATCATTTTTTTCAAACAGTGTAACGGTAGCTCCTGCCTCGGCTGCGGTAATGGCAGCCATCATGCCTGCGGCTCCGGCTCCGATTACGGCGACACGGCGCGCGTCAGTTGTGTTTTTTTGCATAGACGTCATATTGATCCCAAACCTCTTCGAGCACACGCAAACGCTCGCTGACCTCAGCCTCGCGCTCACGGGCAACTGCCACCACAAGTGCATTGATGATGCTCAAGGGGGCTACCAAAGAGTCCACAAAGGATGCCATATCACTGTAAGCAATCAGGAGCTGGTCAGCTTCTGCTGCAATAGGAGAAAATTTGCTATCTGTTAAGGCAATCACGTCAGCGCCTCTGCTCTTTGCATATTCTACGGCGTTGATGATACGCGAGGAATAACGCGGAAAGCTGATGGCGATCATGACGTCGCCCTTTCCGATCTGCATAATCTGCTCGAACATTTCACTGCCCGAGGTGGTTTGCACAAAACGGACGTTATCAAAGATCATGCGCAAGCTATGGTTGAGAAAGCCTGCAAGCGTGGACGAGGAACGCACGCCGATGATGTAGATATTCTTTGCATTCACAATGTTTTGCACTGCGGCATCAAAGGATTTATGATCGATCTCGGCAGCGGTCTGTCTGATTTTTTCAATATCCGAAGAAAGTACTTTTTCAAGTACGTCATTCTCACCAATGAGATTGTTGGTCACTTCCATACGTTGGAAAGAGGTCAGACGGCTGCGAATGAGCTTTTTGAGTTCTTTTTGCAGCTCGGGATACCCCTCATAACCAAGCTCGTTTGCAAAGCGCACAACAGTAGACTCGGAAACACCAACAATCGTGCCGAGTCGGGATGCGGTATAGTATGCGGCTTTGTCGTAATGTTCCAGAATGTATGCCGCTATTTGTCTCTGTCCTCTGGAAAAGGAGGACATGCCGTCTTCTATGATTTGAAGCAGGTCACCGTTGTTCACAGATGCTCACTCCCCTTTCCTCGCTGTCATTGCAATATCCCTTTTATTATACCTCAAAAAGGAAAAAATGTCAACCAAAAAACAAAAAAATCGGGAAATATTTTTTCATTTTTGTATATTTCATTCATTGACAACAACGCTTGTCTGTGATATAATTATCTCATAAATGCAAACTTTGCAAAAGGTGGCAAAATTGAAGGGAGAACACACCATGAAAAAGATCTATACCGGAAAAACCAAGGATGTTTATGCACTTGATAACGGCAACGTTATGCTCAAATTTAAGGACGATTGCACCGGCAAGGACGGTGTGTTCGATCCCGGTGAAAACACCGTTGGTCTGACCATTGACGGCATCGGCAAGGCAAATCTGCAAACCTCTGTTTACTACTTCGAGCTTTGCAAAAAGGCAGGCGTAAAAACCCACTATGTTGGCGCTGACGTTGAGAATGCTACCATGGAAGTTCTCCCCGCAACTGTTTTCGGTCACGGGCTTGAGGTTATTTGCCGTCTGGTGGCAACCGGTAGCTTTATTCGCAGATATGGCGAATACATTGAAAACGGCACTCCCCTTGCCGGTGGATACGTAGAGTGCACCTTTAAAAACGATGAAAAAGGTGATCCGCTCGTAACTGCCGAAGGTCTTGCGGCTCTTGGCATTATGGATATGAAAATGTTTGAGAGCATGAAGGAACAGACTCTTAAGATCACGAAAATCGTTGCTGACGACCTCAAAACCATTGGCCTTGACCTTTGGGACATCAAGTTTGAGTTCGGCTACAACAACGGCGAGGTTATCCTCATTGATGAGATCGCTTCGGGCAATATGCGCGTTTACAAAGGCGACACCATCGTGGACCCCGTTGAACTGACAAAGCTGATTTTGAATAGATAACAAACAAAAGCTCCCTACCAAGAGGCAGGGAGCTTTTGTTTATTCAGGGCGCTTGAAACTCAACAATGGCTTTGTAAAGTGCTTTAAACTGCGTGTAAGTTTCTTCATTGGAAGATGCGCCCATGAAATAAGGATGTGTCAGGACGATGAGCGTATCGGCAGGTAGCACCTGCAGGGCTTCATAATACTGATAGATTGCGGTATCCCCCAAGCGAATGGCATATTCATCGTATGCACCCGCGGGAGTGGTTTCAAAAATGTTTGCAAGCGGAACGGCAAGCTTTTCAGACATATGCTGCGCCTCGTAAACCGATGTATTGACCAGCCAAATGGAGCAATCCCCCGTCTCCATATACGAGGAAAGCTCTTTGAGTCGATTGACGTTCATTCCCTTTGCCATGTTGTAAGCAGCACCGTTAAAGTCTCCCGTCTCGGGATCTGTATAAAGTGCGCGCAGCTCTTCCTCGGTATAAAACGGATAGTCGGTAACGCCAACTGCAAGCGCCTCCTCGCCAAAGGTCTGTTTGGAAACCTCCGCAAACACGCGCTCAACCGCGGTTTTCTCCTCGCTTGTCATGGTGTAAGAGCCGCCAAACGTGATGTAGACGTCCTTGTGCGGCGTGGTAGTGCATTGCACGAGACAAACGATGGTAACAAACAAAAAGAAAGCGACCATAAGAATCGTCCATTTGTAGTGATACCAAAGATTTTCGAACCACAAAAAGACGGGGTGACGAATGGCAATGCCCTCGCCCGCAAGCTTTTCTTCCCTTTTATCAGGTTCTCTTTGCGACATTTTTACCTCCTTGATAAAGGTGCGAGGTGTTGCGTTTTTTGTCAACACCTCGCATCACTTCGTCAGAATTACTTTCTGGAAACCTCGAGCACCTTCATAACAAGGGTGCCGTTGGGAACCTCAACGGTGATCTCATCCCCTGCCTTTTTGTTGATCAGGGCTGCACCGATGGGAGATTGGTCCGAGATCTTGCCCTCTGCGGGATTTGCCTCGTTGGAGCCGACCAAAGCATAGGTAAACTCTGCATTCACGGTCTTGTTGAGTACCTTAACGGTGGAACCCAAGCTGATAACGCTGCTATCAATATTGGACTCGTCGAGGATAACTGCATTTTCGATCAGTTCTTCGAGTTCTTTGATGCGTGCTTCATTCTTTGCTTGGTCGTTTCTTGCTGCATCGTACTCTGCGTTCTCGGAAAGGTCACCGAATCCGCGCGCAGTAGCAATATCGTTCTTGATCTTTTCGCGTTCTTCGTGTGTGCGGCGGTAGAGTTCGTCTACGAGCTCCTTATAACCTTGTTGTGTATAAAGTGTTTGTTTTACCTTAGCCATAATAATTCAATCTCCTTAAAACATATAAAAATGATGATGGATCAGTTATTTTTGACAGCCTCGATGGCTTTTTGCAATTGATTGTCCAGATGCTCGGGCAAGAGGTAGAAGTGATACTCCAGTGCCTCTTCTGACAACTCGACAGCATACCCCTCGGTAGGAGCGATACCAATATCGTGATAGGTGACGCCGCACGCAGTAACGTATGCGTGGGTAGTCATTTTGACGTAACCGTCAAACGCGCCTGCGGTCATATTAGACAGGCTATAATAACGCTGCATAATACCCTTGCCAAAGGTGGTTTCGCCAACAATGGTAACGTTTTTGTGGTCACGCAGGCTTGCCGTAAAGACCTCGGCTGCACTTGCGGTGTTACCGTTGCAAAGAACGACCATATCAAGATTAGCAAACATGCCAACCTCTTCGGCTTCTACACTACAAGGGGCATACGTTCCGCTAAAGCTCTCTGCGCCCGCATAAACGGGATTGACGTGCCTGCCCTTGTTATCGACAGCAGTCAGGATCAGTTTGCCATCCTCAAGCAGGAAAGAAAGCACTGCCTTGATAGATTGCAGATCTCCGCCGGGATTGTTGCGCACGTCAAAAATGAAGTGCTCAACCCCCTTTGCTTGCAATGCCTTAACAGCTTCCTTAAACTGTACAGGCGTTTGCAGATCAAATTCCGAGAGATGGACAATGCCAACGCTTGCATCGGTTTCGGATACACGGTAGGTGACAGACTCTTTGGTGTAGGTGTTGCGAACGATTGCGGCTTCGATGATCTCATAGCCGCCGTTCTTATCGGGACGGAACGCAAGGAGCTTTGCGGTGCTGCCGATCTCTCCGCGAATAGCATTCAGTGCCGGTGTGTAACCGCCAAGCTGAGCAACACTCTTATACTCTCCGTCAATTTCGATGGCATAAATGCTATCCCCCACGCGCAGATTGCTCTTTTGAGCAGGTGCATTTTTAAAAATGGTGATAATGTTAAAGGTCAAAAACTCCTGACCTTCCACAACCAGTGGCTCCTGCACAACGCTGACACCGATGCCAACGCCGGCGCCTGCATTGTCGCTGCTGAGAGCGGCATATTCTTCATCGGTGTAATAAGCGGCATAGTTGTCGCCTGTCGCCTCGGTGTATGCGCGCATAACCTGGTCGAGCATTTGCTCTTTGTCAAATTGGTTGGAATAGTAGGAATACTCCTCTAACAAGCTTGCCAGAATTTGCAGCTTGGTAAAGGAATCATCCTTCAACGTATCACGCAAAACATCAATGGTTTGCTGCTGCTCTGCAATAATTTCAGAATCCTGTGCCCTTACCCATTTTGAGGTTAGAGTAAAGGTGAGCATCATGGTTGCCACAATGGCAACGCTCAGCAAAGCCAATAGAACGGTTAAGGAACAGCGCCATTCGCGCTTTTTGCGTCTTTTGGGTTGCTTTGGATATTCCATCCAGGAATAATCATTGTAATCGTTATAATCCATTCTTGTTTCCCTTCAAATTATAAATCAGATATGACGTGCAGGTCTATAATACCGTATTTTATGGATATTCGCACGCACTTATGCGCAATGTATACAGTACGGAAGCGAAATGCCAGGCGTTCCCTGCATTTCGCTTTTTTCCTACTCTCAGCGATTTGATCGCGAGATGATATATCAGAACTTGATGGGCTTGGAATTGAGATACTTTTTAACCATGAGTGCTACCTTGAACGTGATAGCATGCTCAAACTCGCGCAGGTCAAGACCTGTCATCTTGCGGATCTTGTCAAGACGATAAACCAATGTGTTACGGTGTACAAAGAGCTTGCGGGATGTTTCGGAAACGTTGAGGTTGTTCTCAAAGAATGCCTGAATAGTTTGCAGAGTTTCGCGATCGAGAGACTCGAGGCTACCGCGCTTGAACACTTCTTGCAAGAACATTTCGCAAAGTGTGGTGGGCAGTTGGTAGATCAGGCGGCCAATGCCGAGGTTTTCATAGCTGATGATGTTCTTTTCGTTTTCAAATACCTTGCCAACCTCAAGAGCAACTTGTGCTTCCTTGTATGCGCGGGCAAGATCCTTGATGTTCTCAACAACGGTGGAGATACCGATAGCTACCTGTGTATAGAACTCGGCAGAAAGTGTATCGGCAATGTTGGTTGCAATCTTTTCAAATTCCTTGTTTTCGGTGCCGGGCTTAACGTCCTTAACAAGCACGATATCGTGCTCGCCAACGCTTATGACGTAATCCTTTGCCTTTTCCGGGAACATGTTTTGCAGCATTTCAAACGGCAGCATATCGGTCTTGCCCAAGAACTTGATCAGGAAGATAACGCGCAGCTCGTTGGTGTTAAAATGCAGCTCCTTGGATTTGATGTAGATATCACTGGGAAGAATGTTATCGAGAATAATATTTTTGATGAAAGAGCCTTTATCGTACTTTTCATCATAGAGGTTTTTGATGTTGCCCAGAGAAATAGCCAAAAGCTTGGACATCTTCTCTGCCATCTTATCCTCACCCTCAACAAAAACGATATAATCGGTTTTGGGGCCGTTGGTCATAGGGCGGTAGGTATAGCCGCCGCTGGTGATCACTTCGCTCGAGTAGCTGAGTTCATCGCGCACGCCCTGACGGATCTCGCCGATCTTGACAAGTTCAGAGCAAGAAATAATGACGCCGTTTTCATCAACAACGCCGATAACGCGATCAATCGCATCCTTCATTTGGTGAATAACACCTTGAAACAACCTATTTGACATAAATTCAATCTCCTCTTGTGTTTTTTGAGAATAGGCTTCGTACAAAACTACCTATATTTTACACTATTTTTTGGCATTTTTCAATAGGTTTTTGAATATTTCTTATAAAAATTTTTATTTTTTTTGGGCAGACTGCCTATGGTGGAAAAAATGAGGGTAAAAAAAGTGGTGGATTTTGGTTAAATCCACCACTTTTTTGCTCATTTTGATAGGATTTTAAGTCATTTCAAGGGCGTAAACAAGGCAAGCGAGCGCAAATCCCGACGCGGTCTCGGTACGCAGAATGCGTTTGCCGAGTCCAACGGGGAGTATACCCTTTTGGCAAATGGCTTCGGCCTCGGCAAGAGAAAAGCCACCTTCGCTGCCAATGATAAGTGCTATGGTCGGAGTTTCCTTATCAATTTTTGAGATTGCTTTCTTCAAAGCCGTCGGGAGTGGTTCGGTTCCGTCCCCCTCGTAGCAAAAGAGTGCGATATCTGCCTCTGCAGCACGACGGCACATTTCGGCAAACGATACGGTCGGGTTGACTGTGGGAACAATTCCTCTACCGCTTTGCTTGGCAGCTTCGAGCGCGATGCGCTGACGGCGCTCGACCTTCTTAGCTTCGTTCTCTCCCTTTGCGCGAACGATACAACGCTCGCTCTCAAAGGTAGTGATCTCGGAAGCACCGCACTCGACTGCCTTTTGGATCACGCTATCCAGCTTGTCTCCTTTGGGGAGCGCCTGAAAAACGTGTGCGTAGTAGGGCGGCTCGGTGTCGCTCTTGCGCGTTTCCAAAATTTTGGCAAGCACACGATCGGGCAAAAAATCGGTCAGCTCACATTCATATTCATTTTTTTGCATATCGCATACGGTGATGCACTCCCCTGCCGCCATGCGGAGCGAGCGGGAGATGTGATGGGCATCGTCGCCCAAAAGCGTTACAACACCATCTTCAATTTGATTGGCGCGAATAAAAAATCTTGGCATAATCTTCTCCAATTATTGTAAATCGATAAAGCGAGCGTAGATTGAGGGAAGCTTGATACTGATTCCGTTGTGGCTCGTATTGCCTTCCAATTCACCGGCAACCTCACCCCAAACGGTAATTTTATCTCCAACAGCCAAGCGAGCTTGGTTTTCCTGACGGTAATCCATCACAAAAAACTCTAAAATCCGATCTTCTATCTGTATCTTACAGAGATAAACATCGGCGGTGAAGTATTCGTATTCTTGTGTGTAATAATAACTCGAGGCAACTCCGGTTACAGTACATTCCATGCGAACGTATCTGCCAACGTAATCCTTACTGTTTCGGTAGAGCGCTTCGGCATCGAGCGTGGTACAAGCGGCACGGTAATCCACCTCGGAAAGCTCGAGATTGACGGGCGGTTCAGGCTCCCCTCTCAATCCCATAAAAAGTGTATCAACAAAGCCGATCAGGTAAGCGCCAAAGAAATGAAAAAGCACAATAGCAACGGTTACAATAATCTTCCAATGCTTTTTCCAATGGCTGTTCCACATTAGGACGATACCAACAATGGGGGCAAAAATAAGCATCAGCACAATGAACCACGCGCTATAATACCACGGCACGAATTGCACGCGCCCATTTCCGGCAGGGCGACGGTGTTTCTTTTGTTTGACCTCTTTGCGATTGCCTGCTCGGAACTCCTCGGGACACTCTTTTCCGCACAATGGGCAGCAATCGTCGGCAAAGAAGGTTTCGCAATCGGGACATTTATTCAATTCGGGAAAATCGCGTTCGCGATCCTCGGCAAAAAATCCAAGATCCGCTCCCATTCGGTGTCTCCTTTTCATCATTTTATTATATATATTATGATACACCATTTGCAGGACTTTGTCAAGTGGATTTTTGAGCGGTATAATATTTGTCAAAATATTATAGGTCAAATTATGAACAAATCGTAACCTTTTAAAAATTCTCTTGAAAAGCACAATTCGCATGTGTATAATATATAATGGGTGATAAGGTGGCTTATTTTCCCACCATATTGTTTTTGATTAAATTTTACATATAAAAAAGGAGCAAAACTATGACCAACAACAAGTATGTTCTTGATTGGATCAAGTCCATGGCTGACATGGTAGGTCCTAAGGAGATCGTTTGGATTGACGGCAGCGAGGAGCAAACCGAAGCTCTGCGTGCCCAGGCTTGTGCTACAGGTGAGCTGGAAGCTCTCAACCCTGACGTTTACCCCAACTGCTATCTGCACCGCACCGCCATCAATGACGTTGCTCGTGTTGAAGGCAGAACCTTTATCTGCACCTCCAAAAAAGAGGATGCCGGTAACATCAACAACTGGATGGACCCCAAGGAATGCTACGAAAAGCTTTCCAAGCTCTATAAAAATTCCTACAACGGCAAAACCATGTACGTTATTCCCTACTCCATGGGCGTTGTTGGATCTGACTTTGCAAAGATCGGCATTGAGCTCACCGACTCCATTTACGTCGTTCTCAACATGCTCATCATGACTCGTGTTGGTACCAACGTAATCGAGGCTCTGGGTGATTCCCCCGAGTTCATCAAAGGTCTGCACGCTGTTGCTGACTGCGATGAAGAAAAGCGCTACATTTGCCACTTCCCCGAGGACAACACCATCTGGTCCGTAAACTCCGGCTACGGTGGAAACGTTCTGCTTGGCAAGAAGTGCTTTGCACTCCGTATCGCATCCTATCTTGGCCGTAAGGAAGGCTGGATGGCTGAGCACATGCTCATCCTCGGTCTTGAAAATCCTCAAGGTGAGATCAAGTATATCTCTGCTGCATTCCCCTCTGCTTGCGGCAAGACCAACCTTGCAATGCTCATTCCGCCCGAAATCTACAAGAAGGCAGGCTACAAGGTTTGGACCGTTGGCGATGACATCGCTTGGATCCGCGTAGGCGAGGATGGCAGACTTTATGCTATCAACCCCGAAAACGGCTTCTTTGGCGTGGCTCCCGGTACCAACGAGCACTCCAACTACAACGCGCTCATGACCACCAAGAAGAACTGCATCTTCACAAATGTTTGCCACAATTTGGATGACAACACCGTTTGGTGGGAAGGTCTTGACAACAATCCTCCCAAGAATGCTCTTAACTGGAAGGGCGAGAAATGGGATTACACCAAGTACGACAAGGCAGACAAGGTCAACACCTCCGGTGCGCACCCCAACTCCCGCTTTACCGCAATGGCTACCAACTGCCCTTGCATCTCCTCCGAATTCAATAGCCTCAAGGGCGTTCCGCTCTCCGCTATCATCTTCGGTGGCAGACGTGCAAAGACTGCTCCCCTGGTTTACGAATCCAAAAACTGGCAGAACGGTACTTTCGTAGGCTCTATCATGGCGTCGGAGACCACCGCAGCCGCTGCAGGTGCCGTTGGTGTTGTTCGCCGTGACCCCATGGCTATGCGTCCCTTCGTAGGCTACGATATGGGCGACTACTTCCAACACTGGCTCAACATGGGCAAAAAGATCCCCAACGCGCCCAAGATCTTCCACGTTAACTGGTTCCGCACCGATGCTGACGGTCACTTCATTTGGCCCGGCTTTGGCGACAACATGAGAGTTTTGATGTGGATCCTTGACCGTTGCGACGGCAAGGTTGACGCAGTTGAAACTCCTATCGGCTTTGTTCCCAAGGCTGAGGACATCAACATTGAAGGACTTGAGGACGTTACCGTTGACACCATCCGCGAGCTGCTCACCATCGACAACGAGAGCTGGCTTGAGGACGTCGAAAACATCAAAGCGTTCTATAAGCAGGTTGGCGACCGCGTTCCCGCAGAGCTTTACGAAGAGCTTGCAGCGCTTGAAGCAAACCTTAAAAAATAATTTTGATTATAAAATCCCTTCCCGATTCGGGAAGGGATTTTTGCTATGAAAAACAAAACAGACCTTCACAGAGAAGGTCTGTTTTGTTTTTGTTTATGCTCCGAGATTTTCAAGGAGTTGGGTTGCGCGGCGCTTGAGCAGTGCGGAATAGTAGGTTACCACAATGATCTCAAGGGCACGGTTGAGGCGTTCGCGAGCGCCATCAAAGGGCTCAACGTAATCCTTGGTGATTTTTGCAACACAATCAGCAATCTCTTCCAGTGAGCAATCGCCGGTTTTGATAATATGCTCAAGAATGCTACAGATATAATCGTACAGACGAGAATCGGTGATGATATCATCGCTCGTATCCTCTATGTCACCGTTGATATACTGTACCAGGAATGCAATGTGCTCCAGCTGCATGCAGGAACGCAGCATGTTGATGATGAGAATGTGCGCTACCTGATCCATATTATACTTTTTGAGTCTTGCGTTTGCTACCCAGCCGCGCTTTGTCCAGTTTTGCAAAGTAGAGCTATCAATACCGGAAATATCGCGGATCTGTGTGAGCATTACCCCCTCACTAACGAAGAAAACCTTTTTGAGAAAGGCTAAGCCTGTCAGGTTCTCCATTTCTGCCTTCTTCAACTTTGTTCCGGGGATATATTCGTCCAAAAAATGCAATTTCATAATGTATCCTCCATTTCATATTATTTATCTCTACATAAATTATATCACATAATCAGGGGATTGTCAATCATAAAATTTCGATTTTTTTGTAAATATTTTTTATCTGTAATGCTATCAGGACAAAATATCAGAGACTATGGCATCAGCATCCAGCCCAAAGCTCTTCCAAATAGGCTCGTTCCGTGTTTGAATGGCAAAATGCTCGCCCAGTGCCTTGATTGTGACGGTCTTATTTTGCATGACCTCATAATTTGCAAGAGCTGCCGAGAGCATCATACCCATGCCGCCTGCGCGGATCTCTTCCTCGAGGAACAGCACGCGAGAGGATTGCTTTGGCAAAAGACTTGCCACCTCCCCGGCGATCTTTTCGTAAGGCTTGATCTGCTCCAGAAGCAAAATACCAACCTGTTTTCCCTGCTCTTTGAGCATGGTCTTTGCTTTGAGAGCTTCGGTTGTGATGCGTCCGTGCGTGACGATGACGGCATCAAGTCTCTCTGCCTCGCTCGCGGTATAGTCAGCGCGCACGCGCCCCGAAACGGTAGCCGCCACTGAATAAAATGCGTTTTTGATGTCCGCATTTTCGTATCCGTTGGGATAACGGATGGCAGTGGGAGTATTTGATGCCAAGGCTTCCTCCAAGACGGAGTGGAGCGCTTGGTTGGTAATGGGAGAATAGATGCTGATATTGGGGATTTCGGAAAGGAATGCAACGTCAAAGATGCCGTGATGCGTGGGACCGTCGGCGGCATTGAGACCTGCACGGTCAATGCAGAACACGACGGGCAGGTTTTGCAGAGCGACATCGTGCACAATATTATCGTAGGCGCGTTGCAAAAAGCTGGAGTAGATGGCAACCACGGGGCGGCATCCGTTTGCGGCAAGTCCTGCGGCAAAGGTGACAGCGTGGGGCTCGGCAATACCAACGTCAAAAAAGCGTGTGGGATGCTCTGCTTGGAATGCGGAAAGCCCCGTTCCCGAGGTCATTGCGGCAGTAATGGCACAAATACGACCGTCCTTTTTTGCAAGCTTGGTCAGGTGTGCGCCCATCTCCTCGGAGAAATTGTGTCCGTCAGGATGCGTTGCTCCGGCAGGATGCAGGGCGTGGTAGCGATCGGAGTGCTCCTCGGCAGGGGCGTAGCCCTTCCCTTTTTTTGTGTGCAGATGGATCAGGCAGCTCTGTCCGCTGGCTTTGGCTTCTGTGAGCAGCTGCTCAACGGCGCGCTCGTCGTTGCCGTCAACAGGACCGAGATAGTAGAGCCCGAGGTTTTCAAAGGTGTTACTTCCATATAGCATGTCCTTGACGGCGATCTTTGCGCGCAAGAGACCGCGGAAGATGGGTTTGCCGATCAGCGGAATTTTTTGCAGGAAGTTTGCCGTTGCACGTTTGGTTTTGAAATATCCCTTTGCCGAGCGCAGCTTGGAAAGAGAAAGTGCCAAGCGCCCGATGTTTTGGGAGATCGACATCTCGTTTTCATTGAGAATAATGACAAGGCGCAGATCCTTGCGGCAGTTATTGAGTGCCTCGTGGATCATACCGCCCGTAAAAGCACCGTCGCCAAACACGCAAACGGTATACGCATCCGAGCCGCTGAGACGGTCTGCCTCGGCAAAACCGAGGGCGGCAGAAAGAGAGGTGGAGCTATGCCCTGTTCCAAAAGCATCGTGCTCGCTCTCGCTGCGTTTGGGAAAACCGCTGATGCCGCCGCCATGTCGCAGAGTGTCAAACACCTCGCGGCGCCCTGTGATCAGCTTGTGCGTGTAGCTTTGGTGACCGACATCAAAGATGATATGATCGTGGGGAGAAGAAAAGACGCGGTGAATGGCAAGTGTCATTTCAACTGCTCCAAGATTGGATGCGAGGTGTCCGCCGTTTTCTTCTACGCGCTCGATGATGGATGCGCGAATTTCGTCAGCCAACGCGGATAACTCCTCGGCAGGCATATTTTTGAGGTCATCGGGGGTGTTGATGCACGCAAGATGCGGATAGCGACCGTTTTGTGCGATTTCGTTTGCCATTGTGCGTCTCCTTTCTGCCCTGTTGGGCGATTTTTATGACATACCATAATAGTATACCACGAAAAAGCAGAAATGTCAATATTTTTGAAGATTGGAAAATGATTTTTGAAAAAACAATTCAAAAAAGGATGCCGCAAAAGCGGCATCCAAAAAGTGTTTCTTAGTAGTACATATTGGTATTGGGCGGTAAGGATTTGTATTCTTCGGTGTTTCTTATAAAATCTACGATTTTGTAGTATGCGTAGCCGAATTCTTGATGAACTTCCCAGTCTGTATAAAAGTATGCAAGAACTTCCCCGTCGATTGTAAAATCAACCGTTTCCCCGTTGATCGTGTAACTGATTTCAATATCATAGTAAGGTTGTACGAGAACATTACCAACAACAAAATCTTCTTTGATTTCTGTAAAGTTCGCATTATAGAACAATCGATAGATATCCATCAGCTCTTCGCGCGTCAAAACTAAAGTCGTTTCACACTTTGCACCCAATTTGTAATTGTAACCGTTTTCCAAATGCCCTGTTTTTGAATCGTATGCACCGTCAAATCCCCAGGTCAAGGAGAATGCGAAATCGTCGGGCAATTCAGCTGTTTTTGTTTCACCACAAATGTAGCAAGTGTAAAGTATAACTTCATTTTGGTCTACTTGTGTAACAACACCGTCATCGTAGCTGTGCGCAATAACGCAGTTGTGATGGTCTTGGTTCAGTTCAGCAAGAGTATCAAGTGTAATAATGCCTCTATCGAATGCTTCGTTCAAAGTAAGGA
The DNA here is from genome assembly GCA_015063725.1 of Oscillospiraceae bacterium. Taxonomy (GTDB): domain Bacteria; phylum Bacillota; class Clostridia; order Oscillospirales; family CAG-272; genus UMGS1865. The sequence goes on from SVTP01000001.1 coordinate 76,778, forward strand.
GTTTGCCTTGGTAGTATATGAGAATTTCTCTTTCGTTTGCATAAGTAAAGGTATATGGCGTACCCCATATCTTATCGCTCCAAATAAAATCGTCACCCTCCGCAAGCATAAAGGCATAGACATCATAGGTGTTGGAACCGGCGGTGTGCTGATATTTGCCGTAAATTTTTCCAATTTCAGGGGGTACTGCCCAATCGTTTTCTGCCATTACAGTAGTGGCTAAGATAGCACTTTCTGAAACATCCGGCAAAAAGTAGATAACTTCTCGCGTCCAAGCCAAGCTATCCCACAAGTTTGCAGTTGATGCCTTATCATCGAACACCAAAGCGTTTTCCAATATGGTAAACACATGGGATTTTTCAGGATTTTCAATAGCAAGAATAACCTGACCATCCTTGACTCGGTAAAAATTGCAGTACGGCTCCTCCGCATCATCCGGATACTTCGCTTCAAAACGTCCGTTTTCGTAAAAAGTCAAAGAAATGGGCTCTGAACGGAGCGAATAAGGAAGATAATACGTGCCCATAGTTAAGCCGTTAATAACTTTTGGGGGCGTAACTTCGGGCGGTGTTTCCGGGGTTGTAACATCCTCCGTTGTGGTTTCTGCTGCTGTGCCCTCCGGCGTTGTCTCCTCTGGGGTCGTGCTCTCGGGCGTTGTTACATTCGGAGTAGTGGCATTGGGAGTTGTTCCCTCGGTTTGATTGCCTTGCAAACAACCCGAAAGAGCCGTCAAAAGTAGGGATGCGAGCAAAAGAACTGAAAATAGTCTTTGCATAGTTTACCTCCTTAAAATTTGTGTAAAAAACAAAAAAGCGCAAAGATAGCCGTTATCAGCTCTACTCTTGCGCTCTTATTTGACGATTTTTGTTGCCATCCGCAAAGTTGTTGGTGGCAAGCAAACACGTTTTGCACAGAGCAGAACTGTTTGAAATCGTGTGATTTTTGATGTCACCTCAATATTTTACATTTTTATTTTAGCATATTTTCTTTTGCCTGTCAAGTGTTTTTTTGATCGAAAGGAAAAAAATGGTAAATTATTTTTCTTTTCCTTTCAAATTCCGACAAATTACGCAGGGCAAAAGTTCTATAATAATACAAAAAGGACAGCTATGCGCTCTCCGAAAAGAAAGGACTGATCAATTTGCTTTGCGAAAAATGCAAAAAAAGGACGGCTACCGTCTTTTACAATGAAAATCTCAACGGAAAGGTGCGATCCTACTCCCTTTGCGGCGAATGTGCCGCAAAATTGCACGAAAAGGGGGATATTGGAGATATTACCTCGATGCTTGGCAGCTTTGCCGATCCCTTTTGCGATCTACACGAAAACCTCTTTGGCGGCTTTTTTGGCATGGGTCCGCATACTGCCGTCAGCGGCAAAAAATGCCCCGACTGTTCCTCTACCTTTGCGCGCATCCGTGGGAGCGGTCGCGTAGGTTGCCCCACCTGCTATCGCGTCTTTGCCGAAGAGCTCGCACCAACGCTCCATACCGTTCACGGAACCACCACACATACGGGAGCAGTTCCTGCCCGTCATCGCGCAAGACGTGCCAAGGCAGAGCGGCTCAAGCTGCTCAAGCGGCAAATGCAAGAGGCGATTGCAAAGGAAGATTTTGAGGTTGCCGCAACGCTTCGTGACGAGATCAAAAGCCTTGAAGACAACAAAAGAAAGGAGAGTGAAGCATAATGGCTTGGTATAACACAACAGGACCTCTATCCGATACGGTCATCAGCTCGCGTGTGCGGCTTGCAAGAAACATAAACGGCTACCCCTTCCCCTCCCGTTTGGATGCCAATAACGCAAATGAGATCATTGAAAAGGTCTCTGCACCTTTGGAGAATGCAGGATTTCGGCGCATCAATTTTTCGGATATTTCCCCTATTATGGCAACGTCTTACGTAGAACGCCACTACGTCAGCCCCGAATTTGCCACCATGGAAACACCGCACTCACTCCTTTTGCAAGAGGCAAACGGCTGCGCCGTAATGCTTTGCGAGGAGGATCATTTGCGCATACAGGCTATTCTTTCGGGACTTTCTTTAGAAGAAGCTTACAAAAACGCCTCGGAGATTGAAAAACGTCTGGATGCCGATTTTGATTTTGCTTACAGTGACACGCTTGGCTATCTTACCCACTGCCCCACCAACCTTGGCACGGGGATGCGTGCATCGGTAATGATGTTTCTGCCCGCACTCTCACGCGGCGGCTATATCGCATCTCTTGCCGCACAGCTTGCAAAGCTCGGTCTTGCCATACGCGGTCTGTTTGGCGAAGGCAGCGGCAGTGCGGGATGTATGTATCAGATATCCAATCAGATCACGCTCGGCGTGACGGAAAATGAGATCCTCTCAAAGCTGACCGAGGCGGTCAGACAGATCAGCGAGAGTGAAATGCAAGCGCGCAAGAACATTCAAGAGGACGCACTTGAAGCTTTGACGGATAAGGTTGGGCGATGTGTGGGCATACTAAAGCATGCTTATATGATTGGCACTGAGGAGTTCATCAGGCTCTTTTGTGAGGTACGGCTCGGCATCTCCAAAGGTCTTGTTTCGGGCATTACCTACGAGCAATTGGGCACACTTTTGGTAGAGGCGATGCCTGCCACCCTGACACTTTCCTCGGAGACAACTCCCAAGGGAGAAGTAGCACGCGACAAGCTCCGCGCCGCACGCATCAAGGCGGTCCTTGATGCCTCATAACACGCAGAGAAAGGATAGCAAATGAAGAACAGATTTACGCAAAAAGCACAGAATGCGCTCAACTTTTCACTCGGGAGTGCATCGGACATGGGACACACCTACATTGGCTCGGAGCATCTTTTGCTCGGTCTTTGCCGTGAGGAAAGCGGTGTTGCCGCACACTACCTGCAAAGCCGAGGGGTTGATGCCGAAAAGGTGAAGAGTGCCATCATCCGTTTGGCAGGTGCGGGCGTCCCTTGCGAGGTTTCGGCAACCGATATGACACCGCGCACCAAAAGCATTATTCAGGCATCCTTTGCCGAGGCACAAAAGTGCGGTCAGGAATTGATCGGCACCGAGCATTTGCTCCTATCCATCTTGCGCGAGCAGGATTCTGTGGCTGTGCGTATTTTGGAGAGCTTTCATATCTCTGTCAGCGATCTTTCAAGTGATCTTGCCGCTTATATCGGTGCTTCCCCCACTCTTGAGGGAGCAATTCCTATCAAAAATAAGACAGCAGAACGAAAAAGAGACAGTGTTCTCTCCTCTACTCAGGCACTCAAAAGCTATGCCCGAGATCTTTGCGAGCTTGCTGCGACGGGTAAGATTGATCCCGTGATCGGGCGCGATGGGGAGACAGAGCGGCTCATTCAAATTCTTTCAAGACGGCAAAAGAACAATCCGTGCCTGATTGGCGAGCCGGGCGTTGGCAAAACCGCGGTCGTTGAAGGTCTTGCCACGCGGATTATAAGGGGGGATGTTCCCGAAAATCTGCTTGATAAAGCCGTGGTAACGCTTGACATCGCCTCTATGATCGCAGGTGCAAAATACCGCGGCGAGTTTGAAGAACGCTTTAAAAACGTGATGGAAGAGGTGCGCAAAAACCCGAATATCATTCTCTTTATTGATGAAATCCACACCATCATCGGTGCGGGAGCCGCCGAGGGAGCGGTGGATGCCGCCAACATCATCAAGCCTGCCCTGGCACGCGGTGAATTGCAGGTGATCGGCGCAACCACTACCCCCGAATACCGTCGCCACATTGAAAAGGATGCGGCACTTGAGCGACGTTTTCAAGCTGTAACCGTAGGTGAACCCTCACGCGAGGATGCTTTGGCGATCCTTTTGGGGTTGCGTGAACGGTATGAGACGCATCACAAGCTCAAAATTTCAGACGAGGCGCTTCGAGCTGCGGTGGAGCTTTCCGTCCGTTATATTGCCGATCGCTATTTGCCCGATAAAGCCATTGATCTGATTGACGAGGCAGCATCGCGTCTGCGGATCCGCGCACACACCTCCCCCGACGGCATCAAAGCCAAGGAAGAAGAGCTTAAAGCGGTCTCACGAGAGAAAGAAACGGCGATCCTTTCGCAAGAATTTGAAAGTGCCGCCGCTTTGCGCGATAAGGAGCAAGCCTTGAAAAAGGAGATCGAGGAAGAAAAACAGGAGTGGCGTTCTGCGCAAGAATCCAAAGAACTCTCTGTCAGTGAAGCGGACATTGCCGAGGTCGTTACACAATGGACAGGCATCCCCGTGCACAATCTTTTGAGTGAGGAAGAAGAACGTCTGCTCCACCTGGAAGAACATTTGAAGGCGCGCGTAATCGGTCAGTCGGATGCGATCGGTGCAGTTGCAAAAGCGATTCGACGCGGTCGCATTGGGCTCAAGGATCCACGCCGTCCCATAGGTTCCTTCATTTTTATGGGACCGACGGGCATTGGCAAAACCGAGCTCGCTCGCGCGCTTGCCTTTGTGATATTTGGGAGTGAGAGTGCGATGATCCGCCTTGATATGTCGGAATATATGGAAAAGCACAGTGTTTCCAAGCTCATCGGCTCCCCTCCCGGCTACGTCGGCTTTGATGAGGGCGGACAGCTGACCGAAAAGATACGCCGCAAGCCCTATTCGGTGCTTCTGTTTGACGAGATCGAAAAAGCGCATCCCGACGTATTCAACATCCTTTTGCAGGTGCTTGAGGACGGACATTTGACCGACTCGCAAGGGCGGCAGGTAGATTTTAAAAACACCGTCATCATCTTGACCTCAAACGTCGGTGCATCGGATCTTTCTGCTACAAAAACGCTTGGATTTGTCTCCGACTCTGCCGAGAGCGAGAAGAGCGAACGCCGCGAGAAAATGATGCGTGCATTGCGGTCGACATTCCGCCCCGAGTTTCTCAATCGAGTGGATGAGGTGGTTGTTTTTAACAGTCTTTCAAAAGAAGATATCACCTCTATCGCGCGCCTGATGCTGGAAGATGTGGTGGAGCGTTGCAGGGATATTGGCATTTCCCTTTCCTTCTCCCCGGCGGTTGCGGAGCTGCTTGCCGCCAAGGGATTTGATGAGAGCTGGGGCGCACGCCCCTTGCGCAGAACGGTGATGCGTCTTGTGGAAGACAGACTTTCCACCGATCTTTTAGAGGGGAAATTCGCCAAAGGTGACAGCGTTTTGGCAGACGTAACCGATAATGAGATCGTGTTTGAGAAGAAGTAGAGATAAAGGACAGAGATTTTTGGTCTCTGTCCTTAATTTTTTTCCAAAAAATCCACACAAGCGCCCAATTATATGTTATAATATAATTAACTATACAATTTAGGAGGTGCATGATGAAAAGAAAGTCCAAAAAGCTTGTGCTGGCGCTGGTTTGCACTCTGCTTGCCGTATGTCTTGTTGGCGGTGTTATTCTGGTTGTCAGTGGAAACACTCGCTATTTTGAAGGCGAGGCAGAAGAATATTATCAATCTCTTCTTTCCCAAGGCTTTCCCGAAGAATATGCGCGCCCCTTAACGGAGTTACATCTGCTCCACCCCGAATGGAGCTTTACTCCCCTGCTCATTACCGAGGGCAATTCCCTTTACCGTTGGGATTACGTCATCGATCAGGAAACCAAGGATGCCGAAACCAATTTGATCTCGGGCAATGACGACTATCGCGCTTACCGTCATGCAACCAATAAAGAAACCTATGATTCGGGCTACTATCAGGCATCGGTTGCGGCTGTTAAATACTTTATGGACCCGCGCAACTTTTTGAATGAAACCGACATCTTTCAGTTCTATGATCTTTCTGCCGCGCACACTGTCGGCATCGAAGAGGTCGAGGCAGTGCTTGTTGGCACGTTTATGAAGGATGCCACCTTGGAGAACGGCAAGACCTTTGCCGAATACTTCCTTGAGGTGGGACAGGCACTTGACGTCAATCCCGTTTATCTTGCCGTAAAAGCACGTCAGGAGCAAGGCGGCGACGGCATCTCTCCCGTTCTTGGCGGCAAGTGCGGCACGCTCCTTGCCGAGTATTATGAGAACGGCACGCAAACCTCCGAGAGCGGCAACAAGGTCCTCGCGCCCAGCGAAGGTTACACCGCCGAGGAACTCAAGGCGCTGGACGGCTACTACAATCTTTTCAATATCAAAGCAAGCGGAAACGGTCTGTTTGCCATTTATTACAATGCCATGAAGCGTGCTCAAAGCGGCACCGAAGATATGGCAGAAGCTTGGGGCTCCCCCGCTTGGGATACTCTTTGGAAGTCCCTTTGGGGCGGTACATATACCATTAAGACAAGCTTTATCGACCGCTACCAAAACACCATCTATTTGCAAAAATTCAACGTTGACAGTCGCGCATCTGACCGCAACTTCTGGGGACAGTATATGCAAAACGTGGCAGGTGCGCTGACCGAATCCCGTACCCTCTTTGGCGCGTTTGCGTCGTCGGGGGTTCTTGACGGACCTTGTAGCTTTGTCATTCCCGTTTATGAAGGGATGCCAAGTAAAGCTTGCGCCGATCCCGCAGGCGGACGTTGCTCCTATCTTGCCACCGCACCCGAAAAGTATGAAAGCTCCGCTTTCTTCTCAAGTCCCATTCTGCAAACGAGCAAAACCACCATTTATGATACTTTGCGCGTGCATAGCGATGACTCCATTCATCTTCGTGGTATTATGACACACTCCTACGGCGTTTTGCGCATTGAGTACCGTTGGGACAGCGGTGAGTGGCAAACACTTTGCGAGGGTGACAAATTTGACGTCAAGCTCCCAATCGAATTTGAGGTCGATACCACTCACATTCTCACTCTGCGCACAATTGCAGGCTATGACCACACCGAGAGCACCAAAAAGTCGAATTGGTCGGTGTTGTCGGCAGTCTTTTACGTCAACGTTGTGGAACGTCCCAAAATCAACATTTCCATTGAAGATAATGAAAACAAGACCGTAACTCTGCACCGAGCGGGAACGGCTTTTACCCTGCCCACCTGTGAGGAAAAGAATTTTGTTGGCTGGTACGGCTCGGATAATACCCTGATGCCCTCGGGCGGTGTGGTCTCTCCCGAGGCGGACGTTACCTACACGGCGCTTTATATGCGCTTTGAGCAAATGCGCGGCGCTGCTTTAGTCTTTCCCGAGGATGAAACACATCTGCGCTTTTATGCCGCTGCCGAGATGGCTACTCTTGATAAAATTTCCGCAACGAATGCAACCGTTTCCTTTTTTGCCACTGTTGTGAGTGAGAACGGAGCGGAAGAAACCACTCCCGTAATGCTTGGCGGAAGCGAGGATGCCTTTGACACTGCATGGCGCACTCTTTCGGCTGACACGAAAGCTCTTGACAAAAATTCTTATCACGCAAATTATTCTATGCGCTTTTGGGCACTTTACACCTACTCGGACGGTAGTGTGCAAGCTTTTATGCCCGACGGCATATACTGTCAAAGAAGTGCGGCAGAGGTTGCAACCGCTGCCCTTGCGGATACGACAGTACAATATGACAATGACATTATCGAACACCTGATGCAGATCGTGTCCGAGACGAACACTTGAGAAAGGATACCTCTCCACTATGAAAACTCTTGGCTATTATAACGGCAAAATTGACGAGCTCGACCAAATATGCGTGCCAATGCTTGACCGCGCAGGCTATTTTGGTGACGGCGTTTATGACGTGACGTTTTGCCGCAATTATAAGGTCTATCAATTGCGTGAGCACGTTGAACGTATTTTTCAAAGTGCCGCTCTCATCAAAATATATCCCCAAATCACCCCCGACGAGCTTTGCGCGCTTGTAGAAGAGCTTGTTAAAAAGCTGGACGACGGTGAGCTGTGGGTATATCTTCAGTTCTCCCGAGGAACCGATTTTCGCAATCACGCTTTCCCCGAGAGTGCAAAACCCAATCTGTGGATCATGCTAAGACCCGCAAAAATTAAGGATACATACCGCCAATTGCGCGTGATCACTCGCAAGGACACCCGTGCCCTGCATTGCAACATCAAGTCTCTCAATCTTTTGCCAAGTGTGTTGGCAACCCAGGCTTGCGTGGAAGCAGGTGTGGACGAGTGCATTCTCCACCGCGACGGTGTTGTGACCGAGTGTGCACACTCCAACGTTTCCATCCTGAAGAACGGGACGCTGATCACGCATCCTGCAAACGAACTGATTTTGGCAGGTACGGGGCGTGCGCACCTGATCTCGGCTTGCCGTCATTTTGAAATCCCCGTTCTTGAACGCCCTTACACTTTGGAAGAACTCAAGGACGCGGATGAGGTCATCCTGACCTCTGCATCGGCACTTTGTATGCGCATTATTGAGGTAGACGGCGCATCCGTTGGACAAAAAGCACCTCACACCCTCAAAGAACTGCAGGATTATCTTCTTGCCGATTTTATGGCAAAGACTGAAAAGTAAAATAAATTAAGCAAAGGAAGTATTCGTTTTGGCTAACGAAAAGAAAAACAAGCTGTTTGGCTTTTTTGATTACAACCGAGATAACCGCCCCGATGCGGTTGAGGAAGACACCACACCAACTATAAAAAGATATTTCAAGCTCCTTGGCAGACGCTTTTGGAAGCTGATAACCCTTAATTTGATGATGCTGCCGCTCATCATTCCCATCCTGATCTGTTTTTACATCTATATTTCTGCAAAGCAAACTCCCGTTGCGGGTGAGGTGCTCTTTCCGCAGCTCTTGGGGGCAAATGCCGTTGGTGCTTCGCCAACCTCTACGCTCCTGTTTGATCTGTTTGGCGCACAACAGAATATTCCTGTGCTCACAACATGGTCTTATATTGGCATGGGCATCTGCATCCTCTTTTTGGTCGTCACCTTTGGTTGGCAGAACGTAGGTGCCGCTTACATCGTGCGCAATATGGTGCGCGGTGAGCCTGTGTTTATTTGGTCGGATTACTTTTATGCCATTAAGCGCAACCTGAAGCAAGGATTTCTGCTTGGACTTTTGGATGCGGTCATTCTGTTTGTACTCGGCTTTGATATCGCCTATTTCTGGGGACGTACGGGCACTTTTACGCTCGATTTTGGCTTTTTTGCAACGCTTGCCCTCGTCTTTGTCTATTTCTTAATGCGTTTCTACCTCTATTTGATGCTTGTCACCTTTGACCTTTCCATCTTTAAAATCTTTAAAAACGCTCTTATCTTCTCCCTGCTTGGTTTCAAGCGCAATATTATGGGCGTTTTGGGCATTCTCATGATCGTAGGATTCCACGTTTTTCTCCTGCTCTTGCTCATCTCCACTCCCCTGAGCGGTCTGCCGATCATTCTCCCCTTCCTCTGGTTTTTAGCAGCCGTAACCTTTACATCGGCATACGCGGCATATCCCATTATTGACCGCTATATGATCGCGCCCTATACAGGAAATGAAGACACCGAAGAGGTAGACGAAGAAGATTCCTCCAACGAAGAAGCAGACGCATAAACTTTTGGACTTTTTTCAATATTTGCGTAATGTCTCCCATCCGATTCTCGTTTATTATAGTGAAGGACAAAAAAGGAGAAGAATCATGAAAAGAATTACATCTATCTTACTTTTACTCACTACAATTTTATCAAGCATCCTGTTTACCGCTTGCGGGCACGAATGCACACTTGCCGAGGGGTGGAGAAACAATACGACTTCCCACTGGCACGCCTGCACCGATCCCGATTGTACCAAGCAAACAGATCTTGCAAACCACACATGGGATGTTGGCGTGATCACCAAGCGTGCAACGCAAGAAGCTCCCGGCGTAAAAACCTTTGTTTGCACCGAATGTATGTATCAAAAAACACAAAATGTTGCTTTTCAAGGTCTGACCGAAGAAGAGTGGAACACCGCACTTTCCTCTGATCTGTTTATAAACTTCACCTGCAGTGAAAGAACAGTTTTGAAAAAAAGCGGAATGGAGATCGTCTCCATTATGACATATGAATTTGAGCAAGGAAAAGGTAAAATTACCGAAACCATTGCCGGTGAAACAGCATCGACTCTTCTTCCTCTTGAGAATCTTTCCGGATACCGCCAGGCAATTTGGATGTATTTGAGAATGATGACTGACTACCAAGATTACTACTACGAGGCAAGAAGCAAATCCTACAAGCTCAAGGGCGTATTTACCGTTCCCACCTATGAGGTTCCGGTAGATACTGCGTCGGTTAAGTTCAAAAACGGCAGACTTTCGGAGATTTCCTACACCTGCAAAGTTACCGTAGAAGGAACAATCTATTATCTGACCTCTACAATCAACGTCACCAATTACGACACCACCAAAATCAGTTGAGATGCCACATGGCTTTCAAAATAAAATCTAAAAACAAAGAGGAGTAAAAAATGAAAAAGATTACATCTATTATTTTGTTGCTCGTAATGCTTTTGAGCATGGCAATTCTTTCGGCATGTACCCCGGCTCACAAATGCACCCCCGATGAAGAATGGACATATGATGAAAATTCTCACTGGCACAAATGTGCAGAGCTCCCCTATGTAGAGCTTTTCGGCATCTCGTATATGGACCTTTTGAAAGCATCCTGCGCAGAAGTCTTTGACAAAGCCGATCACACTTGGGATGCCGGCACAATCACAACCCCCGCTACACAAGAGGCTGACGGCATAAAGACCTTTACATGCTCCGTTTGCAACGGCACAAAGACCGAGCCCATTCCCTTTACCGGTATGACAAAAGAAGAATGGAATGCTGTATTTGATGCAAAGCAGTTTGAAAACTTTACTTATACCGAGACCTCCGTTCTCAAAACGACCGGTATGGAAATGGAAACCGTTACTACTTACGAATTTGAAAAGGAAAAAGCAAGAGCAACCGCAACCATTGCAGGTCAAACAGAAACTCAAAGCTTTGCCGCTGCTCAAGCAACCATACTCCGTTCCAATCTGTTGACCTCTCTTGAGCCTTTGGTGAAGTTTGAAAACTTCCGTTACGATGCAGCCACCAAATCCTACGTCCTCAAAGGCATCGTCATAATTTCTGCCCTGAACGTAAAGGCTGACACCATGACACTGACGTTTGAAGATGGAAAACTGGTAAAGATGGTTTACACCTGCAAGATCACACAAAACGGCATAACCTTTGATGTAACCTCCACTGTTCTCTTTACCGACTACGGCACCACCGTTGTGAAATAATGAAAAACAAAATAAAAAGAGCACTTCAATTGAAGTGCTCTTTTTATTTATTGTAGAAAAAATTATTTGCCAGCGGTCATCTTTGCGATTTCGTCTGCAAAGTTTTCTTCTCTCTTTTGGATGCCTTCGCCCTTTTCGAAGCGATAGAAATCAACGATCTTAATGTCGCCGCCCATTTCCTTAGCAGCAGCTGCTACGTATTGGCAAACCTTCATATCGTCGTCCTTAACGTAGGTCATATCGAGCAAGCAGTTGTTGTCGTAGAACTTGGAAATACGGCCTTCAACCATCTTCAGCTTGATTTGCTCAGGCTTCTTTGCGTTTGCAGGATCGTTAGCGATTTGAGCGAGGAGAATATTCTTCTCTTCTTCGATAACGGAAGCGGGAACGGTCTCGCGAGAGAGGTAAGGAGTGGGATATGCACCGATTTGGAGCGCAATGTTCTTTGCAAAGGTTGCAAAATCTGCATGATCTGCAACGTTGGTTTCGAACTTAGCGATAACACCAATGGAGCCGGTGCCGTGGATATAGGTGCTGGTGATGCCATCAACGATAACGAAACGACGGATGGTGAGCTTTTCACCGATCTTGAAGATCATTTCCTTAATCTTAGCTTCAACAGTCATCTCTGCATCATATTGGCAAGCCATGAGAGCATCGATATCAGCAGGCTTTTGAGCGATGATGAGAGCGAGGAGCTCGTTTACAAACTCTTTGAAGGTTTCGTTCTTTGCAACGAAGTCGGTCTCGGAGTTAACTTCGATCATAGCGGTTACGTCGCCTTCTTTTGCGATTGCAACAACACCGTCAGCTGCAATTCTGGTAGCCATTTTGGATTCAGCCTTGAGCTCGCCCTTCTCGCGAAGGATCTTGATAGCAGCGTCGAGATCGCCGTCTGCTTCAACGAGTGCCTTTTTGCACTCCATCATGCCAATACCTGTTCTCTTGCGGAGTTCTGCTACGTCTTTTGCTGTAATATTTGCCATTTTTTTATCCTCCAAAATGTAGTGAATTACTCTGCGTCTGCAGTCTCGGTTGCGGGAGCCTCAGTTGCGGTCTCTTCGCCTTGCTTGCCCTCGATGATAGCATCAGCGAGTGCAGAGGAGATGAGCTTGATAGCGCGGATAGCGTCATCGTTACCGGGAATTACGTAGTCAGCGTCGTCAGGATCGCAGTTGGTGTCAACGATAGCGATAACCGGGATACCGAGCTTCTTAGCTTCGAGAACTGCGTTTCTTTCCTTCTTGGGGTCAACAATGAATACTGCATCGGGAAGACGATCCATGGTCTTGATACCGCCGTAGCTCTTTTCAAGGTCAAAGATCTCTTTTTGCATGCTTGCAACTTCCTTCTTGGGAAGCAGATCAAAGGTGCCGTCCTCTTGCATTTTGTAGAGGTCGTTCAGACGATGAATGGATCTCTTGATGGTCTTGAAGTTGGTCATCATACCGCCGGGCCAACGAACGTTTACGTAGTACATGCCGCAACGGTTTGCTTCTTCCTTAATAGCCTCAGCAGCTTGCTTCTTTGTACCAACAAAGAGCAGAGTGCCATTGTTCTCGGAGAGCTCACGAACAAAGTTGTAAGCTTCTTCAAACTTCTTTACGGTCTTCTGGAGGTCAATGATATAGATACCATTTCTCTCGGTGAAGATGTACTCCTGCATTTTGGGGTTCCATCTTCTGGTGTGGTGTCCAAAGTGAACACCTGCTTCAAGCAGTTGCTTAATAGAAATAACAGACATTTTTATGTCCTCCTTCGGTTTTTTCCACCATCGCGACGCAGTTGCCAAAACCGCTTTGCGGCACCGATGCAACGCTCGTCCGATGTGTGTATTATTTTAACTGTGCTATTTTTGCACAAGCGAAGATATTATATCACATAATATATATCTTTGCAAGCAAAATATTGTTTGTTTACAGTTTTTTTACAATTTAATAGCGAATTCCCTTTCTTTTGGGGCGCGGACAGAGGCAATAGGACAGATCGGCAGGCGAAAGCCGCACCAAAATCGTGTCCTCGCCAAAGCATTCGATCTTATTCCAAGGAATGATGATGTCATCTTCCCTCCCCATTCCAAACAGTCCGTCGCTCCCTGCAATCACAAGAGCCAGAATTTTAGCATCCTCACAGTCAAATTCAAAGTCGCTGGCGCAGCCAAGTCTGGTTCCGTCGCAGAGATTGATGATCTCCAATTTGCGCAAATCGTTGGTACTCCATCGTTTCATCACAAAATCTCTCCTTTATCGGTTTCTACTGCAATTCTATGCAGGAGGGGGAGATTATTTGGCTGTCCGACCTAAAAAAGGCACCAAAAGATTTAAAATAAAGTAAAGCGCAGGGGTAAGTGGCAACAAGCACGCTGTCAGAGCAGTCCATGCGCCCATTCCTGTGATGGCTCCTACGGGGGCTATCAGGACAGACAGAAGGATGAGTACTGCCAAAGCGCCAACCGAGATACCGCAAATCAGCAAGGTCTTTTTGGTTTCAGGTCTGACCTGTGCGCGGTATGCGATGCGAGACAAAACACAGATTTGCAAAAGCAGCAAGGATACAAAGAAATAGGTTCTTATAGATTCCCGCGGCAAAACACCAACAAACGCAAGGATCACGCAGGTCAAAGCCGGAATTGCAATAGAGAGAATGCTCGGAATCAGCAATTCTTTTGCGAAAAGTGTGCCAAAGAGGAACGTTTTATCCGTTGTGTTAGGACGTCTCAGGACCGATTGTGAAAGCGGAACATCGGAGAGGAAGTAGAGTGCCGCTATTTCGATAGCAAAACCCGAGAGGAACATTTGCAAGCTTGAGAAGAATCCGATCCCGGTACAAACCGCAAAAAGCATCAAAACAATACGCGCAAGCTGAGAGTGCAACCAGAATTGCAACAGCATTTGTGTTCGCACCTCTACCTCGCGACTGTGCGAGATGGTTTGAAGTGCGGCATAAGTGCCGCCTGCAAAGCGGTCGGCGCGCTCAATGATCACGTCGGCATGTCGGCGCAGCGTTTGTGATGTATTGCGACTCCCCTCCCTTCCCTCTTCGTCAGCTCCCTCACGGATGTTCTCCTCAGCATACTGCTTGAGATCAGTAACGGTATCGCAAGCAAAGGTGAGGATACCTGCACGCAAAAAGCAACGGTCATCGCTATTTCCGCCAAGTACGGCTATGCGGTGTCCGCTCTTCTGCAGTGTGGGCAGAAGAGCGGAAAGTTCCTCTTTGGAGAAGCCAATAAAGGTTCGGTGATTTTGCAAAAGAGTGGGGGTGAGCTTGGGATGCTCATCATTGCAATAGAGATAGGGCTCGGGCAAGTGGCAAACCTTGGCGTAATCGTCATCGGATAGGAAAAAGCGTGTAGGAATGCCCGAAAGAGCCAATTCCTCAACAACTGATGGCAACACCATACTCACTTCTTCACGCAGTGCAACAACACCTACAAGGGCGAGTGTTCCCTCGCCTCTTTCAGTTGCGATGCAAAGTGCACGGCAGCCGTTTTCTTTAATGTAGTTACAGTACTTCCGCAAGGTAGCGCGGTATTCGGGGGTAATCGCACGCATCCGCACGCCGTCGGCATACAAAACACATTGGCGCAAAAGACTTCCGCTACTGTCAAAGAGATAACGCTTGCTTCCCTCTTGCAAAGTCGCCGTTACGCATTGCCACGAGGGGTGATTGGGATATGTATCACCCTCGACTGCCTGTGTGCGAACCCTGAGTGCACCGACATCAAATCGGCAAAGCGAGGTGAGTTCGGAAAGGAATACCGTGTCAGATTCAGAAGAACCTGAACCGTTTGTGGAAGGCATACGCATATCCAACTCGTGACGCAAAAGCATTGCCTCGCATAAGGGGTACAGATCGCTCTTTTCCCCCTCAGCATCTGCGCGGATCTCTTTATTTGCTACAAAAGCAGACCAAAAATGGGTAATGCCATCGCTAAGACCGCGCTTGCCGATAACAAACAGATCGGTAACGCCTGCAAGCTTTTGCACACCACCCTCAGACTTGATAACTGCGCGATTTTTGGGCGGATTGTTCTCAAGGCACAACAAGCGGCCTCGAACAGATACCCAATGCAGATACAGGGAAAGCGTAGCAGGTGAAGATACGCCAACAAGAACGCAAAGAATAAAGAAATACTCGGCAAGTCCTCCCTCGGTGGGTGTTGTGAACAATCCGATCACGGTCAAAAGAGTTAAAAGAACAAAGGATAACAGTCCCCAAATACGCAGATAAGGACCGATCAGCCTTTGTGTGGGAGTTTGACCGTGCTTTTCTTGAATCTCCGCAGGGAGCGTAAAGGAGCGCATAGCACCCAGATAGGAGTTGAGCCCCGTAGCTACCAGAACCGCCCTTGCTTCGCCGCAAAGGATCTCTGATCCGCCAAAAAGCATATTCTCGGCAAGCGGTGCGTCCACGTGCATGCCCCATTCATAAGTGACGTCGGCACGCTTGGTATATTCCTTATAGATCGGTCTGCCTGCCTCATTTGGTAAAAGCGTCAGCACTCGCAGATCCTGCGAGGACAAAAGGCGGCAGTCTCCGGGAACAATATCGCCGGCACCAAAAAGCAGGACGTCACCCTGAACAACGCGTGCGGCAGAAATACTGAACACTCTTCCGTCACGCAAAACGCGAACAGTCGGTGTTCGATACTGTGCTACAGTGCGGGAAAATTCCTCGCATTTATACCAAACGCGCAGGAGGGCGAAAGTCAGCAAAGCAAAAACCACCACTGTGCATACAATTTGCAAAGGGGATAAAAACAGGATGGCGAGAAGTGCTGAGAAAAGCATCAAAAGCAAGGCAGGATCCAGCAACAAGCTCTTGATGGGCGACTTTCTTTTGGGCGCCACATCGTCGAACAAGGGATTTCTGCCTTGTTTTTTGAAACGAGAACGAGCCGCCTTGCGGGAAAGCCCACAGGCGGCATCGGTATGCAAGCTTTGGCAAACAGACAACGGAGTTGCCAGATGCCATCTCGAACCTTTTTCGTTCATAAATTCTCCTTTTATGGTTACTTACATACAAAGAACGCTGATAGAGTCACCCTCAACCGTTACCTTTGCCATACTATAGCTGTGCGTGTAGTCGGCAATGATCTTTTCGGCAAGGCGATCCTCAACTTCTTTTTGAATATAGCGGCGCATATTACGCGCACCGAATTTGCGTGAGTAGGATGCTTTTGCAATCAGTGCCAAAGCTTCATCCGTATAAGTGAGTGCAATGGATTTTTCGGCAAGAGAGGTCTTGAGCTCCTCAAGCATGATGCGTGCGATGCTGACAAAGTCCTCCTCATCAAGCTGACGGAAGGTGATGATCTCATCCACGCGGTTGATGAACTCGGGGCGCAAAAAGCCCTCAAGAGCCTTTTGCGTTTTGCTCTCGGCGGCGGTCTGTTCGCTAACAGCAAAGCCTGCGGTAGCACCTGTGCGGTCGGAGCCTGCGTTGGTGGTCATGACAATAACGGTATTTTCAAAATTGACTGTTTTGCCGCGTGCATCGGTGATGCGACCGTCGTCAAGGATCTGCAAAAGGATATTGAGCACGTCGGGGTGTGCCTTCTCAATTTCGTCAAAAAGAACGATGGAATACGGACGGCGGCGGATCTTTTCGGTCAGCTGCCCTGCCTCGTCATAGCCAACATATCCGGGAGGCGCTCCGATAATGCGAGAAACACTGTGTTTTTCCATAAACTCGGACATATCGAGACGGATCAGCGTTTCGGGCGAATGGAAAAGCTCGTTTGCGAGCGTTTTGACAAGCTCGGTCTTTCCCACACCGGTAGGTCCTGCAAAAATAAAGGAAACAGGCTTTCTCTTGTATGCAATTCCCGCGCGGTGGCGCTTGATCGCCTTGGAAACTGCCGCAACTGCGGTATCCTGACCGACGATGTGCTCCTTGAGACGGCTCTCAAGGCGGTCAATCTGTGCAAATTCGTTCTCGGTAATGCTAGTTGCCGGAACACCCGTCCAAAGCTCGATCACATTTGCGATCTCTTCTTCGGTAAGGGTAACAGTCTGCGTTTCGGGTTCAATTTCAGCAAGGCGCTCGGAGAGCTTAAGCTCCTCGGCACGAACATTTGCAATCTCCTCATAGCGGCTCTGCTCTACCGAATCGTTGCCTGCGATCTCGCCCTCAAGCGCTTCTCTCTTTTGTTTGAGGTCAAGAAGTCTGTCGCGGATGCGATAGGACTCGTTGATGACTGCAGAGGAAAGCGAGAGTGCCGATGCGGCTTCGTCCAAAAGGTCGATCGCCTTATCGGGCAGATATCGGTCGGTGATATAGCGCTCGGAGAGCACAACGGCGCGACGCAAAACAGACTCGGGGACAATAACACCGTGGAATTCCTCGTAATAATGCTTAATGCCTGCGAGCATTTCCATCGTCTCCTCAACAGAGGGCTCATTGACGGTTACGGGCTGGAAGCGACGCTCGAGTGCGGAATCCTTTTCGATATATTTGCGGTATTCATTCAGGGTGGTGGCACCAATGATCTGTACCTCGCCGCGTGAGAGTGCGGGCTTGAGGATATTAGCGGCATTCACACTTCCCTCTGCATCCCCTGCACCAACGATATTGTGAACCTCGTCAATAACAAGAATGGCATTGCCAACGGCGTTGACCTCTGCCAAAAGACCGAGAATACGGGATTCAAACTGTCCGCGGAACTGTGTGCCTGCTACAAGAGCGGTCATATCCAACAGATAGATCTCTTTGCCTTGAAGCTTGTAAGGAACGTTACCGGATGCGATGCGGATCGCAAGTGCCTCGGCAATGGCGGTCTTACCGACACCGGGTTCACCAATGAGGCATGGGTTATTCTTTTGTCTGCGGCAAAGAATTTGAATGACGCGCGAAAGCTCGCGATCACGACCGATGATCTGATCAAGCTTTCCCTCGCGCGCATATTGCGTGAGATTGCGACTGTATGTTGGCAAAAACTTAAGCTTTTTTTCTTCTTTTGCCCGCTTTTTATCGGATTTTTTATCGTTTGGATTGGCTTTGGGAGCATCGGGCAGATTGCCGTCAGGCTTTTGCGCAAAGAGTCCCGCATCGCGGAAGAGCTTGGGGAGATCGATCGCAGGTGCACCGCCATCCTCGTTGTCGTCCGCATCGGAAGGAGTTTCGGTGTTTGCAAGCATTGCGTTGATATCATCCTCGGCTCCCTCGAGCTGCTCGGGAGAAATGCCAAACTGACCCATAACGTTGCCAACGAGATTATCTACGGGCACGCCCATCTCTTTGGCACATTTGAGGCAGAGCCCCTTTGTGCTCTTTTCGCCGTTTTCCATTTTGGTCACAAATATAACTGCCATACGCTTATGGCATTGTGAACACATTACCATGGGAATAAATGAGTCCTTTCTTTGGGATTTTTTGAAAAAGCCCACCGAAGAAACGGCAGGCTTTTTCGGGAACTATTTGGTCAGGGTTCTTTCTATCAGGAGAAAAGATTACCCAAGAATTCAACAATAACCGTTTGCGAATAGATAACATCCTTAACATCCAAGAACTTGATGATGGAAGCAATAACAACGAGAACGATAGCGCCCATTACAGTACCGAAGATACCACCGAGAACATGGTTAGCGGTGCCGAGAATAGCAATCTTATCGGTGATCTTGGTCAGAAGCCAGCCAACGATAGCGAGTACGATGAATGCCAGAATGAAGACCAAAACGTAACCGATAAGGTTGGAAATAATACCGGAAATCGATTGAGCCAGAGGAAGAACGCCCTCTTCTACCGTGCCGGGAGCGGGACGGAGAAAATCGGGCAACTTATCAGCAGCTCCCATACCTGTTTTATTCAACCAATCGTAAACGGGTTGGAAAACGAAACGGTCTTTGATGAATTGACCTGCGATAGGACCTACAAAATATGTGATAAGGATGGCGAGCAGGAACTTAGCAGACTGGATCAAGCTCTTGATAAAGCCTCTTTTTGCGCCTACTGCAATAAAGATCACAGCGATAAGTACAAACAGAATGTCGAGAATAAGTGGCATAATTAAAATCTCCTTTTTAAAAATTTTTATGTGCGGAAGGTTATGTAAACTGCCTTTTGCGGCGAACAAAGCAAAATCTCTTTGTCATCCAAGGCAAGCAACCTTTTACCGTCCGTTGCATATTCCTCAAAAGCGATCTCACCGCTTGCTATGTCAAGTCGGCTCACGCCGGCGTGATCGGTCCAGAACAATGCTCCTTCCCGATACGCAAGATCGGTAATGCTTTGCGGAATAACATCATTATACACTATTTTTCCGCTTTTGTCAAATATAATTATTATATTTTTTTCAGAAATTGCAGTTTTTTTCAAGCAAAGTGCCACACCGTCGCCCGAAAGGTCGGCAGTTGTGGGGATCTTCCCCTCAAAATCATGGAAAAACTCGACCTCCCCGTCAGCCGAAAGGTATGCCACCCCTGTGGTACAGAGGACTGCAAGCTTACCCGACTCGGTAAAATGGCACTGCATTCCCATAGAGGATGCGATCACATTTTCGGAGATAGAACTGCCCTTGCCCGGCTCTGCCAGCATTACAGAGGTAGAAACGCCCCCCTTATTGGGCGTTACCGTCAAAATTGCGATGCGGTGACCGTCTGCCGAAATGGCGGCATCCAGCACGTTTCCGCCTTTTTTGTAAACGTTGATGAGCGCAAATCGGTTGTTATAGAGATATACGGCAGAATTGGCATCACTCGCTGAGGAAATGATGGCGTACATGCCCGAATCCGAAATTGCCGCACCTGAAATGGGATATTCCGTCTCACCTGCATGCATTTGCGTGTTGGCATTGTAAAGCGAGTACTGTTTGCCGCCACGCTCGTATACCAAGAGATATTTGCCCGAGCCTACGGCTACAGGATCGTTATACTGAATACCGTGGCTGACAAGCTGACGTCCCGTTGCCGAGAAGATGGTCACACCTGTATTCCCTGCCACCGCCAAGCCCTTGCGGTAGAGCGTAAAACTCTGCTCCTCATCGGTAGAATAAGAAAGAGAATCGTGCGAAAAGATATCCACACGCTCAGCAGATGCGTTCAGATCTTGAAAGAAATGATAAAAATTCTGGTAAGTAATGAGATTTGTGTTTGTTAAAAAGGCAAACACCACGAATGCAAACAAGGCAAGATAGAGGATGACTTGAAGAATGCCCAGCCCTGCCGAGATATTTTCATAGTATTCATTTCCATCTTTTCCAACTGCTACCGCAGGTGCTACTGCAGATCTTGTTGCTTTGGGCTGTCTTTTTGAAAGCTTCAAGGTGTTCCTCCTTTCCCTTAATACAAAACGCGGTTGAGATAAAGTCCGCAGGCGGGCACTGTCATGCCGGCACGGCTGCGGTCACATGAGGCGGTA
The DNA here is from genome assembly GCA_015063725.1 of Oscillospiraceae bacterium. Taxonomy (GTDB): domain Bacteria; phylum Bacillota; class Clostridia; order Oscillospirales; family CAG-272; genus UMGS1865. The sequence continues at coordinate 97,218 of SVTP01000001.1, forward strand.
ATGGCGGGTATCTCGTCGGGATCGATCTTGCCAAGTCCCACATCAATGAGTGTTCCTGTGATGATACGCACCATATTGTAAAGAAATCCGTCGGCGCTGATGCGAAGGACAAGCAATTCCCCGTCTCTTTCCACCGAAGCAGATTTGACGGTGCGCACGGTTGTAGCAACCGTTGATCCTTGCGCCATATAGGCGGCAAAATCCTGTTTGCCCACAAGATGGGCGGCGGCTTGCCTCATGCGTGCCAGGGCGGCATCGTCCAAAACACGCGGCAAATGGTAGGCTCTGCCCTCCCAAAACGGATCGCGGACGGGGGCGTTGTAGATGCGATAGAGATATTCTTTTTCAAGCACGTCATAGCGTGCATGAAAATCGGATGGCACCCATTTGGCATCAAAAACGCTAATATCGGGCGGCAGATGTGCCGAAAAAGCCAGGGGTACACGCTCGGGCGGCAAGGATGTGATGAGGTCATCACATCCCTTTTGTGCAACCGTTGCGCAAAATTCGTTGGCATGCACACCGCTATCGGTGCGACTGCAACCAACAATGTCACAGTCATATCCAAAGAGCGTGTGCGCGGCCTCGTTCAGCTTTTGCTGAATGCTTGGCGCATTCGGCTGCACCTGATAGCCGCAATAATTGGTTCCGAGATATCGGACTTTGATAAAAAGCTTCATAATCAGTTCATAACGTATCCTAATTGAATTTGGTTGAGCAGAACAAGTCCTACGCAGATGGCAATACCGATCAGCATATAGACGACGTCGGATGCGTGCCACTTCATGACGTTAAGTCTTGTTCTCCCCTCTCCGCCGTGGTAGCAACGGCATTCCATGGCATCGGCAAGCTGGGTTGCACGATTGATCGCCGAGCTAAAAAGCGGGATGAGAATGGGAATGAGCGCCTTGACACGCTTGATGAGCGAACCGTTTGTAAAGTCGGCTCCGCGTGCCTTTTGTGCGTTCATGATCTTTTGTGTTTCCTCTGTCAGGGTGGGGATAAAGCGCAGAGTGATGGACATCATCATGGCAAACACGTGCACGGGTACGTGGAATACCTTCAGCGGTGACAGCAAGGATTCCAGCGCATCGGTCAGGTCCATGGGTGTTGTGGTGTAGGTCAAAAAGACGCTGGTTGACGTAATGAGCACAAATATGCGCAAGAACATAAACAAGGCACGCCAAATTCCCTCGGCATAAATGCGGATCCCCCACACCTCAAGGAGCAGCTTCTCACCGGTGCCAAAAAAGATATTGATGACAACGGTAAAGCCGATGATAAAAAGCAGGGGCGCGATAGAGCGCACGATGGTTCTTAGGGGAATGCGGCTGATAAGGATCAGCGCGATGCCGATGCACAAAAGTGCCAAAAAGGAGACGGCACTCCGACACAAAAAGGTTGCTACGATAAAGGTGATGGCAACAAGGATCTTAAAGCGTGGATCCATTTTGTGAATGACGGAGTTTGCGGGATAGTACTGACCAAAGGAAATGCCCTTCATCGACCGTCACCCCCTCTCAAAAACAGCTCTTTGAGAGCGGCAGTAGCCTCGGCTACGGTATAGACGTTTTTAGGGGCATCGATGCCTCGCTCGCGCAAAAGACGCATCAAATGAGTGATCTGTGGCACATCAAGCCCTGTTTCGGCAAGCTCCTCAACGTGTGCGAATACTTCCTCACGCGTTCCTTGACGCAGAATTTTCGCACCTGCGAGGACAACAACATCATCCGAATAGCGCGCCATATCCTCCATACTGTGGCTGACGATGAGCACCGTAGAGCCTGTTTTTCTTTGATATGCGCGGATGCCCTCAAAAATAAAGGTACGACCAAGGGGATCCAGTCCTGCCGCAGGCTCGTCCAACACCAGCACCTCGGGACGCATTGCGATTACGCCTGCAAGGGCTACGCGGCGCTTTTGACCGCCTGAGAGATCAAAAGGAGACTTGTTTAAAAGCTCCTCTCCAACGTCACAAAAAGCGGCAGCTTCGAGAACACGTGTGCGGATCTCCTCCTCACCGAGCCCCATATTGCGAGGACCAAATGCGATATCGGCATATACGGTCTCCTCAAATAGCTGATATTCTGGATATTGCATCACAAGACCGATGCGGAAGCAAAGCTTTGACTTTCTTTCGCGGATCTCTGCCTGCATTTTCTTTTTTCGTTTGCGTGGGGACAGGGGTGCGTATTCTTCCCTCTCGCTCCACGCATCGTACACGTCGGTGACGGTACTGTTGATGTCGTATCCATCTATGAGCACCCTGCCGGCATTTGGCTTGATAAGCCCATTGAGCAGCTGCATCATAGTGGATTTTCCGGAGCCCGTATGACCGATGATGCCGGTGATGCACCCCTCTCGGATGCCCAACGAGACGTCATCGAGCGCGACCTGCTCGTATGGCGTGCCGCGACTGTAAACGTAGCTCACGTGATCAAGATATATCTTATCCATTGTGTTCCTCTTTGGTTATTTTGCGTGTTTGGTAAAGGCTTTTTGCAAAAGATCGGCACAAGCCTCGGGAGATGACAGTGTTTCGCCGTCAATTGGGACGCCTGCGTCACGCAGGGCGTGGATAAGCTCGGCGCATTGCGGAACCTCAAGCCCCACCTCGTGCAAAGCATCGCGCTGTGCAAAAATTTGGTCGGGCGTGCCATCCATCAGGAGCTTGCCATCGTTGATAACGATGATGCGATCTGCCTCTGCCGCCTCGTTCATATAGTGCGTAATGTTGAGCACCGTCATACCGTGCTCGCGGTTGAGCTTGCGGATGGTATCGAGCACCTCGCGGCGTCCGCCGGGGTCAAGCATGGCGGTGGATTCGTCAAAAACAACACACTGCGGCATCATTGCAAGAATGCCTGCAATGGCAACACGCTGCTTTTGTCCGCCCGAAAGGCGATGCGGCTCGTGCTTGGCGTAAGGTGTCATACCAACGGTTTCAAGTGCATAATCGACACGGCGGCGGAGCTCCTCACGCTCGATGCCGAGGTTCTCGGGACCAAATGCAACGTCTTGCTCCACAACGGTGGCAACGAGCTGATTATCGGGGTTTTGAAAGACCATGCCAACGTTCTTGCGCAAATTGAGAATCTCCTCATCGGAAAGATCCTTGCGAGAAAGTTCAAGACCACCAACCGTCAATTCGCCCGACGTGGGCTCGAGTATATAGTTAAGAAGCTTTGCAAAGGTGGATTTGCCCGAGCCGTTGTGACCGAGCACCGCTACGTATTCACCGCGGCAAATATCCACCGAAAAGTTTTGCAGCGCGGGGTTCTCCTCTCTTCCCTCCTCGTCGGCATAGGAGAAGCAGAGATCCCGTGCATGAATGAAAATATCAGACAAAACGGTTTTATCCTTTCAAGGGTTAGTTTTGGGGTTTGAGATACCAACGCGAGCTTGCTCCGCAGGGCAAGAATGCGCCGGTTTGGGTAACCTTGAGTCCAAGCTCTCCCGACTCGATCACGCCGCCGTAGCGTGCGCGAACCTTCAGTTCCAAGAGATAGCTCATCGTCAAGGGAGAGAGTCCTGTGGTATAGGAGTTGACCAGGAAAAAGAGCGGTTCATCAGAGAGCAGTTGTGCGGTGAGTGTGATAAGCTCGTTGATGCTTTCCTCTAGCTTCCAGACTTCACCGCCGGGACCTCTGCCGTAAGAGGGCGGGTCCATAATGATGCCATCGTAATGGTTGCCGCGGCGGATCTCACGCTCAACAAACTTTTTGCAGTCGTCAACAATGTAGCGGATGGGAGCTTCGGCAAGTCCTGAGAGCGCGGCATTCTCCTTTGCCTGCGCAACAATGCCCTTGGAAGCATCAACGTGCACCACGGATGCCCCTGCTTTTGCGGCAGCTACCGTTGCACCGCCTGTGTAAGCGAAAAGATTGAGCACCTTAATGGGACGTTTTGCCTCACGAATGAGCCCCGAGAACCAATCCCAGTTAGCAGCCTGCTCGGGAAAAAGCCCCGTGTGCTTAAAGCCCATCGGGCGCAGAACAAAGCCAAGGTCGCCGTACCCGATCTTCCAGGATTCGGGCAAATTGTTCTTTACCCATGCGCCGCCGCCAGAGTGAGAACGACGGTAAATACCGTCGGCTTTTTTCCAAGCGGGATGCTTGGCAACCCCTTTCCAGATGATCTGCGGATCGGGACGAATGAGGATCAGGTTCCCCCAACGCTCCAGCCTTTCGCCGTCCGATGTATCAAGTAATTCATAATCTTTCCAATTCTCAGAAAACCACATAATCTCTATCCTTTTCGCTTATTTGTTGAAGTACTGTGCAAGTCTTGATGCGCCGCTGTGCGCGTGACAAATGGCAATGGCAAGTGCATCGGCTGTGTCATCGGGGCGCGGCGGCTTGGGGAGCCCCAAGAGCATTGTCACCATCGAGATGACCTGTCTCTTTTCCGCTCTGCCGTATCCAACCACCGCTTGCTTGACCTGCGGCGGTGTGTATTCAAAGATGGGGACGCAGGCAAGCTCGGCAGCAAGCAGAATAATACCCCTTGCCTCGGCTACGCGAATACCCGTTGTAATGTTGTTGGTAAAGAAAAGCTCCTCGACTGCCATGGCATCGGGATGATACTTTTCGATCAGCTCGTTCATCCCCTCAAAAATGAGGCGCAGACGTTCTTCGGTGCGCGTTCCCTTGGGAGTGTTGATAGAACCGTAAGCTATTGTGCGGAACTTTGCGTTCTGATATTCGATAACTCCCCAACCGACAATTGCAAGTCCGGGGTCAATGCCCAAAATGATCAAAATCGTTCTCCTATCCTGTGTACATAAATATCCAAGATAATTATAACACCTTTCTCTCTAAAAGTCAAACAATTTATGCGTATTTTTTTGGAAAAAGCTGATAAAATTTGTATAAAGTCGGTTTACAGGACGCTTTTTTTATGTTATAATAAGTTGATACTGTATTTTAGGAGTGAGGAAACCGTATGACTATTCTTCCCCTGCACCCCGAGGACCGCGTTCAAATGAAAAAGCCCCACCCCTGCGGCGGCAAGATCTTTCGTATTTTGCGCGTTGGCAGCCAAGTGCGCGTAGTGTGTGAAAGCTGCGGACGGGATATGACCTTGGACCGAGTCAAGCTTGAAAAAGCGATCAAGCAAATTTTAACAACTGCTACCGATTCCCCCACAGGAAGTAACTGAGGAGATACTGGATATGGAAAACGAAAACAAAAAAGACTTTGGGGCAACTGCTTCTAAGTTTCTGAAAAAAGCGCAGGCGCGCCTGACCAATCGCCTGTTCTGGCATGAATACGGCTACCTTGCCCTGTGCATGCTCATCCCCGGGATTTTGATCTATTTGATGTATTTTGCACGTGGACACCATCCCTTTGGCGACGGATGCGTATTGGTGCTTGACCTGAACGGTCAGTACGTTTGGTTCTTTGAAGCGCTCCGCAATTTTGTGCGCGGAGATGCTGACCTGCTCTATTCCTTTGCCCGTCAGTTGGGCGGTGAGTTCCTTGGCATTTATGCTTACTATCTTGCAAGCCCGCTCTCGTTCTTTGTGTCCCTTTTCCCAAAGGATAGAATGCTGGAAGCCCTGACAGCTCTCTTTATGCTCAAGGGTGCTTTGTGCGGCTTTACTTTTGGATTCTACATGCACAAGACCATGAAGAGACGCAACAAAATGGCGATCATCATCTTCTCGGCATCTTATGCGCTTTGCTCTTATGCCATCATTCAGCAACACAACACCATGTGGATCGATGCCGTTATGTGGCTGCCTTTGATCACCTTGGGCATTGAGAGCATCATCAAGCACGGCAAATTCAAGCTGTATGTAATCTCTCTCGCAATTGCCGTTTTCAGCAACTACTACATTGGCTATATGATCTGCATCTACTGTGCGATCTATTTCTTTGTTTACTACTTTGGAAACAATGAAAAGTTCCGCAACAACCCCATGCGCGAAAAGCTGCATTTCCCCCGCTCTCTTTTCCGAATTGTCGGCTATTCCCTTTTGGCACTCGGTATTGCCGCCGTTATCATTTTTGGCGCGTACTACTCCCTCAACTTTGGTAAGACCACCTTCTCCGATCCTTTTGCAAGCTCGTCCTGGAAATCCTTTGGCATTAAGTTTGACCTTTTGGACTTCCTCTACAAGCTCCTGCCCGGATCTTACGATACAGTCCGCCCCGAGGGACTTCCCTTTGTATATTGCGGAATTTTGACATTGCTCCTCATCCCCTCGTATTTTCTCTCCAAAAAGTACTCCATGCGAGAAAAGATCTTCTCGGGTGTGTTACTCTTTGTTCTGTTTGTAAGTTTCTCGCTCAACATTTTTGACCTTGCATGGCACGGCTTCCAAAAGCCAAACTGGCTGAATTACCGCTATAGCTTTATGTTCTCCTTCTATTTGTGCGTGCTTGCCTGCCGCGCGATGGCAGATTTTGAGAACATCTCGCTGCCTGTAACCATGGGTACCGGCGGACTGATTGCGCTCTTTTGTGCCATTATGCAAACGCGCGATGACGGGAAATATATTCAACCCAGTGATCTCGGTTGCATTTATTTCTCGCTGATCATGATCTTCACCTACCTTGCAGCCCTTGCGATTATACGCAAGCAAAATCAGCGAAAGGTAGCAAGCTTTGCGCTGGTTTGCATTGTCGTTTTAGAGCTTTTTGTAAACGCACTTTTGAACATAAACGGACTGGTTGAGGATGTAGGATGCTCAACCTACAGCCGTTACAACAACTTTTTGAACGAGGTTCGCCCTGTGGTGGAAAACGTACAGGAGAAGGATGATTCCTTCTACCGTATGGAAAAGACCTTTTATCGCTCCAACAACGATAACATGGCGTTGATGATACGCGGTCTCTCCGGTTCGACCTCCACGCTTAACAAGGAAACGATCCGCTTCTTGAATTCGATGGGATATGCTTCCAAGGCGCACTGGACCAAATATCTTGGCAACAATCCCGTTACCGACTCCCTTTTGGGTATTAAGTACCTCATTTCAGAGGATGAACTGTATGCCAATTACTACGATGTATTTGCAACCGATCCCGCAGGCAAATACACAACGTATCTCAACCCTTATGCTCTCTCCCTCGGCTACGGTGTTTCCGATGATCTTTTGGATTTTGAGCTTGGTTTTGTAGAAGAGATCGAAGACGAAAAAGAAGAGGATGACGAGGAGGAGAAAAAAGACGGCGAAGGCATCAAAAACGCCATCAACTCCCTCAAGGGTACTATAAACGAATGGATGAACATTGAGGAAAACAATGCCAAGGTTTATGTGGACGATTATGAAAACCCCTTTGAGCGTCTGAATGCAATTCTTGCCGCCATGTTGGGTGAAGAAGAACCTATCGAGGTCTTTATCCCCATTTCCTCCAGCATTACCACAACCAACGTCAGCAAACAAAACTACGCACAAAATGAAGTTGGATATAAGCCCACAAGCACTGATGTAAAGAACCCCGGCATTACCATGAAGGTAGATCCCCTGCCCGAGAGTGCTGAGATCTTCTTCTATGCTCCTACCGACTACCCCAGAGAGGTGAAGCTCTCCCTTACGGTAGATGCCGGCAAGGTAACGGATATGGGAACCTTTAACGGCAACGATACCGCACGCATCATCTCGCTCGGTATGCAAGAAAAGGATTCTAAGCTCACCCTGAAGTTGACATTGACGGGCAAGGATTACTATATCAAGGGCGGTTCCGACTGCTTCTGGTATATCGATATGGCTGTTTTTGAGGACGTTATGAATCGCCTCGGTCAAAATCAATTCCAAATCGAAGAATACACCGAGCACTCCTTTGACGGCACCTATACCGCATCCCGCGCGGACGAGCTGGTACTCACTACCCTGGCATACGATAACGGTTGGCAGGTTTGGGTTGACGGCGAGCAAGTGGAAACCACCAAGGCTCTTGGTGCACTCATCGCCTTCCGCGTAGGTGGCGAGGCGGGAGAGACACACGATATCCGCATTGTTTATGCTCCCAAGTGTATTTCGCTTGGTCTTATTATTTCCATTGCTTCTCTCTGTCTCTTCATCCTTTTGATCATCCTTGATTGCTTCTTCCACTTTGGGTGCAAGCGTCGCAAGGACGTAGATTACGACGACGGTCTTGACAAGGACGAGGAACTCGACATGATTGAGGAAGAACTCAAAAATGAAGAACCTGAAAAAGAAGAACCGAAAGAGGTTACCCCTGCTGCTGCCAAGCTAAAAACAATCTTGGTCAAGCTCAAGGTGATCCTCATTCCGCCCAAGCGCGAAAAGACTGATAATCAAAACGCCGAAAAGAAAAAGAAATAATCCCCTATCCAAAACGAGCGAAAGGAACGCATTTTATGTTCTACTATCTGAGCGGAAAGCTCGCACTACTCAAAAACGATCTCGCCGTCATTGACGTTGGCGGCGTTGGATACAAATTGACCATCAGCGGCACGACCTATGAGGCTATGCCTGCCAACCGCTCGGTCAAAGAGCCCCCCACAATCAAGCTGTTTACCTACCTTGCTGTGCGCGAGGACGGTTTGGAGCTTTTTGGCTTCTCCACCGAGACCGAGCTTGCTACCTTTAAGCTACTGATTACAGTTTCGGGCGTTGGTCCCAAGGCGGCTATGGCCATTCTTTCGCACCTCACCCCCGAAAAGTTTGCACTTGCGGTTTGCACCGACGATAAAAAGACCATCTCAAAAGCCAACGGCATTGGTCCCAAAACGGCGGCTCGCGTAATTTTGGAGCTCAAGGACAAGCTGATGAAGGAAAACGGCTCGTTTGCAGGAGAGATGCCTGCATCGATCGCCGCAGTGGCTTCCCCCGTCAAGAACAACAAGCTTGCCGAGGCAACTGATGCCCTGATGGTGCTTGGATACTCTCGCGCCGAGGCAATGGCTGCCATGAAGGATATGGACATTGCCAAGATGGAGCTTGAGGAGATCATTCGTCTCTCGCTCAAGCGACTGATGTAATTTTGACCTCAGAAAGGACACAACATGGATACCAACGAATTCGATTTTGAAAACCGAATTATGAATACCGCCTACTCGGCTGCCGACTCTGACGTGGAGTATTCCCTGCGCCCCAAAACGCTGGATGAATATGTCGGTCAGGAAAAGGTCAAGGAAAACCTCAAGGTTTATATCGAGGCGGCAAAAAAGCGCGGCGATCCCCTCGACCACGTGCTCCTATATGGCCCTCCCGGTCTTGGTAAAACCACGCTTTCCAATATTATTGCATCCGAAATGGGTGTGAACATTCGCGTCACCTCCGGTCCTGCAATTGAAAAGCAAGGCGATCTTGCCGCGATCCTGACCAACCTCAACGAGGGCGACGTGCTCTTTATTGACGAGATCCACCGTCTTTCCCGCAGTGTAGAGGAAATTCTCTATCCCGCAATGGAAGATTATGCTCTCGATATCATTATCGGCAAGGGCCCCTCGGCAAGAAGTATCCGCATCGATCTGCCTCGCTTTACCCTGATTGGTGCAACCACGAGAGCCGGACAAATGACAACTCCCCTGCGCGACCGTTTTGGTGTCATTCTCAAATTGGAGCTTTACACGCCCGAGGAGCTGGCAACCATCGTGCGCCGAAATGCGGGCATCCTCGAAATGGATATTTCAGACGATGGTGCAATTGAGATCGCAAGCCGTTCTCGCGGTACTCCCCGTATTGCAAACCGTCTCCTCAAGCGCGTGCGCGACTTCGCACAAATCAAGGGCGACGGTCACATTGACAAAGAGATTGCCAACTATGCCCTGACACGTCTTGAAATTGACCAGCTTGGTCTTGACAACGTGGACAGACGGATGCTGGAGACGATCATTAAGTTCTACAACGGCGGTCCCGTTGGCCTTGAAACGCTCGCGGCAACGGTTGGTGAAGAAGCCATCACGCTTGAGGATATGTACGAGCCATATCTCATGCAAATCGGCTTCCTCTCCCGTACCCCTCGTGGCAGATGTGTTACGCACTTGGCGTACTCGCACCTCGGAATGCAGTTGCCCACCGAGCAGATAAAGATGTTTGGCGAGGAATAAAGGTATGAAGGTCCTGTTTTTGTTCGGCAACGCCGCCGTTGGAAAAATGACGGTTGGGCAGGAGCTGATGAAAATAACAAATTTGCGCCTTTGCCACAACCACATGACGATAGAGCCTGTGCTTGAAATATTCGGAAAATTTGACACAAATGTGATTTTGCGCTTGCGTGATGTTATTTACGAGGAATTTGCCAAGAGTGGCAATTACGGCATTATTCTCACCTTTATGTGGGCGTTTGATATGCAAGAGGATTGGGACTATTTTGCACACATTCGCGAAATTTTTGAAGCACAGGGTGCGGAGTTCTACTACGTGGAATTGGTTGCCTCGCGTGAGGTAAGACTTGCGAGAAACGTGACCGAAAACCGCCTTGCAAACAAAGCTTCCAAGCGAGACATTGAAGCCTCGAACAATCGCCTAATAAACGACGATGAAAAGCATCGCTTTGAAAGCTATGAGGGCGAGATCCCCTACGAGAATTATATCAAGATCGATAACACGAACCTTGCTCCCGACGTGGTGGCAAAGATGATTAAGGAGAGATTTTCGCTTTGAATAAAAAAAATGCGTCTGTGCAGTTTTGCACAGACGCATCTTTTGTTTATATATCATTTTTGCAAACGTCCTCATAGGTTTCGCGCTTGACGGCAACATAGCTTTCGCCATCTTTTAGCATTACCACAGGGGGGCGCGGAATGCGATTATAGTTGGATGACATTGCATAATTATATGCTCCCGTCGTCAAAACCGCTAAAATGTCACCGCGTGCGGTGTTTGCAGGAAGTGTGACGTTCTCTTGCAGAATGTCTCCACTCTCGCAGCAACGCCCTACCACAGAGCACTTAAAGGGGGTAGTCTCGTCATTTGCGCGGTTTGCAAGCAGAACCGTGTAGGAAGAACGGTAAAGCGCATAGCGCGGATTATCGGTCATGCCGCCATCCACCGAGACGTAGTTTTTGTATCCGGGAATTTGCTTGACTGTTCCAACCGTGTAAAGTGTCATACCCGCATCGGCAACAATGCTTCTACCCGGCTCGAGACGAATAGCAGGCATGGGATAGTCAAGTGCCTTGCATTGTGCCTTGACTGCGCCTGCGATCTCTCGGATGTTTTCGGCAATGTCGATCTCGGGATCGTTTTCGGTATAGCGCACACCGTATCCACCGCCGAGGTCAAGCTCGTCGATGACAAAATTGTACTTTTCGCGCATCTGGTTGGCAAAATCAATCATGATTGCCGCTGCACGCAAAAAGGTATCGGAATCGAATACCTGCGAGCCGATGTGGCAATGGTAGCCCGAGAGCTTGATGTGCTTTTGCGCAAGCGCGTATGCGGTCATTTCGTCGGCTTGTCCTGTCTCGATTGCAGAGCCGAATTTGGAATCGACCTTTCCCGTGTTGACCGCCGCATAGGTGTGCGGATCAATACCGGGAGTCAGGCGTAACAAGATCTTTTGCGTGATGCTACGCTTGCTTGCGAAATACTCGATGGCATCCAGCTCCTCGCGGTTGTCCACTACAAAGTAGCCAATGCCATTCGCCATGGCGTAGTCGATGTCGGCATCGGTCTTGTTGTTGCTATGGAAATAGGCGCGCTCCATCGGAAAACCGACCGCGATTGCGGTACAAATTTCACCCGATGAAACAACGTCAATACCCATGCCCTCTTCCTTCATAATGCGGTAGATCTGCTTGAAGGATGCCGCCTTGCTTGCGTACAACGGCAAGGATGTTTCTCCAAATGCCTCTTTCATAGCAGTCATATAGGTGCGGCAACGCTCGCGGATGCGGTCCTCGTCCATCAGGTACAGAGGTGTGCCGTATTGCTTGGCTAATTCAATTGTATCCTGACCGCCAAGGCAAAGATGTCCCTCTTTGTTGACGGTTAGATTGTTACAAATCATGGTTTTTTCCTCGTTTTTATCAAAATGAAGATCAGTTATCGGAGATCATGCGCTCCATATCATAAAGTCCTGCCTCTTTTGTGCAAAGGTAGTTGGCGGCAACAAGTGCGCCTTCGGCAAAGAGTGCGCGGCTATGCGCCTCGTGCTTGAGGGTGATGGTCTGGGTATCGGTACCAACAATCACCTCGTGCTCGCCGATGATATTGCCCATGCGAATGGCGTGAATACCGATCTCCTCCGCTTCTCTCTTGGCTTGTCCGCTGCGTCCAAAAATGAACTTTGCACTTTTGCGCACATCTTTAATAGCATTTGCCAAAAGCAGAGCTGTTCCGCTGGGAGCATCCAGCTTGCGATTGTGATGCTTTTCGATGATCTCAATATCGGCATCGGGAAACGCCTTTGCCGTCGTTTTAGCAAGCTCTACAAGGAGCGCGATGCCAAGCGACATATTGGCACTGTGGAATACGGGAATGACCTTTGCCGCATCCATGATAGCGGCTTTTTCCTCGTCGGTGTGCCCTGTTGTGGCAATGACCACGGGGAGTTTTTTTGTTTTTGCAAAATTCAGGAGCGCGCCTGTTGCGCTGTGATGGGAAAAATCAATGATGCAATCGATCTCTTCTGTCACAAGGCTCCAGTCGGTATAGGTAGCAAACTCGCGGGTATCGAGAGGAACTACATCAAAGCCTGCCGCAACGGTTGCACCTTTTGCACCGTCAAGTGCAAGTTTTGCAACCTCTCTGCCCATTCGTCCGCCAACACCGCATATCAGAATTTTCATGTTTTGATTGATCCTTTCCTCAAATCAAGCTGTGACGGCGCATCAGCGCGTAAAGCTTTTCGGCATTTTGGGGTTCCATAGGAGTTAGAGGCAGGCGCAGACTGTTCTCGCCATAGCCCATTGCCGCCATTGCCGCCTTTACGGGAATGGGGTTGACCTCACAGAAGAGTGCATTGACAAGTTCGATCAGATCAAGCTGCATCTTGGCACTGCCGGCAACGTCACCTGACAAGAACTTGTGGCACATTTGCGAGGTCTCTTTGGGCATGAGGTTAGAAAGAACTGAGATAACGCCCTTGCCGCCAAGGGAAAGCACAGGAACGATCTGGTCGTCATTGCCCGAGTAAATATCCATTTTGCCGCGAACGAGAGAAGCAAGCTCTGCAATTTGCGAGATGTTACCCGATGCCTCTTTGATAGCGACAATGTTGGGATGCTCGGCAAGAACCGCTGCACTTGCGGGGAGCAGATTGCAGCCTGTGCGCGAAGGTACGTTATAAAGGATGCAGGGCTTTGTACTGGCATCTGCCACCACCTCAAAGGACTTGATCAGTCCCTTTTGGGTTGCCTTATTATAGTAAGGGGTAACGAGGAGCATTGCATCGGCTCCGACCTCACACGCAAACTTGGTCAAATCAATTGCGTATGCGGTATCGTTGGAACCTGTACCGGCGATCACGGGAACACGACCGTTTACTTTTTTAACGGCGTACTCAATCACATCGCGGTGCTCTTGGTCTGTAAGGGTTGAACCCTCACCCGTAGTACCGCAGGCAACGATGGCATCGATGCCCTCGGCGATCTGCCACTCGATCAGGCGACCGAATTGCTCATAATCGACCTCGTTATTCTTAAAGGGCGTGACGATAGCGGTTGCCGCGCCTGTAAAAACTGTTTGCTTCATGATATATTTCTGTCCTTTCGGTTATCTTTCTTCGGGATTGTAAAACGGATAAGCGGTTTTGTCGGCGTCGGTAATAGCACGCATCACGCGGCAAGGAACGCCGACTGCGACCACGTTTGCGGGAATGGATCTTGTAACAACGCTCCCCGCACCGATCACGGTATTGTCGCCAATTTCAACGCCTGCCAAGATCGTGCTGCCGGCTCCGATCCATACGTTGTTGCCTACTTTAATGGGCTTTGCGATCTCAACCCCTGCTTTTCGCATTTCGGGATCGATTGCGTGCTCGGCGGTGGTAAAACAACAATTGGGAGCAATAAAAACATGATCTCCAAAGGTGACCTTTGCTCCGTCGGTAATGATGAGGTTGTGATTGGAGTAGAAGAAATCTCCCACGGTAATATTATAGCCGTAGTCACACCAAAATGGCGGTGTTATCATAACTTCTCGCCCCAAACTGCCCAAAAGTGTAGAAAGGATCTCCTTTTGCCCCTCACGATCGTTTGGGGAGAGCTGATTGTAACGGTAGCACTTCTCTTTCCCAATCCTGATCTGTTCCTCGTATGCAGAGTTATAGCACCCTTGAAAGAAACAGTTGGTGGGGACGATCGGCTTCTCGCTCATATTGAGATCTCCTTTCTTTACGTGATCAATTGGAAAGGCAGAGGTGCGCCAAAGAGCGTACCCCTGCCCACGAAATCCGCCAAGAGCGGTTGTAAACGGGTGTGGATAGCGCTCCGCATTTCTGCGACAACACAGCGGATGTTTTCCGCAATGCCAGGAACAATCGTGCGCCCGAATGTCCTTCGGCACCCAAGCCCTTCTCCGCCGCAACGCCTGCGCAGGCTTTGACACGTCGGATACTCATCTTGCAGTGCACCTCTATCATTTGAAGTCATTATAGCATATCCAAAAAGATTTGTCAATGCTTTTTTGATTTTTATTTCTTATTTTAATTATTCATAAATGGGAAACTTCTGGCACAACGCCATGACCTCGGCGCTCACACGCTCGCGGTTGCCCTCAAAATCGGTGGCGATATCCTTGAGCCACTGTGCGATCTTGAGCATTTCCGCTTCTCCAAAGCCACGGGAAGTGACCGCAGGTGTGCCCACGCGGATACCGCTGGTGACAAAGGGTGTTTCAGGATCGTTGGGGATCGCGTTCTTGTTGACGGTGATGTGTACCTCGTCAAGACGCTTTTCCATTTCCTTACCCGTAATGCCAAAGGGGCGCAGGTCAATCAGCATCAAGTGGTTGTCGGTATCGCCAGAGACGATGCGGAAGCCTGCCTCACTCAGGGCGTTACAAAGCACCTTTGCGTTTTTGACGATCTGCTTTTGGTATTCCTTGAATTCGTCGGTCATTGCCTCGCCAAAAGCAACTGCCTTTGCGGCAATGATGTGCATCAAGGGCCCTCCCTGTGTGCCCGGGAAAATGGCCTTGTCGATTTGCTTTGCCCATTTTTCACGGCAAAGGATCAAGCCACCGCGAGGGCCGCGCAAGGTCTTGTGCGTGGTGGTGGTAACAACGTCGGCATACGGCACGGGGCTGGGATGCAGTCCTGCGGCAACCAGACCTGCAATGTGCGCCATATCGACCATATAAATAGCGCCTACCTCATCGGCAATCTCGCGGATCTTGGCAAAGTCAATGGTGCGGGAGTAAGCACTGGCACCTGCCACAATGAGCTTGGGCTTGCACTCAAGGGCTGTGCGGCGGATCTCGTCATAGTCCAGCATTTCGGTATCGTCGGAGAGGCTGTAAGGAACAATGTTGAAATATTTACCCGAGATGTTGACGGGAGAACCGTGCGACAGATGTCCGCCATGGGCAAGGTTGAGCCCCATAACGGTGTCGCCGGGGTTGAGGAAGGCAAAAAAAACTGCGAGGTTTGCAGATGCGCCGCAGTGCGGTTGGACGTTTGCGTGCTCTGCACCAAAGAGCTTTTTGGCTCTCTCGCGTGCGATATCCTCTACGATATCCACATACTGGCACCCGCCATAGTAGCGCTTGCCGGGAAAGCCCTCTGCATATTTGTTGGTGAGTACCGTTCCTGCCGCCAAAAGGACAGCCTTGGAAACAATGTTTTCGGATGCGATCAGCTCGATATTCTGACGTTGACGGTTCAATTCCAGCTCACACGCATCAAAAACCTCTTTGTCATAATTGACGAGTTCATCAAAAAAATTCATAGTTGTTCCCCTCCTCAAAAATAAATATGCTTTAGTATATCAAAAAAACGGCGGTTTGTCAAGTAGAACCGCCGTTAAATTGTTATCTTTTTTCGTTAAATGGGAATATTTTTCCAGCCGTTTGGCGTCATGGTCAGAACCGAGCCGATGCCGCTTGCCTTGACGATCCGGAGAGCCGTTTCAAAGCCGTAAGTTAAGTAGTCCTTGTGATGCGCATCGGAATTAAGGGTGACGTATCCTCTCTTTTCGGCAATGCGGCGCAAAAAGATGGGGGCTGGATATGGCGTTGTGCGATATCCGCGCGACATTGCCCCTGTGTTGACCTCAAAGATAAGGTCCTTTTCCAAGAGTGCATCAAGCGCTTCGAGCCCTGCCTTGATATAGCGTGGATCGCTCGTATCAAAAATAGCGGCACGCTCGTCGAATTTTGTCAGTAGATCAAAATGACCGACAATATCGCATTGCGTATCTTCCTCTACCCTTGCAACCGCTTCAAAATATGCCTTGGCATACACCATCGGGTCGCCCCCACAATGCTTTTGGATCGCCTCCAATGTTGTCTCTGCCGAGTGGTCGACAGCGCAAAGCTCGCCGCCAAGAGAAAGATAGTGCACAGATCCAATAACATAATCGTAAACGTCGGTTGGAACGCCACTGAAGGAATCCTCCTCGATGCCGCACAGAATTTTGATGCGGTCGGCATAAGCATCTCGCAGACGCAGGATCTCCCGGCGATATTCTTGCTGCCGCTCGGGGGATTTCATACCAAACACCGTGGGGTGAGCATGAAAAGAGTGCTCCGAAAAGCCCAGCACCGTCATTCCCTTTTCAATTGCGGACAAAACGACCTCCTCTGCCGTGTTTTTTCCATCGGCAAAGCTGGTGTGTGTATGCAAATTGCTTTGGGTTAGGTGTTGCAGCTTCATTCGGAGCACCTCATCTAATGGACTTTTATTGCAGAGCGTTGGCAATGCTTTCGCGCACGTGGGCGCTAAGATCGCCCAATTTCATATTTTGTACAGTCTCTGCATCGATGATCTCGATCACATTCAGCTCCACCTTTGTAGAGCGAAGGATCATACGCTTGGCGATCTTGTCTGTTCCCTTGGTGGTAATGACCACAACGGGAGCTTTTGCACGCTTGGCAAGCAGGAATGCGCCCTCCTTGAACTCAAGCAGCTCGCCTGTTTTGCTTCGCGTTCCCTCGGGATAAATGCCCATGATCATCTGCTCGCTGACGACAAGCTCGCTCGCGCGCTTGATGGTACGCATCGCCTTCATAGCATTCTGGCGGTCGATTGCCAAAAAACCTGCGTTGTGTGTATAGGGACCTGCCACGGGGATTTTAAAATTGGAAGGCTTGGAAATAAAGGCGATCTTTCTTCTCTTCACCTTTGCCAAAACAACCACGGGGTCAAAGTTGGAAACGTGATTGGAAACCAGAACAAAGGGTTCCTTTGGGAATTTTTCCATTCCTTCAAAACTTATCTTGACACGCAGACAAGTCATTACCCAATCACAAACGAATTGAATGATGCCATAGAAATTGCGAGGCTTATCGATGGGATCCTTCTTGGGGAGAAAAATGGTAGAAAACCAAAGCCCCAGGAAGAAAAGAGCATTCAGTGCGACGTACATTCCCACACAAATGGGCAGGATCCACAGCCAGTGGATCTGTGTGCCAAAAACGAGCAGAATACTGCCCAGTGCGGAAAGTGCCGCAAAAACATAACTAAGCATAAAAACAGCCTTTCTTATACCTCGGCAGCTACAGTCTCCTTTTTTTGTGAAAGCTTGCCGGATCTAACGGTGTAGGACGTAACGCCAAGGACTGTTTCACCGTCAATTTGCAATGCCGTAGGGCGGTCAAATTCAACGGTGATCTCATGTCCTGTGCGAACCTCAAATTGCTTGGTATGCTCAACGTGCTTACCTTGGAAAATGGACGGGAAAATCATAAGTGTTTTGATGGCACCTGCGTTGTGCAGGGTGGCAAAGGATACCTTGCCTTCAGAATCGAAACGGTCCTGATCGGGAGTGACGAACATACCGCCGCCGTAGTATCTGCCCTTCATTGTGGGTGCGATCCAAACCTTTTTGTATTCCTTTGTAACACCGTCAACGGTGACCTTTGCGTTTGTTGGCTTGAAGTGGAACAAAAGCCCCTTGATTGCAATGGCGGTATAGTTGACGGGCTTATCGGATTTTTGCTTTTGAATATCCCCCACCTCACAGCAATAGCCGTCAATGCCGTAACCGATACCGTTGATGAAGTAAGAGGTCTTGCCGTTTACGGTAACTGTGGGGAGATTTTGGATATATTTGTGCAACGGAATGGGAGCACTGTCGCCGTCGGTAACGTCCTTTTTGAAATCATTACCGCTGCCGGATGCAAAGTAGAACAGATTTTTGGGAAGCTGCAGATCTGCATTATCGTTGATAAAGCGATTGAGCGTTCCGTCACCGCCGGAAAGGATCACGGTATCGTTTTCAAGGTCAATGCCTGCCCAAAAATCGGCATAGCTGCCAATAGACGTGATGTCAATCAGCTTTGCATCTGCGGGTGCGTGGTTGCCAAGCAAAAGGCTGGAGTATTCCTTCCCTTGTTTATTGCCGGAAAGAGCGTTGTAAATAATATAATGCATAGTACTTCTCCTTTAAACTGTGAAGATGTGCGCTTTGTCGAAAAAGCGCTCCTTGCGAAGAATTATACCATACTTTATTATATTTGTTCAAGTCTTGGCTTTTGGACAATTTTCATCAAATGCACAAAAAAGCGCGAATTTGGTAAAAATGACCAAGCCAAAACCTGCATATTTTGCTTATTTTCTCTTTTGAGCAACCTCAAGAAGTGCCTCTGCAAGGAAGGTATCCACAGCTTTGGTAACAGTTTCACCTGCGCGATTACGAACCGATACGGTTCCCTCTTCCACTTCTTTGGCACCGATAATGAGCATATAAGGTACCTTTTGGAGTTGGGTGTTGCGGATCTTATAACCGATGGTGTTGGAGGAATCATCCAGCACTGCACGCAAACCTGCAGCTTCGAGCTTGTCGCATACCGATTTTGCATACTCAATGTGCTCGTCGCCAATGGGCAGGATGCGTACCTGTTCGGGTGCAAGCCACAGCGGGAATGCGCCTGCATACTTTTCGATCAGGAGCGCAAGCGTTCTCTCGTAGCAACCCATCGAGGTACGGTGAATGATATAAGGCGTTACCATTTGATTGTTGGAGTCAACGTATTCCATGCCAAACTTCTTTGCAAGCAGCATATCAATTTGGATGGTGATGAGAGTATCCTCTTTGCCAAATACGTTCTTGATCTGGATATCGAGCTTGGGACCGTAGAAAGCAGCCTCGTCCACACCGATGGTGTAATTGATCTTGTTTTCGTCAAGCAGCTCCTTCATAATGCCCTGTGCCTCGTTCCATTGCTCGGGAGTGCCCTCGTATTTATCGGTACGGGCGGGATCCCATTGCGAGAAGCGGAAGGAGCAATCCTCTTTCAATCCAAGAGTATCGAGCATATACATAGCGAGGTCAAGGCAGCCCTTGAATTCCTCTGCCAGCTGGTCGGGACGGAGAATGAGGTGTCCTTCGGAGATGGTGAACTGGCGAACACGGATCAGACCGTGCATCTCGCCCGAATCCTCGTTACGGAAGAGCGTAGAGGTCTCGCCCAGACGCATGGGAAGATCGCGGTAGGAGCGCTTTTTGTTGAGGAATACCTGATATTGGAAAGGACAGGTCATGGGACGGAGTGCGAAGCATTCCTTTGTCTCATCGTTAGGATCGCCCAAAACAAACATACCGTCAAGGTAATGATCCCAGTGACCGGAGATCTTGTAAAGATCTCTCTTCGCCATCAGGGGCGTTTTGGTAAGCAGATAGCCGCGCTTTTGTTCCTCGTCCTCTACCCACCTTTGGAGCAGCTGAATGACACGTGCGCCCTTTGGAAGCATAACGGGCAAGCCCTGACCGATGGAATCAACAGTGGTAAAGAGTTCGAGCTCACGGCCAAGCTTGTTGTGGTCGCGCTTGAGGGCTTCTTCCTGCTGTTGCAGATATGCGTTCATTTCATCCTTAGAGGGATATGCGATACCGTAGATGCGTTGGAGCATCTTATTCTTTTGATCGCCCTTCCAGTAAGCACCGGTGCATTGCGTCAGCTTGAACGCCTTGACAGCGCCTGTGCTGAAGAGGTGAGGTCCTGCGCAAAGATCGGTGAATTCACCTTGGCGGTAGAAGCTGATAACAGCATCCTCGGGGAGCTCTTCGATGAGTTGAACCTTGTAGGGCTCGTCCTTTTCTTGCATCAAAGCGATCGCCTCTGCACGGGGCAGCTCGAAGCGCTCGATCTTAAGATTTTCTTTTACGATCTTTTTCATCTCACCCTCAATTGCCTTGAGCGCATCTGCGCCAAAAGGAACCTCGGAATCGATGTCATAATAGTAGCCGTTGTCGATAGCGGGACCAATGGTCAGCTTTGCAGCGGGATACAGTCTTTTTACTGCCTGCGCTAAGATATGCGCTGCGGTGTGACGGAAGAGGTGCTTGCCTGCAGCATCCTCAAAGGTGAGGAGCTTGACCTCGGTATCTGCCGTCAGCTCTTGCGTAAGGGCTACGGTCTTGCCGTCGATTTCAGCGCCGATAACGGCACGCGTAATGAGCTCCATATCCTTTGCCGCATCATAAACGGTTACGGGAGCATCGTATTCTCTTACCTGGTCTAAAATTTTGATTTTCATGGTTGATTTCCTTTCTATATGTTAGAAAAAATATAAAACAATTCTAGGAACGAGGTCTTAACTCTGCGCTCCGCACTCTGCACTTTGCACTTCCTCGCTCGTTACTAAAAAATCCACACCCCGACAGATACCAATAGGCCTCTGTTCGGGGTGTGGATATTTCCGCACGGTTCCACCCGGACGTTTTACTTCATTCAATATGTGATTTTTCGCTTAAGTGGTACCCCATACGCCAGCACCAAGACCTTTCAGCAATTCCCCTTTTGGGAATGGTCTATTCTCTGTGGGTGCCCATCGTGTGGGACGTGTCTCAAGGGGTTGACAAGTTATTCGTCAAAAAGAAATTGCGTCGGCTTTTTGTGCGAAGCGCGGTTGTAAGCAGAGCGAGGATTGTAGATCTCGCGCCAATCAAGGTCGCCGCGGTCAAGCGCAGTGACAATGACCTCTGCGGTTGCAATGTTGGTTGCTACCGGCACGTTATAAAGGTCGCAAAGGCGCAACAGCTCGGCATCAATTTCCTCTATTTGAGCATCGGGGCGTGTATCCTTAAAATACAAAAGCACATCGATCTCATTGCAGGAAATACGGGAGGCGATTTGCTGCTTGCCACCGTGAATACCTGCCATCAAGCGCTCGATCTCAAGCCCTGTTGCATCGGCAATGTACTTTGCGGTAATGCTGGTAGCGCAAAGATTATGTTTTGAGAGAATGCCGCAGTATGCGATGCAAAACTCAGTCATCAATTCTTTTTTCAGGTCGTGAGCAATGATTGCTATCTCCATAAGAGACTGTCACTCCTTTCTGTTGCCGAATAGGAATCATTCGGAAGGGTTGGGGGGATTCGGTAAAAAGCCAAATTCACTTTATTATAACACGGACAGATGTGAATTGTCAATAGAAAATGGGATATTTTTTGTTTTTTTCTTGTAAAACACATCCAAAGCCCCAATTCTTATTCCTTATTCGTATCTTGCGCGAATACCGCCAATATACTTTGGGCGGGTGCGCGCGGCAAGAAGGATGGCATCCCCAATGCGGTTTTGTTCCAAACGGACAGGAACGGCTACGCGGGAAAGGTGCATGCCGATGAGCGTGCCTCCAATATCAAGCCCTGCTTGCGCGCGGATCTCTTCAACCGCTACGGGGGCATCAAAATTCGCCCACGCGGTGGTGGCAAAGGAGCCACCTGCCTTGGGTTGCGGAACGACGCAGACCTCTTCCAGTCCGTATGCCTTTGCGCATGCACGCTCAATGATAAGAGCGCGATTGAGATGCTCGCAGCACTGTGCCGCAAGATAAATGCCCTGCTCTTTCAGAATGGGATAAATAGCTTCAAAAACCGCCTCGGCGGCTTCGATACTCGAGCCGTGACCGATGGTCTCGCCTACGATCTCAGAGGACGAGCATCCCACAACGAGGATGTCTCCCACATGTAGCCCTGCTTTGGAAAGCAGCTCGGTAACGGCACTTTGCGCTTGTTGTTTGATCAGTTCTGTATTCATACTTCCCTCACTTTACCAGTTGTCGCTGCCGTCATCGGGAATAACACGCTCAACGGCGATGATGGCACATTCGATCATTCCGTCATCGGGCTCAAAAACAGTCAGGTGTTGGAGCCAAACACCGGGCAAAGAGATGATGCGTGTGAGCAGATTATCGTGTCTACCTGCAAACTTGATCAACTCATAACCAATACCTACGATGATGGGCAGGAGTGCGAATTTGACGAGCACACGCCAGCCAAGGGGGAGCACTTCCCCACTGATCGCTGCGGAAATTGGATCAATAAAGAAGGAAATAAAAATACTGACAAGAAGCATCAAAATCAAGAAAGAAGTACCACAACGGGGATGAAAACGCTTTTGCAAACGCACATTTTCAACAGTGAGCGGAAGCCCTGCCTCGTAGCAGAAAATGGTCTTATGCTCGGCACCGTGGAACATATAAGTGCGGCGAATATCCTTCATCAAGGAAATAGCCGCCATATATCCTACCAGGAGAACGACCTTAAGGACGCCCTCGATTGCGGATTTCCAAATGGAATTGATGACAAGGTTATTCCCCTCGACATAGGGTGCTACCAATCCGTAAAGGAATGTGGGCAGAAGAATAAAGAGACCAATTGCGAGACCAAATCCGAGAACCACGCTCAGAACTGAGATAAGTCCCATCATCCAAGCAGACACCTTATCTTCCTTCTTTTCTCCAGCCGTTTCGTCTTTTTGCTCTTGAGAGTTCTCTTGAGCAGTCTCCTCGACCTCGGTGGTGGGAGCTTCGTTGGCGGGTGCTTCCACGGTCTCCTCTACTCCCCTTTTGCCCTTCTTCTTTTTGGGCTTTTCTTCAACAACGTCCTCAAGTCCCGAGAGCTCTGCCGAGCGCATCAAGCACTTGTAACCAAGCTTCATGGTATCAATGTATCCAATAACACCACGAATAATAGGCCAACGGCAAAATGCGGGGCGCTTTTTGGTGGTGGTTTCAAACTCCTCCACAACGATCTCGCCCTTGGTATTTCTAACCGCCATAGCAGTCATTTTGGGGCCACGCATCATAATGCCTTCCATTAAAGCCTGACCGCCGATGGACGTTTTGCGGCGACAAGCGGTCAATTCATTTTTCTCTTTCAATTCGAATTCCTTTCTTATGCAACGTTGCATAAACACAAAATTAGATATATGTTACACCTTTGTTGTGAACTACATATGAACAAACAGAAAAATTCTCGCATTTTAGTCGATATATTTCTCGCGTGGATGGCAAACAAAAGCTTTGTAGCCCATCTCTTGCAGGGATGCGCAAGTAGCCTCAGCCTTGGACTGTGCTTCAAAAATACCAAAAACCGATGGGCCGCTACCGCTCATCATTGCAGAGATAGCACCGCCCTCCCGCATCAGGCGTTTGATCTCTCCAACGTCGGTATTTTGCGCGGCGATCACATCCTCAAAAATGTTGTAAAAGCAAGTAGCAGATGCCGCGAGTGCATCACCTTGCCAAAGGTCGATCAGCTCGTACACATCGTGGTTATCCTCGCGCGGGTGTGCAAAAAAGCTGTATTTTTCATCCAAAGCCGCATAGGCTTGGGGAGTGGAAACGCCCTCCTCCCCAACGGCAACAACAAGCGTACAGGTTGGCATGGGGGCAACGCGCTCAAGCTTTTCTCCAACACCTGTTGAGAGCATTGTGCCGCCGTGAATACAGAACGGAACATCTGCCCCGAGTGTAAGACCGATTTTGCAAAGCTCCTCGGTAGAAAGTGCATCACCGCACAAACGATTGAGTGCGCGCAAAACGGCGGCAGCATCGGCACTTCCCCCGGCAAGACCTGCAGAGGTGGGAATGTGCTTTTGGATCATGATCTTCACTTCCCCCGTCAAGCCGGTGTGCCCCAAAAAGCGCTCGGCTGCTCGCCAAGCCAAGTTGCGACAGTCTGCAGGCAGATTTTCATTGCCTGATACAGTGAGCGCAATGCGCGACTGCGGTGCAGGCTGAAAATCGACAGTGACAAGGTCGCACAGCGAGACTGTTTGCATAACACTGACGATGTTATGGTAACCATCCTCGCGTCGTGATTGGATATTCAAATAAGCATTGATTTTGGCGTTTGCCCGTTCGGTGTGCATTATTTTTCCTCGCAGTTCTGTTTCTGCTTCTATTTTACCACAAAAGATGCGTGTTTTCAATAATATTTTCTATAAAAATATTAATTTTTATAAAAAGGACTTGACGAGCAAGAAAATTTGGTATAAAATTATGGTGGTATATTTTGTTTTCAAAGGAGTGCAATCAACCAATGACAACCCCAAGAAAGGAAAGCATCAACTTTCACATTCTCAACAGAGCATTACTGATAGCAGGCGGATTTTTGCTCCTCATTATGATCGCCTTTTATCGAGAGATCAATGCGTGGCTGGGAGTTGTGCTCAATATTTTCAGCCCCGTAATTTTAGGCTTGATTTTTGCCTATATGATCAATCCCATATTCCGCGTTTTAGAGCGAAGGGTGTTTTACCGTGTGTACCCCTCCGCCGCTCGCCGTGCGCTTTCTTTGATTTTGGCATACGTTATCATGCTCCTTTTGGTTGCTCTGATCCTGCTTTTGATCGTCCCCCAACTGATCTCCACCTTAATGAATCTTGTTTCCAACTACCAATTCTACATTGATGGCGCGGTTGCAAGCATCAACGGTGTGATTGCGCGAATCAACAACGGAATTTCCAAATTCTTTAATGTAAACAACGCCATTGGAAACGTGGATGCAGGTGTGATTTCCACCCTCACAAACAACATTTTGGAAGAAATGAAGGCTGCCATCCCCACCCTGACCAGCAAGGCAGGCCTCTTTATTTCGGGGGCGACCGACGTCATTTTTGCAATCTTCATTTCCATTTATTTCCTCTCATCCAAAGAAAAGCGCTATTTGCAGATTATGAAATTACGTAATGCACTCTTCAGCGATAAGGTCAACCAGAGAATTACCAAGATCTGCACCACGGCAAACAACCTGTTTGGAAAATTCGTTGAGGGGCGTTTTCTCGATTCTCTGATCGTTGGCGTTCTTACTTACGTCTTTATTTCCATCTTCCAAATTCCGGATGCACTCCTGATCGCTTCTTCTATTGCAGTTTGGAATATTATTCCCACGGTTGGATTCCTGATTGGTTTTGTCCCTGCTTTTGTTCTTCTGCTCTTTACAAATGCAACACTCGTCATTCCTTTTACCCTGATCATGTTCCTGATCTACCAAATTGACTGCAACATCATCAGCCCCAGAATTGTTGGCTACAACACGGGTGTTGGCCCCTTGTGTGTCATCATTGCTATCTCTACCATGGGTGCACTGCTTGGCTTGGTCGGCTTGATTATTGCTGTTCCCCTGTTTGCAACCCTGATTGCCTTTGGTGACGATATCATCCGCATACGCTTGCAGCATAAGCGTATGCCCGACGATACCGAAAACTACTACGCTCCCGACCTTTCACTGGACTATCTGCACATTACAAAGTCCAACCTGGGCAGAACGGTTGTTCGCATTGAAAAACGCGCCCTAGCTATCAACAACCAAATTGCGCAAGGTCATGAGGAAAGCTTGAAGCGAAGAGATCGCAATTTCTTTGCCAACTATATGCGTGCGCGCAAAATTGGATTTTTACCTGAGGTGCCGACGGATGTACTGACACAATTCTCGGCTGAGTCCATGGAAAAAGCCGTGCGTGCCGAAAGCAACGCTCGCTATGAGCAGATGTTTGAAGAGGCTCTTGAACGCTTGGAAAATGAGGTAGGAGGTGACGAATATGTTGAAGCGTAAGCAAAACAGAATTTGGGCCCTTTACATTATTCTGGCTCTTCTCGCAATCGTATTCGTTGTTGTTAAGCGAGAAAGCTTTTCCTCTTTTGTAGGCGAGATATTCCGCATTCTCCGCCCCGTTCTGATTGGTGCGATACTTGCATATTTGTGCAATCCGATCTTCCGCATGTTTGAAAGGCGCGTATTTTCAAAGGTACGTTCCTTTACTTTGCGCCGCACGCTCTCCCTGATTGGAACCTATTTGGTATTGGCATTGATCTTTGTTCTTTTGTTGTTGCTCATCATTCCTCAACTGCTGACAAGTGTGATCGACTTTTTGGAGAACTATGAAACGCTCCTTGCAACGGCACTTGAGAATATCAACGGTCTTTTGACAAAGGTAAATGAAAACCTCAATCTCAAGATCCCCCCCGTTAAGCCCGAAACCATTTCCCAAGGCTTTGATTGGATCGTGAAGAATATTAACATCAATGAATTGATGGACCGTTTTCTCTCGGGCAATACCATTCTGGTTGTTTTTGAATATATCGGCGACACGCTCTACGTTTTGACCGATATCATCTTTGGACTCTTTATTTCCCTTTACATGCTTGCGGGCAAGGAAAAGATCTATGCGCAGATCATGCGAATGAGAAAATCCCTCTTTAACAACCGCATCAACGAACGCATCACCCGCATTTGCACCATTGCAGACAGATCCTTTGGCGGATTTTTGCGCGGCAAGATTTTGGACTCTACTATTGTCGGTTTTCTGGTTTATATCATCATCTCCATTATGGAAGTTCCCTACGCGCTCCTCATTGCCGTTCTGATCGGCATTACCGACATCGTTCCTGTTGTAGGCCCGTTTATCGGTGTTATTCCCGCAGCGGTGATCATCCTTTTGACCGATCCTGTTAAGGTCATCCCCTTCCTGCTGACTATTCTCGTTGTTCAGCAGATCGACGGTAACATCATCGGCCCCAAAATTCTTGGTGAGAATACAGGTGTCAGCTCCCTGTGCGTTATGATCTCCATTACCGTTATGGGCGCAATTTGGGGCTTGGCAGGCATGGTGCTTGGCGTTCCGCTGTTCGCCACCATTGTTGAATTGACCAATGAGTTCCTCAACAAGCGTCTTGAGGCAAAGGGGATGCCGACCGAGGTCGAGGAAGAAATCCCGGAAAAGAAAAAGTCCCGCCCCCAAAAAGAAAGAGCCAGTCTTTCTGACGGCTACGGTCCCCTGACCGAACAGGAAAAAACACGTCTTTTGGCTTTTTCACTTGTAAGCAAATATGACCTTTATGCTCCGCAGGGCAACGCCACTCTCGCTGCCTGCGTGGGCGAATATCTGGACACAACCCGAATTGCAGAAGCTCTCGAGGATGAAACCCAAGCGTATGAAGCTTTAGCCACAGTCATCCCTACCGATGAGCCTATCGTGTTGCAAACAGAAACAGTTGAAGAATAATCTATTTTCCCCTTGGAGGTTTTATGAACCAATTTGATTTTCACAAAAAAGGCGGCATCACCGTTCAGACCGCTCATATATTCCCCGTTATCAAGAAATGGCTATATTCCGAAAAGGATATCTTTTTGCGTGAGATCGTCTCCAACGCTTGTGATGCCGTTACCAAGCTGCGCCGTCTTGCCTCTCTCGGTCAATATGACGGCGGAGACGAGATCTATCGCGTAGATGTCACACTCGACAAGGATGCAAAAACCCTGACCGTAAGCGACAACGGCATTGGTATGACCGCTGAAGAATTGGATCGCTATATCTGTCAAATCGCGCTCTCGGGCGCTTTGGAATTCGTTGAAAAATACGAGGGAGAAAACAATAACAACGGCATTATCGGTCACTTTGGTCTCGGCTTTTACTCCTCGTTTATGGTCAGTGAGCGCGTAGAGGTCATTACAAAATCCTACACCGACTCCCCTGCGGTTCATTGGAACTGCAATGCAGAGGGCGAGTTTGAAACTACCACAGGTATGCGCGAGAGTCACGGCACAACGGTTGTGATGCACATCTGTGAAGAAGAAGCCGCTTACCTTGAGCAGGAAAAGATTGAAGAGATCCTTGAAAAATACTGCGCATTTATGCCGGTTGAGATTTATTTTTCGGTTGAGAACGACGGTGACAAAAAGGATGCCGAAGATGCTCCCGCTCCCATTAACGATACCACTCCCCTGTGGCTCAAGAACCCCTCGGATTGCACCGAGGAAGAATACAAGGAGTTCTACCACAAGGTCTTTCACGATTGGCGCGATCCTCTGTTCTGGATCCACGTCAATGCCGACTATCCCCTTAACTTCCGCGGAATTCTTTACTTCCCCCGCATTACCAACGAGTTTGAGTCGATCGAGGGACAGGTAAAACTCTATTATAATCAAGTATTTGTTGCCGACAACATCAAAGAGGTCATTCCCGAGTATCTGCTTATGCTCAAGGGCGTTCTCGATTGCCCCGAGCTCCCCCTCAACGTATCCCGCAGTTATCTGCAAAACAACACCTATGTATCCCGCGTAGCGACACACATCACCAAAAAGGTTGCCGACAAGCTCAACAGCCTTTGCAACATCGCTCGCGAGGAATATGAAAAGGTTTGGAACGATATTCGCACCTTTGTGGAATACGCCTGCATGCGCGACCGCAAATTCTATGATCGCGTAAAGGATTCCCTTTTGCTGGAATTGACCGACGGCTCCTTTATGACCACCGCCGACTATTTGGAAGCTGCCAAGGAAAAGCACGAAAACACCGTTTACTATACCTCGGACAAAGCCGCACAGGCACAGTACATTGCCATGTTTTCTGCCGAGGGCATTCGCATTGCCGTTTGTCAAAAGCCGCTGGATGCACAGTTCCTTTCCACGCTTGAGGTCTATGACAGTACCGTAAAATATTTGCGCATTGATGCCGATATTGCATCAGCATTGAAGCAGAATGGCGATGCCGATATCAAGGAAGAACTCGTGGCTTTGTTCAAAAAGGTCAGCGACAATGAGGAACTTAAGGTGGAGTTTGCCAGCCTGAAGGATGCCGGTATTCCCGCACTCATCACGCTTTCCGAACAGTCCCGCCGTATGGACGAAATGCTCAAGCTCTATGCCATGAATGGCATGGATATGGGTATGAGCTCCTATCCCCAACAAATTACACTTACCCTCAATCTCGCATCTCCCCTCATTTCCAAGCTTGAAACGATGGCAGGTGAGCGCCAAGAGATTATGGCGGCATCCCTTTGGGGCTTGGCGAAGCTTTCGCAAAAGAAGCTCTCCGCTGAGGAACTGCAAAAATTTTTGGCTGACAGTTATTCTGTACTTGAACTGCTGTAATGAGAGATTTTAGCACGTATTCGCCCGAGGGCGTCATTGCCGAAAATCTGCAGGAATTGACCGAGAGAGGGGATCTGATCACCGAGCAAGAGATCGCACATTTGCGTGAGTTGGCTATCGAGATCGCAGAAGGCGATGACCTTGCCGACCTACTCTCCTCGCTCCCCTACTATCGCGTCACGCTTGAAGAACCGTCTGCCATTGCGTTGAGAGATAACGTTGGCATCCTTTCGCGCTCGCGCAAGCTCCTCGAAGCGCGTCAGTGTATGGTGCTTTGCCAAAAGCTTTATGAACAGTTGCAAAACCGTGAGCATCTCCTGTCAGCTCTCTTTCCCGACTTAGATGAGGTTGCACCGCACGCCGCAGGTCGCATTGTGTATCAGCGAAGCAGTTACACCGACAATGCTTACCTTGCATTTGCTACGCTTGTTCCCGGGGCGCGCGCCGCTTATGCGCACAGCTTTCACGCCGCATGCGAGGAAGTCTGCCGAGGGCATTGCGAGTTTTGTATTCTCCCCCTCGAAAACGCCGTTGAAGGCGAGCTGATCGGCTTTGCCAAGCTGATTGCACAGTATGAATTAAAAATTGCCGCCGTTTGCGACATTGCAGGCAGTGATGCCTCTCGCAAAACGCGCTTTGCTCTTTTGCGGCGCAACATACTCCCGTTTTTTGCATCGGAAACCGATAAAAACGGCTTTTTCAGATGCTCCGTTCCGCAAAGTCTTTCTCAAAGCGTGGCAGACGTCCTGAGCGCGGCAAGCTTTTTTGGTCTTTCTCTCCTTTCTGTCAACACCCTTCCCATACAGAAAGATGAGGACGAGGAAAAGACCTGCCTAAACCTGACCTTTGACCTTCGCGGCGGCGACTTATATCCGTTTTTGCTCTATCTCGCAACCGTCGTACCGCAATACACGCCAATTGGCATTTACTCACACATAAAACAGAAAGGATAATTATCGCCATGGATCGTTTTACTTACACTACAAAGGGCGTATGCTCCCGCGCTATTGAAATTGCAATCGAGGACGGCATTATTGCCGAGGTTCGCTTTGTGGGCGGTTGCCACGGCAACACCCAAGGCGTTGCAGCGCTTATAAAGGGTTACACTGTCACCGAAGCTGTGGAACGTCTTTCCGGAATTCGTTGCGGGATGAAGAGTACTTCCTGCCCCGATCAGCTCGCACAAGCTCTTTCCGCATATCTTGAAAAGAACTGACATATTCTATTTTGACCGCGTCTCCGTTCCCTACATCTTATTTCCGGAGGATTTTTTATGAATACATTTTGGAACAACTATAACAACTGGCTGAATGCCGATGCCCTGAGTGATGCCGAAAAGGCAGAACTGATCTCCATCAAGGATGATGCGGATGAGGTCGCTTTGCGCTTCTCCTCCGGACTTTCCTTTGGTACAGCAGGTCTGCGCGGCACAATGAAGGTAGGACTGAACGCCATGAACGTGCACACTGTAGCACATGCAACACAAGGTCTTGCAAACCTGATCGTACGCGAAGGTCGCGCCGCAGACGGTGTTGCCATTGCTTGCGATAGCCGCCTCAACTCGCAAATCTTTGCCGAAACTGCCGCATCTGTTCTTGCTGCAAACGGTATTCAGGTCTATCTCTTTGATGCCCTGCGCCCCACTCCCGAGCTTTCCTTTGCTTTGCGTGAGCTTTCCTGCGTAGCAGGCATCAACATCACCGCCTCGCACAACCCCAAGGAATACAACGGCTACAAGGCGTATTGGGAGGACGGCGCACAGCTCCCCCCTGAGCACGCCGATACAGTAGCCGCAGAGATCGCACGTCTTGATATTTTCAAGGACGTTAAAAAGATGCCTCTGCAAGACGCCCTTGATGCAGGTCTTGTGACTATCATTGGCGAAGAGATCGATGAAAAATACTTGGCTCAGGTGCAGACGCAAGCTGTCAACCCCGATGCAATCGCGGCGGTAGCAGACGAGCTTAAGATCGTCTATACCCCTCTGCACGGAACAGGACACCGCCTCATCCCTGCCATTCTTTCCCGCGTGGGACTGAAGCATCTTTATACCGTGGATGAGCAAATGGTCATTGACGGCAGCTTCCCCACCGTCAAAAAACCCAACCCCGAATATCCCGAGGCGTTTGCTTTGGGTGTTGAAATTGCAAACAAGGTTGGCTCCGATCTTGTGATCGCAACTGACCCTGATGCCGACCGCGTAGGCGTTATGACACGCACCCCCGACGGCTCCTTTGCCACCATTACAGGCAACCAAATGGGAGCTCTTTTGGTGGACTATATCATCACAGCATATAAAGAAACGAATACGATGCCCCACAATCCTTATGTTGTAAAGAGCATTGTCACCAGTGAGCTTGCCGCAAAGATCTGCGCCGCAAACGGCGTTAAGATGCACAACGTGCTCACCGGCTTTAAGTTCATCGGTGAGGTCATCAAAAACTATGAAAAGAGTGGTGACGGCAGCTTTTTGTTCGGCTTTGAGGAAAGCTACGGCTACCTCAAGGGCACCTATGCACGCGATAAGGATGCCGTTGTAACCGCAATGCTCATTTGCGAAATGACGGCATACTATCAAGCAAAGGGTATGACACTTTCGGATGCTCTTTCGGCTCTGTTTGATAAATACGGGTTCTGTCTTGAGCGAAACGTAGAGGTCTATATGGAAGGTCTTGACGGTCCTGCTCGCATGGCGGCTCTGATGGACGGTCTGCGCAACAATCCCCCCACGGAGTTTGGCGGTGTTGCCGTTACTTTGGTGGGTGACTACGGCAGAGGAACCATTACCGAGGGTGGCGAGGTCCGCCCCACAGGCTTGCCCTCCTCCAACGTGCTTTATTATCGCCTTGCCAACGGCGACGTGATCGTTGCACGCCCCTCGGGAACCGAACCCAAAATCAAATTCTACTATATGCTTGAGGCTGCAAATGCTGCCGTGGCTGAAGAAAAACTGGCAAATTATCAAAAAACGCTGAACGCGCTCTCCGATAACAACTAACTTCCCCGTTCTCTGCGTTCTCCCAAAAGGAGGTGTAAACGATGTCCGAAACCAATGTTTTGGAATTTGAAACCCTGCAGGAATTGCTCTTGCAGAAGAGATATGCTGAATTTATACAGGAAATTGACAAATGCAACCCCGTTGACGCCGCTGACCTGATCGCCCTCTTCCCCGAGGATCAGGTCTCCCGCGTGTTCCGTCTTTTCAAAAAAGACGTTGCTGCAGAGGTATTTGCCGAGCTGGACCCCGATTTGCAGGAGCTGATCATTGTGCACATGACCGACCGCGAGATTGGTGAAATGCTTGAAGAGCTTTACACCGACGACGCCGTTGATATGCTTGAGGAAATGCCCGCAAACGTGGTTAAACGCATTATGAAAAACGCCACTCCTCAAACGCGTGAGGAGATCAACCGCTTCCTTGCCTACCCCGAGGAAAGTGCGGGTAGCGTAATGACCAGCGAGTTTATCGACCTGCGCAAGAACATGACTTGTGAAGAAGCGATCGCGCGCATTCGCCGCATTGGTCTTGACAAAGAGACGGTCTACGTTGCCTACGTCACCGACCAAAAGCGCGTGCTCGAAGGCGTTGTTGTGCTCAAGCAGCTCCTGTTTGCCAATCCGCAAGATCTCATTGGCGACATTATGAACGAGAATGTTCTGTATGCCACCACACACGACGACCGAGAAAAGGTCGCCAACATGATCTCGCACTACGGTATTATCGCGCTCCCCATTGTGGATAAGGAAAAGCGCTTGGTTGGTCTTGTAACCGTCGACGACGCTCTCGAGGTCCTGGAAACCGAGGCTACCGAGGATATTGAAAAGATGGCGGCAATTTTGCCGAGCGACAAGCCCTACCTTAAAACCACCGTTTGGGAGACCTGGAAGCAACGTGTGCCGTGGCTGCTGCTTTTGATGCTGACCGCCACCTTTACCAGTACCATCATCACCAAATATGAGGCGGCTATTGGTACGTATGCGATTTTGACCGCGTTCTTCCCAATGCTTATGGGTACGGGCGGTAACGCAGGCGGACAAACCTCGGTTGCCATCATCCGTGCGCTCTCCTTGGGTGAGGTCGAACTGAAAAACGTCTTTCGCGTTTTTTGGAAGGAATTGCGCGTAGGCGTGCTTTGCGGTGCAACCTTGGCAGTTGCTACCTTTGTTAAGGTTATGGCGATTGATTTCCACTTCCAAATGTATTCCACATCCCCAACGGGACAAGTGCAAAACAATTTGATCATTTCGCTTGCCATCTGTGCAACCGTATTCTCTGCCATTGTAGTGGCAAAAGCGGTGGGCACACTCCTGCCCTTGGGCGCAAAGAAGATCGGTCTTGACCCTGCCGTTATGGCAAGCCCCTTTATTACCACCATTGTGGATACCGTCACGCTGATGATCTACTTTACCATTGCATCGGCGCTGCTCGGAATTTAAAGAGAAAAAAGCAGAAGCTTCAAGCCTCTGCTTTTTCTTTTATTTCAGGATCTGTTCATACACCTCTTGCACTTCCCGACTCATTTTTTCAGCAGTAAAATGCGAAAGATAGCGCTCGCGGGCACATTTTTGCATTCTTTTCTCAAGCTCGACATCCTCTGCAATCTGTAAAATGGCGTTGGCAAGGGCTTCTGCGTCCCCTGTTGGAAAGAGAAAGCCCGCGCCGCTCTCCCCGATCATTGCAACGTTGCCGCCGTAGTCGCTGGCAACAGTGGGAAGCCCCACGCTCATTCCCTCGGAAATAGCAAGACAAGAGGTTTCTGTTCCGCAGGAGCAGTTGACCCCCACGCGCAAAATACGATAGATGGGTGCCATATCCGAAACAAATCCGGTAAAGGTCACACAATCGTCAAGACCCAACTCGGCAGTCATTCTTTTGAGCTCCTCGCGGCGACTACCGTCTCCGATGATCAGAAAACGGAATGGAATATTGGGGTGCGATTCTCGCAGAATAACGGCGGCATCCAAAAAGGTATCGTGTCCTTTGCAGTCCTCGAGCCGCGCACAAATGCCAACGCAAAAGTCAGTTTCTTTGATTCCATAGACTTTTCTCGTTGCATCAAGCGTGTTTTTATCGACCTCGCGTACGGGGAGCGAGCCGTTGATGATGATGCGGATCTTGCTCTCGGGAATGCCCAACTGCCGTAAATTCTCGGCGGCAGCATCGGCTGTGGCAATGACATAATCTGATAGCATCCGATTGCAAAGTCCCGCGACATGGCGGACAAAGTTATTGGAAAGTAATCCGGTTGGCGGAAAATAGCAATGCCTTGTGTGCACCACAGGGACACGGCACAGTCTTGCCGCAACACGTGCCGAGAGCGCGGCGTTGGTATGCACAATGTCAGCGTGGCTACGCCTGATGATGCGCAAAAGCTCCCAGATCGAATTGGGAGATGCGCGGTCGCAATCCTCGCTCAAATAGAGTACGGGAATACCCATTTTCAAAAACCGCTGTGCAAGCTTGGAGCCGCACGGGAGCGCGACAGTGCTCTCGACTGCCTCTTTATCAAATGTGGTAAGCAAATTGCAAAGAAGCACCCCTGCTCCGCCGATATTGGAATCACTGATCACGTGTAAAATTTTCATTTGCTTTTGATTTCTCCTTTTTGTTCTTGTATTAGTATTCGCATTCAGTGTCTTTTTATCAGTGAAAGAACAAAAAGAACGCTGCCCCGCAAACAGAGGACAGCGTCTTTTTCATTTTATTTTTCGGATTCTTCGTTTGATTTTTGGCAACCGCAGCAGGATGCGCAATTGCCCGAGCAGGTTTTGGAGTCGGGGCAGCCGATGCAGCGCTGACCGTTTTTCTTGGCGCGAATGATATAAAAGCTCGCGCCGCCTACTACCAAAACGATAATAGCAAGAATGAGGAAATCAACAGGTCCCATCGTCATACCCCTACCGTCTGCTTGGCATTCGCACTCAGTGCGTATTCCTCCTTGAGCTGACGGTTCTTTCTGATAATGAGAACGGTAAGAACGGCTGCAAAGATGGCAACGATCGCCCAACCGAGGATCGGCATCCAAATGAAGTCGAAACCAACACCTGTGAAGAGTGTGCCGAAGAAGTAAACAAGGAAACCAACGGAATAACCAACGCCAAATTGCAATCCAATACCTGCAAAGAGCCACTTTTTGCTTTTGATCTCGGCGTTCATCGCACCGATTGCCGCAAAGCAAGGAGGTGTGAAAAGGTTGAACATCAAGTATGCAAGAGCGGCAACCTTGGTGATGGCAAATGCTGCTGCAACCTCAGCGCCGGCGCCTTCCATCAGGGCAAGCTCCTCGGTGTCGATGAGGTTTTCAAGTCCTACAAAGCAAACCGCAAGCGTGCCAACAACGTTCTCTTTTGCAATAAAGCCTGTGATAGCTGCTGCCGCCATTTGCCACATCACCGCACCGATAATGGGAGCAAAAAGATATGCAAAAGGCAAGGAAATGGTTGCAAGAATCGACTTGCTTGCTTCCTCGACGGGTTGGAAGGACCAGTCAAAGGTTTGCATCAGTTGAACAACAAAGTTACATACGAGAATGATGGTTCCTGCCTTTACGATATAGGACCATCCGCGTTGCAGCATCGAAAGGGATGCCTTGCCAAGGCTGGGGGCTTTATATTCGGGCAGCTCCATAATAAAGAAGGATTTTCTGTTCTTGTGACCTGTGAGCAGGTTGACAAGAAGTGCGCAAAGGAGAATGATAACGATGCCTGCAAAGTACATTGCTGTTCCCACCCAAGCAGACTCACCGAAGAATGCACCTGCAAAGAGCGAGATTACGGGAAGCTTTGCACCGCAAGGCATAAAGGGTGCCAGCATTGCGGTTGCGCGTCTTTCGCGCTCATTGCGAATGGTGCGGCATGCCATAACGCCGGGGATGGCGCAGCCCGTACCGATGATGAACGGAATGACGGATTTGCCGGAAAGTCCGACCTTTTTGAAGATAGGATCAAGCACAACGGTTGCGCGTGCCATGTATCCGCAATCCTCAAGGAGTGCGATGAGGAAATACATCACCATAACGAGAGGCAAAAATCCAACGACTGCGCCAACACCGCCGATGATACCGTCAACAATAATGGAAGAAAGGATGGGATTTGCGCCCTCCATCAGTCCGCCTACCCACTCGCCGAACATTTCGATGAGTGTTACAAGACCGGGGATAGCAAATTCGTTCTCTGCTCCCTCGTTGAATACAAGACCTTCCGCGATCCAAGCGCCAAGCCAAGCCTGCGAGATTTGGAACACGAGGAACATGATAGCGGCAAAAATCGGAATACCGAGCCACTTATTGGTCAGAATGTTGTCGACCTTATCCTGCACGGTCGTATCCTTGGTCAAAACCTTGCGCGTTTCAACCTCGGCAACAATAGCGTTTACAAAAGCAAATCTCTTTCTGTCGGCGTCTTCTACAACTGTCTTATCAGAAAGATCTATGTCGCCCTGCACATAGGGGGCAATCTGCCCTTTTCCAATGACAGAGACGGCTGCGGCAACCACTTCCTTCATGCCCTTGGCAGAGGTAGAAATCGTCTCAACAACAGGACAACCGAGCTTCGCGGAGAGTGCGGCGGTATCAATTTCAGTTTCTTTCTTTTCATTTACATCGGCCTTGTTCAGGGCAACGACCACGGGGATGCCTAATTCAAGCAGCTGCGTGGTGAAAAAGAGGCTGCGGCTCAAATTGGTGGCGTCAACAATGTTGATAATGGCATCGGGGTTCTCGTTTTTGACGTAAGAGCTTGTAATGCTCTCCTCCGATGTAAAGGGGGACATGGAATACGCGCCGGGAAGGTCGACTGCGATCAACTCCTCAGTACCGCCTCTGAGCGACTTTTTAATGGCATATTCCTTTCTCTCGACGGTAACCCCCGCCCAGTTGCCTACTTTTTCGTTGCGACCCGTCAGCGCGTTATACATGGTTGTTTTGCCGCTGTTCGGGTTGCCCGCCAAAGCAATTCTCATAATGGTTTTCTCCTTTTTATATAAATTGTTGATAACCAAGCCAGTCAGTTAGCATATGCTAACCGATGTGCAAAAAAATAATCGGGATGATTATTTTTTTGTTTTTGAGGTCAGATGATAATTGCTGCCGCCAGCTGACTGTCGATGCTGTATCTACCATCCTTGATGGAAACAACGCAGCTTCCCTTGCGGCGCGAGATAACAGTGATCGGTTCGCCGCTATAGCAACCGAGAGAAAACAGAAATGCGTTCATTTCCTCGTCATCGGTCTCGATGGCGCGGATGATATAGACTTCTCCCTCTTTGGCTGAAAGCAAATTCATTGTAAGACCTCCTGAAAGCTCTGCAAGCGCAGAGAACTTCTTGAGTTAGCACCTGCTAACCGTTGAATATTATACACCCAACAATAGGTTTTGTCAAGTCCTTTTGGGAATTTTTTTCAAATTTTTTTATAAAAATACACGCGCACAAAGCCTGCACACCTATCATATTCTGTAGAATGAGGTGATATTATGGAAAATGTTGTCGTGCTCGCGCTCCTTGCCACACTTGGAACCTGGGCACTCACCGCCCTGGGTGCAGCGGCGGTATTTTGCTTTCGCAATCCCAACCAAAAAACACTAAACGTCATGCTCGGTTTTGCATCGGGCGTGATGATCGCCGCGAGCTTTTGGTCGCTTTTGCAGCCCGCCATTGAACGAGCTGAGACTACCCTTTCACTCCCTGCTTGGTTGGTGGTCTCCTTTGGTTTTTTGGCAGGAGCGATCTTTATGTGGCTTTCGGATAAAATCGTCACACGCGCGCGCCGTCAGAGCGTGTGTAAAAATACAAAACGCGGCAACCGTATTCTTTTGTTGGTTCTCTCCATCACCCTGCACAACATTCCCGAAGGCCTTGCCGTTGGAGTGGCGTTTGGTGCCTTGCACGTAAGCGGTTACACCGCCGAGGCTTTGATGGGGGCTGTTACTATCGCACTCGGCATCGGTCTGCAAAACTTTCCCGAAGGTGCGGCAGTCTCCCTACCCTTGCGTCGTGAGGGGTACTCAAGCAGGCGAAGCTTCTTTATCGGGCAAGCATCCGGAATGGTAGAACCCTTAGCCGGTGTTCTCGGTGCGGCAATGGTGGTGCACATAGAGACCATTCTCCCATTCGCTCTCGCCTTTGCGGCGGGTACAATGATTTTGGTCGCCGTGCACGAGCTCATACCCGAATGTCAACAAAATCAGGATGCCAACCCTTATTTTGCCACGATGGGGATTGTTTGCGGTTTTGCCCTTATGATGGTGCTTGACGTAGCCTTGGGATAGATATTCTATAGGAAATTTTTGAAAACATCTTGCGCGTCGAGCAAAAATGCTGTATAATAAACAAAGAATGTGCAAAAGGAGAATATCAATGAGCCGTTTGGATGAGATTATGCAAAGCAATGATATTATTGTGGGCATTTTAAGCGAATATATCAACGAGCACCCTCGCTTTATTGATGCGGCGATGGTAGAGGATCTCGCGCGTGAATGTCACGTATCGAACCATGAGGCGTTTTGCACGCTCCTTTCCGCCGCTTGCGGTCTGGATACGGTTGAAAATCCCTCGCACCGCGCCCTGGAGCGTCAATATCTCATCCCCGCTATTCGGCGCCTGGATCCTACCGTTTATGAGAATGACGCATATGCAAAAACAGTGCGCTTTCCTAGCGTCACACACGGCAAATGGGAGCTTTGTCAGCATTCCTATGCCCCCTACGAGCCGTTTGTGCGTACACATCCCACAGTAACAAAGGATCTTTGCGAAATTCCGCAGATCGGGTATTTTGACCTGGAATTCCCCTTTCCTGCCATTCTCGAAAATGGAATTGAGTGGATGACCATCACCCCCAACGAGGTGGAAACCATGCGCGAACCGATTGCCAAAAGCCATGGTAAGGTGCTCACCCTTGGACTGGGACTTGGTTATTTTGCTTTTCACGCATCCGAAAAGCCCGAGGTGGAACGAGTAACGGTGGTAGAACGCTCACGCGACGTGATAGAGATCTTTAAGACCTATCTTTTGCCGCAGTTTCCACACGCCGACAAAATTGAAATTGTAGAAGCCGATGCCTTCCTGTATATGCAAAAGGAGCTTCCGCGTGGCAATTTTGATTACGTGTTTGCCGACCTTTGGCACGATGCCTCGGACGGCTTGGAAATGTATCGCAAGCTCAAAAAGTATGAGGTTCTCGCCCCACACACAAGCTTTGACTATTGGATTGAGCCCTCACTACTTTCCCTTTTGCGGCACATTGTCTACCGCCGCATCACTGACAAAAAAGAACCCCTGCCGCTTGGAAATCTTTCCCCCGAGACGGTTCTGACAGACGAATTTTTGAAAAAGCTCTCATAAAAAGAACGGAGATAAGCTTCTTGGCTTATCTCCGTTCTTTTATTATCTTCTTATTTCGTTTTTTTGCGCCCTGTCTGCTCGCGGCTGTGCTTATCCATTAAAGCTTGAATGCGCTTAACGGGATTGAGCAGTGTGCTGATGGTGGCATCATTATTCAAAGTATCAATGAGGTATGCTACGTATTTGCACATGTTGACCTCGGTGTACCAAGACTTTTCTGCCAGCTCGGGGCGGCGGTAGATAAGGTTGGTGGTAAAGATG
The DNA here is from genome assembly GCA_015063725.1 of Oscillospiraceae bacterium. Lineage (GTDB taxonomy): Bacteria > Bacillota > Clostridia > Oscillospirales > CAG-272 > UMGS1865. The sequence goes on from SVTP01000001.1 coordinate 136,999, forward strand.
CGGTCAAATACGCCCTCTTGTGCGGCTTGGTCGAACTTTTCAAAGCCTTCGGTAAACAGACCAAAGGTTGCAAAGCAGAATACGCGGTTTGCGCCCTTTTCCTTGAGCTGACGGCAAACGTCGATCATGGATTCACCCGAGGCGATCATATCGTCGACCACAACGGCATCCTTGCCGTGCAGGTCACGGCCGAGGTACTCGTGTGCCTCGATGGGGTTGCGGCCGTTGACAACAACGGAGTAGTTTCTTCTCTTATAGAACATACCGATGTCAAGACCAAGAACGGAGCTATAATACATGCAACGGGACATTGCGCCCTCGTCGGGAGAGATGATGACCATGTTATCCTTGTCGATCTTTACGTCGGGGACTGCTCTGACAAGTGATTTGATCATTTGATATGCGGGACGGACGTTATCAAAGCCTGCAAGCGGAATGGCGTTGTTAATGCGGGAATCGTGTGCATCAAAGGTAAGAATATTGGATACACCCATGGAAACAAGTTCTTGGAGCATCATGGCACAGTCAAGGGATTCGCGCCCGCTTCTCTTGTGCTGTCTGCCCTCGTAAAGCATAGGCATAATAACGGTCAGTCTTCTTGCCTTGCCCTCAATCGCGGCAATGATGCGCTTGAGGTCGGCATAGTGTTCGTCGGGGCTCATCGGAACGGTCATACCGTACATTTTGTAGGTAACACCGTAATTGAAGGTATCGCAGATGATATAAACATCCTTGCCACGCATGGATTCGTGCAGCATTCCCTTTGCTTCACCCGAACCAAAGCGGGGGCAATCTGCCTGTGCCAAAAAGGTTTTGTCATTGTCGCCGTGTCTGCGCCAATCGCGAAGGTAATAGTCGACCTGCTCTGCAAACGCATCGCAGCCCTTCATTCCGATCACACAAAGCTCTCCAAATTGATTGTCCTTCATAGTAAGCCTCCGTTATTTTTATTTTTTACTTATTTTCCCCAATTCACGGCAAGTGCCGCGCTGACAGGTAATTTTTCGTCAGAAAAAAGTACAAAAGGTTTGATATGCGGCATCCCACGCGGCGGTATCCTTTGGCGTGTAATGCTTGGGGGCAAAGGATGCGGCAACGATTGCGCGGGCATCGGAAAGATCCTTTGCCTCACCTGCTGCCATCAGCTGCACCAAAAGGTTGCCAATGGCGGTTGCCTCCTCGGGACCTGCGCACACGGGAAGATTGCAGGCATCTGCTGTCATTTGCGAGAGGAACCCGTCCTTGGTTCCGCCGCCGACAACGTGAATGATACGCGGACGAATGCCCGTCAGCTTGCCAATAACCTCGGCGGTATAGCGATACTTGAGTGCCAAGCTCTCATAAATGCAACGCATGACCTCGCCCACCGTCTGGGGCACGTACTGCCCTGTCTTTTGGCAGAATTCGCGCACACGTGCAGGCAGATCGCCCGGGGCGACAAAGCTGGGATGGTCGGGATCGATAAAGCAGTGGAACGGTTTTGCTTCTTTTGCAAGAGCTTCAAGCTCGGCAAAGCTGTATTCCTTGCCCTCGCGTCTCCATTGACGGCGCGACTCCTGAATGAGCCACAGTCCCATAATGTTTTTGAGGAAGCGGATGGTATTATTGACACCGCCCTCGTTTGTAAAGTTATATTGTTCGGTTTCGGCGTTGATCTTGGGAGCATCAAGCTCGGTGCCCATCAAGGACCATGTGCCGCTGCTGATAAAGAGAAATTCCTTTTCTTGCGTGGGAACGGCGATAACGGCGCTTGCCGTATCGTGAGATGCTACGGTGAGCACCTCGGCATCGGTTTTGCCAACCTCACCCTGCACTTGCGGCAAAAGCTTGCCCATGGAAGTACCAGGCTGCACGATCTCGCCAAACAGACCTTGCGGAATGCCTGCCTTTGCGATGATATCCTTGGCGTAGTCGCGCTTATGTGCATCCAAAAGAGCCCCCGTAGAGAGGATTGTGTATTCGTTTGCCATGTTCCCCGTAAGGAAATAGTTGAGCAGGTCGGGAACGTTGAGCATTCTGGTTGCATTTTTGAAAATCTCTCCATCGTCGCGCAGATCGGCGGCGAGCTGGAAGATCGTATTGAAGTTCATGCACTGAATACCCGTTGTGGCATAGAGCTCAGAGGGCGCAAAAAAACGATCGACATAAGACACGATCCCCTCAGTGCGGGCATCTCGATAGTGCGTAGGATTTGCAAGCATTCTGCCGTTTGCATCCAGCAGTGCATAATCCACGCCCCACGTGTCTATACCGATCGAACGGATGGCGTCACCATCCAAAACAGTTTTTGCAATAGATTGCTTGATTTCGTGAAAGATACGCAAAATATCCCAATACATTCTGCCACAGAGAATGACGGGATCGTTAGAAAAACGGTGATTTTCTTTAAGAGTGAGCTTTTCGCCATCAAAAGAACCGACGATACCGCGACCGCTGGAAGCACCCAAATCGATCGCCAGCATTTTTTGCTCTGCCATAACAATCACCCCCGCTCATGAAAATTACAAAATTATTATACCATATCTGTTTCGTGAATGTATGAATTTTTTGTGAATGTCTCGGCTTTATTCTACACAAATTTGCAAAGCATGACATGCTCTCACATTGTCGAATTGAACAACAAAGCACCGCCCCGACCGAAAAAAGCAGTCGAGGCGGTCAAAAAAGACTTATAAAATGGCTTTGAGTGCGGCAAGATCCTCGTCTGTGGTCGACCAAGCAGTGGCAAATCGCACAACGGTGTGGCTCTCACCGTAAGGCTCCCAAATACTGAAGGCGACCTTCTCCTTCAATTTTTGGAGCTTCGCGCTTTCTAAAATGACGAACTGCTGATTGGTGGGAGATTGCATAAAGAACTCGTAGCCCTTCTCTGCAAAAATCGTCTTGAGCTTTTCTGCCATGTCGATAGCGTGCTTGCCGATCTCATAGTAAAGACCGTCCTCAAAGAGAGCATCGAACTGAACGCTGAGCAGTCTTCCCTTTGCCGTCAGCGCGCCGTGCTGCTTGATCATAGTAAAGAAATGCGCGGGAGCGTTGCCCTTGCTGAACACGATCGCCTCGCCGCAAAGTGCGCCCATTTTGGTGCCGCCGATGTAAAAGATGTCGCAAAGGTCGGCGATCTCGGGGAGCGTTAGATCGGTCTCATAGCTGCAAAGACCGTAGCCAAGGCGCGCGCCATCCATAAAGAGCGGGATGTTGTATGCGCGGCAGACCGAGGAGATTGCACTGAGCTCCTCTTTGGAGTAAAGCGTGCCGTACTCGGTGGGGTGAGATATGTAGACCATGCCCGGGAACACCATGTGCTGATAGGAATCGTCGGCATAAAAGGCTTTGATCTTTGCTTCCAGCGCGGCGGCATCAATTTTGCCGTTTTGGTGCGGCAGGGTGATGACCTTGTGCCCTGTTGCCTCGATGGCGCCTGCCTCGTGCAGGGCGATATGCCCCGTTTCGGCAGCGATCACGCCCTCAAAATCGCGCAAAACAGAGCCGATGACAACACGATTGGTCTGCGTGCCACCCGCAACAAAAAAGACCTCGGCATCGGGCGCCTCACAGGCAGCCTTGATCTTCTGTTTGGCGCGTGCGGAATATTTGTCATTTCCGTAGCCCGGGAGAGGCTCATAGTTGGTTTTGATCAGCGCCTCGAGCACCTTGGGGTGTGCACCTGTAATATAATCGCTTTCAAATGAGAGCATAGCGGTCTTCCTCGTTTCGTTTGGTTTTCTACATTATAACACACATTCGCACGCTTTGCAATAGAATATGGATAAGATGGAGAAAAAGGTCAAAATATTTTGCAAGCTTTTTTCCAAAAACCCTTGCTTTTTGCAAAGTTTTATGCTATAATAGTTGCGTTCGCAACTCTGCGACAGAATATGGAAGCGTATCGAAGTGGTCATAACGGGACTGACTCGAAATCAGTTGTACCTCACGGTACCGTGGGTTCGAATCCCACCGCTTCCGCCAACGCAAGGCGCACCTTTGGGTGCGCCTTTTGCGTTGGCGAAAACGGTAGAGCCGAGAAATCTCGTGCGCGCATAGCGCGCTCGTGGCGAATTTGCAAAGCAAATTTGCGCCTCGACTTAGTTGCTTGACAAACCAATTGTTTTGTGATATAATGGTCACATAAAAATGATAAAGGGGTTTTATTATGGCACAATTTTCAGAAATTCTCAATCATATAAAAGAAACCGAATCTTACGATCAAAAAGCTCGTATGCTCTCCGTTATTATTAAGTTTATCGAAACAAAAAAAGGAAAAATTCCGCAGGATGACAAAACGGAACTCGTAGGCTTTGCCTTTGTTGAAATCAAAAAGCTGATCTCTGCTATTCCCGAAGCAGAAAACTATCGCCAAAAGGATGAGATGTTCTCCTATGAAGATAATTTAATGGGTATTGTTATGCTCTGCCACGCATCCGCGGCACAAATCCCCGAAGAAAATTTGAATGATATCAAGGCTTTGGTGGAGCTTGTAAACAAAGAGCGTTTTATTGAGTGCGCAATTGACGATATTTTCGAAAAAGGAAACAACGCCAAAGAAAACGTTGAGCGCTTGTTCTGCGCCCTCATTCCCCTAAAAGACGAATATCAAAAAGCACAGCTTTACAACGGACTGTTGCACTATCAACACCTCATCCCTTCCCTGCCCGATGACTCCAAAAAGCTCTTTGCCGATTACATCAACGGTCAGTTAAAATTCTATTTGAACGCAGAATTAACTGAGGAAATGTTCACTAGCTTGGAAATGCTTGCTGATGTTGCCCAGCATTTTGCAACGGATGAAATCCTTGTTAGTTTGCAAAATCTGTTAAAACTTGAAAATTCAGCAATTCGCTACTACACAGCTCTTTCTCTATTGGCTGCAAAGCAAGAAATTCCCCAAGAGGTCATCGTTTCGTTGGCAAACGACATCGTTTATGCCGATATGACCTATGCGATTTTAAAAATGCACGGCAAAACACATCTCTTCCCCACAGAGTTGGCAAACGAAGAGTATCTTGCCAAGAGTGATCTTGTACATTGGCTCACTTACCCCACAGAGCTTGGCAAAGTGCCCGATATGATTGAATACCTCGGCAAAGTAAAAAAGAAAGAGATTTACCACATTTTCCGTTATACCTCTGACAGCGACAATTTGGGAGAAGATTTGCAAGGCAAATGGCTGATTGGTTGGTCAAACAACGAAGGCGGAACCTTCAGCAATTTTGATCTGTATTCTGATTTTGAGCAAAAAACAGTCGAAAAAACGCTGAAAGTAATTAAAAGAAAATTGCTGTAAAGCAAAAGCAGGAGAACCTCACGGTTCTCCTGCTTCTTTTTTATGTTCTTCATTCAATTATCTCTTCTTCAGCATATCAAAGAGGCCGTCGAAATCGTCGTCGTCATCTTTGTGAATAGGCTTTTGAACGGGCTTAACAACCTTCTTTACTACGGGCTGTGCGGGCTTTTGCGTGGGAGCGGGCTTCTCTGCGGGAGCAGGCGCTGCTGCAGGCGCGGGCTTTACAGTTCTGTAGGGAGAGTTCTCGTTGGGTCTGAGGTTGCTGATGTTACGGGTTGCGTCCTCGGGCTTCTTTTCAAAGCCGGTTGCAATAATGGTAATTCTCATCTCGTCCTCAAGCTCCTCGTCAAATGCAACACCCCAGATGATGTTTGCATCGGGATTTGCTTCCTTGGAGATCAGGGTGGATGCGAGGTCGACCTCTTCCAGACCTACGTCGGGAGATACGGAAATGCTGATCAGGATACCCTTTGCGCCCTTGATGGAGGTTTCGAGCAGCGGGCTGGAGATCGCTTCTCTTGCAGCTTCCTCTGCCTTGTCCTTACCGGAAGCGGCACCAACACCCATGTGTGCATAGCCTGCGTTTGCCATAACGCTGGTAACGTCGGCAAAGTCGAGGTTGATGAAGCCGGGGATGTTGATCAGACCGGAAATGCTTTGTACACCGCGACGGAGAACGTCATCGGCAATGCCGAAAGCGTTGGAAAGGGTGAGCTTGTTGTTAGATACCTGCTTCAGTCTCTCGTTGGGGATAACGATAAGGGAGTCAACGTATTGAGCGAGCTCTGCAATACCTGCCTCTGCCTGCTCATATCTCTTTTTGCCCTCAAAGCTAAACGGCTTGGTTACGATACCGACAGTGAGAATATCCATTTCTCTTGCTGCGCGCGCAACAACAGGAGCGGCACCTGTTCCGGTTCCGCCGCCCATACCTGCGGTGATAAATACCATATCGGTACCCTCGAGAATTGCACGAATATCGTCAATGGACTCTTCGGCTGCACGTGCACCGATCTGGGGGTTAGCACCCGCGCCAAAGCCCTTGGTAATCTTTTCACCAATGACGAGCTGACTGGGAGCCTCGGATTTGCGCAGAGCCTGACGGTCGGTGTTGACAGATACGAACTCTACGCCACGAATGTTGGTTACGATCATGCGGTTGACTGCGTTGTTTCCGCCGCCGCCTACGCCGATAACCTTAATATTGACGCCACATTCCAGGCTATCATCATGTTCAAATGTCATGGTTTTTTTCCTCCGAACTTTTACAAATCATTATTTTTGGCATTGTTACCCTACTCTTGGGCACAAATTTACACTCTATATAATATAATACAATGTTTTTTTATTTTTTTCAAGTGTTTTTTTGAATTTTTTTTAAGTTTTTTCAAATATTTTTCAAAAAATGTCGTAGTTTTTCCAAAAATGTCAATCAAAGAGATTTTCGGCACTGATTTTTCTGTAGGTTGGAGTCCTTGTGTTTGAAACGTCGATGACTGCATAGATATTGTGGTTGATGGGGTTTTTACGCAGCTCTTCCTCCAGGAGTGTGAGCTTGACATTCATGTCATTCAAGGCACCGATCTCGACACGCACCGCGTTGGAAAGAACAAAAGAAAGTGAAAAAAGGCTGGAGCAATCCACGTAGGTGACACGCTCCAAAATATTGCGCTCGGCGAGGACGTCCAACAGCTGCGTCAGAATGGAAAGATTTGCTCCCGCATCTACAAACTGAATAGCAGAACCGATCCTGATACTCAAAACCTCAGGCAGCTTGACATGCAGAAACGGGGAAAATACCTCTTCCCCGTCTGATTTTATCTCCAAAACGCGCAGACTGCGGTCAAAGGAGAAATATTGATTTTGATACTCTGCATACATAACACTGGGCTTTTCTACGATCTCGATCTTTACGGTAAACGGAAAGGAGATACTGACGTAGACATCGCTTGCGTAAGGGTACGCCGCCATAATGGCATCGCAGGATTTTTGCATATTCCACCCAAACAGTTCATCGCCCGTGGAAATGCCTGCCTTTTCAATCACATATGCATCGTCATAAAAGTTGTTCCCCACTACCTCAATGCTTTTGATCTTGATTGCCGGCAGAATGAGCATTGCCAGTGCCAACACCAAAATCACCGCACCGGATACGAGCATACCAAGACGAAGAATGCGCAAAACATTTTCGTCGGGCTTTTTTCTTTGCGGTTGCTTCATTTGCGGCTGCATGCTCTCCTCGGAGATGCGGATGCGAGTAGGGGTTTCATTTCTTGTGTTCATGACTTTTGTTGTCCTTTCCTGTTTATCATTTTCCGGTCAAGCTGACAATATCCTGCCAGATACGTTGCCCTGCATCCTCTCTTGCAAAGGATGCGATCTTGGTCTCCTGTTCGCGGCGACGTGCATCGGATGCGAGCAGCTCACGTACAGCGGCGGTGAGCTCGCCCGAAGGGAGATCTTTTTCTTCTACCAGAATTGCGGCGCCTGCATCGGCAAGTGCTTTTGCGTTTTTGAATTGGTGATTCTCTGCAACGTTGGGGGACGGAATGAGCACGCACGCTTTTTTCATCAGCGCAAGCTCGGAGAGTGTCATGGCTCCCGCGCGTGCGATCACGAGATCTGCCGCCGCCATTTGCAGGGGCATATCGTAAATGTAGGGGCGCAGGATACAGTTTTCTGCCCCGTCCAATCCTGCCTCGATGAAAAGCTTGTTTGTATCCTCATAGTTGATCTTTCCGCTGGCGTGCAGATGAATGATCTGCTTATCGTTTGCAACGGTCGTTTTCATAATGTCGATCACGGCTTGGTTGACCTTTTCTGCCCCGTTGCTACCGCCAAAGGAGAGTATGAGCTTTTGATCGGGAGCTATGCCGAGCTTTGCGCGAGCCTCTCCGCGGTCAACGGTAGAAAAGTCCTGCAGGATCGGGTTGCCGACGCAGATCACCTTGGGACTGTTGCCAAAGGCTGCGGCGGTTTCGGGAAAGTTGATCCAAATGCGGTCGACCTTGCTCTGCAAGCGGCGAACGGCAAGTCCCGGGTGCGCATTGGATTCGTGCAGAGCCGTGGGAATGCCCATTCTTGCCGCTGCCGCCATAATGGGCCAGCAAGCGTATCCGCCCGTACCGATAACGATATCGGGCTTGAACTTTTTGATAATGGAAACGGTGGAAGGCAGATACGGCGAGGTTGCCGCAAGTGCCAAGGAAGCAAACCGTCCCAATCCCTTTTTGCCTTGCAATGCCGAGGACTTGACGTGGTGAAGCTTGTAGCCCGCGCGTGGGACAAGCTCATCCTCTTTGCCGCCTGCAACGCCGACAAACTCGACGGTGGAGCCGGGGGCGTTCCTCAAAATGGTTTCTGCTATGGCGAGTGCGGGGTTGATGTGCCCTGCCGTTCCGCCACCTGTCAGTAATACGCGCATGTCAAATTCCTCCCATTGGGAATTGCCACAGCATTGCCGTGCCAATCATAAAGACTGCGGTCAGGAGCGAGGGAATGGCAAACCAACGGCGATCACCGTGAAAGTACGGCAAAAAACAAAACGCTAAAAGGCTGATGCCGGCAAGAGCGAGAACGCTGAACGCACAACCGATCAAAACTTCAAAATTGTGCGCGGCAATCCTTCTGCCAAAAATGAGCACAAAGAGGAGAAACGCGCCGCCGATGCCCATAGATGTATATAAGGTTTTGAAAAACTGCTGTGTTCTGATTTTTTTCATTTGCTTGCTCCCTTTCCTGTTTTATATTTTTTTATGCGATGCGTAGCGCGAGATGGAGAGGATAATACCAACCTCGAATATCTGCAGCATCAGTGAGGTTCCACCGTAGCTGAAGAACGGCAGCGAGATGCCCGTGTTGGGCATGGAGTTTGTGACGACTGCGATGTTCAGGATGACCTGAAGCGCGACCTTAAAGGTGAGTCCGTAAACGATGAGTGACGAGCACTTATCGGGCGCGTGGCGCGCGATGTGGAAACCGCGCCAAACAAAGGCTACGAACAGTCCGATGACGAGAACAGCGCCGATAAAGCCGAATTCTTCGCAAATGATGGTAAAAATAAAGTCATTTTGCGGCTGCGATACAAAGCCGTATTTTTGTTGGCTGTTGCCAAGTCCCTTACCAAAAAGTCCGCCGGAGCCGATTGCCATCAGTCCTTGCAGAGTCTGCCATGCAGAGCCAAGCGGATCTGCTTCCTCAATGTTGAGCCAAGTGTCAACACGGGCAAAGGCGTATGGGAAGAAAATGATGAGCATGCACGCCGCAACAGCGATGATGCCACCAAGGGACGCGATCCACTTGATGCGCGTTCCGCCAAGGAACATCAGGCTGATGCCAAGCATACCGATAATGGCAAGTGCCGAGATGTGCTTTTCGAGTGCAACAAGTCCGCCAACGCCCAAAATCATCAAGCCGGGATAAAGGACACCGTATTTGAAGTCTCCCCCGAACTTGTGCGGCGAGAGGACTTTTTCCTGATGCGTTGTCATAAAGCGCGCCAAGGTAAGCACCAAGGCAAGCTTTGCAAGCTCTGAGGGTTGCAGAGTGATAATTTTAAGGTCGATCCAACGGCGCGCACCACTGTTAAGGTCTGTTCCCAAGGGCGTTAGTACCAAAAGCAGGAGCACAATAGAGATACCGTAAAAGATATAGCTGAAATCATGCCAAAACCTTGGCGTGCAGTATCTGACAACCACTGCCGTAAAGACAACCGCCATCATCAAAAAGATGACGTGACGCACAATAAAGTAGGTGGATGTGTCATGGTGTTTTTGCGCAAACACAAAGGATGCACTGTAGATCATAACGCAACCAAATAGCACGAGCGCCGCCGTGATAAGCAGGAATGGAACGTCAACACTTCCCTTTATCAATCCTGTTTGGTTTTCATAAGTGGGTTGCGGTTCGTTGTTGTTGAGGTTTCTTTTTGCAAAGCCAAAGGAGCGCTTTGCCGTATTTGGTTGTTGGTTCATAGCAAAGGTCTCCTTTCAGCGTTTTTATCTTGTGAGAATGAATGCCAGGATGCAGAATGCAAGCTCGACGAGCGAGAAAACAAGAACGACCTTATTCTCTCCCCATCCACATTTTTCAAAGTGGTGATGAATGGGTGCCATTTTGAAAAGTCGCTTGCCGTGCGTTGCCTTGAAATAAAGGATCTGCAAAAGACTGGAAAGCAGTTCAACAATATAAACTGCGCAAACGAGGAACAAAAGCAGAGGCTTGCCCGTTTGGAAGATGGCGCCCATGACGATGCCGCCGAGGAAGAGCGAGCCCGTATCCCCCATAAACACCTTTGCGGGATGGAAGTTATAGAGCAAAAATCCAAGCGTTGCACCGATGATGGCTGCACCGACGATGGAAAGCCCAAGATCCTTTGCAAGGATCGCAAAAACTGCCAAGAAGACACCGATCACGCAGGTGACCGAGGAAGCAAGTCCGTCAAGTCCGTCGGTAAAGTTGGCTCCGTTGATAACGCCTGCTGCCAGAATGGCGGCAAGAATATACCACACAAAGCCGCGAATGGGAAGATTGATCACGGGGATGACCACCTCACTCGGCAGATTTCCCGTATATCCCATCACACAAAGGTAGCCTGCCGTTATGGCAAACTGCAAAACGAGCTTTTGCTTTCTGGTCAGTCCCTCATTTTGCTTTTTGATCAACTTGCAGTAGTCATCAACAAATCCAACCGCGCCGTTTGCTACTGCAAACGCAACGGTGAGTGCAAGCGGAATGTAGTCGGATGCATTCCCCTTGATTGCCGCGTAAACAAAGAAGATCGCGACCACAATCAGGATTGCCAAAATAAAGCCGATGCCACCCATAATGGGCGTTCCCTCTTTGGATTTGTGCCAGCGAGGTCCAATATCAAGAATTTTTTGTCCCGCTTTGTGCGAGCGCAATATTGGGATCAGGATGCGCTCTGCCAGTGCCGTAAGGGCAAACACGCCGAGCGTGACGAGTACAAGGATGATGCTAAATTCAGTCATCTGATTATCCTCTCTTTTTTGTCTTTGTTACTGTTCCTTCAGGACGTTGACTACGCGTTCAAGTTGAACACCGCGGCTTGCCTTGAACAAAAGTGTATCCCCCGCGTGCGTGTGGGATACCAATGCCCGAACAATGGCATCGACGTTGTTGTAATCGATGAAAAGCATTATTTTTGCAGGATCCATACCTACTTCAACGGCACCTTGTGCAATCTCAATACCGCCCTTGCCTACGGCAAATAAAAGGTCAATACCACGGTCTTGCAGATATCCTCCGATTCCTCGGTGCATCGTAATACTATGCTTGCCAAGCTCCAGCATATCGCCAAGGATCGCCACACGGCGTCCCTCTTTGGGTGCGCATTCACAAAGAACGTCAATGGCGGCTCTCATTGATTCGGGAGCAGCATTGTAGCAATCGGCTATCACCGTTTTACCCTTAACGTTCAAAATTTCCTGTCGCATACCTGCGGGCTTGAAGTTTTGGAGTCCGTTTTTGATCTGTTCGGGTGTGAGTCCTTGCAAAGTAGCCACCGCAAATGCATACAACGCTGCAAACACATTGTGGCGTCCGCTGACGGGAATATAGAAATCGGGATAGGTTGTTCCCTTGTAAACGACATCAAAGCGTGTTCCCGCGAGCTCCACCTGAATATTTTGTGCAAAAAAGTCGGCATTCGGTCGTTTTAAGGACACATACAGTGTGTGGTAACTTCTACCGCCAACACAGGAGAGGATCGGTTGGTCTCCGTTGAGAATGAGATAACCGCCTTTTTTCAGTCCGCACAAAATTTCAAGCTTTGCGCGAAAGATGCCGCCGCGGTCGCCAAGCGTTTCCATGTGCGACGAGCCAATGTTTGTAATGACGGCAATATCGGGTTCAGCCACCAGCGACATACGCTCGATCTCACCAAAATTGCTCATGCCCATTTCCAGAACGGCACACTCGCAATCCTCGGGAATTTCCATAACAGAAAGCGGCATACCGATGACGCTGTTATGATTGCCCGAGGAAACATAGGTTTTCTTTCCCTCGCGCATCACGGCGGCGATCATATCCTTGGTGGTAGTCTTCCCAACACTGCCTGTTACTGCTACTCGGGGAAAGGTTCTTCCCTCAAGCTGTGCGCTTGCCATATAAGAGAGCGCCATTTCGCTATCCTTGACCAGGATAACGGCAACATCTTTGCCGTAAAGGTCAGGTGCGATGGGCTCCTGACTGACAATGCAACGGCATCCTGCCGCGATTGCCGCAGGGATGTAATTATGACCGTTGACACGCTCGCCTACAAGGGCAAAAAAAGCGGTATTCTCGTCGACCTCGCGAGAATCGGTACAAATAGAATATATATTAAATTTGGAATTTTCTTCGTTTTGCAAGACACCGCGGCACATACGGGCAAGTGCGTGCGCCGTGATACCATTCTGCATGGAAAGTTGAATCTTCATACAGTCGGTTCTCCTTTGTTTTCGTCATCGCCGTTTTGTTCGCGCAGGCGCGCGCGGAAGGCTTCTTTTACAAGACTTCCCTCGCAGAACGGGCGGCGTTCCCCTCCTACGATCTCGTATTCTTCGTGTCCCTTGCCCGCAAGCAGGATCAGGTCACCCGCTTTTGCATTTTTGACCGCATAGCGAATGGCAGATGCGCGGTCCGGGATAATGGTATAGGCTTTTTGCGGCGGTATGCCCGCAACGATTTGACAGATGATTTGCATAGGATCCTCTCCTCGGGAATTGTCCGAGGTGATGATCACGTGATCGGCAAGTCGCGCCGCGATCTCACCCATGACGGCTCGTTTGCTACGGTCACGGTCTCCACCGCAACCAAAGAGCACAACCGTTCTGCCTCCCTTTTGCACAAGATCTCGGGCAGTCAGGAGCAGCTTTTCAAGAGCATCGGGTGTGTGTGCGTAGTCAATGAGCACCGAAAAGTCGGCTTCCAATCCAAGTCGCACACGCTCCATTCTCCCCTTTACACCGCCCATTGTGGCAAGCGCGGTCTTAATGGCGGCGGGACTGCAGCCAAGCTCAAGGGCACAAATGGCGGCTTGCATAGAGTTCATAACAGTAAACTCCCCTGCAATCGGGCAGGAAATGCGCAGGCGCGTTCGCGCCGAAGAAAGACGGTAAGCAACGCCGTTTTGCGCATGCAGTTCGATCTCATCCGCACTGTAATCGGCATGCTTGCCTTTTGTTGTGCAGATCATGCGACGGCAGGTGCTGTCCTGTAGCATCCTCTCGCAATAAGGCGAATCGGCATTGCAGATCGCCAATTTTGTTTTTTGAAAGAGCATCGCTTTGGCGGCGGCATAAGACTCCATTGTTTTGTGAAAATCCAAATGCTCGGGCGTCAGATTGGTAAAGATCGCCGCCTCAAAGGTGATGGGCGCGAGTTTTTCAAGAGACAGTGCGTGTGAGGAGACTTCCATCACCACGTACTCCACACCCTCATCCCGCATTTGTGCAAAGATGTGATAGAGGTCACGCGGATCGGGGGTGGTGAGATTGGAAAGCCCTGCTTCCCGAGCGGTTTGAATAATGCCCTCCTCGCTCTCGCAGCCTACCGTACCAATGATACCGCAGGTGTGCCAAGCGGTGCGCAGAATGGTACGCAGCATGTGCGCCACGCTGGTTTTGCCGTTTGTTCCCGTAACACCGACGATTTTGAGATCGCGGCAAGGAAAACCGTACCAAGCGTGCCAGAGATGCGCAAGAGTCGCACGGGGATCGTCACATTGCAAAAAAGCAATTCCCTCTTTTGCCACGATGTCGGGGTGGTTGCGATCTGTCAAAATGCAGATCGCACCGTTCCCGATTGCTTCCCCAATGTAGTTGTGGGAATCAAATTGCGTTCCGCAAAGGCAAACAAACATTGCATCCTTCATCTCTTTGCGAGAATCCGTCAAGATGTCCTTGATCTCCCAATCCAAATATGCATCGGGGCAACAGATGCCTGCGGCATCGCACAAATATTTGAGTTTCACAGCCCTTCCCTCCAGGTTTGAAAATTTCTTTCAACTTCCCGACAGAAGGTCTGTCAATTGATTTTAATTTGCCGGAGGCAAATATTCGTCAAAATCCTTATCGTCAAGGTAACGGAAGGTTACCTCAACAACGGTGCCGCGCGGAACGACCTCGCCCGCAGCTACCGATTGCGAAATAACGGTGGCACCCGTGCCGCTGAGATAGTTTTTGGTGCCAAGGATGCGGATATTCAACCCCGCATCAATCAGCTTCTGATTAGCGGCAGCCGCCGTCATTCCCGTAACATCGGGAACCGTAACGGTCTTGGTAGGCGTTTCTTTATCGGTGTAGGCAAGAATTCTTGCGGACTTCTTCTCTACCACCATTCCGCTTTCGGGATACTGACGGCGGATAATGCCGTCATCGGGACCGAGGATTTCAATGTTGAGTCCGTTCCTTTGACAGTAATTTCTTGCGGCAGAAACGGTGTATCCCACAAGATTGGGGATTTTGGTTGCCATGTTTTCAAGTTCTTTATCGGTATAGACCGCTTCAACGCCGAGATATGGCAGAATGGTCTCCATAACGTTTGCAACGTAAGGTGCCGCTACAACACTACCGTAGAGTGTGCCCTCGGTGGGCTCGTCGACCATAATGATGATGGCATACTGCGGATCATCGGCAGGAGCAAATGCTACGGTGGAGCAAACGTACTTTTCACTCACCTGGAAGTCTGCGGGAATTCCCGTATAGTTGCACATCGTGCAAACGAACATTCCAACGCCCTCAATGGTTTGCGGAAGTGCGGTATACCCACACAAGGGACATTCGCGTTCCTTCTTTTCGGAAGTGCCCGTTTTTGCGGCAAGTCGGTAGCCGGCAACATATGCGTTTTTGGCACCGCCCGCTCCCGAAACACCCTCCTCCAAAATTTTTGCCACCGTCTCGCAAACGCTTTCGCTCACTACCTGACGGCGCACGTGATTGTCAAAGGACTGAATCAGGTTGCCATTCTGGTCGGTGATGGAAGAAACGAAATGTGGGGATACGAGGTATCCGCCATTGGCTACGGCAGAAACTGCTGTGATTTGTTGGATGAGTGTGACATTGAAGTTTTGACCGAATGCGTAAATAGCAAGGTCAAGATCGGTAAAGGCATCTTGCGTAGCAAACACGCCGCCGCCCTCTCCGGGCAGGTCGATGCCTGTTTTTTCAAGATAACCAAAGGCTTTGAGATAGTTGTAAAAAGTGTTTGTGCCAAGGCGAAGGCCTACCTTCATCAGCCATGGGTTGCAGGATTGCTGAATGCCCTCGGCAAAGGTGAGTGCGCCGTGCCCTTTGACCTTGTGGCAGTGAATCTTCTGTCCCAAAACTGTCAAGAAGCCGGTGCAGGTGTTGCTTTCGGTCAGGGTAACAACGTCTTCCTCAAGTGCCATAGATGCGGTCATAACCTTAAAGGTCGAACCAGGAATATAGGACTCGGTGATCGCCTTGTTTGCCCACATATTCAGCTGGAGATTTTGCTTGACCGTGTTGTAAGCATCGCTCCCCGGCGCATAACCGAGGTTTTGCAAAGTCTCAAGAGAATGTTCGTCAAGCTCGCGAGGGTTATTGAGGTCAAAATCAGGATAGACTGCCATTCCAAGGACTGCGCCGGTTTTAACGTTCATAACAATACCTGCCGCGCGGTTTTCTCCGCCCGACTCAAGGTATGCGTTTTGCAACTGCTCCTCAAGTGCGGATTGCACGAAAACATCGATGGTGGTATTGATGTGATATCCGTTTTGCGCGGGGATGTACTCCTTGAATGCATAAGGCATTTCGTTGCCCGAGGAATCGCGCGCCGTAATGTAGCGGCCGTTGGTTCCCGCAAGCATCTTATTGTATTGGAATTCCAGTCCGTAAAGTCCCGTACCGTCGCTTCCTGTAAAGCCAAGAACGTGTGATGCGAGTGCCGAGTAAGGATAGTGACGGGTGTAGGTGCTTTCCAGATAGATCATCTGCTCCAGATCGTATTCGTCGATAAATGCGCGAACAAGATCGGCAGTATCTTCGTCCACCTCGCGTGCGATGGTGCGATCGAGGTAGTGGGTGTAGGTCGTTTGCTTGAGGACGAAATCGTAGGAAACGTTTAAAAGCTTGGAAAGATTTTCGGAAATGAGGGGGGCAAGCTGGATGTTGCTTCCCTCTTGGTTGTGCAGGCTTTGCGCGCGCGCGATAGAAGAAGGCGACAAAAAGACACGATAGGTGGTAATGTTGGTTGCCAAAAGCACACCGTTGGCGTCATAAATGTTGCCGCGAGAGGCATTTACAGAAGATTCGGTAGTGATCTGCTCCAGCACCTTTTGACGGTAATGCTCATATTTTACTGTTTGCAACAGAAAAATACGCACCAAAAGAGCAGAAAAGAGCAAAACAGCAATCCCCAGCAGTATGGCTGCACGCCCTACCGTTTTGGGGTGAAGATTGCCTTCGCTCTCAGAATGACCGATTTGTTTTTTATCTTCCATTTTGCCGCTCCTTTCCGGGGATTTCTGCAGGAAAAGCGAGGGTGTTCTCCTCGCTTTTCCATGCTCTTTTATATTATGAAGAGAGTAACAAAATTATGATTATAACCGCTTATTTGAGCCCGATCGCGCTCAAAATTGCGGAAATTCCAACTGTTTCTTGCTTTTTCTCTTCAAATACCTCGATGGAATCGCCTGAACCCATAGAAAGGTACTGCATTTTTACGTATTGTTCCTCAACCATACCAAACTCCTCGGTGGCGATACTGCGAATTGCCAAAAGGTCGTTCTTCACGTCCAGTTCGGATTGCAGATCCGAAACCTCAACGGCAAGCTCGGAAAGTTCAACAGTGAGTTGGCTGACACGCTTTTCGCCATGATGGATCATAACAGAGCTTGCTACGATCAACATCAGGGAGACGGCAACCGCTACGATGGCGGCAAATGCCGAAAGAGGAAACCGACGCGTCCCTTGCGTGGTATCGACGGGTGAAAAATCGAACCACGCAGGGGCCGACGTGCGGACAAATTGGATAGTTTTGGAAGGTAACTGCTTGATTTGTGCAGGAAGAGCGGCGATTTTTTCTTTTAGAGTTGCCTCTTCCTCGTATTTGACTACGGCTCGCGAGGCTTTTTCTGCCTCTCCCGCAAACACGCTTTCATCCTCGGCAGGAACAGCGGAAAAATCCTCTCCCCTTGTGCGGATGGCACGTGTTTCACTGAAGTATTGGATCAAGTCTCTCCCCGACATTGTCTCCTTACCGTGGCGATAACGACCGCTGACGGCAGTATCGCTCATAGACGAGAGACGGTATGCTGTGGGGGCTAACTTGCGTGTTTCTTTTTCTTTTTCGATCTGCTGGGCACTTTGTGCGGCAACCGCCTTGGCTACGCCACGTGCCGCAAACTGCTCGGTAATGGTCTGTACCTCTTGCGCGGCACTGACAGCGAGTTTACCACCGACAGAGGCGCTATTCAGTTGTGTCTCTTGGCGGTTCATGGCACTCGGTTCCCTTCTTATGTACTTATTATGACTTTTTACAGCTTTTCGGCAATGCGAAGCTTTGCGCTATGCGAGCGCGAGTTGACTGCCAGCTCCTCGGTGGACGGCAGGATCGGTTTTTTGGTCAGGATTTTCACCTTTGGCTTGTTGCCGCATACGCAGACCGGAAAGTTCTTGGGGCAGGTACAGCCGCCCGTTAAAGAAGCAAAGGTCTGCTTGACGATACGATCCTCAAGCGAATGGAAGGTGATGATGGCGATGCGCCCCCCTTTGTTTAAGAGGGACACGGCGGACTTGATTGCCGGAGCAATCACATCAAGCTCGGCGTTGACCTCAATGCGCAATGCCTGAAAGGTTCGCATTGCCGGATGGTGTCCGCCATCTCCGTGGCGCGCAGGGACGGAACGTTTGATGATCTCGACCAGTTCCCCTGTGGTCTCGATCGGTGCCGTAAGCCTTGCGCGGATAATATTTGAAACAATGCGGGAAGAAAAACGTTCTTCTCCGTATTCGAAAAGGATGCGTCGAAGCGCCTCCTCGGAATATTCATTTACAATTTTTTTAGCGGTAAGAGTCTTGGTTGCATCCATGCGCATATCCAAGGGGGCATCTGCACGGTAAGAAAAGCCGCGCTCTGCCGTATCCAATTGATAGGAAGAAACGCCAAGGTCAAGAAGCAGACCGTCGATGTGCTCAATTCCGCGCTCCTCGCAAACCTTTGCAAGGTCACAGAAATTGCTGTGTACTACCTCTGCCCTCTCGCCAAAGCGCGCAAGACGCTCGGTTGCAACGGCAACTGCGGTGGCATCCTGGTCGAGCGCCAAAAGCTTGCCACCCTCACCGAGGTGCGATGCGATCACAGAACTGTGTCCCGCGCCACCTGCGGTTCCGTCGATGTAGATACCGTCAGGACGAATGGCAAGTCCTTCGATGCACTCATTCAGCAGCACCGAATAATGCGAAAACGCGATTTGCTCTTCCATTGCCCTTCTCCTTACTTGTTTCTTACCTATTTATTAGAGACCGAGTTCTTCAAGCTCGGCGATCATTTCGCCAACGTTGATTTGAGCCTTGTTTTCGTCATAAACGTCCTCAGCCCAAATTTCGGCGTAAGCACCGCAACCGACAACAACGATGCTGCGGTCAATGGTTGCGTACTCTACAAGCTCTTGCGGCAGTACCACTCTACCCTGCGAATCGGGTGTGACCTGAGCGAGAGATGCATGCAAGAAGCGCAGGATCTTTTCGGAAAGCTTGCGGTTTTGCTCTTTGAGGGGGGCGATGTATTCCTCCCATCCTGCCAGCGAATAAACCTTGAGACACTTTTCGCGAATGTCTTTTGCGATCACAAAAGTCTCGCCAAGCTCTTCGCGCAATTTTGCAGGCATGAAAACTCTGTTTTTACTGTCTTTATTGTGACGATATTCTCCGCCGAACATAAAAGCGTCTCTCCTTTCCAAAATTCAGTTGGTTCAAAATGGCGGTTTTGCTCCACTTTTAAACATTTTCCACCACTTTGCTCCACTCTTGCTTATATTATAAACTATTTTTTTCGAATTGACAAGGGGTTTTTGAAAAAAAGTTTAATTTTTTTTCGATTTTTTTCATGTTTTTTTTGCGGTTTTTGATGCGAATGGAATTTTGACCAAATGTTTTCCAAAAACTGGTTTATTCGGAGTACTTTTCTGTCATTTCAGGATCTTCCCCTTTCACAAAAGACACGCGGCTGCCAAGTTTGCGACGCTGCGTGTCTATATAATATTTTATATAATATTTTTAAAAAGTTTTTTTAAAATCCCTTCAAAAGAACTTGACGGAAATATGAAAGTATGGTATACTTAATTAGATAGACTTATATGAGTTATACTCTTGATGAAAGAAGGATTGTTTGAATGAATCGTGATATGGAACTCTTTGAAGCGCTCTACCTCTTACGCCAAAAAATAAGAGAACGCGAAAAGTCCAAAACCGGCAGAACCCCAACGGTTTGCCCTGATGATGCTTTGCGCGAGATGGTTCGTCTGATGCCCAAAAAGGAATCGGACTTTTATAGCATTGCCGGCGTAGGCCCTGCTTTTGTAGAAAACTTTGCTACCGAATTCCTCTCCGTTATCAATGGCGGTAAGATTGCGGGCGGTGAGATGGAAGTTTCGGATCACGTTGAGGAGACACTGCGCGAGCTTTCCAAAAAACTCATCAATATCAATAAGACCAATCGTATGCTCTTTTTGCCCAAGCTGGCTGCAAAATATGCGGTTGACCTTTTTGATGCCAACGGTCGCTACAACCCCCTTGAGATCCTCTTCTCCTCTAACGAGCCGATGATCATTTCCGAGGCATCGGATCAGGATCTGCCTCGCACCAATCCCGCACGCGAGAGATATAAAAATCTTGTCAACCTCATTCGCGAGAGCACACGAGAGATGCGAGACAAAGGTCAAAACGACCTTTATATCGGTTATCCTTTCGTTCAGGGGTGCCTTTCCAATGGCGAGTTTGGTATCCGCGCTCCCTTGTGCCTCTTCCCCGTAGTGCTTGACAGAAGCACGACCTCGATTTCAATTGCTCTTGATCCCACACGTGATATTGTATATAATAGCACGCTGATTTTGGCACACTACAAGTTCAATAGCATTACCAATCCCATGCCCGACTGCGTACCCGAGGAGATCAATCCCGACACCTTCCTGCAAGGACTTCTCGATTTCTACGCTTCCAACGATATTCGCATTGAGTACAATAGCGATGAGCTCAAAAAGTTCACCGAATACCCCGGCGAATCCTTCCCCAAATACACGCGCGGCACCCTGAAATTGGTGCACAACATTGTTGTTGGAAAGTTTCCTGCTTACTCCAACTCCATTCAGCGCGACTTTGAACAGATCCTGAACAAAGGTCTTATCAACCGCCTGGTCTCCGACCTCGTATCCGACTACGGTTCGATCGACTTCTACTCCGATCACGACAACAGCAACCCTGACCTGGCTGCGCTGGATCCCCAAAAGTCCATTCCCGAAAATTCCCTTGTTTATATCAACGCGCTCAACTCGGCGCAAGAGACTGTTCTGCACGCGCTCAACACCACCGATGAGCTGGTTGTTGAGGGCCCTCCCGGCACGGGTAAATCCCAAACCATTACCAGCCTGATCACACAGTTTGTAGACCAAGGCAAAAACGTTTTGATGGTTTCGGAAAAGAAAACCGCGCTTGACGTTGTTTACTCGCGTCTTGGTACCCTCTCCCGCTATGCGGTTATGATGGACGATGCAAACAACAAAAATCTGTTCTACAGTCAGCTCGAGCGTCTGCTGCTCAGCACCGATGCAAACGCGCCCATCGAAGCGCCGGATCTCTCCCCTATCTCCTCCGAGATTGACGCCGACGTGGCAACGCTGGAAATCATTGCCGACAAACTCTTCAAACCCGGCGAGTTTGGTGTGGCTCCCTACAAGCTCTATATGGAGAACCGCCGCATCAACCTGCAAAACCACGAGCAGATCAAAACCTACAAGACAATTCGCACGGTCATTACCGATGAATTGCTCCATCTCAACTATGACGAGATCTCGGCAATTCATAAAAAGTTTGCCAACGGACAACTCACCAACAGCCTTGACCATTATCAGCTCACCATCGAGCGCTATCCGTGGTTCTTAAAGATGAAGGACGATCTCTCCAACTACGATCTCATTCTCTTTACCGATGCCATTGATGAAATGATCCTTAAGGTTGACGAGTGGCGCAATCAATCCTTTATGAAGCGTCAGACCTCCAAGGGACGCCTGACAAAGGAAATTCAAAATCTGACAAAGGCATACTTCCAAAAGTCGGGCGGCAACTACACCGTTCGTTTGATGATGGAACAACCCGAGGCAGTGAAGCAAAGCCTGAAGGAATTTACCGCAGGATATGCCAACCTCAAGCCCGTGGTTATGAGCCTGACTCCCCACGAAAACCTCTACCTTGCGGCACTGCGCAAGATCCACAAGATTCTTGCGGGCACGGTAACCGAGTGGAACGACGAGCTCTACAACACCATTCTGTTTGAGTACATTCAAAAGTTCGAAAGCGAAAACCGCACGCTTATCCCCAAGGTCGACTCCTTTGAAAAGATCATCTCCACCATGGAGAGCAATATCAAGATCAAGCAAGACCTCTCCCGTCAACGCATTACAAAGCTGTTGGCTGATGATATCAAGTATATCACCACCTCCAAGCGCAAGGGCGAGATCAGCCGCGCGATCGAGAGCCGCAGACGCAGCAGCGTGACCAAGTTTGTTCAAAAGTTCGACTTTGAGATCTTCAAGGCTCTCAAGATCTGGCTGATGACTCCCGACGCCGTATCCGAGGTCCTTCCCCAACAGAACGATCTGTTCGACCTTGTCATCTTTGACGAGGCATCGCAGCTTTACGTTGAGAGAAGTATCCCCTCGATTGCCCGTGCAAAGAAGGTCGTTATTGCAGGCGACCACAAGCAGCTCCGCCCCTCCAGCCTGGGCGACGGTCGCTTTGAGCTTGAGGATATGCTGGATGAGGATGCAGAGATCTCGGCAGCACTTGAGGAAGAAAGTCTGCTTGACCTGGCGCGCTTCCGTTACCCCGACGTACTGCTGAACACGCACTACCGCTCCAAGTACGAGGAGCTCATCGACTTCTCGAACTACGCATTTTATAAAGGAAGACTTTTTGTTGCTCCCAACACCGACAAGCCCGAAAAGCCGCCTATTGAGGTTCACCAAGTGACCGACGCCGTATGGCAAGGTCGTGCAAACCGCAAAGAGGCAGAGCGCGTTGTAGAGCTGATTAAGGACTTCTTTGCTACCAGACAAAACAACGAGACCATTGGCGTTATCGCATTCAACGTATCGCAACGCGATATGATCTATGATGTGATCGATGAGGAATCGGTAAAGGATCCCAAGTTCGGCTCTGTTGTCCGCGCAGAAATGGCGCGTAAGGACAACGGTGAGGACACCGGTTTCTTTGTTAAGAACATTGAAAGCGTGCAGGGTGACGAGCGTGACGTGATCATGTTCTCTATCGGTTATGCAAAGAATGCAAGCGGACGTCTGATTCACAACTTTGGTTGGCTCAACCAAAAAGGTGGCGAAAACCGCCTTAATGTTGCCATCAGCCGTGCAAAGAAGAAGATCCACATTGTGACATCCTTCCGCCCTGCCGAGCTGATGCTGGACGATGCCAAGAACGACGGTCCTCGTATCCTCAAGAGATACCTCGAGTACGCCTTTGCGGTCAGCCGCGAGGATCACGATGAGGCAGAAATGATCCTTCGCTCCTTTGGCGAGACCTACGGCATTGTTGCCGCTCCGCTGGAGACCGAGTTTGCACAAAGAGTTGCCGATGCTCTGCGCGAGAAGGGCTATGACATTGATACCCAGGTTGGTATTGGTGGCTACCGCATTGACATTGCTGTTCGCAAGGGTGGCAAGTATGTGCTTGGCATTGAGTGTGACGGTAAGCTTTACAGCGTGGCATCCTCTGCCCGTGAGCGCGACTACCACCGCCAAAAGTACCTTGAATCCCGTGGATGGAAGATCAAGCGTATTTGGAGTATGGACTGGTGGAGAGATCCGCAACGCGAAATTTATAACATTTGTGAGATCGTTGATAATCTCTAAATCCAATAAAAAAGAAGGGAAAGCCCGAGGGTTTTCCCTTCCTTTTTGTTTATTTACTTGACAGAATAGCGACCTTGCCGCTATTGGTTTTGACATTGATCCCCATGCCATCCGTGCCGCTCCGGTATGTATTTCCCTCTTGTGTAACGGGGAAATCAATGGTCGGTGCGCCGTCGCGTTGACTTTCATGTGTAAAGGCAAAGGCACTCTTCTCGGGCAGCTCGATCGTTACATTGCCCGAGGCAGTTTTGACGTCAATATGATCTATGATAATATTGGAAACTGTTACGTTAGAGGAAACCGCATTGATATTGAGCGTTTGCAGCTGCCCGAGCAGCTTTTCGGGAATGCGCAGGATGAGGTCTTTCTCTTTATCCTTCACTTTGCCAAAGAAAGAAGACGAGCCGCGATATTTGATGGAGAGCGTTTTGCCGTCCTCGCTGACAAACCAGTGCACCTGTGTTTTTTCGCTCAATTCGGCAGACGCGCTTTCACTGACCGAAACATAAGCATCCTGACAGATGACGACTGTTACGTTGCCGTCTATCCAATCGATCTCGATCTTCTCAAGCGCGGGGGCGGGAATGGTTCCCTCTCCCGTTTTGTAAGCGCTGTCATCGTAGCGGTAATTGGTCCAGCCAAGGTTCCACTCCCCTTTGCCAACAAGTCCGTTGAGAACCCCGAGCAAAATGGCGCCAAGGACCAGTCCGCCAATGACAAACGCGGTGTATTTGATGATTTTTTTGTTTTT
Organism: Oscillospiraceae bacterium; assembly: GCA_015063725.1. Taxonomy (GTDB): domain Bacteria; phylum Bacillota; class Clostridia; order Oscillospirales; family CAG-272; genus UMGS1865. The sequence goes on from SVTP01000001.1 coordinate 161,134, forward strand.
CATAGTTTCTTCTCCTGTATCTTCACTGTAACGTGATCCAAAACCGTTTCATATCTTTGTTTTCGTTCGGCTCGTGTACCGTACATTCGTAAACACCGCCGTTTGCAAGAACGGTCTTTTCGCTTGCGATATTGCCATCTATGCAGGTGATCAGCACTTTGTCAAGCCCGATCTCGCGACAAAATGGGAGCGCCATGCGCAGCATCTCTTTGGCATAGCCGCGGCGCCTCTCGCTCGGTCTTACAGAATACCCGATGTGACCGCCAAATTTTGAGAGATACTCGTTGAAGCAGTGTCTGACTTGCAAAAAGCCCAATACCTTGTTATCCTCTTTTCTGACAAGCATAAACTGCGTTGCAGGGACAAGCGTGGCGGGACAGGTTTCGGGGTTTTCTTCAAGCGCACACTTTTCAATGTACTCCATCGCATCGTCTGTGCGACGCATGGGACCGCAACCGTCCATAGAGCTATTTGCGGCAAGGTATTCCCTTTTGCATTCCATGATCTGCTCTGCATATTCTGCTGTTGGGCGCATTAAGATCAGTTTTTTCATGATAGTCTTTTCCTTATAGTTTGATCACCGCATCAAGGCAGAGTGTCAGCGCCTTTAACGTAAACGGTTGATTTTATCGGTTTCGATGACGTTCCCCAGCGTGTAGAGCACCAAGGCGGCATCGGCGTCAGCGGCGCGTGTGTAGGCGGTGACGTCGGTGTAATCGGTGCGCGGCGAGGAAAGATTATATAGGACAAGGTCAAAGTGTTGTGCCAAAAAGGGGGCTACCGAGTTGGCAAAGCTATCCTTAAATATGGCAAGCGTGGGGCGGTCTGTGCCGTCCTTTTTTGTGATTGTGACAACGTCGTGCGTGCCGTCGAGAAAGACGGAATATTTGTCGTTGCCAGAAAGGTGGGCGCGGTTATAAAATCCCCCGTCCAAAACGCACCCGTCAGCTGTGACAAGAAACTCGTCCTCATTGCCAAGAAGCCATACTTCCACGCTGTCGGGCGGCACAAAATGAAAGCCCGAGGCGGATGCAAACGTGCCCCGAAAATCGGTTGCAACGGTCTCTTTTTGAAAGCTTTTGGCAGGGATAATATCTTTTTCCATTCCAAAAGCGCGCAAAATATCGCAATAGGCGTAGTACGCGCCAAGGGTTGTCCAGTGATGGTCGGTGCGGTAGTAAACGTATTCGCCATCCGCGTAAAGCGTGCGATAGGTGGGAACGAGGTCAAGATAGCGCGCTCTATCGTCCACGCTCTCGCGCAAAGTAGCAAGCATTTTGTCGCTCTCGGCGGCAGGATACAGAAAGGCAGATGCGGCAACATCGGCAGTTCTCCCCGTTAGAAGGACGACAAGCGGAACCTCGGCGTTCCTTGTGGCGCGGTTGATGCCCTCTGCGGCATTTTGCAGATGCGTCGCGTCGATGACATCGCTATCAGTTGCGGCGTTTTTGTCCACTCGCGCGGTGTCAAAGAGCCGCTTGGCAAGCTGACCGCCGCGACCGATGAGGATGCCGTTGTTCTCCCCTTTTCCAGATAGGAGCTCAAGCGCCCCCTTGACGGTGACAAAGAGATCCCTTACGGGAAATTGGTCGGCGTAATAATCGTTGTAAGCGCGCGAAAGCTCGCCTGAAAATAGCTTTTCGGCATCAAAGCGCGGCAAGGTTTGCAGGGCGCGGTTCTCACGCGCGGAAAAGTTCCTGTCGGGAAGGAGCCAAAAGGCAACGGCAACGGAACCAAGAAGCAAAACAAAGATGACAACGGTGGCAATAGAGTGTCGGTGTTTCATATTTTGTTTTGCGCAAATGCGCTTCCCTTCTTAATCGGTTATCATCAAAACTGTGTATACTCAAACGGGCTGAAGGTGGAGTCCACCAAGTACGCCACGCACACACCAAAAAGCAGGATGCAAAGAGCCACTGCGACGGCTTGCAAGCGCGGATGTTTTGCTTGTGCGCGCTCCCAAAGCTGCTTTGGTAAGGGTGTAGCGCCAATGGCGGATATGAGAATGAGGGGTGCTTGCCGTATGAGTGTATAGAGTCCTGTTGACGAGATAAACCCATCTGTTCCCACTCCAAAAAGCGCCAAAAAGGTGGAAAATGCCACTCTGAGGTCGTGGTGTGAAAAAATGAGAAAGCCCACGCCAATGAGAAAAAGCGAGTAGAGATGCCCCACCGCGCGTGGCAATTTTTCCAGCAAATGGAGCAAAAATGCGCGCTCGGTGATGATAATCACAGCAAAATAGACGCCCCAGAGCACAAAATTCCAGTCGGCGCCGTGCCAAAAGCCCGTAAGCAACCAAACAATGGCAAGGTTACGATAGCGTTTGAAAGTCCCCACGCGGTTGCCGCCCAGCGGAATGTAAACGTACTCGCGAAACCAGGACGAGAGCGAGATGTGCCAACGCCGCCAGAACTCGGTAATGCTTTTTGCTACATAAGGATAATTGAAGTTTTCGGGAAAGGAAAAGCCGAGCATGTGCCCAAGTCCGATTGCCATGTCCGAGTATCCCGAAAAGTCATAGTACAGATGCAAAGAATATAGAATAACCGTCAGCCACGCACCCGCGACGCTTGGAGAAACCGACAAGCTATCCTGAAAATAAACAAATCCAGCCGCCAAGGCATCTCCAATGAGCACCTTTTTGGAAAGCCCCACCACAAATCGAAAAACGCCCGTGGCAAATTCTCTTGCGCTCTCGCGGCGGTGGGTAAGCTGCTCGTCAATCTCGGTATAGCGCACGATCGGTCCCGCAATCAGTTGCGGAAAAAGCGTGACATACGCGCCAAAGTTGATATAGTTCTTTTGCACCGCGCAATCTTTGCGAAAGACGTCCACCGTGTAGGAGATGATCTGAAAGGTGTAAAAGGAGATGCCAATGGGCAGCGCAAGCCCTGCGATGGTGGGAATGTTGACCATCGGCACACGCGAAAGGTTCAGCGCAAAAAAGTTATAATATTTGAAAAAGAGCAAAAACGAAAGACTGATGCACACCGAAAGCACGGTAAAAAGCTTTGCGCGGCGAGGGTTCTCCTTACGGTATTCCCCAATCAAAAGCCCAAAAAGGTATGCCAAGGTGATTGATAGCAGCATCAAAAGCACATATATCGGCTCTCCCCACGCATAAAAGAAAAGACTGACAACAAAAAGGATCAGGTTCTTCCCCTTTCGCGGCGTGATATAGTATAACAACAAAACCGCCGGCAGATATGCAAATAAAAAAATCAGAGAGGAAAATACCATGCTTTCCAAACGCTCTCTTTCCTACTTATTATTATACAGTATCTGCACTTTGTTGTCAAGAAATACATTAAGAAAATATAAAAAGGAGCGACCTAATGGAAGGCGGCAAGCCGCCACGAGATTGCAAGCAATCTCTTCGCCCCTTTACGGGAGCACCAAGGCGCCCCTACACATTTATTTAATTGAATATTTATTGTAACTCTAAACAAAGCGGCGGGAGCAAGCCCCGCCCTACCGGTTGATTATTTATACAGAATAATTCGAGTGTTTTTGGACCGTCCGGGAGGCCGGTCCCTACAAAAAATACGTGTTTAATTGTAGGGACCGGCGTCCTCGACGGTCCGCACCACCGCCAAACAACTCTCTTAGCGGATAGGGTTGGTGGTCCCTAGCCGCTTGCGGTAGCCAAGCGAGTCCTTCGGCTCGCGTCAACTGTCTGTTAGTGAAGTAAGAAAATTCATTTTTATTTTTTTGCGCGAGAGTTCTTGAAAGGGGCGTGGGGGAAACTTCTCGCAAGAAGTTTCCCCCACATAAACCGCGTCTATTCTATTACGCTTTTCCAACAGAACCGAAGAGTTCCATTTTTTCTTTAACGGTTGCCTTGATTGCTTCAACGCCGGGAGCGAGGAGCTTACGGGGGTCAAAGCCCTTACCGGAAAGGTCCTTGCCTGCCTCAACGTATGCGCGGGTGGCAGCTGCGAATGCGAGCTGGCACTCGGTGTTCACGTTGATTTTGGAAACGCCCAGAGAGATTGCCTTTTTGATCATATCCTCGGGGATGCCTGTGCCGCCGTGCAGAACGAGGGGCATCTCGCCAACCTTTTCGGAGATGGCTGCCAGAGTATCAAAGGAAAGTCCCTGCCAGTTTTCGGGGTACTTACCGTGGATGTTGCCGATGCCTGCTGCGAGCATGGTAACGCCGAGATCTGCAATCATCTTGCACTCGTCGGGATCAGCGCATTCGCCCATACCAACAACGCCGTCTTCCTCGCCGCCGATGGAGCCAACCTCTGCCTCAAGGGAGAGTCCCTTCTCTGCGCATACCTTTACAAGCTCTTGTGTCTTTGCAACGTTCTCTTCGATAGGATAGTGAGAACCGTCGAACATAATGGACGAAAATCCTGCCTCGATGCACTTGTAGCATCCCTCATAGGAGCCGTGGTCGAGGTGGAGCGCTACGGGAACGGTGATCTTCAGTTCGTCGATCATCGCCTTAACCATATTGGTAACGGTCTTAAAGCCGCACATATACTTGCCTGCGCCCTCGGATACACCAAGGATAACGGGAGAGTTAAGCTCTTGAGCCGTTTGCAGAATTGCCTTTGTCCACTCTAAGTTATTGATATTAAACTGACCTACCGCATAGTGACCTGCCTTTGCTTTGGTCAGCATTTCTTTTGCAGAAACTAACATTTTCAATCCTCCTGATTTTTGTTCAATTAAACAATAACATTATATACCAAAACGCGCAAAAAATCAAGAGTTTTTTTCATTTCGTCAAAACTTTTATCAAAAACCGATGATGTGCCCAAAAAGTCGGCATACTATGTGCGTATTTTGTAGAAATATGCGAGGTGGAAACGTTGGAAAATGATGTAAGATATCAAAAAATGACACAAGCACCCCTGAAGAAAACGATTTTGGAGCTCTCCCTCCCCAACACAATCGGGCTTTTGGTGATTGCGGCATACTCGCTTGCAGACTCCTTTTTTGTGTCGGATCTGGGAACGGATGCAGGCGCGGCGATCGGCGTGGTCTTCCCTCTCCCGGTACTGATGCAAGCCGTTGGATATACGTTGGGGCTGGGTGCAGGGAGCAGGATCTCGCGTACGCTTGGTAAGCAGGACGAAAGGACTGCATCTTTCTATGCCCTCTCTGCAATCGTTTGGTCGCTCATTTTGGGTGGCGGCATTGCCGCCGTGGGACTGTGGCAGGAAGAAGCATTGTTGCGCTTGTTTGGCGCATCGGACAGTCTTCTCGGGATTGCGCGCGCCTATCTAACTCCCCTTTTGTGGGCGGCTCCTTTTATGTGCGCCACATTTGTGCTCAGTCAACTGCTCCGCGCCGAAGGACTGGCGACCTATTCGATGATCGGGCTTGCCGTGGGGAGTATTTGCAACATTATTTTGGATCCCATTTTGATATTCTGGGCGGATATGGGCATTGCGGGGGCTTCGACGGCGACGCTCATCAGCCAGATTTTGAGCGCGGTCATTCTCTTGTCGGCATATCTGTTTCACAAAAGCGCGTTGCGACCGTTTGCAAATATCAAGCTTGGAGCGCTTTTTCTATTTGGAAAAATATTCGTTACGGGACTTCCCTCTCTCTTTCGCCAAGGACTTGCGGGCTTGGCAACAATACTGGTCAATCACGCGGCGGCGGAGTACTCGGATGCGGCAGTGTTGGCTCTTTCGTTGGTGGCGCGCGTATTCTTGTTGGTGTTCAGCATTTGCCTTGGCATTGGTCAAGGGATGATGCCTGTTGTGGGCTACAACCACGGTGCGGGCAACACAAAACGGCAAGCGGATGCCTATCAATTCGCGGTGCGACTTTCGAGTGTTGCGATGTTTACAATTTCGATTCCACTCATCATTTGGGCGCCCGAAGTGATCTCCCTCTTTCGGGATGATGGCGAGGTTGTTCGCATCGGGGCGTTCGCCCTGCGCGCGCAATGTGCAATCTTGTTTTCGCACGGACTTGTGACCTGCACCATTCTTTATCTGCAAGCGGTCGGGCGCGCCTTTCTCGGTACCCTTCTTGCCGCCGCAAGACAAGGATTTTTCTTTTTGCCGCTTGTGTTTTTGTTGCCTGCAAAATTCGGACTTTTGGGATTGTGCCTTGCACAGCCTGCGGCGGATGCAGTAACGTTTTTGTTTGCGTGGATCATCAAGAAAACACGCATTAAAAAAGAAAGCAGGCAACAAAAGTTACCTGCTTAACGCAAAAATGCGGGTGGATTTTTGTTTTCGTGCTGTGCAAAATCTGCCGCGAGCATTTTTTTGAATTGGGAAAGGTCGACGGCATCCATCTTCTCTTTGGCATACTCCAACAGATAGCGGAAGGCATCGGGTTGGGAGATGCGTTGCAGGGGGCGCGTGTCGCGGTTTTCCAAATAGATGCTCAATCCTTCCCAAAAACGGAAAGGTGACGGCATCAGGGGTGTGAGATACCAAAGTGCGTGCGCAAAGCGTCCGCTCTCCAAGTATCGGTCAAGCACCTCTGCGATGTGCGTCAGTCGTTGCATCTCGTCATAAGTGATCCACTTGCTCTGCAAAACGGTATAGGGCGGCGTGGGGAGAGAACGGTATTCGTATTCCTCGGCACGCGCGCGGAGCTCTGTTCCGTAGAGGAGCTTGAGAAACCCGAGCTGGAGCATATCGGACGAGCCGTAGGCATCGTCAAAGGATCTTGCAAAGGATGCATAATCCTCATACGGCAGTCCTGCGATCAGGTCGAGGTGAACGTGCACATTGCCCACATCCTTGATGCGTTTTGCGGCGCCGATCACCTTTGCGGCATCAATATGGCGCGAGGATGCGGCAAGCGTCTGGGGATTGGTGCTTTGCAGTCCGATCTCCAGCTGCACCTTCCCTTTTGGAAAGCGCGAGAGGATGTCGAAGCTTTCTTCGTCGAGAAGTGTGGCGCAGATTTCAAAATGATAGCTCTTGGTGTATTTTTCATCGAGCAACGCGCGCCAGATGGCGTTTGCGCGGTGGCGGTCGGCATTGAAGGTGCGGTCAACAAATTTGATGACCTTGCAGTTCGTGTGTATGTTTTCAAACTCCAAAAGCTCGTCGAGTGTTTGCTCAACACTTTTGAAGCGCACGCCATGGGTTGCGGATGAGAGACAGTATGCGCAGGAGTAAGGACAGCCACGCGATGATTCGTAATACAGAATACCGCCGGTTTCCTCACCCTCGCGATAATGCACGCCTGCATCCGAAAAGGTAACGGCGTCTCCCCCCGAAATACGTGGATATTCTTTGCCCTCTTTCATAGCTTGGCAAAGGGAAAGCATCGCTTCTTCTCCCTCGCCGCGCACGATGGCATCGATCCAATCCATATTTTCAAAGCGTTCCAAGCCATAGGAGACCTCGGGACCACCGAGCACGATGCGGCTCTCGGGCTTCAAACTTTTGAGCGTTTCGGCAAGTGTGAGCATGGGTTCGATGTTCCAAATATAGCAGGAAAAACCGTAAATATCGGCGTGCTCACGGTACAAATGCTCCAAAATGTGGGCGGTACGGTCGCGCAAGGTGTGCTCGATGAGCACGACCTCAAAGCCCGCGCGCTCCAAAGGGTCACGCAGACAGCGAATAGCCAAATTAGAATGAGAAAATGAGCCGTTGATGGCAAACAGAACGATCTTCATGCGCTCCCCTCCTTTCCTTCTATCGGTTTTACTTTTCAAATTGCCACGTGATACCGAAATCTTGTTTCAAAATTTCGTACAGACGTGCATCGGTGATGTTTTCTTCGATGTGGACAAGCTCCCCGCCCTCAAAGATCTTATAGTCACGATCATTGATGGCACGGCGTCCGTTGGGCGTTTTGATGGCGACCATTGGCGACTTGTTAAAGGGAGATGCGGGGTGCTTTTCGCAATAAAACGAGGGTTGGATAAAGTCGATGTCGAGCTGTTCTTCCTCGGTAAAGGAATAGTAAGGCTTCCACTTGTCACCGACCTTCTCATTCAGCACCCAACCAAGGAAATCGTCGCGCGTAAAGCGGAAGGTGCCGTTGCTACATGCCTGCTCAATGCCCTCCTCCAAGAGAAGCGGCGCGCGAGGTGCTTCGATACCGATACCAACCTCAATGACATAGCGTTTGCCCTCGCACTTGGTAATGACCACGCGGTGGCGGCGTACGGGGATTTCTTTCTCGCCGCGCAAAAAGCGTCCAAGGTAGCATTTCGTCTCAAAGCCAAGTTCACAAAGAAGCATCGCAACCGCTCCGCCAAGCTCAAAGCAGTATCCGCCGCGGTGGTGGGTGACGATCTTTTCAAAAAGCGCATCTTCGGAGAGATCAATGGGCTTGCCGTTCAGAATATCCAGATTTTCATAAGGCACCGAGGTGATATGGTTTTGTTGCAGCGCTCTAAGAAAGTCGTACGTGTGCGACACGTCTGCCAAGGACATACCAATGCGCGCAAGATAGCGGTCTCTTCTCATAGCCTACCTCCGTTTTGTTACTTCCCCTGTATTATAGCACGAAAAACAAAAAAAGTAAAGAGGGCGACGCGAGTTCGCCCTCTTTTGTTTGCATTTTAAGTTTTTTTGGAGAAAAGCTTTTCACAAAACGCTTTGGTAAAGGCTTCTTTTTGGGAAAAATCCATAGCACCCGCGTAGATGTCCTCTAGGCGGAAATGCACCTCGCGCACCTTTTCGAGTGCATCGATGGCTTCCCCACGCAAGGCTCGGGCAATGCGGTCCACCGAACGCACCTCGCGGCGTACACGCTTCATCGAAGCCGTATCTACATATCGACGCATTGAGATCAATCTATGCGGATAGTCGCATTCCTCCTCGGGGCAAACGACAAAGGCAATGCCGCTTTCCATAAGGAACAAGCCGTCGATTTTATCTGCCTCGACGGGATCATGCGAAATGCGGATGGCAAGGCGCTTTTCTGTGGCAAGACTACCAAACTCCATCATCAAATACTGCGCCGCGCCATGGCAATCGGCAATGATATAGATCTCCTCCGCCTCATAAAAATAAGTATCAAGCCCGATCTCGCCACGCATCCCAATCGAATGAATGAGTGCAGGTTGTGCCGAATAGTGCTCACCGTCGGGCAGATCACGCATCAGCTTTTCTGCCAGCAGGGCGATTTTTTCTTTGTTGATATAAGGGGCGACGAGCAGATCCCGATTGATGCGCATATCCCCAAATCCGCTCAAATAGCGGTAAGCGCGGCGATATGCGTCTCCCTTTTCGCGCCCTAATTGCTCTATTTCCCGTCGGCGCGCGGCAAGCGCTTCGCTATCCCAAAATTCGCCAAGGTTGACGATCTCCTCCCACGCCCCCGGAGAGATAGGTTCGAACAGATGCGGTGCGGTGGCATCCAGAAGAGCGATCCCCTCGCTTCCCTCTTTGGTTAGTATAATTCCGTCGAGTGAGTCGGGATCGGATGAACAATAGATGTATTCACACTCCCAACCGTGCCCTGCGGCACTCTCCGAGACGTCGCGCAAAAAGCGGCTTTTCCCTGTCCCAGGTCCCCCCTTAACTGCATAGATGCGCCCGATGCGCGAGGCACGAAAGATCTGTTCGTAATAGCTGATAAATCCTTTGGTACTGTTGGATGCGGCAAAATAGGCATTCTCACCTGTAGCTCTGATACTCATAATCATTCCCCCGTTCTATTTTGCTATCATTGTATGCAAAACAGGGGGAAATGTTCTACTTTTTTGCACCTTTGCATATAGTGAAGAAAAAGCCAAGGAGTGAGCGATGCAGAATATTCAAATTGCATACAAGCACTCCCCTCTGCCGCCCATTCTTGAGGAGTGCCTGCCACCGCACTTTTGCGATGCGATCCTGCGCACAGGTGCATCTCCCATTGAGGAGATCCGACTGCGCAAAGGGAGAACTCTGACTGTAACGTCGCGACAAAAAAGTCTTGGTTGTGGCATTGTTGTAGGTGAGCGAGAATTGCAAGAGATCTTCAGTCGTATGTGCGGCGGCTCGCTTTATGCGTATGAGGAGACCATTCGCGAGGGATATATTCCTCTCTCGGGTGGCATTCGCGTAGGCGTTTGCGGAAGTGCCGCGTGTGAGGATGGCAAGATCATTGGGGTGCACAACATTACAGGGCTGATGATCCGTATCCCCCACGCGGTGGCGGTTGAAACAACAGATCTGCTCCGCTCTTTTTTTGCCGATTGCGCCCCCCGCGGAATCCTCATCTATGCCCCCCCCGGTGTTGGCAAGACCACGCTTTTGCGCGCCATTGCCAAGGGAGCATCCTCCCCCCTCTTTGGGCGGCACACCGCTGTGGTTGATACACGGGGAGAGTTGAACGTAGAACTGAACGATCCTGCGCTTCAACTGGACATACTGAGCGGATATCCGCGAAACACGGGGATTGAGATTGCCGTACGGACAATGGGAGCAGAGTTGATTGTTTGCGACGAGATCGGCAGTATGGCAGATGCACACGCCACCCTTGGGGCAGCAAACTGCGGGGTTGCCATCATCGCCTCTGCGCATGCCGCCTCTGTTGGTGAGCTTTTGGAGCGCCCTGCCATCAAGCTTTTGCATCGGGCGCACGTGTTTGGCAGATACATAGGTCTTTCTCGCCGCGCCGTTGGCGGATTTGACTACTGCATAACCGATTGGCGCGATGTTGGTGGAAAAAAGGAGAGATAAGATGCTAAAGCTTTTTGGAGGACTGCTTATTTTGTCGGTCGGCATTTTTGCCGCCTTTGTGTCTGTGCAATATGAAAAAAAGCGCCTGACGGTTGTGGATGGGTGGATCGATCTCATTCTTTACATCCGCGGACAGATCGATTGCTACCTCCTGCCCCTGGGCGACATTCTTTCGGGCGGTGACCGCGCCTTGTTTGAGGCTTGCATGTCCCCAGCAAATGCAGCGGATCTGCCTGCCATTTTGGGGGCTTCTGAAATTTATCTTGACGGAGATGCCAAAAGGACTTTGGAAAGCTTTGTACGAGAAATTGGCGCAGGCTACCGCGAGGAACAGCTCAAAAGATGCGATTTTTTTGTTGCATCCTTGCGCTCGCAACGCGAGAAAATTGCCGCGGCTCTACCCTTGCGCACGCGCCTTTGCGCCACACTTTGCATTTGCATTGCCCTTGCTACGGCTATTTTGCTTTGGTAAAATCAAAAAGATACGGAGATGTAAGATGGATATTTCCTTGATCGTAAAAATTGCAGGCATTGGCATGCTGGTATCGGTTGCCTCACAAATTTTGAGCAAGAGCGGACGTGACGAGCAAGCAATGCTTGTAACCATTGCAGGTATTATTGCGACGCTGATGCTCCTGATTTCGCAAATTCGGGAGCTGTTTGACATGATTGTTTCTGCCTTTGGAATGTAAATATGACCATTTTAAAGCTTTGTATGATCGCGCTCCTGATTCTGACAAGCACCACCGTCATTCGCACATGGAGATCTGACTTTTTACCCCTTGTTCGCATTGGCGCCGTGGTATTGTTTGGCACATTGTTTATTGCAAGTGTCGGCCCTCTTCTCTCGCTTGTTAAAAGCTTGGGCGGGGGTGCGGGGGCTTCGCAATACATCTCAACCATCCTCAAGGGCTTAGGGATCGTCCTTTTGGTGCAAATCTGCTCGGACATTTGCCGTGACAGTGGAGAAGCCACACTTGCAGGTCACATTGAAACGGTTGGCAAATTGGAGCTTCTTCTGTTATGCATTCCATTGATTGAGGAAATTCTTGCCACAGCCAAAAAACTGTTGGAAATGGGGGGATAGCGATGGTCAGGCGGTTCTTTTTCCTTTTTTTCTCGCTCTTCTTTTTGCTCTCCCACTTCTCCCCTGTCGCTTTTGCGGAAGGAGAAAAGGCGGGAGAAACGCTCCCTGACGCTTATCGGGATTTTTTGGGCAATCTTCCCCCTGCCATTCTGGAGCGGCTCCCTGAAGGGGCTCTTTCAAACAATACCGAAGAGGTTGGCGGTGCGGTGGGAGAGATGAGTAGCTTTTCCTTTCTTTTCAAGGCTGTCCTTTCCTTGATCGGTCTGCGCCTTGGAGATTGTCTTGGGCTGCTTTGCTCAGTGGTGGGGATTTTGATTTTATCCTCGATCTGCCGCACCTTTTGCGCCTCTATTGGAAAGCCCGAGATCTCGCGTGCGTTCTCCCTTTTGATGACCTTGATCATTACGGTAACGATCTTCGCCACGGGATTTGGAACGATTGAGAGCACGGTGAGCTATTTTCACACCTTAAACACCTTTACATCCGCATCCATCCCCCTGATGGGGAGTCTCTATGTCATGGGCGGCAATGCCGCGGCGGCTGTGGCAACCTCGGCTGGCCTTTCCCTGTTTATGACTGTCCTTGAGGGGATCGTTGGCAAAAGCATTGTTCCCTTTTGCGGCATTTGCCTCGCACTTGCGCTCATTGGGGCATGCGAGGGCGGTGTGCGTTTGGGCGGACTTTTGACCAATTTGAAAAAGAAATACACGCTGATGCTTTCCTTTTTTATGATGCTTCTTTTGGCAATGCTTGCATCACAAACCGTTCTTGGTGCCAGTCAGGACACCCTTGTTATGCGGAGTGCAAAATTTGCCGCCGGCAACATGATTCCCATTGTGGGCGGCTCGGTTGGGGAGCTTTTGCGCTCGGTGAGTGCAAGTGTCGGCTATATGCGTACGTCCATTGGCATTTGCGGTGTTCTCTTGTTGCTCCTTTTGATGCTACCGACACTTGTGGAGCTTCTTCTGGCACGCACCGCGTGGCAAATATGCTCTTTTTTTGCCGAGCTTTTGGGATGCGACGGTGAGAAACGCTTGCTTGACGAATTCGCCTCTATCAACGGCTACCTTATCGCGGCGGTTGCCATTTGCTCGTCGGTACTCTTTCTCACCTTTACGCTCTTGACACATTGCGCAACGGCGCTTGCTTGACCTATGGAAGATATCAAGGTATATATTCTATCCATCTTTGCCACTGCCATTCTCATCACGGTGGTGGACATCCTCGCCCCTTCGGGCGGTGGACTTTCCAAGCATCTGCGGCTTGTCTCCTCGCTCGTGCTTGTGTGTGTGCTCATCTCCCCCACCGTCTCGCTTGCCCAAAAGCTACAAGACTTTGCCAACGGCGACTGGAATTTTGAAATTGAGGGAGACGTGGAGGATCACTATTCGGAAGAGCTGCAAAACGCGCTTGATGGCGCCTCGCTGGAATACTTTGCAGGGATGCTGGAGCAAACGCTATGCGAAGAATTTGCCATTGCCGAGGATGAATTGCGTGTGCAGATAGAATGGATCGGAGACGGTGAAAATTTACGCCCGCAAAAGGTGACGGTCGTTCTTTCTGGCAAGGCGATTTGGAAAAATCCTGCTCAAATTGAGGAATACGTCACTTCCCTTTTGGGATGCGCGTGTGTGAGTGCGATTGAATAATTTTGACAGAAACAGGAGTGCTTATGTTTGATTTTTTGAAAAAAGGGAGTATCAAGGAAAATGGAAAACTACGCCTTGCTCTCCTATTGGGGTGCGGCGTGCTTGGGATCCTTTTGATCCTTTTTGGCAGCGGTGAAAAAAAAGCAGAAAAAGAAGTGGAAGAAACACCATACAGCACCGCTACCGATGAATTGGTCATTTATCAGGACTACCTCGAAACTCGCATCAAGCACCTTTGCGAGTCGGTCAGCGGTGTTGGGAGCGTGACCGTTGTTGTTACCCTTTCGGGCAGCTTTGAATCGGTCTATGCCACCGAGTGGCCCGACGGAAATGAGGAATACGTCATTCTTGGCAGCGGCTCTTCCGCCTCGCCCATCTACCTTTCGCGCTCCGCTCCCGAGATCGCCGGTATCGGCATCGTTTGCTCGGGGGGATCGAATGATCATATTCGGCGTGAATTGATCTCCTTGTTAAGCGCGACGTTTCATATCAGTTCAAACAGGATTTATATTACAGAGGGATCTTGAAAGATTGCGGGGGAACCTTTTTCAGCGAAAAAGCGTTCTCCCGCACCCCTTCCAAAAAGCACTCGCACGGATATCACAAAATAGAGTTGTTAGTTCACGGACAGACAGTCGGCGCGAGGTAAACCTCGCTCTTGCTACCGCGAGCGGCTAGGGACCACTAACCCTATCCGCTAAGAGAGTTGAATAAACGGCGGGATGTCGTGGGCGCCATCCCCTATCAATGCAAATTTGCTCTAAAACAAAAACGTGAGGTTCTCCCTTTTGGGATGTTCCTCACGTTTTTTGTGGACATTTAGCGAATGTCGACGTTTACTTTTTTGCCGCTGTTAACAGATGCGGCTTTCATTACGGAACGGATCGCTTTTGCGATCTTACCGTGTCTGCCGATTACCATTCCCATATCGTCGGGAGCTACGGAGAGAGTCAGAGTGATGGTCTTTTCATCCTCTTCCTGCACTACCTTAACTTCGTCGGGGGAATCGACAATCGCCTTTGCGATGTTGGTGAGAGTTTCCTGCAGGTTAATCATACTGTGTCTCCTTGTCGGACGGCTCAGTCAACGATGCCACTCTTCTTCAACAGGGACTTAACGGTCTCGGTGGGTTGTGCGCCGTTAGCGATCCACTTCTTTGCCTTTTCTGCATCAATCTTGATTTCAGCGGGCTCGGTGAGGGGGTTGTAGTAACCGATCTCCTCGATGAAGCGGCCGTCTCTGGGAGAACGGCTGTCTGCTACGATTACGCGATAGAAGGGTGCTTTCTTCATACCCATTCTTCTCAGTCTCATTTTTACTGCCATGGTTTGTTTCCTCCATAAATTAAAAAATATTTTTA
>SVTP01000012.1 GCA_015063725.1 Oscillospiraceae bacterium
TCCAAATATGTTTTTTAGTTTTGACTGGCAGGTCTCTTCTATTATAACATATTTGGAGGATTTCCTCTCACCGGTTAACCTCTTTTGAACCCCGCCACTATGGCGGGGTTTTCGTTTTGCAAAAAAAGGCTTTCGCAGCTGCGAAAGCCTTTTGTGTTTTCATTAGGTTCTGTCCACGTTGAGGACCACGAAATAGGTGGGGTTGATCTCCTTGATCTTTTCGGCAACGGCGGACTTGATCTCGGCTTCGCTCATTTTGACCTCAAAGGGAACGACCACATCAAAAATGAGGTTGGTATGCGTAGCACCTGCCACAAATCGAAAATCATGAATTTGCATCGACGGGTGTATTTTTTTCACCGCTTCTGCCGTTTTTGCGCGCAGCTCGTTGATCTGTTCGTCATCGGTTACGATGGGGTCCATGTGGATGGTTGCCTCAATGCCGCAATTCTCGCGCAGATCCTTTTCAATGGTGTCAATCATATCGTGAGTTTCGAAAACGTCCACCGAGCCGTCCACCTCGATGTGAAGAGAGGCAATAATGCGACCGGGGCCGTAGTTGTGCACTACCATATCGTGAATACCGAGCGCGCCCTCATAGCGGTCGACAGTCTCGGTGATCTCTTTGACGATCTCCTCCGAGGGGGCTTCGCCAAGAATGGCGTTTTTGGCTTCATTGAGGATGCGAACACCTGCCACCATAATGAGCACGGCAACGATCACGCCCATATAGGCATCGGGGTTCCATGTCATTTCAGTGAAGATCATGGGGAGCACGGTTGCAATCAAGACGGCGCCTGTTGCAAACACGTCGGAAAGACTGTCGGCGGCAGTTGCACGCATTACCGAGGAGTCGATCCGCTTGCCGATGGTGCGATTGAACAGTCCGAGCCACAGCTTGCAGATCATAGAGCCGATCAGCACAAAAATGGCAACGGGGGAGCTATCGGGGCGTTCGGGCGAAAAGATCTGCTCGACGGAGCTCTTAAGGAGCTCAAAGCCCACGAGCATAACAAGAAAAGAAACGATCATCGAGGTGACGTATTCGATTCTTGCGTGTCCAAAGGGATGCTCGCGGTCTGCGGGCTTGGCGGCAATGCGGAAGGAGATCAGCGAGATGATCTGTGTTCCCGCATCCGAAAGATTGTTCACCGCATCACCCACAATGGAGATGGCGCCAAACAGGGTGCCCACCACAAACTTGGCGACAAAGAGCAGGATGTTGACGATGATGCCCGTAATGCTGACCATCGTTCCATAGGCGGTGCGCACTGCGGGATTGGTGGCGTTTTTATAGTCTTTTACAAACAAGCGCGATAAAAGTTCGGTCATAAAGGTTCCTTTCAATCAGTTCTTCAATGCTTTTTGGTCAGGTCGTTAAGCCAAATTCCACGGCCTACAAGAACGATACCGATAATGCATCGAATAATATCCGAGTTATAACAAATAAAGTACACCCACTCAACGGGGAGTGTTGTAAAGTTGATCATACAGAAGGAGAGGGGTATGGTGAAGCACCACACGTACGCCGAATCGAACAGAAAAGTGAGCAAGGTCTTGCCGCCCGATCGGAGTGTGAAGTAGGAGGCGTTGAGGATTGCCTGTATGGGTGCGCTGACGGCAACGGTGATGATAAAGGAAGAAGCCAGTGCACGTACTTCATCGGTGGTGTTATAAAGGTTCGGGAAGAACAAAGAGCAAATGGCAATCAAAATGCCCGAAATGATGCCGAGCAATGTTGAAAAGGCGATCATTTTCTTGGCATCATCCATTGCTTTTTCGCGCTCTCCCTCACCAAGACGATGACCGATGAGGATGGCAATGGTTGTACCCATCGAAAAATAAAGCACCGAAAAGGTGTTAAACGCAATGCCCGAGATGTTCATTGCCGAAACGGTGGCAATACCGCGCACCGAGTAGCATTGCAAGAGCATTGCCTGACCTGCCGCCCATAAGGTTTCGTTGAGTAGCAGGGGGGTGCCTGTAATGGTAATGGAACGCACAAGTTCGCGCGGAATACGGAAAGAACGATACACGCCTACAATAAAAGGGCATTCCTTTGTGTGCAGATGTGTCCAAACAACAACACAGATGCATTCTACAAAACGTGCAATCACGGTAGCCAATGCTGCGCCCTCAACGCCCAAGGCAGGGACACCGAATTTACCAAAGATGAGCACATAGTTCAAACTCAAATTCACACAAACACCGATAATACCTGCAGTCATTGGGGGTACGGTGTGCTTGACCTCGCGCAAGGAGCTTGCATAAATTTGCGTCACTGTAAAAGGGAAAAGCCCGAACAGAGAAACGGCAAGATACTTTTTGGCATAGTGGAGTGTGAGGGCAAGATCGCCCGTCTCACCGCCTTCATGCAGATAGAGAGAAATGAGCGGCTCGCCTGCAACGAGAAAAAGTCCGATCGCCCCTGCGCAAATCACCAGGGAAATGATAACCTTATAGCGGAAGGTGTGGCGCAGATTTTCGTATTCCTTGTTGCCAAAAAACTGTGCTCCAAAGAGTCCTGCACCCGAGAGTGCCCCAAAGATACAAAGGTTAAAAACAAACAACAGTTGGTTGACAATCGAAACACCCGACATTTGTTCGGTGCCTATCTGTCCTACCATTACGTTATCAAGCAAGCTGATAAAGTTGGTAATGCTGTTTTGAATAATAATGGGTACGGCAACCGCCAAAAGCGAGCGGTAAAAAGAGCGATTGCCGATGAATTGCTTGAGATTCATAAAAAGAAAACGTCCTTATGTGTTGTATTATCCCCAATACTTGCGATCCAGACTGCGCAACTGAATGGCCTCTGCCACGTGCGGAGCACGAATGGTATCGGAGGCGTCAAGGTCGGCAATGGTGCGTGCTACGCGCAAAATGCGGTCATAGCCGCGCGCACTCAGTCCCATGCGGTCATATGCCGCCGCTAAAAGCGCAGAGGCATCCGCATCCAATGTGCAATAGCGTTGAATACCGCGCGCATCGAGCTGTGCATTGCAAAATACGGTTGCATCCTCGCCCATGCGCTTGCGTGCAAATTCGCGTGCGGCAGTCACGCGCTCGCGAATGGTCGCCGAGGCATCGGCATGCGGATCGGGCGCGGAGATCTCGTCATAGGAAAGAGAGGGGAGTTCTATTTGAATATCCATACGGTCAAGCATCGGTCCGCTGATGCGGGAGATGTAGCGCTTGACGTCGTCGGGACGGCAGGTGCAAGGGTGTGTGGGGTGACCAAAGTATCCGCAGCGACAGGGGTTCATCGCACCCACCAGCATAAAGGAGCAGGGAAAGGTGACGCGGCCGTTTGCACGGGTAATGGTCACGCGGCGGTCCTCAAGGGGCTGGCGCAAAGCGTCGGTAACCTGCTTGGGGAACTCGGGTAGCTCATCGAGAAAGAGCACGCCGTTGTTGGCAAGTGAGATCTCGCCGGGCATGGGGTTGATGCCGCCGCCTACAAGGCTGACAGGGCTCATGGTGTGGTGAGGAGAACGGAACGGGCGCGCCGATAAGAGAGAAACACCCTCGGGGAGCGTTCCCGAAACCGAATGGACCTTGGTTGTTTCGATCGCCTCGGAAAAGGTCAGGGGAGGCAAAATGGTGGGGAGGCGCTTGGCAAGCATAGATTTGCCTGTACCGGGAGGACCGATGAGCAGGATGTTGTGTCCGCCTGCGGCGGCAATCTCCATCGCTCTTTTTGCCATGGTTTGTCCGCGCACGTCCATAAAATCCAAGGCGTGCTTGGTAACGGCATCCGAAAAAGCCTTGCGGTCATATTCAACAGGGGAGAGGAGCTCCTCGCCGTTGAGGTGCATCACAAGCGCGCGGATGTTGGGAACGGCATAGACTGTAATGCCCTCTACCGCGGCAGCCTCTTTGGCGTTTTCCACGGGGGCGTAGAACTCGGTAAAGCCGTGCTCCTTTGCCGCCACGCACATGCACAAAATGCCGCGCACGCCGCGCAATTCACCCGAGAGGGAAAGCTCACCTACAATGCACTTGCCCCTCATATCCACGCTGCGGCGAATGATGCCGCTGCTGTGAAAAATAGCGCAAAGAATTGCTGCATCAAAGGCGGAACCCTCTTTTTTGCGGTCTGCGGGTGCAAGATTGACGGTGATGCGCGCATAGGGGAAGCTGAAGCCGCTGTTATAGCAAGCGGTCCTGACGCGCTCCTTTGCCTCGCGCACTGCCATGTCGGGGAGCCCAACAAGGTCAAAGCCCTCCAAATTATTCTTTTGGTTACACTCTACCGTTACGGGAAAGCCGTCAATGCCGCACAGTCCCGCACTAAATGTTGAAGATAACATCCGAGTCCTCCCACATTTTTTATTTCCTCTAATATTATACAACACAAGGGTGTGCTTGTCAATAGAGAGAAAATAAATTGAGGTGGTAAGAAAGGACAAATGCCAAGATCTGTTTTGTGGGGGGAAAGAGTGGGTGCATCACAAAATATTTACAAAGAATCAGCAAAAATCTATTGACTTTTTGCCCTATATCTTGTATAATCTTATATATATGTATTTTGGCAGGAGGAAGATTATGAAAAAACTTCTCGCAATTTTGCTGGCGGCACTGATGCTGCTCTCCTTTGCTGCGTGCGGTAACAAGGATGAGCAAAACAATAATGACGACGAACAGTACAGAGACAAAACGGTTATCATCGACCATGAATCTCTCAACGGCGGCGTAGATACCTTTTACTACGAGAACGTAGACAGTGAAACGGTCATCATCGTTGCTTTTTCCACCACCAACGATAAAATGCACCCCGTTCACATCCCTGCATACTTTGTAAACAACGGCGGAGAGAAGCCCTTGCGCGTTGTTGGCATTGGTAAAGAGGCATTCAATTGCAACTCCAGTGTTGAGACCTTGGTATTTCCCACCGAGGAGGACTACCGCAAGCAGGATGATAAGTTTAATATGAGCGAGCATTCCTTCATCATTGCAGATTACGCGCTCAGAGAGTGTGTGTCGCTCAAGTCTCTCAACTTCCCCGCATACGTTACCGAGATTGGTGCACGCGCATTCTACGGTTGCGTCTCCTTGGAGACCGTTACCTTTGAGGCAGGCTCCAGACTTACCAACGTTGCAGACGGTGCATTTATGCTGTGCAGTGCTCTTACGAGCATCGAGCTCCCCGCATCCTTGCAAACCATCGGTGTCGGCGCATTCTTTGAGTGCAGCGCACTGACATCCGTTACCATCAACGAGGGTACACGCTCCATTGCCAACCAAGCATTCCAGAACTGTGTAGCACTGGAAGAGGTTAAGCTTCCTGCCACGCTTGAAAGCATTGGCACTTACGCATTCCACGGCAGTAAAAAGCTTTACAAGGAAGGATGGGTATATGCCGGCGTTGCTCCCCAAAAGCCTGATGTGGATGAAAACAGTGAGGAGTATAAGCTGTACGAAAAGGAACTCGCCAAATATGTTGCTGTTAAAGCATATGAAAGCAGTTTGGCTCTTGAGGCGAATCCCGATGGAACTCCCGAAACTCCCGCAGAATAAAATCAAAACATAAAAATTGGGGATGGCCCGCAAACGCGAACCATCCCCATTATGCTCTTTACCAAGGGTTAATTATAAAAATCATGGTTGCCAATGGTAAAAGCATAAGGTCTGTTCTGTGAAATCCAGTTTGTTGTAGCAATACGAGGATTCATAAAGAACAGGGCGGTATTGGAAATAGAGTATCCTTCCAAACAAATTTTGGCGGCAATGATAGCCGATTCCGTAGGCTTGTTGTAAATCGTGCCAAAGGAAACAGGCGAGAACTGCGTGCCGTGTTTACGGTCAAAAATAACGCCGTAAATGGTGTTAGGGTAGGACTTGTGGCGCACGCGGTTGAGAACCACGTTGCCAACGGCGATCTGTCCCTTCAGGGGTTCTCCCTTCGACTCGGCAGAAATGATGCGCGCGAGCCAATAAAGGTCATCCTCGTTATAGCTTGCCCAAGCCACCATGGGCTTGCCTGCGGAAGACTGAAGCTCTACCGCACGCAAAGAATTGTTCCACACAAGGGTGGCATTGAAGGCACGCGCCAGGGGACGAATGGGGACGTAAAGGCTACCGCCCCAATTCTGCACCGCCTCAACGGTGTAGAAGTAGTGCCCGTTTGCCCAGATGTAAAGAGCGCCCGACTGAATGATGAGCGTCATACCGCTTGCGGTTTTGACCGTTGCGGTGTTTGTCTTGGAATCCCAGGAAAAGCTGCATCCGTCAAACAGATTGCAGAATTTACGCAGAGGAACGAACGTGGTATCGCGCCAAATCACGCAGTCGCCGTCCAGAATTTCAATACCGTCAAGGTAAACGTCGGTTTCTACCGATTCTTTCGGATGCGCGGGGGAGGCGGCAAACGCGCCCACCGTCATCACGCTCGCAAGCATCAGGGCGGCAATCAAAGCACAGAGCCATCGGCGGGAAGTATGCCGAGGCAGGTTGGTTGTCGTGACCATATCAATCACTCCTTTTCTGTAAATTTACGGCGGAATGTCCACCGCATGGTGTTATTATACAGGAAAAGGGGGTAGGATGCAACCCACGTTTTTTGGCAAAAGAGGGTGGCTCTGCCACCTTGGGATAGGCGTGGAAGCAAAGGAAATCTCTCTGTCTGTTTTTTGGGGGAGAGAGAGGCTTTTTACCAACCATTTCCGCCCACGGGCGAAGAAAAGAGAGGACAGTATGAACAAACCCTACACACACATCATTTGGGATTTTAACGGAACCATCTACGACGACGTGGATGCCTGCATCAAAAGTGCCAATCGTCTGCTTGGCGCACACGACCTGCCGCTCGTCACCTCTGTAAAGGATTACCGCGCGCTCTTTGGCTTTCCCATTCAGGACTACTACGTGCGCATGGGCTTCGACTTTGAAAAGACGCCCTATGCCGAGCTTGCCCCCGAGTGGATGGGTTACTATTTTGAATACTCTAAAAATTCCACCGTCTATCCCGATATCCCCGAGGTGCTGGATGCGCTTCATCAAAAGGGGATGGAGCAATGGATCCTGTCCGCCACCGAGGTCAATATGCTGCGCGGACAATTGGAAGGCTTGGGGATCCTCTCGCGCTTTGACGGTATCCTCGGTCTTGATAACATCCACGCGCACAGCAAAAAAGAGATTGGCGTGGCGTGGAAGAACGCCAACCCCGACGTGTGCGCCCTGATGATCGGTGACACCGACCACGACGCCGAGGTCGCTGAAGCGATGGGCATTGACTGCGTTCTTGTTGCTGCAGGACACCAAAACCGCGAAAAGCTTGAGACCTGCAACTGCATCGCCGTGGTGGATAGCGTGAAGGATGTATTGGGGCTGTTGCAGTTATAAAATCTTCCCTTTACACAAGGGAGCCCTATAGAAAAATACACCTAATTTTTTAGCACTAGGAACTTCTTTTTATTTTTGGAAAATAAGCGAGATTTTTAGAACGAGGTTTATAAATGATTGTTTTGAGAAATTTTACAAAAGCCGATGCATTCGCTTTACAAAGAATAAAGCATCCAAATCTGTCAATTGAGCAGATAGAAGCTTTAATCCATGAATGGAATTTAAAACAAGTAAACAGCAAGTATTTTGAAATGTTTGCAATATTGTTGGATGAAAATATTGTTGGAACGATCTCTCTATATCAGCACTCGGCAGAAGTCATATCAATAGGACCGGAGATTTTCAAACCATACCGACAAAAGGGGCTTGCAAAAGAAGCTATGATATGCGCTTGCACAAAAGCAAAAGAAAAAGGATATAAGATCGTATTCCAGCAAATCAGAACAAATAATGTAGCAAGCATTGCACTGCATTCTTCTCTTGGATTTGAAACAAACGGATTGACTTATACCAATGCAAAGGGAAATCAAGTGGCAATTTACTTAAAATCGTTAATATGATAAAAAGCCGCGCAAACGCGCGGCTTTTTTCTTTTGTCACCGTTCTCCTTTTTTTCATATACTGTCATTGATACCCATCAAATCTCATGCAAAAGGAGACACGGTTATGCAAATAGATGAAAGAATGTTGAAAAAGCTGTTGGCTATGGATGACGCGCAGCTGGGGCTGATGATCCAAAAGATCGCCGCCGAAACGGGCATTGATCCTGCCGAGCTTGGCATCAATCCGCAAAGCATTGAGAGCGTGCGCTCGGCGCTCGGTTCTATCGGCGAGGATGAGCTCGAGGGCATCAACCGCCTTTATGAGGAGTACCGCCGCAACAAGCGCAACCAGCACTGAGCGGGGGAGATGACTTTATGAGTGAGATCGAATCAAGCTCGCCGCCCGTAGCGGATGCAGGGGCGCTTCTTGGCAAGCTGCTATCCAACCCCGATCTGCTCCGCAACATTTCCTCGGCGATCGGCTCGTCGGCAGCGGCAGGGGTGGGGGAGACGACACCTGCACCAACCCCCGAAAGTTCCTCGAGCGCTCCGCAAGAGGGAGCGGTGACAGACGGCATTTCCCGTGTGTTGAACAACCCCGAAATGATGGCAAAGCTCCCTGACGTGATGCGAATGCTCGCCCCAATGATGCAAAATTCTGCGCCCACACAAGAGACATCGCTTCCGACTTCTGTCGCTCCTTCCAATAGCGGCGGTGTCAAAGATCGACGCGGATGCCGTAACGATCTTTTGTTGGCGCTCAAGCCCTTTCTCTCCCCCGAACGGTGCCGCGCCATCGATATGCTTTTGGGGCTTTCGCGCTTGGGCGATGCTCTGCAAAAAATGGTATAAGGAGAGTGCGATATGTATTCACGATATCAGGATGACGGCAAACGCCCCGTCCGTTTGCCCGAGCATTATAGCGGCTCGACCTTTTCGCAAAAGCCGACCGAGCCCATCACCGTTTCCAGGCGAGAGCCATCAAGGACCTATCCGCGAGATGGAATTGGTGAAAAGGCATCTCCCGTTGCCGATCGCATGCTGCGTGCTGAGGCAGTGGAGGATGAAGTGTTGGACGTTCCCCCGGAGCCAACTCTTCCTGAGGAAGAAGAGCCTGAAGAAGAGAAAAAAAAGGATGCGCCGCTTTCAAAAGCATCGCCATCGTCTCCCATCAATTTTTCGGCTCTTTCCCGTCTGCTTGGTGGAGGGGGAGAGGGGGATCAGGATCGGCTGTTGCTCTTGGGATTGATCCTATTGCTCTCGCGCACGCAAGGAGAGTCGGATATTCTTTTGTGGCTTTCTTTGCTGCTTTTGTGCGGATAAGGGATTTTTTTCGCAAGTGTGCAAAAACACTTGCTTTTTGACTAAAACTATGATATGATAAAGGAGAAAGAAGAAGCAACAAAAAGGATAAACATAGAATGAAGAAAAAAAACAAGCGGGTGCTCTTTTTGCGCATTTTGCTTGCGGTTTTGATTGTTAGCAATATGGCGGTCATCTTTTTGTTTTCCTCGCAAAACGGCGCAAAATCGGCAGCCGTTAGCAAACAGGTCGTCATTTCGTTTGTAGAAATGATCTCCAAATGGATGGAGAACAAAACCGAAACGTCTGCAACCACTCCCGAGGAAACGGTGACACCGCCGCCCCAAGGGACGGAAACAACCACCCCCGCAGAGCCTCCCGAAGAAACAACCCCTTCTGAAGAAACAACACCTCCCGAGGAAACTACGCCTCCCGAGGAGACAACACCCGAAGAAACAACGCCTGAAGAAACGACACCCGAGGAGACAACACCCGAGGAGACAACACCCGAGGAAACCAAGCCCAAGGACCCCATGGAGCACCTGACCGAGGAACAAAAGGAGATGGTGAACAAGGCGCACAAGCCCATCCGCAAGCTTGCACACATGCTGGAGTTCGGCTCGCTTGCCTTTCTCTCACTCCTGCTTTTGCTGACTTGGCCGGGTAAGCTACTGTGGCGATATGCCGCATCTCTTGGCTTTACGTTGTTTTATGCGGCAACCGACGAATTGCATCAGCTTTTCAGCCAAGGTCGCGGTGCGCGTCTTTCTGACGTTGCTATCGACTTTGCAGGCGCCTTTATCACCTGCACCTTGCTTTTGGCTATTGTTGTGGCAATCCGCCATAGCAAGCGCTTGGTCACCACGCATTACGAGTTACCCATCTTGCCCGATGGGAAGAGCCTGCGCATCGGTCTTGTCACCGACCTGCACGCCTGCCCCCACGAGGGCTTGACCGAGCGGCTGCGCGCCGAGTCCCCCGATCTCATTCTGCTTGCAGGAGACGTGATGGAGGATGCGGAGCTTTTGGATGAATCCTCGTCAGGGTATGCGTTCCTGCGCGACTGCGCCGACATTGCGCCCACTTATTATTCCTTTGGCAATCACGAGACGGTAGGATCGTGCAAAAACGGCACTCGGTGTGCCACCGACGTTCCAAAGGATATTCGCGAAAAAATTGCCCAAACGGGCGTGACGTTGCTTCACAACGAGAGCACTCTTTGGGATGGCATTCGACTCTGCGGTCTTGCCTCGGGGCTTACCAAAACCGAAAACCGTCCAAACGAGGCAGCTCTCTCGGAGTTTGCCCATGCTGAGGAGTTCCGCATTCTGCTTTGCCACCATCCCGAATATTACGAACCCTACATCCGTCAAACAAGCATTGAACTGACCGTTTGCGGTCACGCACACGGCGGGCAGTGGCGCATCTTCGGTCGCGGCGTTTATGCGCCGGGGCAGGGGATCTTCCCAAAACACACCGCAGGTGTTGTTGACGGCCGATGTGTCATCAGCCGCGGAGCGGGCGACCATACCGCAGTTCCGCGCTTCTCCAATCCGCGCGAGCTTGTCATCATTCAATGTAACCCCAAAAACGAAAATCAATCATTCACATAAAAGAAAAGGAGAAACAAACGTGGCAGTTATCAACATCACTCTTGAAAATTTTGAAGCAGAAGTTATCAAATCCGAAAAGACCGTCCTTGTGGACTTCTGGGCACCTTGGTGCGGTCCTTGTCGCATGCTCTCTCCCGTTGTTGACGAGATCGGTGAAGAAAGAACCGACATCAAAGTCGGCAAGGTCAACGTCGATGAGCAAGAGGAGCTCGCTATGCGCTTTGGCATCATGAGCATCCCTACCCTGATCGTCTTTAAAAACGGCGAGCCCGTAAAAAAGACCATGGGCGTTCAACCCAAGGCGGCTATTTTGGGATTACTTGAATAAGGGACGCGGTTACGTGGGGGAACTTTTTGCAGAAAGTTCCCCCACACCCCTTCAAATAACTCTCTAACAGAAATTACAAAAGGGAAATCCAAAGCCGCGGATAGACAGTCGGCGCGAGGGAACCCCTCGCTTTTGCTGCCGCGAGCGCGTGGGTAGCGAAGCGGCGTGAGCGTAATGAATGACAGTCCGGTGGACTGTCAGAACGCGAACGGGACCGAGCCGCAGCGAGACCCACCAAGACCCCGCGCGCTAAGAGAGTTGAAAGAGAGTTGAAAAAGAAAAAGACAGCAAGTGCGCTGCCTTTATCTGCTTTTATTTTTTGTGAGAGTGCTTTTTGGAAGGGGTGCGGGGGAACCCTTTTTCGCGAAAAAGGTTCCCCCGCAATCATTCAAAAAATCATTCCTCACTAAACACAACGGTCAGGTCGGGATGGAGCTGAAGGATAGAAGCGGGCACTTCGGGGGTGATAGGACCGAAGAAGGCGCGCTGAACGATATCCTTTTTAGCTTTGCCGTTGGCAATGAGCAGGACCTTTTTTGCCTGCATAATAGCGCCCATACCCATGGTGATGGCTTGGCGCGGAACATCGCTTTCATTCTCAAAGAAGCGAGCGTTTGCCTTGATGGTGGATTCGTGAAGATCAACCACGTGCGTTGCCTTTTCGAAGATGGGAGCGGGCTCGTTGAAGCCGATGTGACCGTCAAGACCGATGCCGAGCAGCTGAAGGTCGATACCGCCGAGGGACTCGATGCGAGCGTCGTAGTCGGCGCCCTCTTTTGCAAGGTCATCAGCGCAACCGTTGGGAACAAAGGTGTTCTCGCGGCGAATGTTGATGTGGTCAAAGAAGTTGGTCTGCATAAAGTAGCGGTAGCTTTGATCGTGCTCACCGTCAAGACCGATGTACTCGTCAAGGTTTACAGAGGTAACGGCAGAAAAATCGAGGTCGCCCTTCTTATACCACTCAATGAGCTGACGGTATGTGCCCAAAGGGGAAGAACCGGTTGCCAGGCCGAGCACGCTTTGCGGCTTCATAATGACCTGTGCAGAAATGATATTGGCAGCCTGACGGCTCATTTGATCGTAGTTTTGAACGGTAATGAATTTCATTTTGGTATTTTCCTTTCTTTCAATTCGTGTATCAAGCTTTTTTTCACTGCCGCGATAGGTTCCGGGAGGGGAGCCCATTACACGGCGAAAGACGGTACTAAAATAATTTTGGTCAAAGTAGCCGAGCAGGGCGGCGACCTCACCCACGCGCATGCCTGCCTGTAGCTGTTCGGCGGCGTAGCGCATTTTCATTTCGGTGAAGTAACGCGAGACGCCCATACCCGCATAGCGGGTGAAGATCTTTTTGAGCGCCGACAGGCTGATGTTGCACAGCTGTGCGATCTCGCCTGCCGAGAGCTGCTTGTGCAAATTGGCGTTCAGAATGCCCACGATCTCGGCGTAACGCAGAGCCGAGGGCAAAAGCGGCGTTTCTTCGGCGGTGGCGTTTTCCTTTTTGGCAACCTGCAAGAACCACAGCTCCAAACGCACGCGCGCTTCGTTCAGGAGTGCGCGGTCGCCGGTGCGGAGCCCCTGTGCCACGGCATCGCAAACGGTTGTCAGCTCGGCTTGCTCGGTGTCATTCAGCTGTACCACGCGCGAGCCCAAAGAGGGAATGGCGGCGGCAAAAAAGGAAAGATTGCGCACGTGCGGCGAGCTTCCAAACTCCGACCAGATGCGGTGGAACTCATCGGGGCTATGCAAAAGGATCTGTCCACCCGAGAGGGTATGTACTTCCTCGCCTGCGGTAATCCCGACTGTTCCCTCGGCAACGAACACCAATTCATAAAACGGGTGACGCTCTCCGCTAAAGTTGTGGTCTTTGTCAAACTGACGGTCAAGCGAGCAATGAAACGCCAGAATATCGGCGGCGCGTGCAATGCCGCAGTCGTTGAGCGGTGCGGCGTGATTTTCGTGAGAGTTTTTGGCTGTTTTCAAAGGTTTTATGTCCATTTCTGTATATCTATTCATATTTGGGTATATTATAATATAATCATAGCACAACACACGGGCAAAGTCAATAGGTTTTGTTCCATTTTCATATATTTTCACACAAAAAAATGAAATGAGAAAGGATACAAGAGAATGAATCCAATCGCAAACGTACTCGAACAGTTTGGCATTGATGCCGCGGCGCTTCCGCACGGCAACGGTCACATCAACAACACCTTTTTGGTGGATAGCAAGCCGCGCGTCATTCTGCAACGCATCAACACAAACGTTTTCAAAAATCCTGCCGAGGTGATGGGAAACATTATGGCTGTCACCGCGCATCTGCGCAAAAAGATCGTTGAGAACGGTGGAGATCCCCAAAAGGAGACGCTGACCTTTTTGACCACCAAGGAGGGCTTGCCCTACTACAAGACCGAGGAGGGCGACTACTGGCGCGCCTACTATTTTGTTGAGGACATGATCTGCCTTGAGGTTGCCAAAAGTCCTGCCGATTTTGCCGAGGTCGCACGCGCGTTTGGGCGTTTTCAAAAGATGTTGGCGGATTTCCCCGTAGACCGTCTTGCCGAAACCATTGCGCGTTTTCACGATACGCCCAACCGTTTTGCGCAGCTGGAAGAGGCGATTGCCGCCGACCGCGCAGGTCGCGTAAAGACGATTGAAAAGGAGATTGCCGAGGTGCGCGGATATGCGAAATACGCTTCCGCAATCGTTGACGGCATTGCCGACGGAACGGTTCCGCTTCGCGTCACGCATAACGACACCAAGCTCAACAACGTTCTGTTGGATGGCAAAACGCGCAAAGGCATTTGCGTCATCGACCTTGACACCGTTATGCCCGGTTCGCTCCTTTACGATTTTGGCGATGCCATGCGCACGGGTGCATCGACGGGCGCCGAGGACGAGACTGACCTCGACAAGGTGCAATTCGACCTTGCCAAGTTTGAGGCGTTCACCGCCGCATTCCTCGAGGAGCTTGGCGACAGTATGACCGCAAGAGAGCGCGAGCTTTTGCCTCTCTCCGCTCTCATCATCACCGTCGAGCAGGGAACACGCTTCCTTGCCGACTATATCAACGGTGACCTCTATTACCACATCCACCGCGAGCACCACAACCTCGACCGCGCGCGCACCCAGCTCAAGCTCGCCGCCGAGATTGAAAAGCTGCTGCCGAGGATGCAAGAGATTGTAGAAAAGTATTAAAGAGAATGCAGGGGGAACTTTTTGGAAAAAAGTTCCCCCCTGCACCCCCTTCAAAAACTTTTGCACAAAAAAGCAAAAGAGAAGTTGTTACACACGGATAGAAATATTATTTTTTTCGATTTTTAGCACATTCAGGGCAACCGTGGCCTTTGTTTCTACTGCCTATTACAGCTTGCCACTCGTGACCATAACTGCATTTCCACCACGCCTTTTTGCCACTATTTGCGGTAAAATGTTCTGGTTTTAAATCGCCATTTCTTGCAAAATTCCATTCTGCTGCTAATGTTGGATTTGTTGTTTGTAAATCGTTATAGCCTTTTAAAACTTTTTGATTTGCACAATAAGGGCACCCGCTTTTGTTGCTTCTGTTTTTCACGGTTGCTTGCCATTCATGTCCGTTGATACATTTCCACCAAACTTTTTTATTGCTGTTGAATTTTACGTCTAGGGGGGTTAATTCATTGTTTTTCTTATAATTCCATTCTGTTGCTAAAACAGGATTAACTGTTTGTAAATCATTCTCCCCCTTGAGTAAATATCTTCCTGAACAGAAGGGGCATCCATTTCCGGCACATCTGTCAACTATTCTTGCTTGCCATTCGTGTCCTTTGCTGCACTTCCACCAAATTTTTTTACCGCTGCAAGAGGCAACATCTATTGGTGTTAATTTATTATTCTTTTCATAGTTCCATTCGTTTGCTAAAGCCGAATTAACTGTTTGAAGATCAGTTTCACCTTTTATAACTTTTTGGCCTGCGCAATAAGGGCATCCGCTGCCCTTATTTCTGTGTGCTATACGTGCATACCATTCGTGCCCTTTTGAACATGTCCACCATACTTTTTTGTTGCTATTGGCTGTAAAGTTTTCGGGTTTTAAGTTGTTGTTCTTTGCATAATTCCATTCTTTAGCCAAAATAGGATTGATGGTTTGCAAGTCATTGTAGCCAGGCAAAATTTTTCTGTTAGAACAATAGGGGCATCCTGTTCCGTGGTTTCGCTCGTATATCATTGCTTGCCATTCGTGTTTCTCTGAACATATCCACCATACTCTTTTGTCGGCGTTAGCTGCACAATATTCTGGTTTTAAGTTGCCGTTTCTCTTATGATTCCACTCTTTTGCCACCTTAGGATTGACAAATAAAAGAGAATTTTCTTTTTCTGTGTATTCGCGCAGGTTTTCTATGGCAATAGTGTCTCTTTCTATATCGACATCGACATTGGTTCCAACTATTACGCTCAAAACTTCTCTAAGTACTTCTGATAGATCTTTTTGCTCTTTTTGCACAAGATAATCTATTGAACTATCATTTAGTGAGGGTAATCCTTCTCGCATTCTGTATAATTGGATTTTGTCTTCCTTACACTTTTGATTCTTTGCCAAATCTTTCTTTTCTTTGCCTTTGTGCCACAGGTAGCCATCATACTCGATAGCTACTTTTTTAGACGGAATATAAATATCTAATTCATACCCTTTCTCCTTAAACAAATGTATTGCCTCTAAATCGTGTTTTTTCAGGTAGTACAAAAGTGCATACTCCGGGAAGGATGTGTGTCGCTCAGACTTACAAATAGGGCAACCTACGCCCTTGCTTCGATTTGAAATTGGCGCTTGCCATTCATGCCATTTTGAACATATCCACCATACTTTTTTGCTACTGCTTTGAGTGAAATCTTCCGGCTTTAGATTGCCATTTTTTTCATGATTCCATTCCTTGGCCAAGGAAGGGTTCATGGATTGTAAATCGTTTTTACCTATAATGGCGTATCGCCCAGAGCAATAGGGACACCCGTTGCCATTGGTTCTATTTTGTATTTTAGCTTGCCACTCATGTCCAGCTGAGCACTTCCACCATACTTTTTTCCCACTATTAGGTGTTACATCTGCTGGTGTCAAATGGTTATTTTTGTCATGATTCCATTCGGCTGCTAAAATTGGATTGATTGTTTGCAAGTCGTTTTCGCCTTTTATGGCGTATTTTCCAGAACAATAAGGGCAACTATTTCCCTTGTTTCTGTTGTATATCTTTGCTTCCCATTCATGCCCTTTAATGCACTTCCACCAAGCTCGTTTTTCGCTACCAAGGGTTATTAATTCAGGATTAATATCGCTGTTTTTCTCCCAATTCCATTCAGCCATTAGTTGAGCATTATCGCTCAAATATTGTTTTTCTTTCTTTTCTGCCATAATGCTCGCCTGCCTTTCAAGAACATTATATCATTTTTTGATTTGCTTTTCAAGAGTTTTGTGTAATCAAATAAAAAGCCAAAAATGTAGGGGCGACCATTGGTCGCCCGTTCTAACAAATATAACCCAATGAAGCCACTGTCTGTCATCCTGAGCGGAGTCGAACTTCTGCTGAGCGAGGAGCGAGGCAGAAGCGCAAGGCGAAGCCGTAGCGGGATCTCGTAACGAGGCTCGGTGGCTTTTTGAGGGGATGTAACATTTTCTCTTGGCAAGCCACCCAAATTTGTTCGGAGATCCCATCGTCGCGTTGCTCCTCGGTTTCACCTCGTTATTCACTCGGTGAAACTTCGACTGCAAAATCGCGGTGCGATTTTTTCGCTCAGGATGACATACGGAGCGTTTGCTTGGCTATAACTCTTTTGTTTCAATACATTTTCATTGATAAAACCCTCGAAAAATGAAAAAAAGTCCTCTATCCCTCTTGCAAAGGGGATTTTTTTATGCTATACTATATGTAATAAAATATATCTTATCAAGAGTAACGTAGTGACAGGCACGATGATGTTACAGCAACCTGCCGTGGGGTAAGGTGCTAAATCCTGTTAGATGAGAGCCAAATGCTCCGTCTTTGCGGAGTTTTTTTGTTGTCAAAAAAGATATGTTTTAGAGAACAAACATATTGAAGGAGTAAGAAAATGAGTGAGAAGTTGAACAGAAAATTATTTACAAGTGAATCTGTTACCGAGGGACATCCCGACAAGATCAGTGACAAGATCTCGGATGCCATCCTTGACGAAATGCTGCGCCAGGACCCTATGTCCCGCGTAGCCTGTGAGACCTTTTGCACCACAGGTCTTGTGTGTGTAATGGGTGAGGTTACCACGCGCGCTGACGTAGACGTGCAAAGAATTGTTCGCGACACCGTCCGCGAGATCGGTTACGACCGCGCAAAATACGGCTTTGACTGCGATAGCTGTGCCGTTATTATCTCTCTGCACGAACAATCCCCCGACATTGCAATGGGCGTTAACAAGTCCTTTGAAGCCAAGAATGGCGACGCCGACGAGTTCGACATTGGTGCGGGCGACCAAGGCTTGATGTTTGGTTACGCTTGCAACGAAACCCCCGAATTGATGCCTCTGCCTATCTCTCTTTCGCACAAGCTGGCGCTCCGCCTGACCGAGGTGCGCAAGAACGGCACGCTCAAATATCTGCGCCCCGACGGCAAAACCCAAGTTACCGTTGAATATGATGAGAGCGGCAAGCCCGTTCGCGTAGATACCGTTGTCATTTCCTCTCAACACAGTGATCAGGTCAGCACCGAGCAGATCCGCGAGGATATCAAGCGCGAGGTCATTCTGCCCATCATTCCCGAGGGCATGATGGATGAGGCGACCAAGATCTATATCAATCCCACCGGACGTTTTGTCATCGGTGGTCCTGCAGGTGACACAGGTCTGACCGGACGTAAAATTATCGTTGACACCTACGGCGGATACGCACGTCACGGTGGCGGTGCTTTCTCGGGCAAGGATCCCACAAAGGTAGACCGTTCCGCTTGCTATGCGGCTCGCTACATCGCCAAGAACGTTGTCAAAGCCGGACTTGCCGACAAGTGCGAGGTTCAGGTTGCTTACGCTATCGGCGTAGCAAGACCTGTATCCGTCCTAATCGATACCTTTGGTACCTCTCGCGTTGACGAGGCCTTGATCGAAGCCAAGGTGGCAGAGCTGGTTGACCTTCGTCCTGCGGCAATCATCAAGCGCTTTGATCTGCGCCGTCCCATCTACTGTCAGGTAGCGGCATACGGTCACATGGGCAGAGAAGACCTGAATGTTCCGTGGGAAGCATGCGACCTCGTCGACGAGCTCAAAACACTTTTGAAATAACCTACAAACGATTACAAAATTTTAGCCGAAATAGAAGAACAACAAGAAAAGTTAGAAATTCGCTAATGATTTCTTGTAGAAAGTTCTTGAAAGGGGTATGGGGAAAACTTCTCTCAAGAAGTTTTCCCCATAATCGTTCCAATACACAGAAAGGAGATTGCAATGGCAGAGTTTGATGCAAATTTTATGCAGGGACCAATGGATGATATCGGCATGGTAAAGCTTTCGGGCAGCATTGAGCGCGTGATCTACGCCAACGACGAAAACGGATATGCCATTTGCGATCTCGGCACCGACACCGACGATCTTGTCACCATCACGGGTACGCTCCCTTACATTGGTGAGGGCGACCTTGTTACCGTTTGGGGCAAGTGGGTGCACAATCCCAAGTATGGGAGACAGTTTAAGGTAGAGCAAGCCGAAAAGCAGCTGCCTGCCGACAAAGCATCCATGCTGCGCTATCTCGGCTCGGGTACTATCAAGGGCATCGGCCCCAAAATCGCGCAACGTATTATAGATGCGTTTGGCGAAGAAGCCTTTGACATCATTGAAAACCACCCCGACTGGCTGGCAGAGATCAACGGCATCACGCCCAAGCGCGCTCGTGCGATCTCCGAGGAGTTCAAAAACAAGGCGGGCATTCGCTCGGCAATGCTTTTCTTCCGCGAGTATTTCGGCGCGGTCACCACGGTGCGCATCTACAAAAAGTGGGGCAGTAGCGCAGTTGACGTCGCCAAAAGCAACCCCTATATGCTTTGTGAGGAAATCGAGGGCATTGGCTTTGAGCGAGCAGACCGCTTGGCGATCAAGCTGGGACTGGCACTCGATTCTCCCGACCGACTTGCCAGTGGTGTCAAGCATCTGCTCACCACAAACGCGCATCAAAACGGGCACGTTTGCCTGCCGCGCGAACGGTTGGTTACAGGAGCTGCCAAGCTGCTTGGAGCCCCCACCGAGGCGGTGGATGAAGCCATCTCCGCCCTGATCAAAGAGAAAAAGCTTTGCACCGTTTATACAAACGAGGTGCATTACATTTACGATAAACAATCCTTTGAGGATGAAAGATACATTGCGCGCAAGCTGACGCTTCTTGACAAGGTTTGCGATGTGATGAACACCGAAAATATCGATGCCTTTATTAAGCGCGAGGAGCGCGAGAGCGGCATCCAATACGCAAAAGAGCAACGTCGCGCTATCTTTGCCGCACTTGAGAGCGGTGTTATGCTGCTCACGGGCGGTCCCGGAACGGGTAAGACAACCGTCGTGCGTGCACTTTTGCACATTTTTGACAGCATGGGGCTCAAGGTAGCCCTCGCAGCTCCTACGGGGCGCGCGGCAAAGCGACTGTCCGAGTCCACCTCCTGCGAAGCCAAGACCATTCACCGCCTACTCGAATACGGCGGCGGTGAGACAGGCGGTCACGCACATTTTCAGCGCAATGAAACCAATCTGCTCGACGAGCACGCCATCATTGTGGATGAAGCGTCCATGGTGGATAACGCGCTGATGGCTGCGCTTTTGCGCGCCATCAAGCCGGGTGCGCGACTCGTGATCATCGGCGATGCAGATCAGCTTCCCTCGGTAGGGGCGGGCAACGTGCTCTGCGACCTCTTGGCAAGCGGAAAGTTTGCAACGGTGCGTCTGGATGAGATCTTCCGTCAGGCGCAACAGAGCCTAATCGTTACCAACGCCCACGCCATCAACCACGGCAATATGCCACGCCTTGATGTTAAGGACAACGATTTCTTCTTTTTGCCGCGCGCAAGTGACGCCGAAATTGCCGAGACTGTGGCAGGGCTTTGCAGTGTCCGTCTGCCGCGCACCTACGGTGAAATGGGTACCAAGGGCGTGCAGGTCATTGCCCCCTCTCGCCGCGGCGAAACGGGAACCGAGCACCTCAACGTGCTGCTCCAAAGCGTACTCAATCCCGCAAGCGAATACAAACGCGAATATACCTTCCGCGAGATCGTTTTTCGCGAGGGAGACCGTGTGATGCAGATCAAAAACAACTATGATCTTTATTGGGAGCGCGAGGACGGCTCCTGGGGCAACGGCGTTTTCAACGGCGACATAGGCACCATTCTGCGCATTGACCGAAGCGACGAAAAAATGCAGATCGAATTTGATGACCGTCTTGCCGATTACGATTTTAATATGCTTGACGAGCTCGAACCCGCATACGCCGTAACGGTGCACAAAAGTCAGGGCAGTGAATATCCTATTGTAGTCATTCCCTTGGGCTCTGCGGCAGAAATGCTGCTCTCCCGCAACCTCTTTTACACAGCTGTTACCCGTGCGCAGAACATGGTCATTCTTGTTGGGCGCGAGGATAAGGTGCGCACCATGGTAGAAAATAACCGTCAATCCATGCGCTATACGGGGCTTTGCCGTTGGCTTAGCGAGGTAGAGTGATGCGGTGGTTGAACTATCTGCGCGATCTTTTATTCCCACCCAAGTGTGCGGCGTGCCATGCACTCCTTGCGTGGCAGTCTCCCACCGATGGGGTGGTGCCCTCACTGTGTCCCACCTGTCTTGCAGAGTGGGAAAGCGAGGAGCTGGAAACCTGCGGTATTTGCGCTATGAAGGTGGGGGAATGCGGATGTATGCCCGAGCGTATGAGAAAGGCAAAGTGTGCGGGATTTTCCAAATTGGTCTACTACGTTCCAAGCCGTCGAACGCTTGTGCAAAACCGCTTGATCTATCTTATCAAACGCAAAAATCACGACCGCGCCTATGCCTATCTTGCCGAGCATCTGTCAGATATGGCAGAGAAGATCTTGCAAGAGGAAGAACTGCGCCGCGAGGACGTGATCGTGACCTATCTGCCACGCACACGCCGTGCCTATTTGCAAAACGGCATCGACCAAGCCGCCGAGCTTGCACGCCGTGTGGCAAAGAATTGCTCCCTGGAAATGAGACCTCTGCTTTGTCGCAGACGCGGTGGTGAGGAGCAGAAAAAGCTAACACCCGTCGAGCGTATCCGCAACGCGCGCGGCTCTATTGATTTGAAAAAGGAAGCGGACTGTTGTGGTAAGGTCGTGCTTTTGGTGGATGACATCGTTACCACAGGCAACGGAATGGCGCGTTGCACCAAGCTTTTACGCCGCGCAGGCGCTATCTCTGTTTGGGCATTGGCAGTCGCATCCGACGTCTACAACAAGGATCTGCACTGATATCTTTTTCTGTATTTTAGAATTTTTAGAAAATATATTGATTTTGTCAGGAAAATAATGTATAATAAACTCGAGGAACTGTAAGAAGAAGGGAGGTTTTGCTCGTGAAAAAGCCGGAACAGGCACAAAAGGCGGCGACAAATATTCGCCAAAGCTCTGCAGGGCGGCCGAAAAAGCGTCCGCGCCAGAGCCTTTTGGAGCGCGCAAAATCCTTTGTTCAAAAGTTCCAACTCAGCCGTAACATCGGCATAGACCTCGGTACCGCAACCGTTCTGGTCTACGTGCAGGGCAAGGGCATTGTGCTCCAAGAGCCCTCGGTTGTGGCGATCGACACCAACACCGACCGCATCCTCAAGGTGGGCATCGAAGCACAGCAAATGCTGGGCCGTACCCCCGGCAACATTGTTGCGGTCAGACCTCTGCGTGACGGTGTTATCAGCCAATACGAGGTCACGCTCAAAATGATCCAGTATTTTATTCGTCGCGCTTGCGGAAATCTCTTTTTCCAGCCGCACGTTATGATCTGCATCCCCTCGGGCATTACCGAGGTAGAGGAAAAGGCAGTGCTGGATGCCGCACGCGAAGCGGGCGCGCAAAAGACCTACCTGATCGAAGAGCCCGTTGCCGCCGCGATCGGCGCAGGGCTGAACATCTATGCCCCCATTGGCAACATGGTTGTTGACATTGGCGGTGGAACCACCGACGTAGCCGTTCTTTCTCTTGGCGGCGTTGTTGTGTCGCGCTCCACCAAGATCGCGGGTGACAAGTTCGACGAGGCGATCATCCGTTACGTGCGCCGCAAATATAATGTACTGATTGGTGAAAGAACCGCAGAGGCGGTCAAAAAGCAGATCGGTGCCGTTTTTGATCACCCCGAAGCGGTACACGTAGAGGTGAAGGGAAGATGCATCCGTCAGGGACTTCCCAAGGTCATCACCATCAGCTCCAAGGAGATGATCGAAGCACTTGCCGAGCCCGTAACGGCAATTTTGGATGCCGTATGCTGGGTGATTGAAAACACGCCGCCCGAGCTGCTTGGCGACATTTTGCACAACGGCATTGTGATGACAGGAGGCGGAAGCCTGCTTTACGGCTTCGACCAGCTTGTCACGCAGGTAACGGGAATTAAGACGAGGGTAGCCAAGGATGCGGTATCGTGTGTAGCGATCGGCACGGGCAAATCTCTCGACAATCTTGACCTGTTGCAAGAGGGCGCGATCAACATCTCGCGAGATAAAAGAAGCCGCGTCTGACGCGAGCGCAAATGTTTAGTGACTCCGTAAGAAAGTTTTTGATGAACCTTTTTTTAAAAAGGTTCCGCCCTCAAGGCGCGTAGCCTTGTCGCCGTCCGCAGACGGCGAAACAAAACTCGCAAAAAGAAAAGCGCCGCTAATGGGGGGCGCTGCCCCTCCACCCCGCAAGCTTTTGAAAAAGCTTGACCAAAACTTGCTCACGGGGACACTGAAACCTTTAACAACCAAGACGGTGATTTTATCACCGTCTTTCATTACCTGTAACCGAAAGGAAAACCATTATGTCCTACCTCATCCAAAACCGCAAGCCCGCATCTGTTTTTCGCTTTTTTGAGGACCTCTGCGCCATTCCGCACCCGTCCTATCATGAAGAAAAAATCGCCGATTATCTCTGTGCCTTTGCCGCTGGCCGAGGCCTCGCGTGCTATCGCGATGACTTGCACAACGTCCTGATCAAAAAGCCCGCCACCCCCGATATGGAAGACCGCGCCCCCTTGCTCTTCCAAGGGCACACCGATATGGTTTGCGTAAAAACTCCCGACTGTGACATCGACTTTATGAAGGACGGTCTCACGCTTTATACCGACGGCGACTTTTTGCGCGCCAAGGGCACCACCCTCGGTGCCGACGACGGCATTGCCGTTGCCACCATGCTCGCGCTTCTTGACGGTGCGCTTTCCTCGCACCCCGCGCTGGAGTGCCTGTTCACCTCTGCCGAGGAGGTGGGGCTCGATGGAGCAGAGGGCTTTGATTATTCCCATATTTCCGCACGCAAAATGATCAACATGGATAGCGAGGATCTCGGCATCATCACCGCAGGATGTGCCGGTGGACTTCGCTCCACGCTCACCAAAACCTGTGCGCGCGTTCCTGTTATGGGTGAATGTTTAAAGGTTTCTTTGAAAGGTCTGTTTGGCGGTCACTCTGGTGTGGACATCTGCTCCGGTCGTGCCAACGCCAACAAGCTCATGGGGCGTCTTCTTGCCAAGTGGCAAAAGGCCGAGGGTGAGGCGCACCTTGTATCTCTCAACGGCGGCTCGAAGGACAACGCCATTCCGAGCATCTGCGAGGCAGTCATCGTCACCGCTGACGCAGAAAAAACCACCGCGCTGATCGAGCAGACCGCTGCCGAAATTGCCGCCGAGCTGGCAGGGGACGACAAGGGGTTCTTTGTCACCGTCACGCCTACCGAGGCACCCGAGGGGATGTTCTCGGCAACCGACACAGCACAACTGATTGCCATTCTCGCAACCGTTGACAACGGCGTCAAGGAAATGAACTACAACATCAAAACGCTCCCCGAGTGGTCGCGCAACCTTGGTGTTATCACAACTACGGGGGACGAGGTCGAATTTGTTTTCTCGTCTCGCTCGGCAATCGAGAGCCGTCTGGACGCTTCCATCGACGAGCTGGATACCCTTGCTCGCATTACGGGATGCGTTACCAAGCATTACAGCCGTTATCCCGGTTGGGACTACGCGCCCGTCTCGCCCCTTCGTGAGCTCTATGCGCGTGCTTACCGCGAGGTCACCGGCAAGGATGCCATTGTTGACGTCATCCACGCAGGACTTGAGTGTGGCATCATCGCCTCCAAGCTCCCGGGCCTTGACGTCATCTCCGTCGGCCCCGATATGCGCGACGTCCATACGCCCGACGAACGCCTCAACCTCGCATCCGTCGAGATCTTCTGGCAGACCATTGAGAAATTGATTGAGTTAATGTAATAGTAGTTTTTCGGGGGAGCCCTTTTTGAGAAAAAAGGGCTCCCCCGAACCCCCTCCCAAAAACTTTCGCACAAAAGGTCAAAAGGGAATGTCGTTAGTTTACCGATAGACAGTCGGCGCGAGGATAAACCTCGCTTTGGCTCACGCTAACTCGCAGGCACCGCCGAGACCCTGGTCGCTAAGAGAGTTGATCGGCGGTCCGTGAAAACTAACCATTTAGTTGAATTTTCCGGAAGGTATTGCCTTTGGATGGGGTGTGTGCTATAATAAAAGTACACAACAAAATCGAAAGGAGTATCGGTTATGCTGATTTATTGTATTGCTGCCGCTTTGGCAAATATGATCGCAATTGCGTTATTTCACAAGAGTATTCAAATCAATGCTCTGTCAGTCCTCCCAATTGTTTTCATTGCACTAATGTTATTTCAAGCCGCTTTGTTCAAAAAAGTAAAAACAGAGAACGGTTTTAGAACCGCTTATGGCTCACCCTTTACCGCAGAAGAAGAAAACGGCATGACTGATTTTGCGTCAACGGCACTCCACGCCGCAATTCCTTTGATGATTCCGTTTATCTTTTTCTTTCCGTCTGCCGTCAAGGTCTTGGCGTCTTTTATCATCTACGCCTTGGCGTTTGCCACAGGGGTATTTACCTATCGCATCAAAAACAAGGATGCCATAAAAGGTCGTTTTGACAATGAGGAGACAGAACGCCGCGAGCAAGAGAAAAAAGAATCGATGGGAGAATGGAAATAAAATCAGACGCCCCGCCGCACGCGGGGCGTTTTTGTCTCTTATAGGGGAGATTCGTGAATCGCACCTACGGAAAACTTAAAAATCTGTTGTAGGGGCGACCATCGGTCGTCCGCTATGGACAAATTTGAACAAAATAAAATTTCAACCGGTAGGGGACGGCGCCCACGACGTCCCACTTTTTTATTTTCTTAATTCCAGACACAAAAAACTTAATAAAATATTAATTCAAGCGTTGTTTTTTGACAAAATTTGTGATACAATGATAAGAGAAGAGAAAAACGCGGAGGACAGATATGATCAGGGCAGTTTTATTCGATATGGACGGTACCATTTTTGATACCGAGGGCATCTATCGCCGTTGCTGGTTCCGCGCTGCCAAGGATGTGGGATTTGACGAAGATATCGACCTCTTTCTCGAGCGTGTATGCGGTCTCAATTATGCCGACATGACGGCTTTTGTCAATCGCGTTTATAGCAACGCTGTTTCCTTTGAAACATTATGGGGGCGCTGGTTGGAGTGCATTGACGAAGAGATGGCACGCGGTGTTTTGCCATTCAAGTCAGGTGCTCCCGATATTCTGTTTGCTCTCAAAGAGAGAGGCATCAAAATCGCACTTGTGACCTCGTCGGGGCAAAAAACGGTTGCGCGCTATCTGCAAATGTCGGGGATGGAGGGCGTTTTTGACGTCATTGTCACCGGCAATCAAGTCACACGCGGCAAGCCGCACCCCGAGTGTTTCCTGACTGCTGCACAGAAGCTGGGCATCGATCCCGCGTCTTGCGTTGTGGTAGAGGATTCCCCCAACGGTGTCAAAGCCGGACACGCGGCAAAAATGTACACCGTTATGGTCCCCGACCTGCACCCTTGCACCGCCGAATTGCGGTCTCTTTTGTGGCAGCTTTGTGACACGCTCACAGATCTGGTGCCACT
This sequence comes from Oscillospiraceae bacterium, assembly GCA_015063725.1. GTDB lineage: Bacteria > Bacillota > Clostridia > Oscillospirales > CAG-272 > UMGS1865. Next base: position 26,236 of record SVTP01000012.1, read on the forward strand.
GATCGACAACGAAAATCAAAACACGATTTGAAATACATTTGAACAAGGAGAAATGAATGATGATTGCAAAAGCATTGGCCGAGGAGGTTCTTGCCTCTGCGATGAGCGGGGGAGCTGACTTTGTTGAGCTCTTTGGCGAGATCACCCGAAACAACAGCATCAACATGGTTGATGGCAAGATCGACCGTGTAACCGACAACCTGGTATCCGGCGTGGGTATCCGCGCTTTTCTTGGCACAAAAACCGTATTCGCTTCTACGTCCGACACCTCTCGTGCGGGACTTCTTAAATGTGCGCGCGCAGTAGCCGCCGCTACGGGCGAGCTCCGCGCAGTCGAGAAGATCATTCTGAACGAGCGTATGTTCCCCAACATCCACCCTGCAAAGGTGATTCCCTCAAGTGTGGATGCAAAGGTGCGTGCCGATCTTCTCCGCGCAGGCTGTTTTGCCGCAAAAGAGTACAACGAGGCGATCTCGCAGGTCAGCGGCACGCTGCTCGGTGTTGACCACACCATCCTGGTTGCCAACACCGAAGGGCTTTACACCACCGACCGCCACATCCGCACACGCATGGCAGTCAGCGCCGTAGCAAGTGCGGCAGGTGTTAACCAATCTGGCTTCAACGGTCCCGGTGCAGGAATGGGACTTGAATTTTTCGACCTCGTCAACCCCGTTGACATCGGTCGCGAGGCTGCTCGCCAAGCCATGGTCAATCTGGGTGCAGACTACTGCCCGGCAGGAACGATGACCGTTGCCATTGAAAACGGCTTTGGCGGCGTTATCTTCCACGAGGCTTGCGGTCACTCGCTTGAGGCGACCTCGGTTGCTATCGGTGCATCGCAAATGGCAGGCAAGCTCGGTCAGCAGATCGCTAACCCCAAGGTAACCGCCATCGACGACGGCACCATCCCGAGCGCGTGGGGCTCTGTCAATATTGACGACGAGGGCCATCCCACACAAAAGAACATTCTGATTGAGAACGGTATCCTCAAGAGCTACATGATCGACCGTCTCGGCTCTCGCCGTATGGGACTGCCCATGACAGGCAACTCCCGTCGCCAGAGCTACGAGTATGAGCCGACCTCCCGTATGACCAATACCTACATTGACAACGGTCCCGACAAAAATGAGGACATCATTGCATCCATCGAGAACGGTCTGTACTGCAAAAAGATGGGTGGTGGCTCCGTCAACCCCCTCACGGGTGCATTCAACTTCTCGGTGGCCGAGGGTTATCTTGTGAAAAACGGCAAGATCTGCGAGGCAGTTCGCGGTGCGTCCTTGGTTGGCACAGGCTCCGAAATTCTGCAAAACATCGACATGGTAGGACAAAATCTTGAGAGAGCACAGGGTATGTGCGGCTCCTCCAGCGGTAGTATTCCCACTGACGTAGGTCAACCTCTCATTCGCGTTTCGTCTATTACAGTAGGAGGTCGCTAAAATGATTTTTGAACAAATGAAAAATGCGCTTGTTGCTGCCGCAACCGAGGCAGGCATCGAGCAATACGAAATTTACTATCAGGTAGGCGAGAGCATCAGCGCCGAAACACTCAAGGATGATATTAGTGCATTTTCTTCCAGCGTCAGCGGCGGCATCTGCTTCCGTTGCATCGTTGACGGCAAAATGGGCTACGCATCCAGCGAGCTTTTAACCGAGGATGCTATGCAGGAACTCGTTAAAAATGCCGCCCTCAATGCCGCTTGCATTGACAGTGAGGACGAGGTATTCATTTTTGAAGGCTCTCCCGAATATGCAAAAATTGAGGCAGGTGAGGTAAAGCTCACCGATGCCGTTACCATTCGTGATACGGCTCTCCGCCTGCAAAAGGAGACCTACGCGCAAAGCGACAAGGTTGCCGACGGTACACAGTCGGTGGCTATGTCGAGCGTGGGTGAGGTTCGCCTTTATAACTCCCATGGGCTTTCTCTTTCCAACCGCACGGGTATGAGCGGTGCCTATGCCGCTGCCGTTGTGCGCGATGGGGAAGAAGCACAGGAAGCTTTTGACTTTGCCGTTGGTGAAACTTTCGAGGATGTAAAAGAGACTGCCGCCACTGCCGTTCGCAAGGCACTTGACAAAATGGGCGCGTCTGTTGCTCCCTCGGGCAAGTATAACGTGGTATTTGATGGTAGACAGTTCCGCCAGTTCCTCTCGGTGTTCTCCTCTGCTTTTTCTGCAAAGAACGCACAGCTCGGTCTGTCTCTTTTGGCAGGCAAAGAGGGCGAGCAAGTTGCCGCATCCTTTATCAACGTGGTTGACGATCCGATGCGCGAGGGCTCTCCCATCAAAACCCCTTTCGACGGTGAGGGTGTTGCAACCGCGCGCCGCGCCGTTATCGAGAACGGTGTCCTCAAAACCATGCTTTATGACCTGACCACCGCTAAAAAGGCAGGCGTCACTTCTACGGGCAACGGTCAAAAGGGCAGCTACGCTGCTCCCGTTTCCATCGCTCCCTACAACTTTGGACTGATGGCAGGCGACTGCGACTTTGACACCTTGCTTGCAAAGGCAGGCGAGGGTATCTATATCACCGAGTGCAAGGGCTTCCACGCAGGTGCAAACGCCATTACGGGTGACTTCTCCATTGAGAGCGCAGGATTTATGATCCGCGACGGAAAGCTCGCAGAGCCCGTTAAGTCCTTTACCGTTGCAGGCAATTTCTTTAGCCTTATCAAGGATATTGACTTGCTTGGCAACGAGGTTCGCTGGGGCATTCCCGGCAGAACCGTATTCGGCGCTCCCGACGTGCTTGTGCGCGATATGAGCGTTGCGGGTAAATAAGAAAAAACAAAAAGAAGCGGCAGGCGGACAAGCCTTGCCGCTTCGGTAAGGAATTGATATGAGAGAAAGAAATCCAAGTCAACAGGATATCTTAATGAGGGAACGTGCCAAACAAAACGGCGTTGCCTTTTCTCTCTTTACGCTTTTTTTGAGCCTTTCTCTCCTTGCCGCTGTTCCTGTGGCAATGTGGGTAACGGGAACGGATATACCCACGCTGCTTCAAAATCTGTTCCGCATTTGCACAAGTCCCTCTAAACTTGTCACCGACTATTTTGGCGTGGGATGTCTGGCAAGCACGCTGCTGAATGCAGGGCTTTGCGGTCTTGCCTGCAATCTGCTCATTCTCATCAGCAGAACGCAAGCATCCTCTACAACCTTTGCGGCGTATATTCTGGTCATTGCGCACGGCTTTTACGGCTTGAACCTGATCAATATGTGGCCGCCCTTCATTGGCGTTATCATTTATTGCTTTGCCACAAAGAACCCCTTGCGCAAAAATCTGCACGTGGCAATGTTTGCCACGGCACTCGCCCCCTTTATCAGCGATTTTTTGTTCTGCTATCCGCTTGGCATCTTTGTCAACATTGCGGGGGCAAACGTCAATATCGTTGGCGTTGCTGTGTCGGTTCTGTTCGGCTTTGGCTCTGGCTTTTTGGTGCCCGCGCTCCTGCCCGGAACCACCGCTATGCACCGCGGCTACAATATGTACAAGGCGGGACTCGCACTTGGTATTTTCGGTATCTTTGTCTACTGCTTCCTCTACAAAACGCTCGGCATTGCGCCTGCGGAGTCGGTGGGGGGAGAGAACGCCCTGTATCGCGAGAGCTTTGGACATACCTATTGGGTATTTATGAATGTGTTTTTTATCATTCTGTTTGCCGCCTGCGAGCTTTTGGGCTTTTTGCTTAACGGATGCTCCTTCCGCAATTACCGCGCACTTTTAAAGTGTACGGGGCACGGCCTCGACTTTGCCGATAAATTCGGCATGCCCGTTTGCTTTATCAACTTTGGCGTTTACGGCTTTTGCATTCTTGCATACCTCAATCTGATATTTTTATTGCCGGTCCTCTTTCCGGTTTTGCCCGATGGCGTTGGTTTTACAGGACCAACCGTTGGTGTCACATTTGCCGCCCTGACCTTTTCGGCTGACGGACAACACCCCAAAAACGTAGCCCCCATTGTGTTGGGATACGTGATCCTGTTTGCACTCACCTGTGGCATTTGCGCTGTGAGCGGACTGGACATTCCTTGGACGCTCTCCACCCAAGCCTACATCAACGGCTTGGCGTTTGCAACCGGACTCTGCCCCATTGCAGGCAAGTACGGCTGGAAGTGGGGCGTGGTTGCAGGACTTGTCAGTGCCATCATCTGCACTTCAACCGCGGCAATGCACGGCGGATTTGTCCTTTATAACGGCGGCTTCAACGCAGGACTTACCGCACTCATTCTCATTCCTGTGCTCGATTTTTACCGCATCGAGCCTATCCATCAAGACGACGATTAACCCCTTTGCCAGACCTGAAAAAGAAAGGAATCCAATGTTTTTTCATAGATTTTACAGAATATGCACCTGTGTGCTTTTGGTGCTGACCTGCCTTTTGATGGCAGGCTGCCTGCAGGCAGAAAGCCACCGCCCTCAACCCGACACCTCAAGCGAAGAGGTCACCCAACCCCCGGCTCCCATTGTGGATACCCGTCCGCGCGTGGCGCTGACCTATGACGATGGACCGCATGAAAAATATCTGGATACGCCCAGCCGCACAAAACTAATCGTGGACGAACTCGACAAATATGGTTATCATGCTACTTTTTTTGTGGTAGGGAACCGTGTTGACGGAACTGAATACAATGGTGGAGATGCGATGGTCTATGCCGCAAATCACGGAAACGAAATTGGTATTCACGGATATACGCACAATGCAAATTATGCTGAGTGCACGGATGCAATCTTTGAATACGAAATGAATGAAACTTTAAAAGCCATTCAAAGCAAGCTTCCCGGGTATGAGGTGCGCGTGATGCGTCCCGTAGGTGGAGAAATTTCGAATGAACGTGTTGCAAAAACTCCATTCGCTGTTGTGAACTGGAGCGTGGATACACTTGATTGGAAGCTTAACAGACCAATCGGTGATGCCGCAACCATCGAAGAAATTGTCAACAATGCGCTCAAGAACATAAAGGATGGCGACATTGTTTTAATGCATGATATCCACGGAAATACATACGAGGCAACGGTCATCATCCTGCAACGCTTAAATGAAATGGGATTTAACGTAGTCACCGTTTCCGAGCTTCTTGGCGACGATCTGGAACCCGGAAGACTTTACACGCAAAAATAAAAACAAAAAAGGATAGCTAAGGCTATCCTTTTTATTGCTTTTATGGAGGAGGTGGAAAAGTGCAGAGTGCAGAATTGCTTTTTTGTGTGAGTGCTTTTTGGAAGGGGTGTGGGGGAACTTTCCTCAAAAAGTTCCCCCACGATCAAATCATCCCCTAAAACTCAGGCGTGTATTTACTTGTAGCAGATGTGAGATCCTGAGAAAAGCCGTCAAAGCCGAGGTCATTTGCAAGGTTTTGAACCGACTGATATTCAAACGAGGTCAGGCGGCGGTGCAGATTGGGGTAGGGAGCATCTTCGGCAAATTCGGGGGTGTACTGTCCCATGAGCGAGAGGAGAAACGCATCGGTGCCAAACTTTTTGGCAAGAGATTCGAGCAGGTCAAAGGAGTCGGCGCGGCAGCCGGGCAGAATGAGATGGCGTAGGATCATACCGCGCAAAAGGATGCCTTCATCCGAATAGAGCCGCGCGTCTCCTACTTGGCGCAGCATCTCCGAGATGGCGCGAACGGCAACGGCATAATAGTCGGGAGCCGAGGAATAAGCCGCAGAGACCGCGGGCGAAAAATATTTGACGTCCGGCAGGTAAACGTCCACAAGCCCATCAAGCGCGCGCAAGGAGTCAACGCTTTCATAGGCGCTGCTGTTCCACACGACGGGGATGTGCAAAAGGGAACGTGCGCGCTCCAAGAGACGTGCGAGCTGCAGGGTATAGTGAGAGGGGGTAACGAGATTGATGTTGTGCGCACCTGCATCCTGCAAGCGCAGCATCGCATCTATGAGTGCACCGTCATCCATTTTGCGACCAACGCCGCCGTGGCTGATGGCGCGGTTCTGGCAGAATACGCAGCGCAGATTGCAGCCGCCAAAAAAGACGGTTCCCGAGCCGCGCGTGCCGCTGATGGGCGGCTCTTCCCAAGCGTGCAAGCCTGTGCGAGCAACCAAAAATGCATCGGGGGACGCGCAAAAGCCGTAGCTTTCCCCGTGGCGGTCTATTTGACATTCTCGCGGACACTGACGGCAGACCATACAACCCCTCCTTTTGTCTTTTTTTCTATTGTAACACACTTTTTTTAAAAATGCAACAAAAAAATGAACGCCTTGACATAGGCGCTCTTTTGTGGTATAATAAAACGGTAAAAAGAGAGGTGTTAAACGCTTTATGAATTTTGAATTTTTCTTGATGAGCATAGCCCTTGGCGCAGGACTTGCGATGGATGCCTTTTCGGTATCTCTTGCCAACGGCTTGAATGAGCCTTGCATGCGCACGCGCAAGATGTGCGGCATCGCCGGTGTGTTCTCTCTGTTCCAGTTTGCCATGCCTATGATCGGTTGGGTGTGTGTACATACCGTTATGCAGTATTTTCAAGTATTCGGCAAGCTCATTCCGTGGATCGCGCTCGGACTTCTCGCCTTTATCGGCGGCAAGATGCTCTATGAGGGCATTACCTGCAAGGAGGAAGACTGCGGATGCACCTCTATCGGTCTCTCGGCGCTTCTTGTGCAAGGCGTGGCAACGTCCATTGATGCACTTTCGGTCGGTTTTACCATTGCCGAGTACGATTGGCTGATGGCACTTATTTGCTGCCTTGTGATTGCCATCGTCACTTTTGTTTTGTGCGCAGGCGGACTTCTTTTGGGCAAGAGCTTTGGCACAAAGCTTGCGGGCAAGGCATCTATCTTTGGCGGCTCAATTCTCATCATCATCGGCATCAAAATTTTTGTCGAAGGCGTTTTCTTGGCATAAGAGCAGAAATGCTACTATGATATAAAAACAAAAAACAGGAGGTTCTTATGGAAAAATTTTTGAACTGGATCATCCCAATTTTGCAGGACGTAGGTCTCAAGCTCTTGATTTCTATTGCCATCTTCATTGTTTGCCGACTCATTATCAGGGCGGTTGTCAAGGCGTTGCGCACCGGCAAGGCGGCGCAAAAAATGGAGCCCACCGTGGCACATTTCCTTGCTAACTTTGTCAACATTGTTTTATACATTATACTCGCAGTCACCATCATTGCCATTATGGGTGTACCCATGGCATCGGTTATTGCAGCCATTGCATCTGCCGGTGTTGCCATCGGTCTGGCATTGCAGGGGGCGCTCTCCAACTTTGCGGGCGGCATTATGATCTTACTCTTCCACCCCTTCCGCGTTGGTGATTTTATCGAGGTCGACGGTTTTTCCGGTACGGTTGACGATATCGACGTCTTTTATACCTTTCTCAAAACTCCCGATAACAAGGCTGTCACCGTTCCCAACGGCAGTATCATGAGCAACTCTGTTGTGAACTATTCGGTCAACGGTACCCGCCGCGTGGACTTGACCATTGGCGTGGCATACGGCAGTGATATCGACCGTGTAAAGGCAATTCTTCTTGAAGAAGGAAGCAAGCACGAGCTCGTTCTCAAGGATCCCGAGCCCTTCTGCCGTCTTTCGGTACAAGGTGACAGCTCTCTTGATTTTGTTCTGCGTTTGTGGACAGAGACCGCCAACTATTGGCAGGTCAATTTCGACGTTCTCGAAGCGATCCACAAGAGACTGGAAGCCGAGGGGATCGAGATCCCGTATCCGCAGATGGATGTTCATGTCAAAAAGGACTGATACAAGGCATTTTAAAATCAAAATCCGCCGATTTTTTCGGCGGATTTTTTGTGTTATTTTTTTGTTTTTTCAATGTCCTTTTCTTTAATTTTTTGTGTCCGCGGTTGACTTTGTAATTTTATTGTGCTATAATGTTATATTGTAAATTTATAGTTATATTTAGAAAGGAACAATTGTAGGAGTATGCTGAAAAAACTCGCAAAATGTGTGCGGGAGTACAAAAAGGAAGCGATTCTGACGCTTTGCCTGATGATAGGCGAGGCGATCATTGAAACCCTCATCCCCTTTGTAACCGCTACCTTTTTGATCAACCAGATCCAAACGCAGGGCAAAAACCTGGATATGGGTTACATTTTGGTGGTTGGCGGTGTGTTGGTGCTGATGGCGGCGGCGTCCTTGGTCTGTGGCGGCCTTGCCGGATTTACATCTGCACGCGCGTCTGCCGGCTTTGCCAAAAATCTGCGTCATGACATCTATGAAAAGATCCAATCCTTCAGCTTCGGTAACATCGACAAATTCTCATCCGCCTCTCTTGTCACGCGTATCACCACCGACGTGCAGCACGTACAAATGGCGTTTATGATGATCATCCGCACGGCAGTGCGCAGCCCTTTGATGCTGATTTTTTCCATTGCGATGTCGGCATATATGGGCGGTTGGCTTGCCGCAACCTTTGTGGTGGTCATTCCCATTCTTGGCGGCGGCTTGTTTTTGGTCAGCCGTAAGGCAATGCCCGCTTTTCGCCGTGTGTTCAAAAAGTATGACCGCCTCAACGAATCTATCGAAGAAAACGTGCGCGGTATGCGCGTTGTAAAGGGATTTTCGCGTGAGGAATACGAAAAAGAGAAGTTTTCCAATGCGGCGGACTCCATTTGCAACGACTTTACCCGCGCCGAACGCATTGTAGCACTCAACACCCCCTTGATGAACTTCTGCATGTATTTCAATATGGCAGTTGTTTTATTGCTCGGCTCGTTTATGGCGATCAACGGCATTGGCGGTGTACAGATCGGTCAGATCTCCGCGCTTTTGACCTACGGTATGTCCATTTTGATGTCCTTGATGATGCTCTCTATGATCTACGTCATGTTGACCATGTCCATGCAGGCAGCAAAGCGTATTTGCGAGGTGCTGGATGAGGAGCCCGATATGCATGATCCCGCAAACCCCATCACCGAGGTCAAGGACGGCTCTATTGATTTTATAGACGTCAACTTCAAATATTCGGCACAGGCACAAAAGTTTGCGCTTTTCGATATCGATCTGCACATCGATTCGGGCATGACCGTTGGCATCATCGGCGGTACGGGCTCGAGTAAATCCACGCTTGTTCAGCTCATTCCGCGTCTGTACGATGCCACCGAGGGCTGTGTAAAGGTGGGCGGCGTAGACGTGCGTGAGTACTCGATGGAGAGCTTGCGCAACAGTGTTGCGTTCGTGCTGCAAAAGAACCTGTTGTTTGCAGGCACCATTAAAGAAAATCTGCGTTGGGGCAACCCCAATGCAACTGATGCCGAAATTGAGGAGGCTTGCCGTCTTGCGCAAGCGGATGAGTTCGTGCGCTCCTTCCCGAACGGCTACGATAGTATGATCGAGCAGGGAGGCACCAACGTCTCGGGCGGACAAAAGCAGCGCCTTTGCATTGCGCGCGCGCTTCTGAAAAAGCCCAAGATCCTCATTCTCGATGACTCCACAAGTGCGGTGGACACAAAGACCGATGCGTTCATTCGCGCGGGCTTTAAGTCCTACATTCCCGAAACCACCAAGATCATCATTGCGCAACGCATCTCCTCGGTGCAGGATGCCGACCTGATTTTGGTCATGGAGAACGGCAAGATCGCGCAAAAGGGCACGCACGAGGAGCTCCTTGCAACCAGCGAGATCTATCGCGAGGTCTGGGAGCAACAAACGAACGGAGGTGACAAAGATGAAGAAGTCTAACGTCTCTTCCAAATCGGGCTTTTCCTCTATGATGCGTCCGCCCAAGCGTAAATTGAACATGGGAATGCTCAAACGCCTGATCAAAATGCTGTTTGAATATTATCCCGTTCTGCTTCCCGTTTCTATCGTTTGCATCATCTTCTGTGCCGTGACCTCTGCCATTCCCGCAATCTTCCTCAAAGAAGTCACCAACGCGATCACCTACGCGTGGGAGAACAGCGTGGCGTGGGAGGAAGCTAAGAACGACATCATTCCCAAGGTTTGCGTTCTGATCGGCTTTTATGCCGTTTCCATCGTTGCCATCACACTGGAAACGCAATTGATGGCAGGCATTACGCAAAGCTTTTTGAGCAAGATGCGTAAGGCACTGTTTGCAAAAATGCAAAACCTGCCCATCAAGTATTTTGACACCAACAAGCACGGCGACATTATGAGCCGTTACACCAACGATATCGACACGCTCCGTCAGCTGGTAGGGCAGTCGCTCCCCACGCTCATTCGCGCAAGCGTTATCGTTGTCAGCGTGTTTTTTATCATGCTGTATTACAGTCTGTATCTGACGCTCATCCTTTTGTTGGGCGTGGTACTGATGATCACCGTTACCAAATTCTTTGGTGGCAACTCCGCGCGCTTCTTTATCGCCCTGCAAAAGACCGTTGGTAAGCAAGAGGGCTTTGTGCAAGAGATGATGAGCGGACAAAAGGTCGTTAAGGTTTTCTGTCACGAGGATGCCAGCCAAAAGGACTTTGACGCCATTAACAACGAGCTGTTTGAAAACGGCTATCGCGCAAACGCGTGCGCCAATATGCTCGGCCCCATCATTATGAACATTGGTAACATCCTTTACGTTATCTTGGCTATGGTGGGTAGCTTGTTCCTGGTTCTGCAAATCCCCAACCCGGGCATTCAAAGCTTGTTTGCAGGGCTGGTTGCCATCGATGCGGGTATTATCGTGTCCTTCCTTTCCATGGCAAAGCAGTTCACAGGCAACATCAACCAAGTCTCTCAGCAGATCAACTCCATTGTTATGGCAATGGCAGGTGCCCAGCGTGTATTCACCCTGATGGATGCAGAGCCCGAGGTCGATGACGGCTACGTAACGCTTGTAGATGCCGAGATCCTTCCCGACGGAACCATCCGCGAAGCAGACCATCACACGGGTGAGTGGGCATGGAAGCATCCCCACGGCGACGGTACCGTTACCTATCAGCAGCTGCGCGGTGACGTGCGCATGACCGAGGTCGACTTTGCCTATGAAGAGGGCAAGCCCGTTTTGCATGACGTCAGCGTATTTGCCGAGCCCGGACAAAAGGTTGCCTTTGTTGGCGCTACGGGTGCGGGCAAGACCACCATCACCAACCTGATCAACCGCTTTTATGATATTGCCGACGGTAAGATCCGTTATGACGGCATCAACATCAACAAGATCAAAAAGAGTGACCTGCGTCGCTCCCTCGGCATCGTTTTGCAGGATACCAACCTCTTCACGGGTACGGTTCTTGACAACATCCGTTACGGTAAGCTCGATGCCACCGATGAGGAGTGTATGGAAGCCGCAAAGCTTTCGGGCGCACACGACTTTATCACACGTTTGCCCGAGGGCTACAACACCGAGCTGACCAACAACGGTGCAAACCTTTCGCAAGGACAAAGACAGCTTATCGCCATTGCGCGTGCGGCGGTTGCCGATCCCCCCGTTATGATCCTCGACGAGGCAACGTCCTCGATCGACACCCGTACCGAGGCGATCGTACAAAAGGGAATGGATGCCTTGATGAAGGGCAGAACGGTGTTCGTTATCGCGCATCGCCTTTCCACCGTCCGCAACTCCGACGTCATCATGGTGCTTGACCACGGTCGCATCATTGAGCGCGGCAACCACGAAAAGCTGATTGCCGAGCGCGGACAGTACTATCAGCTCTACAAGGGCGTGTTCGAGTTGGAATAAGAAAAGGGAATACGGTATGAAAGCTTCTATCGTTTCAAACGCCCGTTTGCGCAGTCTTTCTGCCCAGACGGTCAAAACCTTGAAGGAACAAAATCTCACAGTGGCAACGGCAGAATCCTGCACGGGCGGACTGATCGCCAAAAGCATCACTGACGTGGCAGGCAGCTCCGCGGTGCTCGCAGGCGGCATGGTGACCTACACCAACCGCATCAAAATCGACGTCCTTGGCGTGGATGCCGACATCATCGACGAGCATACTGAGGTCAGCCATGCTTGCGCGGGAGCAATGGCAGAGCGCGCGAGAGAGATGTTTGGCACCGATTATGCACTCTCGGCAACGGGATACGCAGGTCCCGGTGGTGGTACCGAAAAGGACCCCACGGGTACCGTTTATATCGGTATCGCAACGCCCACGGGCGCGCGCACCGAGCGCATCTGTGTAGAAAACGCCACGCGCGCACAAGTGCGCAACACAGTAGCGCATTATGCGCTCAAAATGCTGCTGGATGAGGTGAAATAGTTTTTTAAGGGGGAACTTTTTGAGAAAAGTTCCCCCTTTGACCCCCTCAAAAACTTTCGCACAATCATTCACAAAATAGCATTGATGCTTTGCGGATAGACAGCTGCTCGCGGTAGCAAGAGCACCTCCTTGCGAGGCGCGTCGACTGTCCGTTGGTGAACTAACAACTCTATTTCGTGATTTCCCGTTAGAGAGTTCTTGAAAGGGGTGTGGGGGAAACTTCTGCAAGAAGTTTCCCCCACAAATCCTTTATTTACTTACTTCACAAATTCATGATAAATAGCGATCAAAGCCTTTTCGAGGTCGTGCTCTTCCACGCCGATGATGATATTGAGCTCGCTGGAGCCCTGGTCGATCATACGGATGTTGATGCCTGCGGCAGAGATCGCAGAGAAGACACGGGCAGCGGTACCTTTGGCTTTTACCATACCGCGACCTACAACGGCGAGCAGAGCCAAGCCGTCCTCAATCACGATGCTGTCGGGATGCACGCGCTTGTTGATAGAGGTGAGGATACGCTCGCGCTTGAACTCGTCCTTGATGCTGGAGCTGGAAACGATCACGCTCATGGTGTCCACGCCCGAGGGCAGATGCTCAAAGGAGATGTCGTTATCCTCAAGCACGTCAAGCACGCGGCGACCAAAACCGATCTCGGCGTTCATCATATCCTTTTCAATGCTGATAACCGAAAAACCGCGTCTGCCTGCAACACCGGTAATGATGTGTGCGCTGTCGTATTCCGAGGTTGCGGAAACGATCATGGTGCCGGGGGCTTCGGGAGCGTTTGTGTTGCGGATGTTGATCGGGATGCCCGCATGGCGGACAGGGAAGATCGCGTCCTCGTGCAAAACGGAAGCACCCATGTAGGAAAGCTCGCGCAACTCGCGATAGGTGATGGTCTTAATGGGCAGGGGATCGTGCACGATGCGAGGGTCTGCCATCAGGCAACCCGAAACGTCGGTCCAGTTTTCATAGAGATCCGCCTCTGCGGCGCGCGCAACGATAGAGCCGGTAATATCCGAGCCGCCGCGGCTAAAGGTCTTAATGGTGCCGTTGGGCATAACACCGTAAAAACCGGGAATAACGGCATAGGGGTGCTTTTTGAGCTCCTCGCGCATCAGGGTATTGGTCTTTTCCTCGTCAAAGGTGCCGTTCTCGCGGAAGTAGATCACCGACTCGGCATCAATAAAATCGAATTTGAGATATTTTGCAAGAATGAGGGAGTTGAGATACTCACCGCGGCTTGCGGCAAAGTCCTGACCGGAATAATGCTCAATGGCGTTGCGGATGTATTCCAGTTCACCCGAAATATCAAAATCCAGACCAAGATCCTCAATAATCGAATTGTAGCGGTCGCAAATGCCGGCATAGTAAGAGCCAATATCCTTGCCTTGACGAACGAGGTCATAGCAGTGGTAAAGCATATCGGTCACCTTGGTGTCATCGCTAAATCTCTTGCCGGGGGCAGAGGCAACAACGTAGCGGCGCGCGGGGTCAGCCTTTACAATTGCGGCAACGCGGCGGAACTGGTTGGCATCTGCCAAAGAGGAGCCGCCAAACTTAACAACTTTCATTTCCATACGAATGTTCCTTTCGTGTTTGCGGGTGAGCAAACGGGGCATTTTTATTATCTACTATATTATACGGGATACGGCGGCATTTGTCAAGAAGAAAAGTGACAAAACCCGACGGAATTATCACAAAATACTTGACAAACATAAATTAGGATGATATAATTATCAATAACAATAAAAATACGTTGACCGAAAACAAGTAGATGCTTTGATTGCGTGCAGAGAGCCGTCGGGTGGTGCAAGACGGGGGCATAGGAGCATTGAATACAGTTCGCGAGTTTCGTACCGAAGGCAGAAGCTTGTAGGCTACGACGGGCAGCCCGTTACAGCGCACAAAAGTGGTTAGACTGCAAGCAGTCAACAACAGAGGTGGTACCGCGGTATTTTTTCACCGTCCTCTGCGCATGTCGCAGAGGGCGGTTTTTGTATATCGGTTAAAAAGGAGAACAACTATGACCATTATTGATCTGTTAAATCAAAACGCATCGCTTTATGGGGATGAAACGGCACTTGTTGAGATCAACCCGTGCTTTGAGCCCGAGAGTCGCTTGACATGGAAGGATTATTCCCTGATGCAGCCCGAGCCCGGCAAGCCCTTCCGCCGCTCTCTTACTTGGGGAGAGTTTAACGCAAAGGCAAACCGCTTTGCCAATTTGCTCCTGACGCGCGGATGCCAAAGAGGGGACAAGGTTGCCATTCTTTTGATGAACTCCATCGAGTGGCTGCCCATCTATTTTGGCGTGCTCAAGGCAGGGGCTATCGTTGTTCCGCTCAACTACCGATACGTTGCGGACGAGATCAAATACTGTCTTGAAAAAGCCGATTGCTCCATGCTCGTTTTTGGCCCCGAGTTTGTGGGGCGTATGGAACAGATCTGCGACCGTCTGCCCGCCGTTAAGCATATGTTCTACGTAGGCGAGGACTGCCCGTCCTTTGCCGACAGCTACGATAAAATGATTGGCTACTGTGACTCCAAGGAGCCCGAGATGCAAATTGAGGAGAGCGACAATGCCGCTATCTACTTCTCGTCGGGTACCACAGGTTTCCCCAAGGCGATCCTGCACGCACACCGCAGTCTCATTCACGCGGCACGTGTGGAGCACAACCACCACGGGCAAACCCACAACGACGTTTTCCTCTGCATTCCGCCGCTTTACCACACAGGTGCAAAGATGCACTGGTTCGGTTCCCTTATGAGCGGCAGCAAGGCAGTGCTCCTCAAGGGTACACGCCCCGAGTGGATCTTCAAAGCCGCTTCCGACGAGCGCTGCTCCATCGTTTGGCTGCTCGTTCCGTGGGCGCAGGATATGCTGGATGCGATCGAGCGCGGCGACGTCAAGCTCGAGGATTACGATCTTGAGCAGTGGAGACTGATGCACATCGGTGCACAACCCGTGCCTCCCTCTCTCATCCGTCGTTGGCTCAAGGTGTTCCCCAAGCATCAGTATGACACCAACTACGGTCTTTCCGAATCTATCGGCCCCGGTTGTGTGCATCTCGGTGTGGAAAACGTACACAAGGTCGGCGCCATTGGCAAAGCCGGATACGGCTGGCAGGTCTGCATCGTTGACGAGAATGGCAATACCGTTCCGCGCGGTGAGGTCGGCGAGCTCTGCGTCAAGGGCCCCGGTGTTATGAAATGCTATTACAAAGACCAGGAAGCCACCGACGAGATCCTGCACGGTGACTGGCTCCTCACGGGAGACATGGCAATGGAAGACGAGGATGGCTTTATCTTCCTCGTAGACCGCAAAAAGGACGTTATCATTACGGGCGGTGAGAACATCTACCCCGTACAAATAGAAGATTTTATCCGCAAGCACGATGCTGTCAAGGACGTAGCCGTTATCGGTTTGCCTGAGCCTCGCTTGGGTGAGATCGCAGCCGCGATCGTAGAGCTTAAAGAGGGCTTTACAATGACCGAGGAAGAGCTGAACCGCTTCTGCGCACCGCTTCCTCGCTACAAGCGCCCCCGTCGCATCATTTTTGCCGAGGTTCCGCGCAATCCCACGGGTAAGATCGAAAAGCCGAAGCTGCGCAGCATTTATTGTGGCGAGAGTCTGGTTGCTCAGCAGATCGAAGGCTGATAAAGGAGAATGGTTATGAAAAAATTAATGCTTGGCAATGCCGCCGTAGCGCAGGGAGCGTACGAGGCAGGCGTGCATCTTGTTTCCTCTTATCCGGGCACGCCCAGCACCGAGATCACCGAGTGCATGGCGACTTATCCCGCCGAAGAGGTATTTGTAGAGTGGGCACCCAACGAAAAGGTTGCCGCCGAGGTTGCCATTGGTGCATCCATGGCGGGTGGCAGAGCTATGACCTGTTGCAAGCACGTAGGTCTTAACGTGATGGCAGACCCCCTCTTTACCAACAGTTATACGGGTGTGAATGGTGGAATGGTCTACTGCGTAGCAGACGATCCCGGTATGCACTCCTCGCAAAACGAGCAGGATTCCCGTCACTATGCAAGGGCGGCAAAGATCCCGATGCTCGAACCCTCCGACTCCTTGGAGTGCCGAGACTTTACAAAGCTCGCGTTTGATCTGAGCGAGCAGTTCGATACCCCCGTGCTCGTTCGACTTTCCACGCGCGTATCTCACTCCCAAAGCCTTGTTGATGTGAGCGAGAGAGAAGTACATCCCGTAAAGGAATACCAAAAGAACATTGCAAAGAACGTTATGATGCCTGCAAACGCCATCAAGCGTCACGTTGTGGTAGAAGAAAGAACCGCAAAGCTGCAGGCGTACGCCGCTGACTGCCCCTTTAACACCGTTGAGGATAACGGCAGCGATATTGGTGTAATTGCCGCAGGCATTGCCTATCAATATGCAAAAGAGGCACTTGGCGAGCGCGTCAACTACCTAAAACTCGGCATCGTTTGGCCGCTTTCCGAGCAGCTGATCAAGGATTTCGCATCCAAGTGCAAGACCGTTTACGTCATCGAAGAGCTTGATCCCTTTATTGAGGATGCTTGCCGCGCGATGGGAGTTGCCGTCAAGGGGAAGGAACTCTTTACCATGCTTGGTGAATACACCCCTGCAATGATTGGCAAGGCAGTTCTTGGTGAGGATGCTGCAGAGTTTATCGCGCTCGAGGAGCAGATTCCCGTCCGTCCCCCTGTTATGTGTGCGGGATGTCCGCACCGCGGCACGTTCTATGTGCTGAACAAGCTCGGTGTTACCGTTTCGGGTGACATCGGTTGCTACACCCTTGGTGCGGTAGCACCTCTTGCCGCAGTCGACTCCACCATTTGCATGGGTGCATCGGTCAGCGCGGCACACGGCATGGCAAAGGTGCAGGGCAAGGAATTCGCAGGTAAGCTCGTCTCCGTCATCGGTGACTCCACCTTTATGCACTCCGGCATTACCGGACTTATTGACATCGTTTACAACAAGGGCATCAATACCGTTCTCATTCTCGATAACTCCATCACGGGTATGACGGGACATCAGGATAACCCCACCACCGGCAAGACCATTCGCGGCGAAGCCACCCGTCAGGTGGATCTGATCAAGCTTTGTCAAGGCATTGGCGTTGATAGAATTACGGTTGCCGATCCCTTTGACGTCAAGAACTTTGAAAAGGTTGTTAAGACCGAGCTTGCAACCGACGAGCCCTCGGTCATTATCGCACAACGTCCCTGCGCGCTCCTTAAGAGCGTCAAGTATACGGGCAATTGCACCATCACCGAAAAATGCCGAAAGTGCAAGCTGTGCATGAAGCTCGGTTGCCCTGCTATCAGCGTGGACAAGGCGAGCGGTGCGGTGCGCATCGACACCACACAGTGCAACGGTTGCGGACTTTGCATTGGCGTTTGCCCCTTTGGAGCAATTGAAAAGGAGGAGGCATAAGATGAGCACGAAGAATATTATGATCGTTGGCGTGGGCGGACAGGGAACACTCCTTGCCAGTCGTATTCTCGGCAATGCCGTTATTCAACGCGGCTATGACGTCAAGGTCTCCGAGGTGCATGGAATGAGCCAGCGCGGCGGCAGTGTCGTTACCTACGTTAAGTTTGGTGACGCCGTTCATTCTCCCATTATCGACAAGGGAGAAGCAGATATCATTCTCGCTTTTGAATCCTTGGAAGCCCTGCGCGCTCTGCCTTGGCTGAAGAAGGGCGGCAAAATGATCGTCAACGATCAGCAGATCAATCCTATGCCTGTTATCACAGGCGCGGTAGAATACCCTGAGAACATTCTGGGCAAGCTTTCTGCAGCCGTTGACCTGACCGCTGTCCCCGCGCTTTCTCTGGCGCGAAAGGCAGGCAATCAGAAGGCTGTTAACGTCGTCCTCATCGGCGTAATGGCAAAGAACACCGAGATCCCCTACGAGGAGTGGGTAGAGACCATCAAGACTACCGTTCCCGCTAAATTCCTTGAGGCAAACCTCAAGGCGTTTGATCTTGGATACCATCTGTAAAAATCGCAATTCAAAAATAGAAATTTCTCTCCCAAACGAAAGAAGGTATGAAAAATGGGATTTGTTAACAAAGAAATTGAATGTATGCCAAGGGAAGAGCTCAAGCGCTTGCAAAGCGAAAGACTGTGTAAGCAGATCAAGCGTTGCTACGAGAACGTAGAGTGCTTCCGCAACCGTATGGACGAGGCAGGACTGAGGCCCGAGGATATTCACGGCATTGAAGATCTGCACCGCGTTCCGTTCTCTTACAAAAAGGACCTCAGAGATTATTACCCCTATGGACTTTTCGCAACGCCCATGAAGGACGTTGTACGCGTTCATGCATCCTCCGGTACCACCGGTAAGAGAATTGTTGTTGGCTACACCCGTGACGACTTGAAGCTTTGGGATGAATGTGTTGCCCGTGTAATGGGCGCGGCAGGTGTTACCGACGAGGATTTTGTGCAGGTTTCCTTTGGCTACGGCTTCTTTACGGGCGGCCTTGGCGCACACGGTGGAGCGGATTATCTCGGCGCTACCGTTATCCCGATCTCCGCAGGCAACACCGCAAATCAAATTCAAACCATGATCGACTTTGGCTCCACCGTTCTTTGCTGCACACCTTCTTACGCTATGTATCTTGGCGAAGAGGTGGAAAGATTGGGCGTGAAGGACCAACTCAAGCTCCGCATCGGCATCTTTGGCGCTGAGCCCTGGAGCGAGGATATGAGGCACAAGATCGAGGAAAAGCTCGGTCTGAAGGCGTATGATATTTACGGACTTTCCGAGGTGCTGGGCCCCGGCGTTTCGGGCGAATGCACCGAGCAGGCAGGCATGCACGTTTGGGAGGACCACTTTATCGTTGAGATCATTGATCCCGAAACGGGCGAGGTTCTGCCCGAGGGAGAGACGGGTGAATTGGTGTTTACCTCTATCACCAAAGAGGCGTTCCCGGTCATTCGTTACCGCACAAGAGACATCTGCTCGCTCAATCCCGAGCCCTGCAAGTGCGGCAGAACGCACATCCGCATGCGCAAGCCCAACGGACGCACCGACGATATGCTCATCATTCGCGGTGTCAACGTATTCCCGTCGCAAATCGAGGAGGTGCTCCTCAAGGTCAGCGGCGACCAGATCACACCCAACTATCAAATCGTTGTCGACCGTGTCAACAACGTCGACACCTTCGACGTCAACGTCGAAATGAGCGAGGCCTTCTTCTCGGATAACATCAAGGCGATGGAAAAATTGGAAAAGAGCATTACCGAGCAATTGCGCTCTATGCTTGGCATCACCGCAAAGGTGCATCTTGTCAACCCCAAGTCCATTGTTCGCAGCGAGGGCAAGGCAAAGCGCGTCATCGACAACAGAGCCGGCAAAATTTAAGAAGGGAGACAGAAGATATGATCATCAAGCAGTTATCCGTATTTTTGGAAAATAAAAAAGGACGCATTTGTGCCGCAGCAGATCTTTTGGCACAAAATCACATCAACATTCGCGCACTCTCTTTGGCAGATACCTCCGAGTTTGGCATCTTGCGCCTGATCGTTGACAAGCCCGAGGAGGGCAAAAAGATCCTCTCCGAGGCAGGCATCGTTGTTCGTGTTACCGATGTGCTCTCCCTGACCATGGAGGATACCCCCGGTGGTACGTTGGGGGTTCTTCGTCTGCTCTCCGAGAGTGGCATCAGTGTTGAGTATATGTACGCCTTTGCGGGAAAGAACGATGGCAAGGCTATCATGATTATCCAAGCCGAGGATCTGGAGGCAGCCGAGGGTATTTTGCAACGCGGCGGCTTTCAGCAAGCAGAGATCGAAGGCATTTGATCCTTCGTGGAGGAATTTATGCAAAACACAACACCCGAGGGCGGCAAAAGTGCCGCTTGCTCGGTTTCGGAGTTTGTTCAAATTTTGCGCCAAGCCAACATGAACGGTGCCAACCGCCTCTTTGGTGGGCACCTGATCACCTGGATGGACGAGGTCGCGGCAGTCAGCGCGCGTCGCTATGCCGAGGGGCCCGTTACCACAGCGTGCATTGAAAATCTGCGCTTTTTGCGCCCGGCACACCTCAACGAAACGCTCGTTGTCACAGGTCGTGTTATCTTTACGGGGCACACCTCAATGGAGGTGCTCGTCACTGCCGAAACAGAAGGCTATGACGGTGCAAGAGTGCTCATTGCCGATGCACACGTTATCCTCGTTGCCCTTGATGAGGAGGAGCATCCGCGCGCAGTCGCACCGCTCATTCCCGTTACCGATGAGGAAAAAGCACTGTATGAAGAAGCGAAGAAACGCAGAGCAAAATAAAGAAAGGACAGCGTTATGTTAAAAATTTTAGGATTGGGAAATAGCTTTTCATGGGATGCTACCACCTATCTTGATCGCATTGCCGGTGACCTTTATGTCCGCAACCTGCATATTGGCGGTTGCAGCCTTGAGGGGCACGTTGATAAAATTCGAAACAAGAAGGCGTGGTATGAGTTTCAGGCGCAGGGCGTGAAGATCGGTGAGAAGACCGTCAGTGCCAACGACATCATCGCATCTGAGGATTGGGACTATATCACCGTTCAGCAGGTGAGCCATTATTCGGGAATGTACGAGACCTACGAGCCTTATCTGACCGAGGTTCTGGACTTTATTCGCAAGACCTGCCCCAAGGCAAAGATCATCTGGCACCAGACCTGGTCCTATGCCACCACCAGTGATCACCCCGGCTTTGCCAACTACGATCACGATCAGGAATTGATGTGGTCCAAAATTGAGGAGTGCTCGCACCGCGCCGTCAAGGAGCACAATCTCGACGGCATCCTTGAGGTCGGCAAGGCGATCCAAACGCTTCGTCGCACCCTCACCCCCGACGGCACCGATTTCTGCCGCGACGGCTTTCATCTTTCCTATGATTATGGCAGATACGCCGCTGCTTACGTATGGGCAAAGTTCTTCAGCCATGACATTACCGACTTTGTTCCCGAAGGCGCAGACCCCGCACGTATTGCCGAAATCCGCCGCGTGATCGATGAAATGAAGTGAGGTACGAGTATGTTTTACACCTTACAAAACGATAAATTGACGGTTAAGGTCAGCGACGTTGGCGCCGAGATCCACTCGGTGCGTCGCGAGGACTGCGAATACATTTGGGTGGGGGATCCTGCCTTTTGGTCCTCCCACGCGCCGCTTCTTTTCCCTGTATGCGGCAGATTTTTTGAAGGGAAGTATACCCACAAGGGAGAGGCCTACGAGATCGCCTGTCACGGCTTTATCCGCAAGTCACCCCTGACGCTTGTATGTGTCAATGATACTTCCATTTGTTTCTCCGTCACGTCGACAGAGGAGACCAAAAAGATCTATCCCTTTGATTTTGAACTCAAGATCTGGCATATTCTCAAGGGCGAGAGTATCACCACACGCTTTGAGATTGCCAATACGGGAGAGGTCGTTCTGCCTGCAACTGTGGGCGGTCACCCGGGCTTTAACCTGCCCTTGGGTGGGGAAGGGGAATTCGCAGATTACTATCTCGAATTCAAAAATCCCTGCACGCCCAATCAAATTGAAATCTCACCGCGCGGACTTTTTACAGGTAAGCTGACGGCGTATCCCCTTGTTGATGGGAACAAGCTCCCCCTCTCGCACAAGCTGTTCGAGATCGACGGCATCTTCCTCTCTCGCATGGATAGCACCGTAACGCTCAAATCTGACAAAAGCACGCGCGCTGTAACTTTGGAGTACCCCGACATGCCGTATCTTGGCATCTGGCACCCCTCGGCGTGCGAGGCACCCTTTGTATGCATTGAGCCTTGGTGCGGACTTCCCGGATACGATGGCACAATGGAGGACATCACCACGCGCCCCAATATGTTCCACATCCTGCCCGGCAAGGTACAAACGGCGCAGTTTAAAATGACCTTTCACTAAACAAAGACAAAAAGAGAACTATCCCAAAGGTGGTTCTCTTTTTTAAAAAAGTTACTTTTTACCATATAGAAAGCACATAATACCATAGACAAATCACGAGCGCCGTGTTATACTGTAGGCAGAGAGACCAGTTTTTTTATGGAGGTACCCAAATGAAAAAGATATCCCTTTTGTTGGCGATGGGGCTTTTGCTCGGCCTTTTGCCCGGATGCAATACAGGCGATGATACACCTGCTGTCACCACTCCCGATGCATCTACTCCCGTTGCCACCCCCGAGGAAACCACGCCTGAGGCGACCACTCCGGAAGTGACCACCCCCGAGGAGACCACTCCTGCGCCTGTCGTACCCGACGTGCCCAAGAGCTTTCATTTGGAGATCGGCGAGCCGATCGTGGTAACGCAAGGGGCTGTTGGTGACAACGCATGGGGACACAATCAGTTCCCGGGACTTTCTTATACGCTTGACGGCAACATCCTTGCCACGTGGTGTTATTCCAATGATACTATTGACGACTACGTTGATGTATATCGAAAAAAGGTCTCGACCGACGGTGGCTTGACTTGGAGCGACGACGAGTCGCTTTGCATGGTTCCCGATAAGCTCCAAATGAACAACGGCAAGTATTTTGCAGGCTTCGAGCGCGCCAACGCGCACTACGCTACTTGGCAAAACGAATACACGCCTGCCATGACGTGGGGAACGAACGGCGGCTATAAACTCTATTTTGCCGAGGATATGCCCAAAAACGATGACACCACCGTTTGGGGTTATGAATACGATCCCGACACCAATACTACAGAGAAGTTTGAGTGCACCATCAACTGGCTGCACGCTCCTTTGACGGAGTTTCCCGGCGGCAAGATCTATCCCATGACGCAAATGTTTGCCTTGAGCCAGGATGGTATTATTGTTGTGGACGGTGTTATGTATCTGGCAATGTATTTTTACGGCTTTAACTGCTATTCTGCTACGCGCGAATATGCGGTTTCCGATTTTTCCAAATACTATTCCACCTACATCTTTTCTTCCGAGGATAACGGCCGCACGTGGAACTGGCTCTCGCAACTCATTCCCACGTCCGACATCAAATTTTCCGAGGGACTTTGCGAGCCCAACCTCAACGTAATGCCCGATGGCTCGATTATGATTTTGATGCGCAGCGGCGGTGATAGCAAGCCCTGCTACTGGGCGCGTTCCACCAACATGTGCAAGTCCTGGAGCGTGATCAAAAAGTTTGATGATATCGGCGTTCTGCCGCAAATGGTAACGCTCTCCTCGGGTGTCAGCATTGCTACCTACGGTCGCCCCTATATGCGCATTCGCGCAACGTCCGATCCCACGGGCAAAAAGTGGCAGGAAGCCCAGACCGTTGACCTCGCCTCGGGCGAGAATAACTCCTCGTGCTATTACACCGATCTGCTCGCCCTCGATGATACCCACGCCCTGTGGATCTATTCCGATTTCAAATATCCCAACGCCGACGGCGTTCCCGTAAAGTCGATCATCGTCCGTGTCATCACGGTTGTGTTTGATGAGGAGTAGGGGAGTTTTTCGGGGGAGACCTTTTTGCAAAAAGGTCTCCCCCGAACCCCCTCCCAAAAACTCTCTAACAAAGGGTCAAAAGGGGAAGCCGTTAGTTCACGAATGGACGGTCGACGCAAGTCATAAAGGCTCGCTTTTGCTGCCGCGAGCGCGTGAGCACCACCAAGACCCCACGCGCTAAGAAAGTTGATTTGCGATAATACGGGAGCACCAAGGCACTCCCCTACCTTCCAAGACTTAATGTACTCTCGTAGGGGAGGGGGCTTGCTCCTCCCGAATAACTTTAAAATCATAATGATAAAAGGGATAGCAAACGGCGTGCACAGTTAGCGGTAAATTGAAACTCAATTTACGCCGTTCTAAAATATTCCGTTTTTGCAAGCGAAAACGAAATATTTTCAAAACGATGTGCAGACCGAATATGCTATCCCTTTTGCTATTCCTCTGTTAGAAAGTTTTTTCGGAAGGGGTGCGGGGAACCCTTTTTTACTTAAAAAAGGGTTCCCCGCAATCATTTCCCAAACGCCCTTACGCCCAAGCCATGGTGGTGGGTTTTTCTTCTTCGATGATGATGCTCTTGGTGAAAGCAACTGCCTTGCGCAGACCTTCGTCAATGCTCATAACGCTGTCCTCATGCTCGATGGAGAGGACGCGGTCATAGCCGCAGAGACGGAGATTGGAAACGAGGTCACGCCAGTAGATCTCGTCGTTGCCATAGCCAACGGTGCGGAAAACCCACGCGCGGTGGAGCTCGTCGCTGTAATGCTTGGTGTCAAGCACGCCGTTCTTTGCAACGTTGTATTTGTCAATCTTGGTGTCCTTTGCGTGAACGTGGTAGATGGCACCCTCAAGCTCGCGGATAGCGGCAACAGGGTCGATGCCTTGCCAAATGAGGTGAGAGGGGTCAAAGTTCGCGCCAAGAACAGGTCCGACTGCTGCACGCAGAGCGAGCAGAGTTTCGGGGTTGTAAACGCAGAAGCCGGGGTGCATTTCAAATGCGATGTGGGGTACGTTGTGCGCCAGAGCAAACGCGCCTGCTTCCTTCCAGTAGGGAATGAGCTTTTCGTTCCATTGCCATTCCTTAATAGCAAGGTAGTCATCGGGCCAAGCGCAGGTTACCCAGTTGGGGTACTTTGCGGTCTCGCAGTCGCCGGGGCAACCCGAGAAGGTGATAATGGTGTCAATGCCCATCTTCTCAGCGAGAAGGACAGCGTTGCGGAAGTCCTTGTCGTACTGAGCAGCGATCTCCTTGTTGGGATGCAGAGCATTGCCGTGAGCGGCAAGAGCGCAGACCTCAACATCGTATTTCTTGAGAAGCGCGATGAACTCGTTGTACTTGTTTTCGTCAGCAAGCAGCTCTTCGGGGTTGCAGTGAGCCTTGCCGGGGTAACCACCCGCACCAAGCTCAACGGTGTGAACGCCAAGACCGGTCAGAATTTGCAGAGTTTCTTCCAAGCTCTTTTGACCGTAAAGATTTGCTAAAACACTTAATTTCATAGTCGTTTCCTCTTTTCTTTTATGTAAGTATTTATGTAGTTTTTTCGTGTGGAGCGGGCGATTCGTGAATCGCCCCTACGAGTAAGATGAAGCTTTAATGTGCATCGAAAGACAAATTGCAATTTTTGCAAATATCTCTTTCGTGATCCTCGGAGAATTTTAT
>SVTP01000013.1 GCA_015063725.1 Oscillospiraceae bacterium
ATGCACCCATTCGTTAAATTTGAACCCATTTTCTATAAAAAGTGAACCCATTTTCTATAAAAAGTGAACCCATTTTGCAAAATGAACCCATTAGGATTTTGTATCCTTTTCGTAGCCCTTTCACAAACGAACAAGGGGTGCCATTCGGCACCCCTTGTTCGTTTGGTGGAACATTTGGTTAAGAGAGACCGTGTGCGCGCGAAGCACGCCGCGGCGAATTTGCGAAGCAAATTTGCGCCTCGATTGTTTGCAATCGAGGCTTGGTTCTGAAACTCTAAAAAAACAAAGGGAAGGACGGCTGTCCTTCCCTCTGTTTTTTAGAGTGCCTGTTGTGTTTTGAGCAGGCTTGTTTTTTTGTTTTGCAGAGTATACAAATTGTAGTAGCTACCTTTCTTTTTGAGCAGGTCAAAGTGGTTGCCTTGCTCCACGATCTCGCCGTGCGAGAGCACGATGATGTTGTCGGCGTGCTGAACGGTGGAAAGACGGTGGGCAACGATGAGCATCGTACCAATGTTCATCATCTTTTCAAGCGAGTTTTGAATGAGCTGCTCGGTTTCGGTGTCAATGTTTGCGGTCGCTTCGTCCAAAATCATGACCTCGGGCTTGTGCACAATGGTTCTGGCAAAGGAGAGCAGCTGACGCTGACCTGCCGAGAAGTTGTTGCCGCGCTCCAAGATCTGATAATCCAATCCCTCTTCCAGCTTGGAAATAAAGGAATCTGCGTTGACGTATTTGCAGGCATCCCAGACTTCTTCATCGCTGATGCCTTCCTGGCGTAGCAGAATGTTCTCGCGAATGGTACCCGAAAACAGGAATACGTCCTGCAGCATTTGCCCAAAGTGACGGCGCAGAGATGCGATCTTGATCTTTTTAATATCAATACCGTCAATGAGAATTTGACCTTTTTGAATGTCGTAGTTGCGGCAGATGAGCGAGAGGATGGTGGTCTTGCCCGAGCCCGTAGAGCCAACGAATGCAACCGTTTGCTTGGGTTCAATGGTAAAGGAGACGTCCTTGAGCACCCATTCGCCCTCGTTGTAGGCAAACCATACGTTCTTAAACTCGATCTTGCCCTCTACCTCGGGCAGATCAATGGCATCCTCGCTGTCCACAACGATGGGTTCCATATCCATAATGGTAAAGATCTTTTCTGCCGAGGCAAACGCCGATTGCAGCCAGTTAAACTGCTCGGCAAGGTTTTGAATCGGGTTGAAGAACTTGGAGATGTACATGTAGAAGGAAACGATGACCTCACTGGTGACGATCTGTCCCAGAATTTCGGTGTTGTCGATCACACCCTTGGCGCCCAGGAAGAAGAGCGCGAGCACCGAGGATTGGTAAAGGATGAACACCATCGGGCGGAAGATACCGAACACAAAGATCTGTTTGTATTTTGCGCGGCCGAGGGTGGCGTTCTTCTGGCGGAATTCCTCCAGCTTTTTGCCCTCACGGTTAAAGAATTGCGTGATCTTAATGCCCGAAAGGCTTTCGGAGAGGAAGGTGTTAATATCGGTGGTGCTATCCTTCACACGGCGGTATGCACGTCTGGAGAATTTGCGGAAGATAACGGTAAACAGAACGATAAAGGGAACAAAGCACAACACCATCAGGGTGAGCATATAATTGAGGCAAAGCATTGCTACAAGCACACCGAGAATAACGAATACGTTTTTGATGAGGTTGACGATGATATTGGTAAACATCATCGAAACGCCGTTGGTGTCGTTTGTAACACGGGTAACGAGCTTGCCCACGGGAATGTGGTTGAGCTGCTCGTGCGAAAGTGTTTCAATGTGCTCAAAAAGATCGAGACGGATGTTGGAAATGATCTTCTGTCCAATCTTTTGCAGGGTAATGGATTGCAGATAGGAGCAGACCATGGTAACAACAAGAATGCTGGCATAAAGCGCAATTCTCAAAAAGAGAGGGGGCAGTGCAAAGTTGGGTTGCTTGATGTAGCCTTGAATGTTACCGATGAGATAGGGGCCAATGATGTCGTAAGAGATGGAAAAAAGCATCAACGCCAGCACAAAAGCGAACTGTGCGACATAAGGCTTGGCGTAAATGAGCAGGCGTTTGACGATCTCTTTGTCGGAGATGTGACGGTCAAAGCCCATCGATTCTTTTTTGTCTTTAATCAGGGCATAGGCAACGATGAAGATGATGGAAAAGACGCCCAGAATGCCGCCTGTAATAATGAGCGGATAGTAAGTTTCAAATATCGTCATATTATTTCTCCGCCTCCAATTTCTGCAGTTCTGCCATAGCCTCATAGGAGGGGCACTTTGCCAACAACTCTTCGTGTGTGCCAACGGCAATGATCTTGCCGTCGTCGATGTAGACGATCTTGTCCATTTGCTCAATGGTCGAAATTCTGTGGGCGATCAGAATGGTGGTCTTGCCGCCGCGTTCCTTTTGCAGGTTTTGCAAAAGATTCTTTTCGGTCTTGGTGTCCACAGCAGAAAGGGAATCGTCCAAAATGAGGATGGGGGCTTTTTTCATCAACGCACGTGCAATCGAGATACGTTGCTTCTGTCCGCCCGAAACGGTCACACCGCGCTCACCCAAAACGGTTTCGTATTTGTCGGTGAACTCCTCAATGTTATCGCTTACCTCGGCAAGCTGTGCCGCGTATTGAACAGACGCAAAGTCACTGTTATCGGAGGCAAATGCAATGTTGTTGGTAATGGTGTCACTGAACAGGAAGTTGTCCTGCGGAACGTACGCCACGTGATCGCGCAAGGAACGAATGGTAATCCCGTTCACGTCGCGGTCATCAACAAAGAGTGTTCCGTCGGGCACGTTGTAGTTGCGCAAGATCAAATCAACAAGAGTGGTTTTTCCCGCACCCGTGCGACCGATAATGCCAACGTTCTCGCCGGCGTGAATGGTAAAGCTTACGTTTTTCAGGGCGTCGTATTCGCCAAGGTTGTGGCGGAAGGTCAGATCTCTGAATTCAATTTTTCCGCTTACGTCCGCAATTGCGGTAGCACCCTCGCGGTCTACCACGTCCTGCTCGGCATCAAGCAGCTCTTCAATGCGCTTGAGAGATGCCTTGCCGCGAGAGATCATGTCAATCAGCTCGGAGACCGCCATAATAGGCCAAACGATAGAGGTAAAGTAGCCGATAAACTCCATCAATTGACCTACGTCCAGAGTTCCGCGCCAAACGAGGTAGCCGCCGTAGCCGAGAATAACGCAAACGACCGATTCAACAAACAGGGTAACGGAGATGCGGAGCAGGGAAGAGAGCTTCGTATACTCAACGTTCGCCTTTTCGTTCTCACTGTTCAACTTTTTAAATGCCCAAAGCTCTTTTGCTTCCTTAACAAATGCCTTAATAACGGCAATACCCGAGAAGCTTTCCTGCGAAAAATCCGAAAGAGAGGAGAACGCCGCCTGACGGGTGTCCCATTTCATCATCATGTATTTGCTGACGATGAGGGAGACGACCAGCATAATGACCATGGGAACGAGGGCAAACAAGGTCATCAGTCCGTTGACCTGTGTCATTTTGAGAATGGAAAGAAGCCCCAGGAAGAGAGCATCTGCCATCATCATACCGCCCCAGCCAAAGGCTTCCTGCACGGTGTCAAGGTCGTTGGTAAAGAGGGACATCAGGTTGCCAACCTTGTTGACCTGATAATAGTTTTGCGAAAGATCCTTGCAGTGGTCAAACAAACGCAAGCGCAAGTCGGTCTCCACCTTGATGCCGGCACCAAAGAAGCAGATGCGCCATGCAAATCTTCCGGCAACCATTGCCAAAATGATGAACATCATTGGTTTGCAGATGTGGTCAAGCACAAAATCGAAATTAAAGGGGAGCATTTGCCCGTCGATTTCCACAGAGCCTGTGTTAATGCCGTTGATCAGGTAGCGGTAAAGCTCGGGGATCTCCAGCTGTGCGTAGTCGACCATAACGAGCGCGAGAGTGCCCAAAAGGAGCAGGTGTAAATACCGCAGGTAATATCGGTTGATTGATTTTCCAAATAACATTGCTTTGACTTCCTTATTATAATATAAATTCTCAATCAAGCTGCAATCAAAAAGTCGCTATCTTTCATATTGTATCACTTTTCATTCTAAAATTCAACTGTTTTGGCAAAAAAACGCCAAAAAACTTTTGCTTACATTCCTATGATTGCAAGAAAGCATTGCAAAAGATGCAAAAAAATTCGCAAAAATGGGTCTTTTGAGTGATTTTTTCTTAAAAAAATGCAAATTTATGAATTTTTTTACTCAAAAACATCGTTTAGATGGTTGACAAGAGAAAAATCGTGTGGTATAATAGGTGTATTCATATATCTGTACGATTTGATTTTTTTTAAATGGAAGAATCCCAATATAGCAGGATCATTGGGATTCCCATTCAAAAAGGATAAGGTTTTGCGGATAGTGAAACAATATCTAAATTCATAAATGGAGGAAACATTATGAAAAAGACACTCAGATCCATGTTTGCCATGGTAATGTGTTTGGTACTGGTTGCAGTAATGCTCGCTGGTTGCTTCCAAAAGAAGCCCGATGCTGGTGAGGACGGCACAACTTCCGGTAAGCCCGGCAAGCCTGCTATTCCTACTCAACCTACCACCCCCCCCGAAGAGGAAGTTACCACTCCCCCCGAAGATGACGGTCCCGTAATTCCCGCAGTTTTCAAGAAGGCAGAGTACAACACCACTACTGCTGTTATGCCTTCCAACTGGAATGAACTGACCTACAAAGACAACAACGACACCCAAATCCTGAGCTATATCGGCTCTTCTTTCTTCGACTACGACTATAAGTTCGAAGGCGACAAGAAGTATAACAAGGACGGCTCCATCAACGTAGACGGCATTGTTAAGGATGCTTACACCACCAACTACTCCGCAGCTACCAAGCTCGAGGACGTAACCGCTACCGTTGCTAGCAAGTGGGGTTACACCGATGCTCAAAAGGCAGAGGGCGGCTATGCTTGGAAGATCACCCTGCGTAACGATTTGATGTGGGACGATGGCACACCCATCACCGCTGCAGATTTCGTTTACTCTATGCAAGCACAATTGGATCCTGCATTCATGAACTTCCGTGGTAATCTCTACTACGACACCCTTATGATTAAGAACTCTCGTGGCTACTTCTTCCAAAATCAAGAAGGTACCTATGAGAGCGTTGCAAGCCAAGGCTACGAAAGCAACCAAGCAGCTCTTGATGCAGGCGAAATTCTTTTCGTAGACATTCAGGCTCTTGATGCTGACCTCTTTGGCGGCTCTATCGGCTACGGCACTCTCGTTGACGAGAACGGCAAGGCTATGCCTCAATACATCGCATACAATGACACCACCCTGTTCAACACTCCCGAAGGTTGGGAGACCGGTGACGACTACTACCTGTTCAGCGTTGATATGGTATGGGGTTACATCGCTCCCGGCGGCCCTTACTCTCAATACTGCGAGCCCGGCGGAGGCTATAACTGGGTATCTATCTACAGACCCAACACGGTTCGTAACGTTGCATGGGAAGACGTTGGTATCTATGCTGAAGGCAATGCCATCGTTATTTGCCTTGATAAGGCATACTCCCTCCTCAAAGAGGACGGCTCTCTCTCTTGGCAAGCTCCTTACTACCTCTCCAGCCTGCCTCTCGTACACAAAGTAAAGTACGAGGCTAACAAGCATGAGCCTGCAGAGGGTGCAACCCTTTGGACCACCACCTACAACACTGACCTCGAGTCCACCGCAAGCTGGGGCCCCTACAAGCTCGAACGCTTCGAAGCAGGTAGTGACTACAGACTTGTAAAGAACGACAAGTGGTACGGTTGGAACATGGAAGAGTACAAGAACCAATACAACATCACCGCTATCAACTGCGTCAAAATTGAAGAAGCTGCTACCCAATGGATGGGCTTCCTCGCAGGTCAATTCGATGATTCTGCATTCGATACCTTCAACATCAACGACTATCTGTACTCCAAGTACGTTACTTACGTTCCCGGCACAGGTACATTCGGTATGCAGCTGTACAGCAACCTGCCTGTTCTGAAGGCAAGCGACAACAACAACGGTATCCTTGCTATCCAACAGTTCAGACATGCATTCAACCTGTCCCTGAACAGAACTGATATCATCGAGCAAATCTGGCCCGGCACGGCAACTCCTTGCCTTGGTCTGTTGAACTCCATGTACTACTATGATATCGAAAACGCTCCTCTGCTTCCCGATGGCGGTTCCTATCGTAACACCATCCAAGCACAAGAGGGTCTCCTCCGCGCTTACGGCTTCGTTCAAGCTGAAGACGGCACTTGGTCCAGCGGTAGCTTGACCGGTCTGACCACCGAAGAGGCTTCCATGTCTCTCACCGGTTACAACCCCAATCTTGCAAAAGAGAAGCTGAAGGAAGCTATTGCTATCCTGCAAGCAGATCCCGAGTACTACGGCTATGATGCAAGTAAAAAGATCACCCTCGTTTACGGTTCTTCTCAAGATACTGAAAAGCAACGCTTCAGAGCTAACTATCTGCAAGACGTTCTGAACGAGCTGACCAAGGGCACTGCTCTTGAAGGTCAAATCGTTGTTGAATTCGATGCATCCGCAGGTTCTGAGTGGGCAGAAGCATTCCGTGCTGGCGATACCCAAATCGGTTTCGGTTACGGTTTCTCCGGTAACGCTTTCAACCCCTTCGATATCATGGGCGCATTCGTAAATCCTGATGACGATCTCAACTATCACCAATACTGGGATACTTCTTCCGAGAACATGACTCTCACCATGCCCGCAGGCGACTACGAAGGTGCTGGCAAGCAGTACACCATGAGCATTCAAAACTGGTTCTTCTGCCTCAACGGTCTCGCTGGCGTAAATGACCAGAAGTACACCTTCAACTGGGGTGACGGTTATGCTCCTGCAAGTGTAAGACTGATGATCCTCTCCGCTCTTGAAGAGCGCGCTATCCTTGAGAACCGTTCCATCATGCTCATTGGTGACTACACCGGTTCCTTCCTTGGCGCTAAGTTCTCCAACTTCGCTAAAGATTACAACACCTTTATGGGTTACGGCGGACTGAGATACATGGTTGTTGAATACACCGATGCAGAATGGGATGCGTTTGTTGAAGCAAACGGAAACGACCTCTCTGCAGAGTACAAGAAGTCTGAGTAATTTTTTAACAGCTTACTAAGATTTACTAAACCCTAATTTAGGCGGTGAGCGATTTTTCGCTCACCGCTGACTTTGCATTTTATTCCCCTACCATTTGTATAAAACTTACATCGAAATCTTTGAAATGCGCAGTCGTTTTTGTGCGCAAACCCCTTCACAAACGCCCCAACCGCGTGTGACGGAGCAGTTTGTGACGGTTGATTGTGAATTTGGAAAATAACAACAACAGAGGAGAAAAACCTATGTATATGTTTAAATATGTGACGAAGCGTCTGGGCTTGATGCTGTTCACGTTCCTCATTATTATTGTGATGTGTTTCGTGCTCATTAAGCTTTTGCCGATTCAAGTCAACGTTGGTCCCGGTCAAGATAAATACATTGCCTACAAGCAATTGGAGGGCAGAGGCTGGATCACCAACATCCAAGAGGGAGAAAACGGTATTTACACCTATGACCGTGTGCCGATTTTTATTCAGCTTGGCACCTATGTCAACAGGATTATTACGAAGGGCGACTTTGGTGTTGCCACCACCTACGGTGAATACATCGGCAAACCCGTTTGGGACGTATTCGTCAGAAAGCTTCCCCCTACAATTTTAATTAATATTTACTCTACCCTCATCGGTGTACCGATTGGTTTGGGCTTGGGTATTCTTGCTGCACTGAAAAAGAACAAGTGGCAAGACCAGGTTATCAACATTTTTATTATCTTGCTCATCTCGGTTCCTTCCATCGTTTTGGGCTTGGGAATTCAATATTTCCTGTGCTTCAAATTGGGTTGGTTCCCGCTGACAATGGTGAGAGGTGACGATTATTTCACTTGGGAAATGTTCCGCTCGATGCTCCCCGCAGTATTCTCCCTTTGCTTGGGCTCTATTGCAGGTTATGCACGTTATACCCGTGCAGAGCTTTCCGAGGTTCTCACCGGTGAATTTATGCTGCTGGCAAGAACCAAGGGCTTGACCAAAGGTCAGGCAATCTATCGCCATGCTATGCGTAACTCGATGGTCGTTATCTTCCCCTCCATCCTCAGCGAATTCATTGGAGTTCTTTCCGGCTCTATGATTATTGAGCGTATGTTCGCTATTCCGGGTGTTGGTGGATTGTATTTGAATGCGATCAACTTCCAGGATTACGATTTCTTTATGCTGCTTTCCGCTTTTTATACCTTAATCGGTTTGGCAGCAGGTATTGTTATTGACATCAGTTACGGATTTATTGATCCGAGAATCAGAATGGGGGCGAAGTAATTATGACAACAAATAAATACGATAACATCCCCGTTGAGAAGTTTCAGTTTGCCAAGCGTGTTGACCTTCATCACGATAGCAAATTTGATACCAAGCCCGTAACCTATTTTCAAGGTGCGTTTAAGCGCTTTTGTAAAAACAAGGGCGCGGTTGTTGCCGCAATTGTAATTGCAGTTTTGGTGCTGTTTGCCATCATTGCTCCTTTCTGCACCCCGTATACACCTGCGTATTACGATACGGTGTATGCAGCTGCCCGTCCGAAGAACAATTTGTTCCTTGAGACCGATTTCTGGGATGGTTGCAGAGTCAAGGAAACCAGCTATGAGGCTTGCTTGAGAGACTATGCTATGGGTCTTGAAACCGGCAGAGAGGTTATTAAGGATTACGAATATACGGTAAGTGCAGACGGTAAGGTATTTACTTATCGTTATGACACCTACTACGGTGTTGGTTTTGGTAAATATAGAGTTATTTCCGAAGAGGAATACGCGGATATTCAAAGATACCAAAACGAGACCGGCAGACAAGTTCTTTATCCCACGGTACACATTAAGTACAGAGATACCGTTGATTTGAGAGATAATACAATTGCTCAGCAGGATAAGGACAACGCTAACATTTACTACAAAACCAAGATCGAGCACAACAAGACCGTTATGGTCTTGAACTCCGAAGGTGATATTGAACCCAACTATTGGGCACTTGCAGAGGGTGAAAAGTCCGGTTTGGCAGCACCTTATGATTCCAAGCGTATTGATGGAGACGGTTATACCGAAACTGTCAAGAAAATGGATCAAGACGGTAATATTACCGAGGAAGAAGTAACATATTACTACGTTTACGGTAGAAAAGTAGACGGCGGTGTTGAAGTCAGAGCAGAGTACTACGAATACTACACCTATTTGCATACGCAAAAGTACCAGGATGGTATTAGCGAGCCCTACTTCCTGTTCGGTACTACTACCTCGGGTAAGGATATCTTCTCCTGCCTTGCAAACGGTGCAAGATTCTCCTTCATTTTTGCAATTGTTGTTGCAATTGTAAACCTGGTCGTTGGTGCTATCTGGGGTTCTATCTCCGGTTACTTTGGCGGCAAAATCGACCTTTGCATGGAAAGATTTGCTGAAATTTTGGGCTCTGTCCCCACCATGATCGTCATTACGCTATTGAAATATCATATGGGTTCTACCAGCCATATTTGGGTTCTATTCATCTCCTTCTTTGCTACGGGATGGATCGGCATGGCAGGTACTACCCGTATGCAGTTCTATCGTTTCAAAAATCAAGAGTACGTTTTGGCTGCGAGAACGCTGGGTGCAAGTGACGCAAGAATTATGTTCAAGCACATTTTCCCCAACGGTCTTGGCACTCTCGTAACTCGTTGTGCATTGGTTATCCCGTCTATGATCTATACGGAAACCAACCTTTCCTACCTGGGTATTATCAACTTGGAAGCCGGCAACATTACCAGTGTCGGTACCTTGATTGCTGCAGGACAACAAGCACTCATGGTTGCACCTTACGTAGCTTTGTTCCCCTGCGTATTCTTGGTTCTGTTGATGCTCAGCTTTAACTTGTTCGGTAACGGTTTGCGTGATGCGTTCAACCCGTCACTCAGAGGTTCGGAGGATTAAGGTATGAGTAAGCAAATTAAATTATCTGTTAATAACTTAAAGATTTCCTTCCGTACAGACGCAGGTAAGGTACAGGCAGTACGTGACATTTCGTTTGACCTTTACAAGGGTGAAACGTTGGCAATCGTAGGTGAGTCCGGCTCCGGTAAGTCGGTTACCTCCAAGGCCATTATGGGTATTTCTGCAGTCAACTCCATTCACGAGGGCGGCGAAATTTTGTACGACGGCCAGGACTTGATGCGTATTCCCGAAGAGGAAATGCACAAGCTGCGCGGAGATAAGATCGCAATGATCTTCCAAGATCCGTTGTCGTCCCTGAACCCGATCATGCGTATCGGTAGACAGATCACCGAGGCTATGCTTCTTAAAAACAAGGCAAACCGTAAGGAAGGCCGTGCAACCTTTAACAAGAAGCTTGCTATCCTGTCCGATATGATGAAGGAAGCGCTCGCCGAAAAGAACGGCGGCAAGGCTCCTATTCACGAAATTGAAAAGTGTATCAAAACGTTTGATAGTTTTAACGTTTGTGCAAACAAGCTGCAAAACAGCTACAACGATGCACGCACAGCTGCCGAAGAGCTGCTGGCAACCATCGAAGAGTTTGTGTTCCTTGCAGAAAAGAAGCAAAAGATCGACGTTGTTGCCACCCTGAACTTGGTAGATCGCAAGCTCAAAGATATTGATGATAAATATCTGGCTGCCAAGTATATGGAGACTTTGAAGACATACCGTGCAAGCCTTGTAAGTGTAAGGCGTATTGAAAGGTCGAAGGTATCCGTTTTTGAATCGGCAAAGAAGGTTGTTACCATGAGCGTAACACAAAAGGAAGCATCTGCCGAAACTGTTGAACTGCTTAGCCAAATTCGCAAAACAGTTGAGGATATGCTCGCACAACCCCAATACAATCTCTTCCGCATCGGTTACTATGTTTACAAGCATCCCCATGCTGACCTGAGTACAATGCCTGCCGAAAAGGCAAATGAAATGGCACTGAAGTTCCTCCAAGAGGACTACATGCTGTCGTTTATCGATATGGAAAAGGTTGCGGTTCAATATTCGTTCAACAAGTCTATCGCAAACAAGAAGTTGGCGATTGATGGTTTGAATGAGACCATCCGCTATTTCCAAGGGGGAGATGTTACTTCTAAAAAGGCAAAGGAAGCTTGCAAGAACATCAACAAGGCTGTTCTTTCCGCAATAGATCCTTTGGCAGTTATCAAGGATAACGTAGCCTACACCTTCGGTGATGCTTTGGAAAGAGAAGTAGACAAGTACTTCTTC
This sequence comes from Oscillospiraceae bacterium, assembly GCA_015063725.1. GTDB lineage: Bacteria > Bacillota > Clostridia > Oscillospirales > CAG-272 > UMGS1865. Next base: position 11,302 of record SVTP01000013.1, read on the forward strand.
TACCTTAAGAATAATCCCAAGGAAGAAGCTCGCTTTGCACGTCAAACCAAGAAGAGAGAAGCTCTGCTTGCAAGAGGCAAGAAGGTAGAATGGAAGGTTATTCCGAAGTCTGTTATCGAGCCTGAAGCACAAATTGCAACCATTGTTACTGTTCTCAACCGTGTAAAAAATAAGTTCCAAGAGGATGTTGCTGCGGCAGCAAGCTTTGATTTGGATAAGCGCTGCGTAGAAATTATCGACTACCTTAAGGAAAAGGCAGCACAGGTTGTTTATACCTTGACACCCCGTATTGCAAAAGAAAAGGCCATTAAGCTGATGGAAGAGGTTGGTATTCCCGAGGCGAGAATTCGTTTCAGACAATATCCCTTCGAGTTCTCCGGCGGTATGCGTCAGCGTATTGTTATCGCAATCGCGCTCTCTGCTAACCCCGACATCCTGATTTGTGACGAGCCTACCACGGCGCTCGACGTAACCATTCAGGCTCAGATTTTGGAATTGATCAACCGTTTGAAGAAAGAGCATAACCTTTCTATCATCTTCATTACGCACGACCTTGGCGTTGTTGCAAATATGGCAGATAGAATTGCTGTTATGTATGCCGGTAAGATCGTCGAATACGGCACGGCAAACGAAGTCTTCTACAACCCGCAGCATCCTTACACATGGGCATTACTTTCTTCCATGCCCGACTTGGATACCAACGAAAAGTTGGATGCTATCCCCGGCACGCCTCCCAACATGATCTATCCTCCTGTTGGTGATGCGTTTGCTGAAAGAAACAAATACGCAATGGAAATCGACTTTGAGATGCAGCCGCCTATGTATCAGGTATCTCCCACACACTATGCGGCAACGTGGTTGCTTCACCCTAAGGCACCCAAGGTAGAAATGCCCAAGATCATTACCGAACGTATCAAGCGTATGCAAGAAAGAGGAGGTCAACATGCAGAATAATAATGAAGTATTGTTAAAAGTTGACCATCTCTGTCAGTATTTCCGCTTGGGTCGCAAGGACCTCAAGGCAGTTGACGATGTCAGCTTTGAGATTAAAAAAGGCGAGGCATTCGGTCTGGTAGGCGAGTCCGGTTGCGGCAAGACCACAACAGGACGCTCGATCATTAAACTGTATAATATCACTTCCGGTAACGTATACTTTAAAGGTCAAAGAGTGAGTGCCGGTACGCGTTCTTATAAGGATGCTATCAAAAATGCTCGCAACGAAGCCGCAAAAAAGATCAAGGCTCTGCGCGCCGAAAAGCCCGCAGACGATGCAAGAAAAGCTGAAATTCAAGCAGAGATCGAAAAGATCAACAATGAGCTTGGTCAGATCGTTGACAAGAACAGAGCACTGCTCCGCGAAGCCAACATCGATAACAAGGCGGTTGACAAGCAACACGCAGAGAGCAGAGTTCAAGAGCTGAAGGCTCAATACGAAGAGAAGATCAAGAATGCAACGGGTGAAGAGCGCAAAGCATTGAAGAAGGATCTCAAAAACAGATGCAAGGTTGCCAAAAAGAGCAAGCTGATCACACAGATCCAAATGATCTTCCAGGATCCTATCGCATCTCTTGATCCCCGTATGACGGTTCGCGACATTATTGCCGAGGGTCTCATCATCAACGGTATTACCGACAAGGAATATATCAACGAAAAGGTTTATGAGATCTTGGAGATGGTAGGCCTTGTTCGCGAGCACGCAGACCGTTACCCCCACGAGTTCTCTGGCGGTCAACGTCAGCGTATCGGCATCGCACGTGCGGTCATTATGCAACCCGAAATGATCATTGCAGACGAGCCTATCTCTGCTCTGGACGTATCCATTCAGGCACAGGTTATCAATCTGCTCAACGACTTGCGTGACCGTTTGGGACTGACCATTCTGTTCATCGCGCATGACCTGTCGGTTGTAAAATACTTCTCCGATAGAATCGGCGTTATGTACTTTGGTAAAATGGTAGAGCTTGCCGACTCGGATGAGCTTTTCAAAAACCCCTTGCATCCTTATACAAAGTCGCTGTTGTCGGCAATTCCGTTGCCCGACCCGGTATACGAAAAGCAGCGTGTTCGTGTAACCTATAATCCGCTTGCAGAGCATGATTATTCGGTAAACCAACCCTCTTTCCGTGAGATCACTCCCGGTCACTTTGTATACTGTAACGACGAAGAGGAAGCAAAATACCGCGAAATGGTAAAATAACGAAACGAGAGGTTCAAACACAGTGCAACAGGAAAAGAAATCATTATTAATCAAATATGGTATTTGCTTTGGTGTTGCTTCTTTGATCACATTCCTCGTGTTTTGGATAAGAGGTTTTTTCACCAATAACGCAGGTGTCAACATTCAAATCTTATCCGACGGGTTCTTTGTTTCGGGTATTCTGCTTTTGGCGTTTGCCGGAATGATGTTTATCAGCGGTGAAGGCGCTCTGATCGGTATCGGCTTTGTGTTGCGTAGCGTTGCGCAGATTTTCATCCCAATGGGTAGAAAAAATCACGAGTTTTACGGTCAGTACCGTGAGCGTGTGCTTGCTGAAAAAAAAGAGAAAAAGAAGAATGGCGACCATTGCATTCTTGTGGTTGGTCTGACCTTTCTGGCAATCAGCCTCGTCTTTACAGTTATCTGGTATGTCAACTTTTATAACATAACAGGTCAATAAAAACACAACGACCGCCTGCTTTTGGCAGGCGGTCTATTTTTGTTTATTGACAAACCCATCGATTTGTGGTATACTGAAGACAGAACTCAAGCATTTCCAAAAAGACTGTATTCATTATGTTCAGGAGGAAAACGAATATGAAAAAAGCGCTCAAGATCATTGGCATTATTCTGGCATCACTGGCACTTATCTTTGGTATTTTCGTTGCCGTCAATCAAATTGGAGAGCGGCAAATGAACAAGTACATCGACACCTTTTCGCCGGTTGAGGTGGAAGAATCTCTTACGCCCACTCTTGTAGGCGGTGAATATTATTTTACCACTGACCGCGAATTCCGCGTCATGCAGCTGACCGACGTGCATATCGGCGGCGGCTTCCTCTCGGTTGATGAGGACAAAAAGGCGATCAACGCAGTGGCGGCTATGATCACCGAGGAAAAGCCTGACCTCGTCATTGTTACGGGAGACATCTCCTTTGCCGTTCCTTATATCAGCGGTACTATCAACAATGCCATCGCGCACCGCCTGTTTATCCGTTTGATGGAGCGTCTTGGCGTTTCCTGGACGGTCAATTTTGGCAACCACGATTCCGAGGCTTATAACTACTACGGTCGTGCAACGGTAAGCGAAATGTATGCAAATGAGGCGCTCGAGCATTGCCTCTTTATCCCTGATGGCGATCTTTCGGGCGAGGGCAATCATGTTATCAACGTCAAAAACTCGGCTGGCCTCATTACCGAGAGCTTTTATATGATCGACACCCATTCCTACACCGACAAGGACCCCCTTGGCATCAAGTGGGATTATGACTATGTCAAAGAGGATCAAATTGCGTGGTACGCGGCAAAAGTTGAGGCACACAAGGCAGCCAATGCCGCCGTTTTTGCAACGCTTTCCGAGGAGCAAAAGACGGCTTATGCCGATCTGCTTGCTCCCAAGAGCCTGATGTTTATGCACATTCCGCTCACCGAGGTCAAGGTTGCGTATGACGAATCCATCGCCAACGGCAAAAAGGAAACCGAAAACGTCAAATGGCTTGAGGGGTTTGACGGCGAGACCGACGAGGTCGTTTACTGTTCTCGCACCGACGTGGATCTGTTTGAGACGGTTTTGGAAAAGGGAAGCACCCAAGCACTCTTCTACGGTCACGACCACCTCAATAACTTTGTGCTGGAATACAAGGGCATTCGTCTTTCCTACGGCTACAGCATTGACTACCTCGCATACAGCGGTATCGACGAGCAGGGCTATCATCGCGGTTGTACCATCATTACCTGTGCGCCCGACGGTGACGCCACTATCAAGCACGAAAACTACTATCAAGACAAATACGCACCTCTCTACGAAAAAGAGATTGTGAATCTGGAGCCTTATAAGGCAGAATAAGAATAAGCCGCGCCCGTGCATTTCGCACGGGCGCGAAACTTTTATTTATGAAGCGGGTGCAATTAAAAAGCCTTCCCCTTGAGGGGAAGGTGGCGAGTAACACGAGCCGGATGAGGTGTAGCCAGCGAAGATGGCGTTAGGACACGAGTAATCTAAACGGACGCGTTGCGTCCTACACCTCATCAGTCACTGCCGTAAACGGCAGATGACAGCTTCCCCTCAAGGGGAAGCCTATAGATAGTTGCCGCTATATGAGCCTTTTATAAAAGATCTCATCCTTGCGCCGTTGGCTGTTCATTCACCGCGGCGGCGGGCTGATTGGTGGTGGTAGTGCTTGCCGCAGGCATCGTGGGGGCTGGGTGAGGGGCGTAGCTGATCTGTTGCATCATCGCGCGAGCGGCGAGGTCCTCTTCGGGCGTTCCAAGACCAAAACTGATGGCGATGGCGGTGTTGACGTGGTTCATCACCGCATCGTCAAGGTGTCCCATTTTCTCCTTCAGGCGGCGTTTATCCAATGTGCGGATCTGCTCGAGCAGAATGACAGAATCCTTGGTGAGTCCTACCTCACCCGCATAAATATCGATGTGTGTTGGGAGCTTTGCCTTGCTCATTCGTGAAGTAATCGCCGCCGCAATCACGGTGGGGCTGTATCGGTTGCCGATGTCGTTTTGCACGATCAGAACGGGGCGCAAGCCCCCTTGCTCCGAGCCTATCACGGGGCTCAGGTCGGCATAATAAATATCTCCGCGTTTGACGCTCATTGTCACGTTTCCTTTCTTTTGTTTGGCTGTTTGCTATGCCTTTGTATTGCTATTCTTCCCACCAAAAGGAAGTACCTAAACGCCAAAGGCAAAGTTTTTGGGTGGAATATTCTTCCGCCGTCCCTCTCTGTTGCCAGTGTATGCAAAAGCGCGTCGAGTGGTGTCGAATGGTCATCATTTTGCACAAACAAAGGTCACAAAACGCAAATTTTGCCTTGTTTTATTAAAAAAACTTAATAAAATGTAGATTTTTTTTGCAAAAAGGGTTGCAAAGGGCACAAAAATGTGATATACTACTTACGGTAGAATATGAAACATGGAGAGTGGGCCGCGAAAGACCCGCTCTTAATTTTTGGATTTTTTAAAAAAGAGGAAAAGAAAATGAAAAAGAATGCTAAGGGTGTGGTTGGCGTGGTCCGTGCGATCGCCGAGCCGCTTGCCGAAGAGCTCGGATACGTCCTTTGGGACGTTGAATATGTCAAGGTCGGTGCGGATATGTATCTGCGCATCACCATCGACAGCGAAGAGGGAATTACCATCGACGATTGCGAAAAAATGCACCGTGCGATCGATCCGCTTCTGGACGAAGCCGATCCCATCGACGAGGCTTATCACCTTGAGGTCTCCTCTCCCGGAATTGAGAGAGAGCTCAAAGAGGATTGGCAGATCGAAGCTTGCGAGGATTGGGACGTTGAGGTTCGCCTTTATGCACCCCTGAACGGTGCCAAGAGCTATCTTGGCAAGCTTGCGGGGCTGAATGAGGCAGGGGACATCCTGCTGGCAGTTGACGGCAAGGAAGAACCGTTGGCATTCCCCCGCGCATCCGTCGCAACACTCAAAACACGTTTTCAATTTGACTGACAGAACGTCACACGGCATATATAGAGAAAGGATATAGCAATGAATACTGAATTTTTTACTGCCCTTGATTTGTTGGAAAAGGAAAGAGGCGTTCCCGCCGCTTATATGATTGAAAAGATCGAGGCTGCTCTCATTTCCGCATACAAAAAGGAATATGGCAACAATACAAACGTGCGTATTTTGATTGATCCCAACAAAAAGGATGTCAGAGTATATCAGCAAAAAGAGGTTGTTGAGGTGGTTGAAAACCCCGAAACACAAATTTCTCTTTCCGACGCAAAGTGCATTGCCAAAAAGTACGTTCTGGGTTCGGTTGTAGAGACCGAGGTTAAGACCAAGAACTTCCGCCGCCTGAGTGCCGCTGCCGCAAAGTCGGTCATCATTCAGGGCATTCGTGAGGGCGAGCGTCTTGCTATGCAAGAGGCGTACGAAAACAAGCACGAAGAGATCATTACCGCAACGGTCAGCAAGGTTGACCGCGAGACCGGTAACGTTCTTCTCGAAACCGACACCAGCCGCGCCGTTCTTCTGCGCTCCGAGCAGATCCCCGGCGAGGAGTTTATGGTAGGCGACAAGATCAAGGTTTTCGTTATGGAAGTCAACAAAGAGGCTCGCGGTCCCGTTGTCACTCTCTCCCGTGCACACGCAGGCTTGGTTCGCCGTCTGTTTGAATTGGAGATCCCCGAGATCGCCGACGGTATCGTTATCGTCAAGGGCGTTGCCCGTGAGGCAGGCTCCCGCACCAAGATCTCTGTTTATTCCAGAGACGAGGACGTTGAGCCCGTAGGCGCTTGCATCGGTAACAGAGGTGTGCGTCTGAACAGCATCATCAACGAGCTTTGCGGCGAGAAGATCGACATCGTTCACTACGACGAGAAAATTGAGGACTACGTTGCAAACGCACTCGCTCCCGCCGAGGTCATCTCGGTCACCATGACAGGTGAGAGAGCTTGCCGCGTGCGCGTCGCTCCCGATCAGCTTTCTCTGGCGATTGGTAAGGAAGGACAAAATGCACGCCTTGCCGCACGTCTCACCGGTTGCAAGATCGACATCAAGTCCACCGATTACGAAGACTGATCACAATGGAAAAAAAGGTAAAAAAAATTCCCATGCGTCGTTGCGTGGGATGCAATGAACATAAACCCAAGGCAGAGCTTTTGCGCGTGGTACGCGATCCCGAAGGTGACATTTCCCTGGACTTCAGAGGAAAGAAATCCGGACGCGGCGCCTATATCTGCCGTGATGTCAAGTGCCTGAGAAAGGCACGCAAGAGCCACAGGATCGACAAGGATCTGGAATGTACCATTCCGGATGAGGTGTACGATGCTATGGAACAGGAATTGGAAAGCAATGAAGAGTGATGAAAATCGCGCGTTGCTGTTCGCCTTTGGGCTTTGTGCCAAGGCAGGCAAGCTGGTCTATGGCGTTCCCATGGTCTGCGAGGCACTCAAAAAGCAAAAGGTGATGGCAGTCTTTGCCGCCGCCGACAACGCCCCCAACTCCGCCAAGCGACTTCTTGACCGTTGCGCCTTCTATGGCGTACCGCTCTACGAGCTGGCAATTGACGGTGACACCCTTTCGGGTGCGGTGGGCAAGAGCGGCAGACTTGCGGCTCTGGCGGTTACCGATCAAAGCCTTTGTCAGCTTGTGCTTTCCAAGCTACCAAAGAACACAGAAAACGATAAGCACGAGAATTGACCTCTGCGGGGTCAAGCTCGAAATTTTATGATTTCGCACGGCGCTGCGGCCGTGCAAAGGATCAGGAGGAAATATGGCTTCTACTATCAATCAACAATTTAAGATCACCAAGTTTGCAAAAGACTTGGGAATGAAGAGCAAGGACCTTGTAGAGCTGCTTGCTCAAAACGGAATTGAGGCAAAGACTACCCAAAAGGCGCTCGAACCGTTGGAATTTGATATTTTGTTTGAGTCCCTGACACAGGCAAATCAGATCACCGACATCGGCAGTTATTTGGATGGGGTAACCTATATTCCCTCCAAAATCAAAAAGGCTGAAAAGGTGGAAAAGGCTGAAAAGCCTGCCGAAAAGGTTGAAAAGCCCGCGGCAGAACAAAAGCCTGAGAAGCCTCAAAAGGCAGAAAAGGCGGAAAAGCCTGCCGAAAAGAAAGAGACCGCTCCCAAAGCCGAGGCTGCACAGGCCCCCAAGGCAAAGGAAGAAGCTCCCGCTGTTCGTCCGCAGAACGTAACAGAGAAGAAGGCAGAAGAAAAGAAAGAGGAAAAGCCTGCGCCCAAGGCGCCCGCTGCTCCCACAGCTCCCACAAAGGATGCCGCACCCGCAGCACGCCCCGCGGCACGTCAACCCTACACCGGCAACCCCTTCCGTCCGCAGCAAAACAGTGCCGCCGGTATTAACGTAAAGCAACCGCCCGCAGCTCCTGCACGTCCTGCAGCAGCGCAACGCGCAGCACAAATGACACCTTCCTTTGGTGTTGCAAAGCGCCCCGAGGGCTTTGGCGGTCGTCCTGCGCAAGGCGGCAATGACTTCGGTCAAAAGAAAGACCGCGGCAGCTTCAACAAGAACAACGATCGCGGTGGACGCGGTGGCAACGGCTTTGACCGCGATAAGGGCGATTTCGTTCAAAGCGCACCCAAGGATACCTTCAAAGCGCAACCCATCGTACGCGGCGCATCCACAAACATCAACCCTGACGGAACGCGCAAGGGTCCCCGTGTAATCGATACGCACACCTCGACCGTTGACCTTTCCAAATATGACGAGCGTTTGGATAACTTTGTATCCGATCGCGACCAAAACCTTGCAGGCGGCAACCAAAAGCTCAAAAAGCAAAACAACGCGCAAGGGGGCGGTCAAAACGCATTCGGTAAGGGCAACAAGAACAACAAAAAGGATAAGGGACGTAAGGGCTCGGCACCTGCCGTTCAACAACCTGTTAACTACAAGCCCACCTCTGTTGAGCTCCCCGCGGAGATCGTAGTCGGTCAACTCGCATCCAAGCTCCACGTAACAGCAGGCGAGGTTGTTAAAAAGCTGATGCTCATGGGCATGATGGCAACCATCAACCAGGTCATCGACTTTGATACCGCCGCACTCGTAGCAGATGAGTTCGGCATTGAAGCTACCCCCGAGGTAGTTGTCAGCATTGAGGAGCGTCTGTTTGATGACGCAGTTGACACCGACGAGCAGCTCCAGGAGCGCGCCCCCGTTGTTTGTGTTATGGGTCACGTTGACCACGGTAAGACCTCTATTCTCGATGCTATCCGTAACACCAACGTTACCGCAGGCGAGGCAGGCGGTATTACCCAGCACATTGGTGCGTACCGCGTTAAGATCAACGGCCGTGACATCACCTTCCTCGATACCCCCGGCCACGCAGCGTTTACCGCAATGCGTGCACGCGGTGCAATGGCAACCGATATTGCAATCCTTGTCGTAGCAGCAGACGACGGCATTATGCCCCAAACCATTGAGGCGATCAACCACGCAAAAGCAGCGGAGATCGACATTGTTGTTGCTATCAATAAGATGGATAAACCCACCGCTAATCCCGATCAAATCAAGCAAGAGCTGACACAGTACGGTCTTGTTCCCGAGGAGTGGGGCGGAGATACCATCTGCGTTCCCGTATCGGCTCTGACAAGACAGGGTATTGACGATCTCTTGGAGAGCGTACTGCTCGTAGCCGATGTTAAGGAGCTCAAGGCAAATCCCGACCGTCGTGCAAAGGGTATCGTTATTGAGGCGAAGCTCGACCGCGGCCGCGGACCTGTTGCAACCGTTCTGGTTCAAAACGGTACGCTCCGCAGTGGCGACATCATTATTGCAGGTACGGCAGTCGGTCACGTTCGTTCGATGACCGACCACTTGGGCAGAACCCTCAAGGCAGCCGCTCCCTCTGTTCCCGTTGAGATCACCGGTCTTTCCGAGGTTCCCTCGGCAGGCGATGAGTTCCAGGCAGTTGAGGATGAAAGAATGGCAAGAACGCTGGCAGATCAACGCCGCGACAAGGCAAAGGAAGACACTTTCAAGGCAAACGCAAGAGCAAACCTCAACGATCTGTTTGCACAGATCTCCGAGGGCGTTAAGGATCTGAACATCATCGTTAAGGCAGACGTTGACGGCTCTGTTGAGGCGGTCAAGGCATCGCTTCTCAAGCTTTCCAACGAGGAAGTCAAGGTTCGCGTTATCCACGCAGCAGCAGGCGGTATCACCGAGGGTGACGTCACCTTTGCGGCAGCATCCAATGCGATCATCGTTGGCTTCAACGTTCGTCCCGATAAGACTGCGCTTGATTCCGCCGAGCGTCAGAACGTAGACGTACGCACCTACCGCGTCATTTACGAGTGTCTCGAGGAGATCGAGGCAGCTATGAAGGGTATGCTTGCGCCCAAGTATCGCGAGAACCTGCTCGGTCACGCCGAGGTACGCCAAACCATTCACGTACCCAACGTTGGCACCATTGCAGGCTCCTATATTCAGGACGGTAAGGTTACCCGTCAGGCACAGATCCGCGTTGTTCGTGACGGCGTAGTGATCTTTGAGGATAAGATTTCCTCGCTTAAGAGATTTAAGGACGATGCACGCGAGGTGGCTGCAGGCTACGAGTGCGGTATCGGTCTTGAAAAATTCAACGATATCAAGGTTGGCGATATTCTCGAGGCCTTCATTATGGAGCAGATCGAGCAATAATCGCATGAAGCAGAAGTTCTCCGAGTGGGGCGGTCAGCCGCCCCGACGGGGAAAAAGGAAGGAAGTGATCGGACATGCTTCGTGAAAAATCCTGCGGTGCGCTTGTGGTGCGCCGCGATGAAGAGGATGGAAAACAATATCTTTTGATGATACGGCACAAGCTTGGCGGTCACCGTTCTTTCCCCAAGGGCCACATGGAGCCGGGCGAGACTGAGTATATGACGGCTGTGCGCGAGGTCTATGAGGAGACCGCTGTACAGATCCGCATCGACTGCAAATTCCGCGAGACGGTGCATTACAATCCTATGCCAGGTGTATCTAAAGAGGTGGTGTACTTCCTGACGCACACCGCGCAAAAGGAGATCAAGCCCCGCGAGGGCGAGATCGCACAGGTCGAGTGGGTACCGCTTGAGCAGGTCGAGCAGTCGCTCACGCACGAAAACGATAAGGTCGTGTTCCGCTCCGCCATGAAAGTCCTGCAGGCAGCCGAGTGCCAAGCAAAGGGATAAGAATTTTTCTGCCGCGCGCACATTTTTGAGAGAACGCCGCATATACTGTACTACCAAATTGGTAGGGAAAGGATAGATGGCGATGAAAATGTTTGTATGGCGCGCCCCCGCGTTTTTGGCTCCGCTCTTGCAAAAGCTGTTTGGCAAACGCAAAAAGAAAAAAGAATAAACGAAAAGATGCAAGCGAAATGCTTGCATCTTTTTTGCTCTTTTGGTCGTCGCTTATGGCACTATTGACATTTTCTGTATTTTATGGTATACTAAAATTAATTGATACCCAATCGATACACTTTTATTTTGAAAAAAGGAGGTTTGTACTATGAAAAGACTGTTCGCTTATTTGTTGATATTGGTGATGCTCTTGGCTCTTGTTGGGTGCAACAACACCCCAACTCCAAAAGAAACCACTCCCGAGCAAACGCCCACTAATGGAACTACCCCCGAAGAAACAACTCCCGAGGTGACAACTCCGCCCGAAAAGCAACCCGATAACCAGTTGAAAGAAATTTACAACATTGTTGACCGGTCAGGACTGCAAGACACCCCCCCGGCTGATTTTCTTGAATGCTTTTATACGGATGCTACTTTTCAGTATCTTTTTAATACGTTCAAAAGTTCCTACGTAATGGTTTATTACAAAGACGGAACCTCGGAAAACGTGAAGGCCGCCTTAGAGGCAGGGCACATCACCATAGCTGACCTCAAAAAATTTGATATTTGGTATTACAGAAGGGTGAGAGACGATCTTCCTCGGCTCACAATATCGGATCTCAAGGGACTGATTGCAACCTATGGCGAAAACCTGACTTGGGAGCACTTTGAACAATACTACTTTGTTGAAACGGGTTCGGGGTTGTATATCCGCATTTACCCTATCAATGAAGAATATGAATTGTGGATTGGTGGCGGTAATCCCCCATCAAAGCCAATGTATATCTATTTCACAAAGGCAAACATAATGGACGGCGAGACTTTCGATCCCATTGACGTGCGCTACGAAAATATCGACGATCTGTTAACCCCAACAGGTCTCGCCCAAATCGTAATCAATTATGAAAACGAGCTAAAAAGCAAAACAGATGCTTTGAGTGAAAAATATCCGCATAGGACTTACTACTACCATCCCATAACAAGCGTTTCCTGTATCTATTCCGTGCAAGGGAACTCGACCGCCGAAGCAATTGCCCAAAGAATTGATATAGAAAATGTATTTCCAAATGCAAGAGTGTCGGCTTATGATAAGACAAAAATGATCATTATTTCTTTTAATAGAGATGATTTCACCGAGGAAGTCCATCAAAAGCTCGAAAAAATCAGAGATCGTGAATCCGTTATTACTTCTCTTACGGTTAATATGGCAAGAGATATTGCCGAACACTTTATCCCCAAAATCGATTATTATACCGATCATGCCGTTCCGTTAGAGCATGTGGTTACCGTTGGCAAGCATTGGCTAAACGAAAGGGAAGATGTGATCATCAAAACCAAAGCGGAATACGATGCTTACTTGGATAATCTCTATGCGATGTACGATTATCAAAAAGAAAGCATTGAAAAATGGAAAGGGTTGTATGATGAAGCATTTTTTGAAGAAAGCGCTTTGATTCTTACAAGAACCTTTAGTGGATCAAGCTCTGTTAGATTGAAGGTGGATAATCTCTATATTTCCGACAACACCGTGTACGTTGTGATAGAAACAGAGATCCCCACGGGCGGCACAGATGATATCGTAATGAGATACTTCACCATCCAAGTTTCCAAAAGCAAAGTTGCCAATGTAGATGAAGCGATTACCGTATCATAAAAACTTTGCAAACAAAAGAGAACACCCACCGCCGTGGTGGGTGTTCTTTTACGTCTCAAACCCCATATTCTCGATATACGCCTCTGAAAAGATGGGAGAGAAGGAAAGCTCTACTGTATCGGTGCGCCTTGCGATGGCATCGAGAGCGGCTTGATTTGCTTCATCCAACAGGCAGAGCCGCGCGCCTGCAAGAGCGGTATTGCCCACGATTTGCGTGCGCGAGAGGAGCGTGGGGGAAAGCAATCCCGTGCGCGTAGCGCTCGCAGGGCTCATATAATAGCCCAAGCCGCCCGCCAAGAACACGCGCGTGATTTCACGCATCTTTACGCCGCAATGCGCTACGATAGCCTCTATGCCCGCCGCAATGGCTGCCTTTGCCAGCTGGAACTGTCTTACATCATCTTGTGAGATATAGACCTCGGGTGTGACGTAAAAGCAATCGTCCTCTAAATGGTGGAAGAGGGGAGAGATACACTCCTCTGCAAAAGCACCCGTCTCGTCAAGAATGCCCTCATCAAGCAAAAGGGCGATCAGGTCGATCAGTCCGCTGCCGCAAATGCCGCGCGCGGGAGCGCTCTGTACGGTGGTGAAGCGCAGCTGTCCATCCTCGCGCCATACGCGGTCGATCGCGCCTGCAACGCCGCCCATTCCGCAAGAGAGATTTGCTCCCTCAAGGGCAGGTCCTGCCGCGGTGGAAGCCGCAAAGAGCTTGCCGTTGTTTGAGAGCACGATCTCGCCGTTTGTGCCAAGGTCTACAAAAAGCTGTGTCGCATCGGTCTTGTCCATTTCGCACGCAAAAACTCCTGCAACCACGTCACTGCCAAGGTAGGCGCTGATCGAGGGGAGCAAGCGCACGCGAGCGGCATTTACGCCGATCTCCGCGCCCGTAAAATCGCGCGTGTCGGTAAAGACAGGGGTAAAGGGATAAGCGCCGATGCCCGAGGGATCGACACCGATGAACAGATGGAGCATGGTAGGGTTGCCCACAACCATCAGGTCGCCAATTTGCACACCCGTGCGTTCAAAATCGGCAATGATGCGGTTGGTGGCATTCACAACGGCGGCGCGCATATCCTCGCCACGCCCCTCGCCAAAGGCGCTGATGCGGCTGATGACGTCCGCGCCAAACGCGCCTTGCGGATTGAGTGCCGAAGCCTTTGCCAAGGTCTTGCCCGACTGCTTGTCAACCAGGCAAGCCGCCAGCGTGGTGGTGCCAATGTCAAGGAGCATTCCCACATCCTCGCCCGTATTTTCCGAGAGAGGAGAGACCTGCCAAAGCCCTTGCTCGCTTGGAACGTCCAAAAGGACGGTCAAGTCCGCGTTTACAGAGGTGTGGCAGGAGAGCACCGTTTGGTAGTCGCAAGCATCTGCCGCGCGGCACTTGACGGCGCATTTACCGCAATGGCGATATCCGCCGCAGGCGGCAGGAATAAAAAATCCGTTCTCCACCAGTGCCTCCAAAAGGTTTTTGCCGTGCTGTACCGTAAATATGAAATTGTAGGGCAAAACGGTAACGGTGTGTTTCATTATGCTGCCTCCAATTCGTCTTTCTTTCTTGATTATATCACACGCCCGCGCGTTTTGCAAGAGTGTGACAACATTTGCGTGCAACAAAAAATAAAATTTCCGTGGTGGCGGGTTTGTGCCAAGGTCTTGCAAGACGCCTCGATTTGTGATACAATATAGGCAGAATGATCCTACACGGACGAAAAGAGGAAGATTGCAATGGCAAAATACAAGATCAATCAAGAATTTTTCCCATTCTCTTTGTTTGCGCCGCCGATCCAAAGCGCCAAAATGGCAGGCTGGATGGGTTCCAAAATGTGGCCGCCGAGATGGGTGCGCAAAAATCGGGACCATGAGGTTTCCGTCACCCGAGAAACGCTTAAAAGCTATGACGGTGCAGATATTTCGGTATTTGTGATCGACCCGTACGGTTTGGAAGAGAGTGCCCCTGCGCTCGTTTACTATCACGGCGGCGGCTTCTTTTTTGAGGGCGCGTGGTATCACTACAAGCTCGTCAAGCAATATGCGCTTGAGGCGGAGTGCCGCATCATTTTTGTGCAGTATCGCCTTGCCCCCAAGCACCCCCACCCAACGCCCGCCGAGGATTGCTATGCGGCTTTGCGCTGGACCTTTGAAAACGCAGAGCGGTTGCGCATTCAAAAAGAAAAGATCGCCGTTGGCGGAGATAGCGCAGGCGGTGCTCTTGCGGCGGCGGTGTGCCAGATGGCGCGCGACAGAGGAACGGATCTGCCTCTTTTCCAGCTCTTGATCTACCCTGTGACCGACCGCAGGATGTGCTACGATTCCTGCCGCAATTACACTCACACGCCCATGTGGAACGCAAGACTGTCGGTCAAAATGTGGCAAGGCTACACCCCCGACCCCAACGCCCCCGACATGGCGTATGCATCGCCCATGGAAGCGGCATCCTTCGAGGGGCTTCCCACCGCGTATCTTGAAACTGCAGAATTTGACTGCTTGCACGACGAGGGCATTGCATACGCACACGCCCTGCAAAATGCAGGCGTTTCGGTCCTTTTAAAGGAAACAAAGGGCACCATGCACGGCTTTGACATCGTTGCAAACGCCCCAACCACCAAGGCGATCGTTAAGGAAAGAATCGCATTTTTAAAGGAGCATTTCCAAAACTGAAAATAGCAACAGCAAGTTGCTTGCCAAGCAGGGTAAGGGATGGTATAATAAAAGCATTAACACACAAGGCGGTGATTTTATGGAAACAAAGGATATTATTTTAGAATTGCGCACCAAGCAAGGGCTCTCGCAAGAAGAGCTCGCCGAAAAGGTATTCGTTACACGTCAGGCTGTTTCCCGTTGGGAGAACGGAGAGACCGTGCCAAACACCGAGACGCTCAAGCTTCTCTCAAAGTTTTTCAACGTGTCTATCAATACGCTGCTCGGTTCTCCGCAAAATTTGATTTGCCAATGCTGTGGTATGCCTCTTGAGGACAGTAACATCAGCAAAGAGACCGACGGATTTTTCAATGAAGAATACTGCAAATGGTGCTATGCAAACGGTCATTTTTGCTACACAAGTCTTGAGGAGCTGACCGACTTTTTGGTCAACCATATGGCAAATGAAAACTGGCCGGCAGATGCGGCAAGAGCTTATTTTGAGGAAGCCTTGCCAAAGCTCAACTACTGGAAGAGATATGCCGAGTTGGGCGGAGATGAAAAGCTTGCGGAGTTCAAGCAGCAGCTCATCAAGGAGTTTAACGATTTGCATATTGAGGGGATGCCCGAGGTCAAAACGTTGAGCTTTCTTGTGGGGGGCTACATCAATCTCGAATACACGCTCCCCAATGGCGAAAAGGTGAAGCTTCTCGACGATAACGCCACCTACCTTGGCAATCAACTGGAATGTGAATTTGGGGGCGGTCGGTGCTTTGGAATTGCCGCCAATATGGATTTTCTCCTTGTTTGCACCTATGAGGAAAACGGAGAGAACCCCGAGCTTGTGATCTATAAGAAAAGATAAAAAATAAGCGGCAGAATTTTGCATTCTGCCGCGTTTTTTATATTCCATAGCTCCCCGTCAAGGGGTCTTTGAAGATCGCAAGCTCGGGGGTAGCAAAGGTGAACACCACAAAGAGGAGAGCAATGGCGCAAAGGATACCGATTGCCAATTTCGGTCGCTTGCAGGTCAGGGTTTCGTCCTTGAATCGCTTTGTTTCATACAGATACGCGATTGCCGCCGCTATGAAAAAAATCGCAATGTTGATCCAGTCGGGCGATTTTCCAACCACACCGTTGTAGGTGTAAAAGAGGATCGGGATTAGTGCAAGCCCGAGGAGCGTTCCGCGCAGCTTTACGCACCAAAAATCATTCCTTTCTTTGAAGAAGAAGCTTTGTGCAATGGCGTAGAGGAACATGGGCCAAAAAAGCAGCTTCATGTGCTCCCACGTCGACTCATTAACGCCCGAGAGCGGTGCGATCCATACAGCACCCCCGAGCCAATCGTAAAGAAAATGCAGCACCGTACCCAAAAGAGAGGTTACGGCAAAGCCCCAAAGCTGCCAAAGTCCAATCGAACGTTTCATCATTACCCCCTAAAAGTTTTGTAAAACAATCTATTCGCAAGAGTGCAGAAGTATGCGTAAATCTTGACAACACCCACTTATTTTGCTATAATAAAAGGGAAAAAGAAATAGGAGATGACCAGTATGACCGAAGTGGTAGCCGCCTTGATCTGGCGGGGAGAAAAATTTATGATCTGTCAGCGCCCTGCGCACAAGGCGAGAGGACTGCTTTGGGAGTTTGTTGGCGGAAAGGTTGAGGCAGGGGAGACAAAGGAAGAAGCTCTCATTCGCGAGTGCCAAGAGGAGCTTGCCGTCCGTCTTTTGGTTGGCGAGGCGTTTATGGACGTTACGCACGAATACCCCGACCTGACGGTGCACCTGACGCTCTTCCATGCTACCATTGCCGAGGGAGAGCCGCAAAAGCTGGAGCACAACGACATCCGGTGGATCACGCCGCAAGAGATCCCCAATTACGAGTTTTGTCCTGCGGATACTGAAATTTTGGAAAAAATCATCGAAAGGTGCAAAAAGACTTTATGAAAAAACTCAAGCAAAATCGCGCGGCAAGCTTTGTTGCCGTTGCACTGGTCTACATATTCGTCACAGTTGTGGGTGTCGTTTTCTATCGGGCTTTGGCTTTGGATTGGTGGCTTGCCTTATTGGCGGCAGACGTGGTGGCAACCGCGGTGACCTTTTTGTTCAGCATCCTGTTTCAAAACGCATCGGTCTACGATCCTTATTGGAGCGTTCAGCCCCCTGTTATTTTGGTGGCGTTTGCCGTCGGCAAGGAGCTGACCGCTTTTGGTGCGCTGCTTCTTTTTGTGGTTTTCTTTTGGGCGATCCGCCTGACCGCAAACTGGGCGTACACCTTTGCCGATCTCAACCATCAGGATTGGCGATACACCATGCTTAAGCAAAAAACATGGTTTCTTTATCCCGTTGTTAATTTTGTTGGTATCCACTTGGTGCCCACACTTGTGGTGTACGGTTGCATTTTGCCTGCGGTGTACGCCATTCGCGAGGGGCTTGAGGCAACTGTTGGCAGCGTTTTGTTCCTTTGCATCTCCCTTGGTGCGGCAGTCATGCAGGGCGTTGCCGACATACAGATGCACAAATATCGCAAAAACCGAGACGGTGCATTCAACCGCCACGGACTTTGGAAATACTCTCGCCATCCCAACTATCTCGGTGAGATTTTAATGTGGTGGGGCGTGGCTCTGTCGGTCATTTGCGCCGCACCGAGCGCGTGGTTCCTTGCAGCAGGTGCCGTTGCCAACACGGTTCTGTTTTTTGCCGTCAGTATTCCCATGGCAGATGCCAGACAGTCGTACAAGGAAGGCTTTGCCGACTATAAGGAACAAACAAGAATGCTGTTGCCCATTCGGAAATGAGAGTTGTTATGAAGAAAAAACGATCCCTTTTGATAACCGGCTTTGAGCCCTTTGGCGGTGAGGAGATCAACCCCTCGTGGGAGGCCGTCTCTCGCTTGCCAAACGAAATAAACGGCTACACGCTCACCAAATTGCGCATCCCCGTGGTGTTTGGTGAGGCGGCAGATGTGGTGCTCGCAAAAGCCGAAGAGGTCTCTCCCGATGTTATCCTATGCATCGGGCAGGCGGGCGGCAGAGCTGCCATTACCCCCGAGCTTGTGGCAATTAATTTGCGGCACGCCAAGATCCCTGACAACAAGGGGAACGTGCCCAAGGATGAACCGATCCTTGCAGACGGAAGCGTTGCGTATTTTTCCACCTTACCTGCGCGGCAGATGGCAGAGGCGATCAGCGCCGCAGGCGTTGCGTCGCAGCTCTCTTATTCAGCGGGCGCTTACGTTTGCAACGATCTTTTCTACACACTCCTGCACCGCTATCAAAACACCTCAATCCACGTTGGGTTCATACATATTCCGTACGCCACCGAGCAGGGCAAAGAGCCTGCAATGGAGATGGAAGATATGATCAAAGGGCTCACCCTTGCGATTGAAAATATGGAGATAAAAAACGAAAATGAATGAAATAACAAACCGACGCGAGCAAACGCGCAAGCATCTGATCGAGCACTACCAAGCCTACCCCAAACTTGAGGCAGAGGACATTTTCAAATATCTGTTTCAAAGTGCGTTCGGGTGTGAGCATTTGGTGTCGAGCGAGGATGCCGCAAGGGAGTACATCCTGCGCGAATACACAACGCTCTCCAAGGATGAACCACCCAAAACAGAGCCGCTTGACGGTGCGTACAGTCGGGTATATCTTTCCTGCCTGAATGCGGGGCTCTCTCCCGAAACGCTTGCAAAGCTGTTTTGCCTTTCCGCCAAAAAGGAAGAGGAGGGCAGGGAGCGTCTGGAAGAAAAAATCGAAGTGGCAAAGGAGCTTGTCGAGGGCGGCATCCTGCCGCTTGACAGTTCCGAATTTACACAAAAGCTTGCTACGTGGAAGGATTTGGGCTACCCCGCAGTGCATCATTCCAATGCATTCCGTGAAGCGTACCGCCCCGCCTATCGCGTCATTGCCAACCGATACGTCAAGCTTTTGCCCATGTGGGCGCAAAACAAAAAAGCCATGCAAAAGGTCATTGTGATCGGTTGCCCCGGCTCGGGCAAGACGACCTTTGCCAAAAAGCTGAAGGAAAAAACCGATCTGTCGCTCTTTCATCTGGATGCCATTTGGCACAAGCCCGACAAAACACATATCCCGCGAGAAGAATACGATGCGCGCCTTGCCGAAATTTTGGCACAGGATGCCTGGATCATCGATGGCAACTACAGCCGCACTCTGGAAAGTCGATTGGCGGTATGCGATACGGTCTTTCTTTTCGATTTGTCCGTCAAGGATTGCCTTGCGGGTGCAATTTCGCGCATTGGCAAAAAGCGGGATGAAATGCCTTGGATCGAGACAGAGCTGGACCCCGAATTCAAACAGCAGATCGAAGAATTCCCAACCAAAGAATTGCCCGCCATCTATGCATTGCTCGAAAAATACAGTGATAAATCGGTTTTCATTTTCAAAAGCCGCCAAGAGGCAGACGATTTTTTGAATTGTCTGTTCCTATAAAGGAGAAGATTATGATTTTTGAAAAACAAGTTCTCAATGCCTACAAGGGCATGATGCACACCCGTTGCGACGATACCGAAACCGTCTTTTACTATTCTGCCAAGGATTTTGCAGGGCTGAATTGCGAGGCATATGCCTTCCAATCCTCGCTCGGTCACACCTTGCAGGGGTATCTGTATTCCTATCAAAATCCGATCGAGGGCAGACTGATCGTTTTTGATCATGGCTTTGGTGGCGGTCATCTCGCATACATGAAGGAGATCGAAAAATTGTGCGCGCACGGCTACCGCGTGTTTGCCTATGACCATACAGGCTGCATGAAGTCGGGCGGCGAGAGCCCCAACGGACTTGCGCAGTCTCTTTTTGATTTGAACGATTGCATCACCGCCATCAAAGCCGACAAGCGCTTTGACGGGCTGGAGCTTTCGGTTATGGGGCATAGCTGGGGGGCTTTTTCCACCCTCAATATCCCAGCTCTGCATCCCGAAATTTCCCACATTGTGGCAATGTGCGGCTTTGTTTCGGTTGCGGAAATGATCAAGACCTTTTTCGCAGGTCCGCTCGCGCCCTATCGCCGCGCGGTGCTTGCTCTGGAGCGTGCATCCAACCCGAGATTTTCCGAGTTCAACGCGGTCGAGTCCTTGAAGAATTCCAACGTAAAGGCGCTTCTCATTTACTCCGAGGATGACCAGCTCTGCCGCCGCGCGCATTATGACATCCTCAAAGAGGGATTGAAAGAAAAGGAAAACGTAAAGTTCCTGTTTGTTTCGGGCAAGGGGCACAACCCCAACTACACCGCCCATGCCGTGGAGCTGCTTGGCGAATTTGGCAAAGCACGCACCAAGTTTGCAAAAAAGAAGAACGTGACCGCCGAGGAGAAGGCGCGCTTTGTTGCTTCCTTTGATTGGGAAGCGATCACAGCCCAGGACGAGGCAGTATGGACCGAGATCTTTGCGCACTTGGATGCGAAAGGGGACTGACCATGGATTTTTGCTTTGACGTCAACCAGTTACAATGGACGAGAAAACCGGCGCAATATACGCTATCCGATGATAAAATCGAGATCGTGACCGCTCCTCACACCGACCTTTGGCAAAGGACGTATTATCATTTCAGGAACGACAATGCTCCCGTTTTGCAGATGGCAACCGACGAAAAATTCTTTTCTTTCACCGTCAAAACGCAATTTCAAACCAAGCACCGTTTTGATCAATGCGGCATAGTTATGTATCTGGATAGTGAAAACTGGCTCAAAGCCTCTATCGAATACGAAAACGAGACCTTTGCACATCTTGGCAGCGTTGTTACAAACAACGGCTATTCCGACTGGGCAACCACCGAGATCGACGCCAACGTCCAATCTATGTGGTACCGTCTCAGCCGCCGCGAGGACGATTATCTGATCGAGTGCTTAGAGGATGGTGTCCTGTTCAAGCAGATGCGCGTTTGTCATATGTGCCACGGTGGTGAGGGCATCCGCTTTGGTATTTATGCTTGCAGTCCCGAGGAATCGTCCTTTGTGGCAACCTTTACCGATCTGCGTGTGGGCGAGTGTCAATGGCTTGCGCATGATGGGCAAAAGCCGGATGAGGATGCAAAATAAATTTTGAAAAAAGCAGACATTTTTTGCACGGTTCGATCGCGGTTCGTACCCAAAGAGGCAGGTAGAGCTTTTTGTCGAAAGCAGACAGCCTTTTGTTTAAGGTGGTGTAATTTGCGACCGATTTTGTTATCCCCGGCTAAGTTTAGATATATATTTATATCTAACCCCTTGACAAATTGCGAAAAAAATGGTATATTGAAGGTAGATCCCAAACAATGACAAAGGAGGTTTTATCAATGAGATCTATGAAGAAAATGGCAGTTCGTCTCGTCACATTCCTGATTATCTTTGCAATGATGTTTTCTGTAACATCTTGCTTCGGTAAAAAGGAAGAACCTAAGCACGAGCACAGCTACACCAAAGAGGTTGTTGCCCCCACCTGTACCGAGGCGGGCTACACCAAGTACACCTGCGAATGTGGACATTCCTACAGAGATAGCGAAATTCCCGCAGGCCACCAAATGGTAGAGGTTTATGCAAAGGAACCCACCTGCACCGAGGCAGGCGAGTCGGCTTTCCGCGTTTGCCAGCTTTGCGGCTACACGGAAGGTGAAAAGACCGTTGTTCCCGCACTTGGTCACCTGTATGATACTACCTACGAGTATCCCACCGCAACCGAGGCAGGCTCCAAAACGAGCATTTGCCGCAACTGTGGTGAAAAGCACACCCAAGTTATTGAGGCTCTGGGCGCAGAGCTCCCCGAGGTTTCCAAGTTCTTGGCACAGCTCATCGGCTCCATCGCGGTTACTCTTGAGGCAACCGAGGGCACCGAGCTGGTTTACGTAACCGAGATCAACTATCCCGAGGATGAAAACTACGGCACCAAGAGCTCTATGTTCGTTGAGATCGCTGAGGCAGTTATTGATACCACCGGCGAAATTCTCCAGGCACGCCTTCAGGTTAAGGTTGGCCTTGCAGGAGCAAAGCTTGATGGTGTGGTTCCTTCCAAGGACGTCGTTGTTAACAAAGAGAACGCAGAGTATGTTGAAATCAACGTGTTTGTAAACGGCGATGTAGTTGCTATCTCCTTCAACGATAACAATACAGAGCTGAATATGTCCGAGATGTTCTATGACTATCTTGCACATCAGATGGGCATGAATGGTCATGAAGATCTGTTGGCTATGCTTGAGAACGCATATCTTACGAGCAATCTCGAAGCACAATTGCTTCCTTTGCTCCAAAAGGCAGTCGTTTCCCTGACAGAAAAGGTCGTTACCATTGATCCCGCATACGCCGAGCACATGGCAGAGCTCTTTGCAGCATTTGGCCAAGATCTCATCACCGGTACTCTCAATGGTGATGGCACCACTACTTACAGACTCGACGTTCTGGCTTTCAAAAAGCTCATTGCTGAGGTTGAGGGCAAGACCGTTGCAGAGTATTTGGAAACTGTTTACGGCAGAAATGTTGTTGCAAACATGGCTTCCTTCTTCGCGTCCCTGCCCGACCTTACCATTAAGGAAATCGTAAACGCTGCAGTCACCCTTGCAGAGGGCACCGGCGTTGAAATCGAGAGCATCTACACGCTCATCGACCTGTACGTATACTCCGTTTCCGGCATGGAGTTCAGCATTGAATCTCTTATCGCCGACAACTACAACAAGAGCTTGGTAGACATCCTTGCCGAAATGAACGGCATTACCGGCGCTGAAAAGCTGACCTTTGTTGCAAACGTAAAGAGCTCCTTTGCACAGGTTGCACAGGTTATGCAAACCATTGCCATCGAAGATCTCTTCAACGCACTCGTTCCTTCCGAGGAAGGCTTCTTTGATACTCTTAAGGCTACACTCGATATGCTCAAAGAGGAACTCTTCTTCTACTTCATTATTGATGCAGAGGGCAACCTTACCGATATGAGCTTCACCTTTGCAGGCACCAATTTCAAGGTTGAACTCGGTGATGGTGTAATGGGCATCAATGCAACTCTTCCCAACGATGTTGAATTTGAAGCATGGATTCAAGAAGGTGGCTTCGAGTTTAGAATTAGCCAGTACAAGAACTATATCAGTGTATTTGTTCACGAAAACTGCTTCAACCTCTCTGTTTATCAAGAGGGCAAACAGGTTGCACGCATCTATGCACAGAATTATGTCGGCGAATTCAAGGAGGAAGTAATCTTCTTTGTAGAAGACGGCCAAAACAGACTGCTCGACTATAAGCACGTTATTGTAGACGGCGTTGTAACCGAACTCAAAGCACATCTTGGCGGATATGTTACTTCCTATGATTACATCTACAATGAAGAATTTGATGAGTGGATCGAAGTTTCTGAAACCACCTACGTAACCTTCTGGACAGTAGATTACAAGGATCTTGGCGAAGAGAAGCATCTGCTTGTCAATGTAGAAAGCACCACCATTGCTATCTACATCACCGAAAACGGTCTGAGCCTTTCTGTTCTCGAAGGTGAGGAGCAGGTTGCATACGGTGGAGTCACCATCAACACCGAAACCGTTGGCGAGGACGTTATCGAACGCGTAAGCGCATTCCTCTCCGACACAACAAATGAACTTCTCATTTACAATACCGTTTCTGTTAACGGCGTTGTAACCGATGCATACGCAGCAGTTAAGGGCTATTTCGTGTATACAGAGCACAACCACGAAATAGCACAGCCTGAATACGGATATGAAACCAAACCCATGCCTGAGGGTGGATTTGCAACTGATGAAATGCCTGAGGGCGGCGTAATTATTGTAGTACCCGATTACAGCTGCGAAAACTGCGTAACCGTTGAAGAGTACGTAACCTGGCTCGAGGTTCTTTACACGACCAATGATGACGGCACCAAGGTTATTGAGGTTAACGCACACGACGAGCTGAACAATATGTCCGAAGGTATGGACAGACTGACCGTAGTGATTGACGGTGACAAGATCACCGCAGTTCTCGGCAAGGATGACGAAGGTCTCGCACGCATTGAGCTCGAAACCACCGAGACCACTCTGGTTGGTACCATCACCGATATTCAGGACGGCGCTAACAACGTTATGGCTGAGTTTGCACTCGAGCTCACCGAAACGCTCGATGCAATCAAGAGCGTATCCCTTATCGTAAGAGATTACGAGTATGATTACACCGAGGAAGGCGAGCCCATCCAAACCATTGTTGAGATCTTCAACGGTGCTTACGAATGGATCGACAGCCCCGAGGGCGCAGACTATATCCTCTTCAATATCGACGGCATGGAATTTGTACTTGGTTACGAAGTAACCGAGAATGGCGTAAAGATCGCTCTTACCGAAAAGAAAGACGAAGCTGTCATCCTTGAGTTTGAAGTAACCGAAAACGGCGATGCTGTTACCCTTGACGTTCTGTTTGGAACATGGGGCAGAACCGTTGTCGACGGTGTGGTAACCGTTTCTGCTACCGAAGATACCGTTACCCTCGCGCTTGATCTTGACTACCTGCTGATTTTTGACAATAGTATGGAAACTCACTATGCCGAATTTGAAGGCGCACTTCAATTCAAGCTTGGCTAATTGATACGCACAAGCAACGTTTAAAAAACGAAAAAACAAAAGCCGATTGGTAAAACAGTCGGCTTTTGCCAAGCTATATGCCCCCGGCGCACACCGTCGGGGGCGATATTCCCCGGATAAAAGTGAGCGGCGAGGAGCAGAGAGAGCGCTTCTGCTCCTCGCCATTCATTTTTACAGTGATAAATGAGGATAGCAAAAATGAACCTGATGTATAAAAGAATGCTCCCTTTGTTGCTTGCAATTCTGCTTGCCGCATCCTTTGTGGGGTGCAAAAGGGAAGAGAAAAACGAAGAAACGACGGGGATCCCCATTCAAAATGATCCCCCTTATAGTGATGCACTCCTGAGCGAGGCAGAGGAAACGATCTATTCCTTGGTGGTCTATACCTATCGCACCGCGGTGATGGACAAGATCACCGAGAAGGTAGAAGCAAGACTTGCACGCTTTGCGCACCGTCTGTGTGAGATCACCGCCGCCAATCCCATCCCCGAGCAAGCCTACCGTTCTGTTTTGACGCTTTTGAAAAATGACGGCGAGGGTGTGATCGACGAGCTACTGACTTTGCGTGCAGGCGAGGATGTCGGCTATGAAAAGACACGTACCTTTTATCTCAATTTGACCTATGCCTTTGGAGCGGATCGGGTAGCATCTATGCTCTATGAGGTTTGCCTGCTCATCTATGATGCAAAGTACGAGCAGGCGGTAGAGCGGTTTGAAATTTATCAATATCCGTGGTACCAAGAGGAAGCCGATGCGCTGGCAGCCGAAAAGCAGCTCTTTGCTCAAGGCATTGGCAAAGAGGCATTCTCGGCGCTTGTGCGTTGTGGAACTGCCATGGCAGAGCTGCTTGTTACAACACCCGAGGGCATTGCCGATACCTTTTCGGATGCAGAAATGCTGGAAGTCATCCGCCGTTTGGATTTCTCTAAAATCGATATTACGCCGGCAGGCTGGGAGCTGCTTCTTTCCCACGTTCCAAGTGGGGAGAGCGGTTCGTATACGTCCCTTCTTTCTGCCGCGTTCCGCGAGAGCGGTGATCTTTCCCGTCTTGCCGCCGTCATGAATGATGCCGTCAAGCTCTTAAACTCCGCAAAAGAAAAGCTCACTCCCGGTGATATTGCCGCCCTGCGTGCAGGGGATCGGGATGCGCTTGTAAGCGCTGTCTTCTCGCGCTTCGGGGAGGACGATTGGGCACTGTTTGCATCCGTAACGGCTATCTCCCTTGACAATGCGCAGTATTCTGCGCTGGCAGAGGCAGCCTATGGTGAGGCGTATCTTACCTACAAAGCAAGCATCGGGGAGGTCGACCTGTCCACGTTGCGCGCAAGCGTTGGCAGTGAAGCGTTTTTGCAAAATCTATCAAACTATCTTGCAGGCATTTGTCCGGCAATAGCGTATGAGGTGAAGTCATGATCAAAGCGACCAATATTGAAAAAAGCTATAACGGCGAGCGCGTGCTTTTTGGCGTCTCTCTTGACATTGCCAACGGAGAGTTTGTTTCTATTATGGGCGAGAGCGGTAGCGGTAAGAGCACCTTTCTCTCTATTTTGGGCGGCTTTTTGGATGCCGACGGTGGACGGGTTTTGCTTGACGGCGAGGACGTTTCAAAAATGAGTGAAAACCGCCTGGCTCAAATTCGCTGCACCACGCTTGGCTTTGTTTTTCAGGGCTACAAGCTCATTCCCACACTCACCGCAAGGGATAATCTGTTATTGCCTGCCGTTCTTGGCGGAAAGAGTGAGCAAGAGCTTGCCGAATATCTGCAAGAGCTGGCAAACGCTCTTGGCATCTCGGGGCTTCTTGACAAGTTTCCAGATCAGCTTTCGGGCGGTCAGTGTCAGAGAGTTGCTATCGCGCGCGCCCTGCTTTACAAGCCTCAAACCCTGATTTTGGATGAACCTACGGGGGCTTTGGATAGCGAAATGGAGAAGCGCGTCATGGAGCTCTTAAGGGCGG
The DNA here is from genome assembly GCA_015063725.1 of Oscillospiraceae bacterium. Taxonomy (GTDB): domain Bacteria; phylum Bacillota; class Clostridia; order Oscillospirales; family CAG-272; genus UMGS1865. The sequence continues at coordinate 38,082 of SVTP01000013.1, forward strand.
TCAATCGCGAGCTTGGCACTACCGTTGTGCAGGTAACACATAGCAAGACCGTGGCGGAATACGGCAACCGCATTGTGTATTTGAAAGACGGTAAGATCGTATGAAGATATTACTGAAACACATTCTCAAAAGCATTGGCAAAAAGCCCTTGCAACCGCTCATCATCATTCTCACATTGGCGCTTTCCATGGCAACGTCGGTTTTCTCCTTTACCCTTGCCGACACCATGAAGGATGAGCTGTCTGCCACGCAAGCGGCAAAATACGGCAATGCAGGCTTTCAGGTCAGCGTCGGCAACACGTCTTCCTCTCGCTTTCTGTTTGCCGATGACGTCCTCGACGTGCTTGGTGATTCTGCCAAAGCGGTGGGCGGCTATGAATTGCCCTTGATTTTGAGGGGAACAGAGAACACGACGATTGCAATTGCCACCGAGTTTAAAAGCTTTTGCGACGTGTTCAAAATTGATTTTTTGGAGTATGGAACGGTGACGGCAGGCTCTCTTGGTGATGTTGCTTTCATCAGTGCCGATTTTGCAGCGGCACACGGGCTTTCTGTTGGGGATGCGATAACCGTTGAAACGATGGGGCATGTCAAGACTTATCGCGTCGAAGGCATATCCACACTCCCGTTTTTGGCGTCGTATGACGTCATGGTGGATATCAGCAGTGTTGTGCGCGTCTTTGCCGCCAACTCCTTGCTTTTCTCGGCTATAGGAGAGGATTTCAAGCCCTGCAATAAGGTGTTTGTTAACGTGTCGGACTGTGAGGGCATCGATCGGGAAGAAGCGATCGCGCTTTTAAAATCGGACGCCCGATTCAGCGAAAAGAGCTTTGAAGATCTTGCAGATATCGAGTCCCGACAAGTCAACTACTTCGTGTTGGAGTTGATCATCGGTTTTGCAGTTTCGCTTGCATCTCTGCTTTCGGCAGTGGTCGTTTTTTGTTGCTTTTACATCCTGGCAAACGAAAGAACCGACGAGAACCAAGCGTTTGTCTACTCGGGTGCCGCGCCCAAGCTGCTTTGGGGAATGCAATACACCGAGGCGGTACTTTATTGGCTCCTCGGCGCTCCGCTTGGCATCCTTTTGGCAATTCCCATTACCAAGCTTATCCCGCATTTTGTGGGATTGCAATACGTAACCGTATCTATCCAAGCACCTGCTATTCTTAAAAGTGCATTCATTCTTTTGGCAGTGTGCGTGCTGACAACCACTTTTTTCATTGTGGTAGGTCAGCGTATGAGAAAAAAAGGTGCGGGGCACGCAAGCATTTCTCCCAAATGGATCGTCTGCCTTTTGTTGGTGTTGGCGCTACTGTTCGCACTGATGTACCTCTTGCCATCGGGTGTTCGACTGGGACTGTTGGCAATTACGCTGGCGACTATCGTAGCACTTGTTTTTTGCGCCGTCCCTCTTTTGCTTAACTGCATTGCCTCTGCTATTGAAAAGAGGATGAAGCGCTCCCAAAAGCCTTCAACCATTGCTCTTCGCTATGCGCTCAAAAACATTTGCTCGCTCAAGCTATTGCACAACATTGCGCGCCTTTGCGCACTGATCGTGATGATCGTTTTAACCATTGGCTTGGTGTTTGTGAACGTTGAAGCGCAAATACAAGCCTTTGGACACGTGTTTGATGCAGACTATGCGGTGTTCAATGCAACCGACAAATGCTATCAGAAAACGCAAGACTGCCCCGGCGCCGATAGGGTGAGCCGCGCTTACCTCAATCAAGCGGATATGGGAATGGTGCTCTCGGTAGAGGATCCTGCCTTTTATACCGAGTGGCTCAATATGGACCGTCAGCCAAAGGGGAATGAAATCGTTGTCAGCGTGGGACTTGCACACTCGCATGATCTTAAAATCGGTGATGTTTTCAAATTGGAGCTTGACGGTGTGGAGCGCGAATTTGTTGTTGTGGAGATAACCGACGTTTGTGCCAATTACCTTGCCATCAACTGCAAGGATATTGGACTTTCCTACAATATGCTGCTCGTAAAGGGGAAAGAGGGCGTCTCTCAAGCACAGCTTTTGAACGATCTTTCACAAGCAACGGCAAGCGAGCTCGCTCCCATTGCCGAAGCAGATACGCTCTTGGCACGCTTTATTGCCGCCATCAATACCTATGCAGACGCAGGAAAGATCCTGCTGGTCGTATTCATTATCTTCTCTCTGATCGGCACGGTCGACATCTTTTATGAGAGCTTGCGCGCGCGCCGAGAGGAGTTTGATCTTTACCGCTTGGCAGGCATGAGCCAACAGAATTTGCGACGGATGAAGGTCGCGGAGCTGATCATCACACTCCTATTTGGATTGATCATCGGTCTTGGTGCATTTGTGCTGTTTGCCCTTGCGGTGAACCGAGGAATGACCGCGCGTGGCTTGGAGATCTTCCGCGGTGTGTTGGCGTTCTTCCGTTGATACCAAAAAGAAAAAGAACCGTTTGGGTTTTCTCAAACGGTTCTTTTTTATGGGCGGTAATCAAATTTGATGCGCTTGATCAAAATTGCCGAAGCAATGCCGACCACCACGCCCGCGATCGTTCCCGACACGAGCAAAAAGGGCAGATAATAGATCACCACGTTTGTGCTGAGCATAAAGGATGCCGCCGCAATTTGTCCCACGTTGTGCATCACGCCCCCCGTCACACTGATGGTGACCTCGGTCAAGGGGGTGAGCTTTTTTAGAAGGATCATAGTTGCAAGGCTCAAGGTCGCGCCGGAGATGCTGTAAATGAGGCTGACGGGGGAACCAAAGAGCATAGAGATGAGGAGCACGCGAATGATGGAAACGGTGATCGCTTCCTTGACGCCAAGCTTATAGAGCGTAAAGATGACTGCGATGTTGGCAAGTCCCACCTTAACACCGGGGATGGCAACAAAAGCAGGGATACGACTTTCCACAAAGGAAAGGATCATTGCAAACGCAATTACAAACGCCATGGTCGTCAATTGCAACGTTTTCTTGTTTCTCAAGGCGATCCCTCCTTACGAAACAAAGTCGACGCCGCCCTCGGCATTGTCGCCCTTGATGGTGACGGCGATCTTGTTTGGCAAGCAAATAATCGTTTGTCCAACGTATCGGATCTTGCCTGTCTTTTCGCAGGTGTGATCGGGGCAATTGGAGTAGTTCATATACGCCACGCCATCCTTGATGACAAGGACGTTACTGCCGCCGTTCAGGGAATACTCCGCATTTTTGTCAAGCGGATAGGTGGCAACGGTCGTGCCGTCGATCTCCACAACAACCACCGAGCCCTCCTCTTTGGAAAGGGTTACGATCAGGAGAAGCGAAAGAGACACAAGCAAGATCGCCGCTATAATGATGATATCCAAGCGGTATTTCTTTTTTGCTGGGGTGCCGGCATTTTCCATTTTTGCTTCTCCTTTCTTATTTTAGGTAGGCTGTTTCAGTTAGATGCAGAAGGCGTGATCGACCACTCGTCGCCGTACAAAGGTACGGCAGAGAGGTCGAGCGCGACTAAAAAGCCACATAGAAAAGGAAGAAATCCGCCGAAATCGTAGGCGGATTTCAACCTGATAAAAACCACATTGTCAAACCAAATTGTATGAGAATGTTTTTTTGAGTGGCTTTTGTTCTGCGCTAAATGGAGCAGCCATTCAAATCAGTGTGCGCCGCAGATAAAATTATCCTCGTGAATGCAGTGAACGGGGCAGACCTCAACGCAGGCGCCGCAGCCGGTGCAAAGCGAGTAATCAATGGTTGCCAGATTGTTTTCTACCGTAACGGCACCGTTGGGGCAAGCCTTCTGGCACTTCATACAGCCAATACAACCGTTGGTGCAGGCTTTGCGTGTAACCGCTCCCTTATCATGGTTGGAGCATTGAACAACTACCTTAACGGTGTCGTTTACCAGCTTGATGATGTGGTTGGGACATTCGCGAACACACATACCGCATCCAATGCACTTTTGGGGATCTACAACGGCAATGCCGTTTTCAACGTGGATCGCATCCTTGGGGCAAACGCGTGTGCAGTCGCCATAGCCGAGGCAGGCAAAGGTGCAGGTCTTGTCGCCGTTATACAACAGGTTTGCGGCAATGCAGCTGCTAAGGCCCTTGTAGTCGTATTTCCGTTCGGTTGCGTTGCAATTGCCGTTGCAGGCAACGTATGCAACCTGTTCAATAACATCTTGCGCCTCAACACCAAGGATCGCCGCAATGTTGCCCGCGGTCTTATCGCCGCCGGGAACACAAAGGTTTGTTGCTGCTTCAGCACCCTCACCAAGCGCCTTTGCGTAACCGTCACAGCCGGTGTAGCCGCACGCGCCGCAGTTTGCACCGGGCAGACATTCTCTGATAGCGGTAACCGTTTCGTCCTCTTTGATACCGAAGAAATGTACGGAAAGTGTGAGAAGGACTGCGCAAACGATTGCGATGATGGCAAGAAGGATGGTAGGAATTAAAATAGCCATGATGTATCCTCCTTATGCACCAAGCAGGTTTTCTACCACGCCGGAGAAGCCAAAGAAGGCGAGTGCCACGATGGAAGCCGCCACGAGCGTGATCGGAACTCCCTTAAAGCACTTGGGGGCGGGGCAGTTTTCAATTCTCGAGCGAACACCTGCAAAGAGTACCATTGCAAGAAGGAATCCAAGACCGACACCCAGGGTGGAGATCATAGATTCAAGGAAGTTGTACTCTGCAGTGATGTTGTTCAGGGTAACGCCGAGAACTGCACAGTTGGTGGTGATCAAGGGCAAATAAATGCCCAAAGACTTGTGAAGCGAGGGGATGAACTTTTTGAGAATGATCTCAACGAATTGAACCAGAGACGCGATCACAAGAATGAACACGATGATTTGCAGATAGGTGTAATCGGGAGCGAGGATGTAGTGGTAGATGGGCCAGGTTGCCGCGGTTGCAACCAACATAACAAAGGTAACGGCAATGCCCATACCGGTTGCTTGATTCACCTTTTTGGAAACGCCAAGGAAAGGGCAGATTCCAAGGAATTGTTGCAGGACATAGTTGTTGATGAGAACGCCGCCCATCAAAATGAGAATAAGCTCTTTAAGCATTTTCTTCTACCTCCTTATTGGAAGTATTCGAGCAGGTGGACTTGTTGCAGGTCGCGCTCGAAGGGCATCCCTCGCAGGAGAAGGATTTTCTCTTAACGCCACCCTTCTTTTCGGTCAGCTTGTTCATCACGGCAATCACGATGCCGTAAACAAGGAAGCCGCCGGGAGCCTGTGTCAGGACGGGGATCTTGTAATCGGCAAGGAAGGGGATCTCAATGCCTGCAAAGGTCGCGTTGCCGATGACCTCACGCAGGGTTGCCATAATGATGAGTGCCAGCAAAAATCCAAGACCCATACCAACGCCGTCGAGAGCAGAGTCAAGAACGGTGTTCTTGTTTGCATACATTTCGGCTCTGCCGAGGATGATGCAGTTTACAACGATGAGGGCGAGGTAAACGCCAAGCATTTTGTAAATATCGGGCAAGAACGCCTGCAAAAGCATTTGCACCGCGGTTACGAATGCCGCGATAATAACAATGTAGCAAGGAATACGAACAGAATCGGGAATGATCTTACGCAAGGCGGAGATAACCACGTTCGAGCAGATCAAAACGATGGTAGCGGCAATGCCCATAGAGAATGCAGAGATCACCGAGGTGGTGGTTGCAAGCGTGGGGCAGGTACCAAGGACCAGAATCAATACGGGGTTTTCCATAATGATTCCGCGAAGGATGATCATAAGCTTATTTTCTTTGGTCATTATGCTTCACCTCCGTTTTCTGCGGTCAGTAATTCAAATGCGGCAAATGCTGCTTTGATTGCTTTTTGGTAGGCAGTTGTTGTGCAGGTTGCGCTTGCAATAACGCCCTTGTCTGTGCTGTCGGCACCAATATCGTCTGCCGAGGGCTCGGGATTGGGATTGGGTACAGAAATGACAATGTCACCATTGAATGCGCCTCTGAACTGATCGTAATAGTCCTCGGTAGCGCACGCCTCACCGTAACCCTTGGATTCTTTGTGAGAAACCGTAAGGCAGTCGATGATCTTACCGTCAGCGGAGATGGAAAGCTTGATTTGGATAGGCGTGCCGTTTCCCCATTCGGAGATGAGCTGATAGCCTTCTGTCTCCAAATCGAAAACGTAGTTGCCGTTTGCTGTCACATACGCTTTCTTTACAATCTTGGTGTCAACGCCTTCGGGCAGCTCGGTGATCTCGGTCAGGGTGCTGTTTGTAATCTTTGTGTTTGCCGCAAGGATTGCTTCTGTATTTGCAGCGCCCGCAGTAGCAACGGTGCCATCTGCCTTTACGCCAACAAAGGCTTCGCCAAGCACAAATACTCTGCCGCTGTTGTCTGCGGCTACATAAACGGCATCTATGCCCTCGAGGATCTCGGTAGCAAACCACTTGGTAAAGGTCACGCCTGTGGTGCCGAGTGCTGCGTTGCAATTGTCTTGCAGGATCTGTTCGGGGGTTCTGATGTCAACGGTTCCGCCGTTTGCAATGGTAAAGGCTTGCAGAGCCGCCTTTACAGCCTCGCTATAAGCCTTCGAGGTGAGGGTTGCACCGCCCACAAGGAAGGGAGTAAAGCTATCCATATCCATGCCCTTGTAAGCGCCATTGGTGCCTTCCACTGCAGGGAATACGTTTACGTCATAGGAGTCGGTCTCCTGCTCGGCAATGACCTTTGTGCCAACGATCTTACCGTCGGCGTCAATACCGATGAGGATGATGAGTCCGGAGCTCTTACCGGTGACGGTTGCCTGGAATACAAAGCCGCCGTCCGCGCTATATCCCTTGGTGATGACTGCGGGATACTTTTCGTCAAGCGTAATTTCTTTAAAGTTTTTACCTTCGGGAAGGACCACAAGCAATGCCTCGTTTGCCGCTGCATTTTGTGCTTCCTCAATGATGGGTGCGGTGATGGAGTTGATCAGGGAAAGCAGAAGAGCAACGACGAGGCAAATGGAGCCGAGAACGACCGTCGGCATAATATTTTTCTTCATACTCATTTGCCTGCCTTTCCGAGCGGTTTCTTCGCGCACAGTTTTTCAATGTAGGGGGAGAGGATGTTCATCAGAAGAATTGCAAAGGATACGCCCTCGGGATAAGAACCCCAGAAGCGGATGAGAACGGTGATCACACCGCATCCAAATGCAAATACCATTTTGCCAAGGGTGTTAATGGGGGTGGTGGAGTAGTCGGTGATCATAAAGAATGCCGCTATCACAAGACCGCCGCCAAGTACTTGGTAAAGGGCAACCGTCAGATCCTGCTTGATGATGAGAGAGAGCAGAAAGACCGTTGCGATGTAGATCACGGGAACGTGCCACTTGATAACACGGCGGAAGATGAGGTAAATGCCGCCAAGGATGAGCGCCAGTGCAGATGTCTCACCAATCGCACCCGCTCTGTTACCAAGGAACATATCAAGGAGAGAGGGGAGAGTTGTGTCGCTTCCAAACTTGATGATCTCAAGGGGAGTTGCGCTTGCAACCAGATCAACGCCGCCAAGCGCGGGAGCGGTTGCGCCGCCGATGCTGGCAGAGAATGCGATGATAAGGAATACTCTTGCCGTTGCCGCGGGGTTTGCAAAGTTGCAACCAATGCCGCCAAACAGGCACTTTACAACAACGATCGCAAATACAGAACCGACGATGCAATGAAAGATGTTTGCCTTTGCAGGAAGGCTGAGTGCCAAGATCAAACCGGTTACAACAGCCGAAAGGTCGGTGACTGTTTGCTCTTTTTTGGTAAGCAGGTTAAAGAGGAACTCCGAGAGAACGGTGGTGGCAACGCAAACCGCAATCATGAGCAGCGCCTTCCAACCAAACAGAATGCATCCTGCAACTGCCGCGGGGAGGAGTGCGATGATAACATCCCTCATAATACCTTGTGTCGAGGTCTTCGATTGAATATGAGGAGACGTTGATACAATTAATTTTTCCATTTTTCTATCTCCTTATTTAAGACTTGCCTTGTGAGCCTTGTATTCCCTGAGAGAGTTTTTCGCAACACGAATGTTCTCCGCAAGAGGACGGGCAGCGGGGCAAACGTATGCGCAGCATCCGCACTCCATGCAAAGGTTGACGTGTGCATCCTCAAGCAGAGCCATGCGCTCGTCTACGGTATCCGCCTTCAAAGCCTTTACAAAGGACGTGGGGTTGAGGTTGTTGGGGCAGATCTCCACGCACTTGCCGCAGTGAATGCATGCAGTTACCTTTTTGCCAAACGTTTCTTTTTCGTTGAATGCAAGAATTGCATTGGTCGTTTTGATAACAGGCTCGGTCAGATCATATACGGCGTGTCCCGTCATAGGGCCGCCCATAATGACCTTGCAGTGAGGCTCCTTCAATCCGCCTGCAAAGTTGATAACGTCGGCAACCGATGCGCCAATGGGAACGATCACGTTCTTAGGCTCGGCGATTGCGCTGCCGTCAACGGTAACGCATCTTTCTACAAGCGGCATGCCCGTTTCCACATACTTTGCAATGACTGCCAAAGTGGTAACGTTGAGCACGAGTGTGCCTACCTCAGAGGGGAGACATCCCTCGGGAACGGTGATGCCCGTTGTGTTGTAGATCAGGATCTTTTCCGCACCCTGCGGGTAAAGCAAGGGTAGGGGAACAATGCTCACAGAGGGATCATCCTTGGTGATGTTGCCCAAAATCTCAATGCACTCGGGTTTGTTCTTCTCAATGCCGATGATGTACTTTTTAATTTCGGGAGCAACCTTTTGCAAAAGCTTGATGCCTGCATATACATAGTCTGCTTCGTCGGTCATTGTGCGCGCGTCGCTCGTAATATAAGGCTCGCATTCCGCACCGTTGAGAATAACGGTGTGAACGCTGTTCTTTTTCAAAAAGTCAAGCTTTACTCCGGTAGGGAAGCCTGCACCGCCCATGCCGACAACGCCCGACTTGCGGACAGCATCCAAAAAGGAGTCAAGATCGGTAACTGTGGGGGGCGTGATCCCGTCAAATGCGGTCATTTCACCGTCGTTTTCAATTCGAATGGTAGGAACGCTTTTGCCATTGACTCTAAGAGTATTTTCGATCTTGGTCACCTTGCCCGAAACCGACGCATAAATGGGTGCGGAGACAGCGCCTGTTGCCTCGGCAACGAGTTGACCTACACGCACCGTGTCTCCAACCTTCACAACGGGAGTTGCGGGAGCACCGATGTGCTGATCCATCGGCAACAGGATCTCTTGGGGAGGAGTCATTCTGACGGGGGACATATCTGCGGTGTTCTTATGGTGTGAAAGACGCAGATTGCCCAAAAATTTTCTTTTCAACATAATTCTTTCCTTTTCTCTTCGTTTCGAATGATTTTGAGAAATAAAATGCTTGTTGCGGTGTGATATTTGTGCATATTATCTATATTATTATACACTAAAATACTGTGGGTGTCAAGATTTTGACTGAAAATAAGGATTGTTAATCATTTACCAAAGAGACACCTTTTGTCATTTTTATTGTACCGTCGTGGCATACCCAAAGTGCCTCAACGCCATCGATTTCCTCGATGAGTGCGAGCCCTTCCTCATAAGACATACAGAACAGAGCGGTAGAAAGTGCATCTGCAAGGCCGCCGTTGGGAGTGAAAACCGAGACGGATGCAAAGTGCTCGGCAGGCATCCGTGTTTCGGGATCGATGATGTGGTGATAGATCTTGCCATCCGAAAGAAAATAGCGCTCGTAATTACCCGAGGTCACAAGGGAAGTCTCACCCAGCTTCACGCGACAGATCAAACTGTTCGCCTCTGTCCCGTTGGGGTTTTTGATGCCGGTAATCCATTGCTCGTTGCCGGGCTTGAGACCGATCGTTACAATATTGCCGCCGGCGTTGAGCGCCATCGCATCTGCTCCGTCAGCCTTGAGCTTTTCTGCAACCTTGCTTGCGGCATATCCCTTGGCAATGGCACCAACGTCAATCGATGCCGCAGGATCGCTAATATATACAGTCTTTGCTTCTTTATCAATTACAAGCAAGTCAATGGAGGTGTGTTTTGCGGCTTCTGCAAGCGCATCCTCGGTGGGTAACAGACTTTTGTCCAGGTATCCCGCGGTTTCGTCGGCAGTCTCTCTGGCATCGTGCCAAAGCTTTAAAACGCTGCCAAACAGAATATTGGTCTGTCCTTTGGTAACGGCATAGAGCTCCTTACAGTATTCCAAAAAAACGATGAGCTCTTCCTCTACTGCAACGGGTTCTTTTCCTGCATTTTTATTGATCGTTTTGATGTTGTTCACGCCCGCGTACTCGTAATAGATGTCAAAGAGCTTATGATAGTGTCCCAGCATCTCGTCTACCGTTTTTACGTAAGCGGCAAATTCTTCGGCGGTCGCAGCCCCGTAAGAGGAGAGAATGGTAACCGTATTAAAATGGGCATAGGAAACCGTCTGGGAACGTGTGGTGTATTCTTCTTTTTCATCGTTCTGCTTGTTGCCGCATGCCGAAAAGGCAGAAAGAACCGAGCAAATGCTTGCAAGCAGGAGCAATATCGAAATTGTTTTCTTCATTTTCATCCCTCGTGATAAAAGATAGAAAAAGGGACTGCGAGAGTCCCTTTTATTTAGTTACAAGAAGCTTTATCTTGCATTGCCGGCAGCCTTAATGATGGTTGCCTTGTAGCCTGCGGTGGTGTTTTCCATAGTGCAACCTGCTGCTGCGAGTGCATCGCTTACAGTCTCAAGGTTTTCAAGCTCTGCCGCGGTCTTGCCAACTGCGGAGTTTGCAAATGCCTGTGCTTGCTTGTACCAAGGACCTGCGGGCATGCCGGAGTATGCATCGCCCTGCTCATTTTTGGAAACTGCAACGGCACCAAAGGTAATAGCGCCTTCTGCAACGGTGAAGGATTGCTCGCAAGAGTCGATCATAGAAGCAACAACCTTGCCGCCTGCCATAACGATGCCTGCAAAGTCAGCAGTAACCTTTTTAGCGGTAACAGCAGTAGAAATTGCTACGCCTGCGGTGATCGCTTCGCTGGTTTTGAAGGTGACCTTTTGAGTGGAAGCTGCTGCCTTAGCAACGAGAGCTTGGAAAGTAGCTACAGAGCTTTCCATGGTGCAGCCTGCAATCAGAGAAGTGTCAAGAGCTGCAACCTCAGCAGGGGTTTTGCCTACGATATAATCTTCATAAGCCTTGGCTTGCTTTGCCCAAGAGCCTGCGGGCATACCGGTGTAAGCATCGCCTTTTTCAACCTTGGTAGCAACGGAGTCCATAGTCTTAACGGCGTTGTCTTCGTTGAGCTCGGGAGTTGCCTCAGAGGAGTCAAAGCGAGCTGCTACGATCTTGCCTGCATCGTCAAGAACAAGAACCAGAGCGGTGTTAGTCACCTTGTTCTTTGCAGATACTGCGCTATCAACTGCGATAGCTACGGTGTAAGTTTTTTCCTTGTTGGCGCATGCAGCAAGAGCAGTTACAACGAGGAGAAGCGCGATGAGGAGGGAAACGATTTTTTTCATTGTTGGGATCTCCTTTTCTGATTTGTTTTTTGGAAACTTTTGCGTTTCCGTACCTTTATATTATATCTTGTTTTTATATCTTTGTCAAGTATTTTTTCACTAAGTTTTAGTGAATATACGTGCAATCTGGCTTTTCTTCTTTGTTTTATTGACGGATTGCAAAAAATATGGTATAATAAGTGCGAAAACACATTCACTTTCAAATTATTTTTTGGTGGAGGCATTATGAAAAAGAGATCAAAAAGCACATTCAAAAAAATCCTTATTGGCATTGGCATCGGTATCCTTTGCCTGCTTTTGATTGTGGGAGGCTTGGCTCTGGCAGGCAACCTGTACGCCAAAGGAAAAAGCGCTGACGACATTCCCGCAAACGTGGAATTGACTCCCAACGAGTTTGGCACCGTGGTGGCAGTCGGTCGCGGTCTTTACGACGTGGAAGGCAACCGCTTTGACATCAAGGGCATCAACTTTGGCAATTTGTTTATTGCCGAGGGGTGGATGACTGTGAACTCCATCGGCGCGCTCTACAACGAGGACGGCAGCTTTCAAAGCGTCAACGATAAGGGCGTTGTAGAAGCCTACGAGGAGATCTACCAAGAGGAATTCGATGCCATTTTGGCAGAACGTGTTGCAAAAGGGGATTTTACAAAGGAGCAGCTTGATGCTTTGTTGGATGCTTTCTTCTATTCCTATTGCACCGAAGCGGATTTTAAACTTATCCGCGATACGGGATTGAACACCATTCGTCTCCCTATGTATTACCGCAACTTTATGGAAGGTCCCGATGAAGCCCTCACCATGCGTGAGGATGCCTTCGAGAAGCTGGACTATTTCCTCACCCTTGCCCAGCAGTATGATCTCAAGGTCATCATTGATATGCACGGCGTTGTGGGCGGACAGTCGGGCTTTGAGCACTGCGGTACGCGCGATATGGATTTTTGGGAGAACGAGACTTATATCCAATCCATGTGTGAGCTTTGGGGGAACATTGCTACCTATTATGTAGAAGAGCGTCCCGACCTCGCATCCACCATCCTGGCGTATGATCTTGTCAACGAGCCCACCAAACGCACCGACATCGGCACGGGCAAGCTGCAGTGGGATGTGATGGACAGACTCTACGATGCCATCCGCGCGGTAGATACGCATCACGTCATCTCCATTGAGGGCGTTTGGTATCCCGCATCCTTGCCCAACCCCGAAAAGTACGGCTGGGAGAACGTGCTCTATCAGTATCACTTCTACAACTGGAATCACGATAAGGGCATTCCCAATGAGCTGTACTATACCTTAATGAATACCCTTTATATGTTCTCCGATTACGATGTGCCCAAGTTTGTGGGTGAATTCAACTTCTTTGCCGACAAAGAGGCTTGGAGCAAATATCTCCACCAATACGACGAGCTGGGTTGGGGATGGACTGTTTGGAGCTACAAGATCATTTCCGTAGGTTGGTGGGATAACTCCTGGGGACTTGTTGTGCACAAGATGTTTCTGGAGAACCCCGAGGGTACGCCTACCGAGGACTACAAGCTCAAGCTGGACATTCGCACCGCGACTTATGAGGAGATCATGGACGCATGGTCGCACGAGCAAACGCAGTACGCAGGGCAAGAGGGCTCCTATAAGATCTATGAGGATGGCACCCTCTATCACGTCTTTAAAGATTATTTCGGCGAGGATTGCAAAATCGACGTCGGCGAAGTGGTCAAATAATAGAATATCTGTTTTTCAAACGCCCCTCGGCTCACTTGAGCCAGGGGCGTTTTATTGCAAAACGAAAACCCCGCCATAGTGGCGGGGTTCAAAAGAGGTTAACCGGTGAGAGGAAATCCTCCAAATATGTTATAATAGAAGAGACCTGCCAGTCAAAACTAAAAAACATATTTGGAGGATT
>SVTP01000014.1 GCA_015063725.1 Oscillospiraceae bacterium
TTATTGCTTTGTAATACATAAACAACCTCCTTTGTAAGGATGCGGTGTGTTTGATTGTTGGGGTGAGGGTGACCAATGTTCTCCCCTACGGATACGTAAAATTTCATTGTAGGGCGGGGGCTTGCTCCCGCCGTTTTATAGGCAAAAACTTTTTAGGACGGCGGGAGCAAGCCCCCGCCCTACGATGTAAAATACAAGTTTTTTCGTAAATCAACTTTCTTAGCGGATGGGGTCTTGGTGGGTCTCGCTGCGGCTCGGTCCCGTTCGCGTTCTGACAGTCCACCGGACTGTCATTCATTACGCTCACGCCGCTTCGCTACCCAGCCGCTCGCGATAGCAAGGCGCGACGCTTTGCGAGCGCCTCTACCGTCCATCCGTTTGTAACGAATTTACTTTTGAAAATATGTTAGGAAAGTTTTTGGAGGTGTCGGAACCTTTTTTCAAAAAGGTTCTGACAAAAACGCGCCCCCTTATTTAACCTCAATCGGATTTGAAACCAACGTTCTATCCATAACCGCGCGCATGCGGTCGAGGGCAAAGGCGTAGTAGTCTTCCAAGGGCATAGCGGCATAGCGCTCGTGGGTGTGCCACTGAGGGGGATTGCCGCGGGTCAGCTCGCACATTAGAACGCCATCGTAGGAAGATGCATCGATGCGATCCATGACGCCTTTCCAATCTACAAGACCGTCACCCATAGTCAGGTGAAAATCGTTTTCCCAAGTCATGTTGGGATCATAAACGCCAAAGTTATCATTGAAGTGCGTGTGGCAGAGCTTTTCGCCATAGAGAGCCATCATATCCTTGCCACCGTTGTAGCAAAGCTCGTGGCCGGTGTCAAGGCAAAAGCCGCAGGAAGGAGCGTCCCAAAATGCTTCCATCAGGGCGGCAAGGTATTCCTCGCCTTCAACGTTCTCAAAGCCAAGACGAACACCAAGACGGTCGGCAACCTCAACCACGCGAGCGTAGTTCTCAATGCCTATGCGCGTGGGGGTGTGATCCTCAAACCCGATAAAGGGGTGAATGACCATAACGGGGATGTGATTGTCGTGGCAGTCTTTTACGCAGTCGATCAGCTCGGCGGCAACTTCTTTTCCCTTGTCACCGTTTTCCCATAGGTATCTGACCTCATAGAAAGGGGAGTGGATGGACTGATAAATGAGACCAAGACGGTCAGCCTCGCGCGCCCACTCGGTGGTCTTTGTCTTGTCCCAACCGGTAAAAAAGGCGCCCCAGCCAACACGCTTCAGCATTTGCAGCTGCTCGGGCACGGTGTAAGGCGCGCCACCCAGAATATTGATGCCGGGAATGTATTTCTTTTGCATACAAAGTCCTCCTGTGCTCTGTGGGATGTACCTATATCATATCATTTTTTTATGGAAAAAGCAATAGGTTTTTGCTTTTTCTCGGGTGAGAGGGTGAAGTTTTTTTGATGGGGCAGTGGATTTTTTGGCAAAGGTCTTGTAAAAATGAGCCGTCTATGATAAAATAGTAGGGAAGAAAAAACTCAAACAATCATACAAAGGATGAAAGATATGAAAATTGGATTTGTATCGCTCGGTTGTCCCAAAAATCAGCTTGACACCGAGGTGATGCTGCACGAAATACTGCAGGCAGGCTATGAGATCACCCCAGAGGACATTGAGGCGGACGTGATCATCGTCAATACCTGCGCGTTTATTGAGAGCGCAAAGCAAGAAGCGATCGACAATATTCTGGACGTCGCGTGGCTCAAAAAGCATCGTAAGCTCAAGGCGATCATCGTAACGGGGTGCCTTGCAGAACGCTACGGCGAGGAGATCTTCAAGGAGCTCCCCGAGGTCGATGCCGTTCTCGGCGTTGGCAGTATCCACAACATCGTTGAGGCAATCGAAGCAGTCACTACAAAAAAGAAAAAGGGCTCCAAGCAAAAGTATTTCTCTCACGAGGATAAGGACACCGTCCGCTTGGGTGGCGAGCGTGTTTTGACCACGCCCGACTATGCCGCATACATCAAAATTGCAGAGGGATGTGACAACCGTTGCGCCTACTGTGCTATCCCGTCCATCCGCGGCAAGTTCCGCTCTCGCCCGATGGAGGACCTCATCGAAGAAGCCAAGCAGCTCGAAGCCCTTGGCGTGCGTGAATTGACCGTTGTAGCGCAGGACATCACGCGCTACGGTCTTGACCTCTATGGCAAGTACTCCTTGGCAGAGCTTTTGCACCGCATCACAGAGGAGACGACCATCCCGTGGATCCGTCTGCTTTACTGCTACCCCGACAAGATCACAGATGAACTGATTGCAGAAATGCGTGACAACCCGCGCATCCTCAAATACATCGACCTGCCCCTGCAACACATCAGTGACCATATGCTCACCGCTATGAACCGCCATGGCGACAGCAAGACCGTGCGCGAGGTGGTTGCAAAGCTGCGCCGCGAGATCCCCGGCATCATCATTCGCACCACTTTTATTGTGGGCTTCCCGGGTGAGACCGAGGAGGATTTCGTCGAGCTTTGCGAGTTTGTAAAGAAGGCAAAATTCGACCACGCAGGCGTGTTTACCTACTCCCGCGAGGAGGACACCCCTGCTTACGATTTCCCCGACCAGATCGACGAGCAGGTCAAGCAGGACCGCATGGACATTCTGATGCGCATGCAAATGGACATCAATGAGGAGCTCAACAAAGAGAAGATCGGTACCGTCGTTGACGTGCTTTGTGAGGACTTTGATCCTGTTGCCGAGGTACACTTTGGACGCAGTTCTGCCGACGCCCCAGAAATTGACGGCAAGGTCTACTTCCGCAGTGAAGAAAGGATCGCCCCCGGCTCGTTCGTGCGCGTCAAGGTTCGTGATGTGGTAGAGTACGATCTGTACGGCAACATTGTAACAAGAAAGTGAGGAACCCTATGAAAATGAATTTACCCAATAAGCTCAGCGTTATTCGCTTGTGCATGGTGCCCGTGTTCGTTGTCATTATGATGGCATCCGATGCTCTGTGGGCAAACCTTGTGGGCTGTGCGCTCTTTGGCTTGGCGGCATTTACCGATATGCTTGACGGAAAGATCGCGCGCAAGTATAACCTTGTTACTGATTTTGGCAAGTTCTTGGACCCCTTGGCAGATAAGTTTATGGTTATCGGCGCATTGCTCGTTATCCTTTACAAGGTAATGGGCGACGGTGCTATCAACGGCATTTTTACCACTGTTTTCTTCTGGACGGTGATGATCGTCATCTTCCGTGAGCTTGCAGTCACATCCATCCGTTTGGTGGTTTCGGGCTCGGCAGGCATTGTGGTTGCCGCCAATATGCTGGGCAAGATCAAGACCTGCGTGCAAATTGCCTGCGTGGTCATCTGCATTCTCGAGCGCGCCATCTACGCCGCTCTTGCAACGCCCCCCACGTTTGCAGAATACCTGCCCGCATCCCTCGTTCTCTCCGTTCTGATGCTGATCTTCACCCTGTGGTCTGGCATCAACTACATTGCTTCTTATTGGAAGTATATGGATCCGGAAAAGTGAGATACATAGGAGATTGAATAATTATGGAAACAGTTTGGGAAGCAAAAGTATTTTCAACAGGGATAATCCTTTTCTTAATTGTTAGTGTGATTGTCACTTTGTATTGCATATACTTTTTGATAAAATCCCGATCAACTCCGGAATGGGGAGTAGGAAAGATTGTTTGTATTGCCCTCATAGCTGTTTTGGCACTTATCAATTTGCAAAGCATAATCGATCGATATACCGAGCTCCAATACGCCCTCCGCAATTCTACGACGGTTGAAGGTGAGGTGGAAAATTTCCAATATGATCTCAATGGCGCGGATTCTTTTTCGGTCAACGGTGTGAATTTTTCATACCCTGTTATGGAAAGCTCCATCGGATACGACATTCCCAAGCGTGAAAAAAATTCGGTTATTGAAGCCGAAGGACAGTATGTTAAGATAACGTATTACAGCAAATATGGTGTGAATATTATTATAAAAATTGAAACAATATATTAAAGATAAAGCCCCGCCTCGATGCGGGGCTTTTATATGTATTCCCATCGTAGGTGCGACCATTGGCGTCCGTAAAAAAGCGAACAAATCTTCGCAGACGTGCAATGCACGCCTCTACCGTTCAAAATCTTATGTATCTTGTAGGGACCGGCGTCCCCGACGGTCCAAGAAGAAACAAATTTTTGATTGTTCAAAAACAAGGTGTGATAAAAGAACACGCCGCAAAATTTTTTTGGGATTCAAAATGGACCGTCGGGGACGCCGGTCCCTACAAGTAAAATTAAAATTCAAACATACGCCTTTACAGTTTGATAACTTTTTATTCATTTGTATAATCTTGTCACACCTTGCCATACTATTGGTAGCAATTTGCAAGGAGGAGAAGGTTATGGATAAACAAATGCAAAAGATATTGATGATTGTGCTGGGCTCTGTGGCTGGGGTAGCTCTTTTGGGTGGCGCGTTTTATATGATCTGGAACAGTAAGCAGGCAAAAGCCATGCGCGCCGTTCATCGCACCAACACAATTTTGCGCCGCGTTGGCAATGTGCTATGCAAAATTGCATCCGCCGACGAGGCGTGTATGTAAAGCGAGCGTATGTTTAGCCCTCCTCCGGGAGGAGGGGGGACCGCGATAGCGGTGGGAGGAGAGCGCGGTATTTTAGAGTAGTGCTCGCCGTAAAACGAATGCTTTGCACTCATATACGCAGGCTCCTTCCGTCTCGCTACGCTCGCCACCTCCCTCTCGGAGGGAGGCCGATAGTGGTTTCGTTCTCAACTCAAAACAATCTTATTACTGGTTTCGTAAGTGTTTCATGCTTTTTTAAATTGTCGTTTATGGAAGAGTTTTTATCAAAAAAAGAGAGGAAGCCGTTTGGCTTCCTCTGTGTTTTCAAAATTAAATAACGCGAACGCGGTTGATGCCCTCAACCCCCGAAATGCGTGCAATGGCATCCTCGGAAGGAGTAGAGGAGACGTCAAGAACGGTGTAAGCGTTCTCACCCTTGGATTTGTTGGTCATGTTCTCAATATTGAGCCCCTCGTCGGCAACTGCTGCGGTGATCTTGGTCAAAATCGAGGGAACGTTCTGGTGCAGTACGCAAATGCGTGCCGCGCCCGAACGGGGCATTTCTACGTTGGGGTAGTTGACACTGTTTTTGATGTTGCCGTTCTTGAGATAATCGTCAAGCTCGCGAGCTGCCATCACTGCACAGTTGTCCTCAGACTCCTCAGTGGAAGCACCCAGGTGGGGAATGGCTACCACGCCGGGGGTGTTGATCACTTCCTCGGTGGGGAAGTCGGTTACATACGCCGAAACCTTGCCCTCGGCAAGAGCCGCCTTGAGCTCCCCTGCATTGACGAGATCCGCGCGGGAAAGGTTGATGATCTTAACGCCGTCCTTCATTTTGGAAATGCTCTCGGCACAGATCATATTCTTGGTATCCTTGGTTGCAGGGACGTGCAGGGTAATATAATCGGATTTTTCAAATACTTCATCATAGGTAGCCGCACGGCTGACGCGGTGATTGAGATTCCATGCACCCTCAATGGAGAGGAAGGGGTCACAACCGATAACGTTCATGCCAAGGTGAATAGCAGTGTTTGCAATCTTGCCGCCGATAGCGCCAAGACCGATAACACCAAGCGTTTTGCCCATCAGCTCGGTTCCGGCGAATTTAGACTTGCCTTTTTCCACTTGCTTTGCAACATCCTCGGTCAGGGTATTCGCCCAAGCAATGCCGCCAACAACATCACGGGCAGCCAACAGGAGCGCGCAAATTGCCAGCTCTTTAACGCCGTTTGCGTTGGCACCGGGGGTGTTAAAAACAACAATGCCGCCGTCGGAGCAACGCTCGATCGGAATGTTGTTCACACCCGCACCCGCACGTGCAATTGCCTTGAGCGAGGGAGCAAACTCCATTTCGTGCATCACGGCAGAGCGCACCATAATGCCATCGGGGTTTTCGATATTTTCGCCTACCTGGTAGCTGTCATCGAGCTGATCGAGACCTACGGCGGCAATTTTATTTAACAGTTGAATATTCATATTTTTATCTCTTTTCTGTTTGGATTTATGCCTTGGGATTTTCGGCGGCAAACTTTTTCATAAAGGCGACCAGTGCCTCAACACCTGCATAGGGCATTGCATTGTAGATGGATGCACGCATACCGCCAACCGAGCGGTGTCCCTTGAGGTTCTTCAGCCCTGCCTTTGCAGCCTCGCTTGCAAACTTTTTGTCAAGATCTGCATCTCCTGTAACAAAGGTGACGTTCATCAAGGAACGGCTATCCTTCTTTACGGGTGCGAAGTAGTAATCCTGACTGTCAAGGTAATCATAAAGCAGACTTGCCTTTGCTACGTTCATTTCCTTCATTTTTTCAAGACCGCCCAGTTCCAGGATCCACTCGTAAACGAGCTTTGCAATGTAAATGGGATAGCAGGGGGGCGTGTTGTACATTGAGCCGTTGTCTGCCATGGTCTTCCATTCCAGCATGGTGGGCATATCTTCTTCTGCATAATCAAGCAGATCCTCGCGCACGATCACCAGCGTCATGCCTGCGGGTGCCATGTTCTTTTGCGCGCCTGCGTAGATCACGCCAAACTTGGAGACGTCGATGGGCTCGGAGATAATGCAGGAAGAAAGGTCGGCAACCAGCGGAATATCGCCCGTATCCGGAATGTAGCCGTACTTGGTGCCGTAGATGGTGTTGTTGAAGCAGATGTGCAGATACGCCGCATCAGGGCGGATCATATCGCGTGTGATGGTGGGAACATGGTCAAAGTTATCGTCCTTTGTGGTGGCAATGCACTTGACATCATAGCCCATTTTTTGCGCTTCCTTGAATGCTTTTCCCGAGAACTGACCGGAAACCGCATAGTCTGCCTTACCGGTTCTCTTAATGAGGTTCATGGGAACTGCCGAGAACTGCGTGGATGCGCCACCCTGCAAAAAGAGTACCTTATAGTTGTCGGGAATGTTCATCAGCTTGCGAAGCAGAGCTTCTGCATCTTTGATGATCGCTTCATAGTCCGGAGATCGGTGAGACATCTCCATAACGGACATTCCTGACTCGCCGTAACAAATCAGCTCACCGGCTGCTTTTTCAAGTACGGGAAGGGGAAGCATGGAAGGGCCTGCCGAAAAATTGTAAACTCTGTTCATAATATATTCCTCCGGAAACAGTTTGTTCCGCCTTGCAGTTTAGCTTGCTAAAGTGGAACTTATCAATAATTATATTACATTTTTTTGTTCTTGTCAAGTACTTTGCGCAATTTTATGTTATGTTTTTATCAATCGCTTTCGGGTTGACTTTTTTCAAAAAATATGCTATAATAAAAATGTAAGATTTTTTATTTCGAGGGAAGTATGAAATTATCAAAAAATGAAGTTTGGAACCACACGCGCAACATCCTTTTGGTTGTTGTGGGAACTTTGATATTGGCATTTGGCACGGCGGTTTTCATTCTGCCTTTTAATTTGATCGCAGGCGGAATGTCGGGCCTTGCCATTGTGATTGACGCGCTCATCCCTGCAGAATTTTTAACGGTAGACTTGATCATTACCATTTTGACATGGGGATTGTTCTTTCTCGGTTTTATCATTTTTGGCAAGGGATTTGCAGCAAAAACGCTGATCTCTGCCATTATTTACCCCGCAGGCACGTCGCTTTTCTTAAGACTCACCGAGCCTGACGTCCTGGGCGGTCTGTTCTGTCTGAAGGAGAGCGCGTACGCAGAATTGCCGCTCATCCTTGCGGCAACCGTTGGCGGTGCTCTTGTGGGGATTGGATGCTCGCTCACCTTTTTTGGCGGCGGCTCAACAGGCGGCACCGATATTATTGCATTCATTCTGTGCAAGCTCTTCAAACGCCTCAAAAGCTCAACGGCAATGTTCCTAACCGACGTCACCATCGTTTTGCTGGGCGTGTTCTTAACAAACGATTTGATCTTATCCCTTTTGGGTGTTGTTTCGGCAATGATCATTGCGATTATGATCGACAAGATCTTTTTGGGCGGTACCTCTGCATTTGTTGCGCAGATCGTTACCGATTACGGCGAAGAGGTCAACCGCGCTATTATTGACGAAGCAAACAGAACCACAACCATTTTTGAGGTCAGGGGCGGATATTCCGGTCAGGATAAAAAGATGCTCACCATCACCTTTAGTATGCAGCATTACACCCTTTTGATGGACATTGTTCGTCGCGTAGACCCTGCAGCATTTATCACCATCTGGCGCGCCCACGAAATTCGAGGCGAG
Organism: Oscillospiraceae bacterium; assembly: GCA_015063725.1. Lineage (GTDB taxonomy): Bacteria > Bacillota > Clostridia > Oscillospirales > CAG-272 > UMGS1865. The sequence goes on from SVTP01000014.1 coordinate 8,244, forward strand.
GGCTGGACGCAATAAAAAAGAGAGACGACTCACAAGGAGTCGTCTCTTTCTTTATCAAGTGTGCTAAATTAGCTCAACTTTGCCTGGTTGATCTTAATGCCAGGACCCATGGTGGAAGCGATTACGCAGCTCTTGATATACTGACCCTTAGCAGCAGCGGGCTTAGCCTTGATGATTGCGCCAAGCAGTGCATCAAAGTTTTCCTGGAGCTTTTCAGCGCCAAAGGAAGCCTTGCCGATGGGGCAGTGGATGATGTTGGTCTTGTCCAGACGGTACTCAATTCTACCGGCCTTTGCTTCGGTAACAGCCTTTGCAACGTCGGGAGTAACGGTACCGGCCTTGGGAGAAGGCATAAGGCCCTTAGGACCGAGAACCTTACCCAGACGACCGATAACAGCCATCATATCGGGAGAAGCGATAACAACGTCGAAATCGAACCAGTTTTCCTTGGTGATCTTTTCAACGTACTCAGCGCCGCCTGCGAATTCTGCGCCTGCGTCCAGAGCCTTTTGAACGTTGTCGCCCTTAGCGAAAACGAGAACGCGAACCTGCTTACCGGTTCCGTTGGGGAGAACGATTGCGCCACGAACCTGTTGGTCTGCTTGACGGGAGTCAACGCCCAGACGAACGTGAACTTCTACGGTCTCATCAAATTTAGCCTTAGCGGTTTGGCAAACAAGTGCCATAGCCTCGGTTACTTCATAAGCCTTATTCTTTTCAATCAGCTTAGTGCTGTCGATATACTTTTTACCCATTTTTGCCATTGTTCAGTACCCCCTTACTCCTCAACGGTAACGCCCATGGAGCGTGCGGTACCGGCGATCATGCTCATAGCTGCTTCAACGCTTGCCGCATTCAGGTCGGGCATTTTGGTTTCAGCAATCTTCTTAACCTGCTCTTTGGTGAGCTTTGCAACCTTGGTCTTGTTGGGGGCTGCGGAACCGGACTCGATGCCAGCTGCCTTCTTAATGAGAACGGGAGCGGGAGGAGTCTTGGTGATGAATGTGAAGGAACGGTCTGCGTAAACAGTGATAACAACGGGAATGATGAGTCCGATGTCGTTCTTCGTTCTTTCATTAAATTCCTTGGTGAAAACAGGAATTGCCACGCCGTACTGACCGAGAGCGGGACCTACGGGAGGCTGGGGAGTTGCTTTACCTGCAGGAAGCTGCAGTTTGATATAACCTAAAACTTTCTTTGCCATAATAAATTACCTCCAAATGTGGTTTTTTGCGGAAGAATGTAATAAAATAAAAATTTTCTTCCTCCCACGTGCAACGCCGTGCGTTGCCGAAAGCGTTTAGTTTGCCGTTGCCTTTACTTCGCTCGATTCGAGCTCAACAGGCATATCACGGCTGCCGCGCTTAATAAGCACGGTAATGTTTTTGAGATCCTCGGAGATTGCCTGAACGGTTCCGCTGTAACCCTCAAACAAACCGCTGATAACCTCAACGGTGTCACCAACCGCAAAGGAGAGCTTCACTTGCTGTACCTGTTCAATATCTAGGGCAGCGACCTCTTCATCGGTCAGGGGGGTGGGGCGGGATCCGGGACCTACAAATCCTGTCACGCCGGTAATGTTTCTTACTGCGTGCCAGCTTTCCTCGTTCATGATCATTTTGATATAAACGTAGCAAGAGAAGATCTTATTCTCCACTTCCTTTTCAACGTCACCGTTTTTTTCAATGACGATCTCTGTAGGAATGCTGATATCAAAGATCAGGTGACCGAGGCCACGGTTTTCGATGATTTTTTCAAGACTTGCTTTTACTTTGTTTTCGTATCCGGAATAAGTGTGTGCCACGTACCATCTCGGACCGACGTTCATTTCATTGATATCACTCATTGCAATTTTCTAATCAGAACAGACCACTGAGCTTATTAATCAGGAAAACAAATCCTTCATACAAGCCAAGGTCCAACAGACAAATTACCAATGCACATGCAGCCAGCATGCCAAGAACGACCAAAGAACTCTTCTTTGTTTCCTTCCAAGAGAGCCAAGAAACCTTCTTGAACTCGCTCTTGTAAACGCGAAGACCTTTAGCGATCTTTTCAGGGCACTTGATCAAAAGAACCACAACACCAACTACAACAACACCGCCCAGAACGATCCAGCAGATCGTTTTGATGAGTCTTGTTCTTTCTGCATCTTTTTGAGCTTGCGTAAGTGTATCGCTTTGCTCAGTAGTGGTTTGCTCGGTAGTGGTTTGCTCGGTAGTGGTTTCTCCGTGATTGTGACCTTCATGTCCGTCCTCTGCAAATGCAGGAAGCGCAAAGAGGGAAATCATCATCAGAACTACGCAAATGAGTGCGAGAGCTCTGTTCAACAGATTTTTCATATTCATTATTTCCTTTCTTAACCCAAATTACTTGGTCTCTTTGTGCATCGTGTGCTTGCGGCAGAACTTGCAGAATTTCTTGAGCTCCAGTCTGTCGGGGTCATTCTTCTTGTTCTTTTTGGTATCATAATTTCTTTGCTTGCACTCTGTGCATGCCAAAGTAATTCTGATTCTTGCTTCATTTTTAGCAGCCATTTAGCGGCACCTCCCATATAAAAATTTATTTGACGTCCACAGAGTGAACGTCTGTGTACCTCCCTCTGAAAAAGGTGAAGCAGTCAACCCCGTTTTGGGTGGCACGATGACTGCTCTGTTGCACGAAAAAATGCGCACAACAAAAAAGCCCTTAGGCAGAGGTACGGACATTATATCACAAACGTCCCCACTTGTCAAGGGCTTTTTCGCATTTTTTTGTATTTTTTTGAAAGTTTTTTGCAAATTTTCAACCTTATATATATACGCGCGCGTGAGGATGGCTTTTGCTCATTTAGCAATACGGTTTTCGATGTCGGTTATCGCGTTATCTTCATCTTTGAGACTTGAGAAGAGAAAGATAAATGCAATCGCTAAGAGAAGGCCTAGTGCCAAAAAATCCTTGGCAAAAATCATGCTTATAGCGCCACTCAAAATTGCTAACAGGATAATTGGATTTGAATATGTATATCCTTTTACGGTCACCTTGCCGTTTTTTTCTTTAATTTTGACTTTTATCCAAATTTTTATTCTTTGCAGAGAGTGCTGTCTATTGCGTTCTCCTGATTCAAAATATCCGACAAAATCCTCGTCTGTTTGATATAGATGCAAGCCTCGTCTCGCAGAGGTATATTCTTTGAATATGTTCCACGGAGAATGCTCTTCGGTTTCCAGAAGATACAGACAACGGTGCTTGATTTCTTCCGAGCTCAATGTGCTGTCAAAAGAGAAGAACCTCATACATTCGTCTCACTTTCAAGAGTATTATAGTACAAAATCGGTTTCTTGCTAAACGGTAGGGGGATATTATTGGGGTGAAATTACATCAACCCCATCAGCCAAATGACGCCAAGAGCGGTCAGCGTGACAAGCGTATCAATGGTAACGCCGTAGAACATCGGGGCAAGTCCTGCTTTTTTGAAGTCTGTGATGCTCGTTCCAAGACCGATAGCCGCCAATGCCGATACCATCAAGAATTTACTTGTTGTTTTCATCACGCCCGAAACCGATGCGGGGATCCAACCGATGCTATTGATGATGGCGAGAGCCAAAAATCCGCAAATGAACCAAGGAATGATCTTTACGATGTTGACCTTTTTGCCCTCACCGCCTGCTGCCTGCAGCTCTTTTTGCTTCATACGTGTACCAACAAAGGCAAAAACCAGGACGGTGGGAATGATAGCGATGGTACGGGTGAGCTTTACCATGGTGGCAAAGTCGCCTGCAATCTCGGAGAAGGCATATCCCGAAGCCACCACGCTTGCGGTGTCGTTAACAGACGTTCCCGCCCAAATGCCGTAGGCGATGTCGCTCATTCCAAGCGCTTTGCCCATCAAGGGATAGAGCGCGATCATGACCATATCAAAAAGGAAGGTAGAGGACATTGCAAAGGCGATATCCTTGTCGTCGGCGTCAATTACGGGAGCGATCGCCGCTACCGCCGAGCCGCCGCAAATGCCTGTACCTGCGGAGATCAGGTTGCCAAGCTTCCAATTGAGCTTGAAGATCTTGCGCACAAAATAGCCGCCGCCAAAGCACATAAGGAAGGTGAAGATCATCACGAAGAAGGTCATTTTGCCAACCGACATAATGGTGCCGATCGAAAGGGAAGCCCCCAACAGAATGATGGCGACTTTTAAAATTTTCTTCGATACGAATTTGAGCGCAGGCTTTATCCATGAGGGATGGAAAAAGCTGTTGATGATGGTTCCCATAAACAGCGCGATAATGGATGCGCCAAGGAGCCCACCGGGAATGAGATGTTCAAGAAAAACAGATAGTGCCGCAACGCCTGCGCAAATGGCAACGCCAAGAGCAAACAGACCGCGTTCCTTTGTTTTGGTATTCATAAAGACCTCCAAGGATGTTTTTGTCGTAAGGTATTATAGCATAGGATAGCGGGATTGTCAAGCAGCAATATTGGTGAAAAAAGGAAAAGAAAAAAGAAATAAAAATATTTTTCAAAAAAGGCTTGACAAAAGCAAACTCCTGTGATATAATATTCCCGTTGCGAAAGCGAATACAGTTCGCAAACGAACAATTCGCTGGTGTGGCTCAATGGCAGAGCAGCTGATTTGTAATCAGCAGGTTGTTGGTTCGACTCCGATCACCAGCTCCAAAGGGTCACAAACGTGACCCACAATATGGGGGATTTCCCGAGCGGCCAAAGGGGGCAGACTGTAAATCTGTTGTGCATTCACTTCGGTGGTCCGAATCCACCATCCCCCACCAGAAAAAAGCACTGCGAAAGCAGTGCTTTTTTCTATGATGTTTGCCTTCGGCAAATGATGCAGGGCTTCGCCACATTTTGGGGCAAACAGCGCATCATTGCGAAACGAAGTGGAGCAACATCGTATTTGCGAAGCAAATGCATCATATCGCCGCAGGCGATGCGTCATTTATTCTTATCCTCGGCAGTATTATGCAATTACCATTGGAGGATATATTGTACTATTTATCGTAGCAGAAATTATTGCACACTTTGTTTTCAAAGCATTGGACAAAAAATATACTCCTCTCATTGAGAGAAAGCTTGAAAAGTATCTTAACAAGTTTTCAAATAAAGGTTGGTTTTTTATTAGACACCTTTTGTTCACAATTACCCTTGTTAGACACCTTTTATCACGTTTAAGGCAACACAAAAAGCACCCCAACGGGTGCTTTTTGTGTTGCATAGATGCCACTTCCAAAAGAAATGACACATTGGTTGTTTTTGCTTGACAATTCCATGCTTGTATGATATACTATTCTTAATTGTTGCGTTATCAAACCTAAAATAAATAATCAAGAAAAAAATGAAATTGTGTGATGCACGCATCACGCTTTCCGTTTATTATTTTATAGGACGGTTTGCATAACAAGAATCTTCAGAGGAGGACTGTATGAACAAATATTTGCGTTACATTGCCGCGTTTGGCTCGGCGTTTCTCGTCTCTCTTGCGGGCGTTGTGTGGAATATGCTCGCTCCAAGCACGACAATCGCCATTTTGTTTGGCGTCTTGGCGCTTGTCCCCGCGCTTTTGCTGGCAGGCAACTTGATTGCGGCAAAGGTATACATGGATGGTATCAACCGCGCCAAGGTTGCCGATATACAAAACACGATGCTCCGCCAGCGTCAGTTGGCGCAAGAGGCATCAGGCGCGTTGCTGTTCAAGCTGCAAAGCATTCGTCGCGCCACTGTCGTCTACGCCGTTTTTGTCTGGCTTCTCGGTGCTTGTGCCGCGCTCTTTGCAGGCATGATGTATTCTGTTTCCACGGGAATTTTCTACCCGTGTCTCTTTTACGCGGGCTTGGTTTTTTATGCTGCGTATAGCAGAATCTACAAGCCTGTCCCCCCCGAGATCAACCCAAACATCCCCGTTCTTAACCGTGCTGACTATCCTCAAATTTACGATGCCGTAGATCGCGCCGCAAGTGCTTTGAACTGCCGCGGCGACATCATTATCCTGCTTTCCATGGATTGCAACGCAAGCATTTTGAAGACAGGAAACACATACTATCTCCAAATCGGCATCGTGCTTCTTAATATTCTTTCCAAAGAGGAACTGTACTCCATCTGTTTGCACGAATTCTCACACGTGGCTGATAAAAACCGCGCAAATGACTTTGAAATGAGATATGGCGCATGGGTCAGCGAGGGCAAGCCGCACTCCAAATTGATGCTGTTTGTTACCAACGTATTCACGTTTTTTGACGTTTACTATCTCTTCAACCACATGATTTACTCCTATGCCACGTCAGTTGTGCGCGAGAGCGAGGCAGACCGCGACATGCTGGTGCACGGAGATGCCAAAGCCGCCGCATCGGCTCTGCTTAAATTGAGCTATGATGATAAATTCCAATGGGAAAACGGCATTGATGATGACGAGCCTATGTTTGCAAGTGAAACCCCCGATCCTCACTTTTTGTCGGGACGTATTGCCGTATTTAAAGCAGCGATCGAGGCACGTCACGCCGATTGGGATGCCATGATCGACTTGGAGATCCTTCCCAATAACGCATCTCACCCCACCAAAAAGATGCGCTTTGAAATTCTCGGCATTGAGAAGCCCGAACTGATCGAGGATACAAGCTCCCCCGAGTACCGCGCGGAGCTGCAAAAAGCACTTGATTTTGCCGACCAAAAATTTGCCGAGGGCTGGGTAAACTATGAGCAATCCCGCAAAGAGGCATACCTCGAGCCGCTTGCTCGCGTAACCGCTTGGCAAGAAGCGGGATGTCCCGTTACCGCCGAGGGCTTTGGCGATATCCTCTCCGACCTTCGTCAACTGTGCCGCCAGACCGAGGCAGACGAGCTTTGCGAGCGTGCCATTGCCGAGCTTGACGAAAATTCCTCGCCTCTTGCTTATTATCAAAAGGGCTGCAAGCTGCTTTACCGTTACGATCCCGCAGGCGTTGACCTGATCTATCATGCAATGGAGACCAACCACAATTTTATGGAAGAGGGCTTGCAGATGATCGGTCAGTTCTACTGCATGACGGGCAGAGAAAAGGAATTGCTCGAATATCGCGCACGTGCGCAGCAAATGGCGCAAAAGGATAAGGATGAGTACAGTCAGGCAGACGTGCTTTCCAAGCGTGATAAGCTTAGTGCCGATCAAATGCCGGACGGTATGCTCGAAAACATTTTGACGTTTATCCACTCCATAGATGAGGGCATTATCAAAAATATTTACCGAGTTCGCAAAACCGTTAACGAAAACTTCTTCATTAGCGTGTTCGTAATTCATTTTTGGGGAGGCACCGACGAGCAGCGAGGCGAGATCATGCACAAGATCTTCCGCTATCTCGATACCTACCCCGTTGATTGGCAGTTCTCTCTGTTCGATTATGCCGATCATACCGATATCCCATTTGACAAAATTGAAGGCAGTCTTGTCTGGACAAAAAACAATGATAAAGGAGACCAAAAACAATGATGACTTTTAAAAAATACTGTGAAGAAAACAACCTCGACCAAAACAAGGCGCTTGAAATCGTTGTCAGCAGTGACGAGGGCGTTCTTGCTACACGCGGTGCCTTTACCGGCTATTTTGCTGAGATCACCGATACATCTATGATTTGCACCAATGACAAATTAGGCATCAGAAAGGAGTTACCGTTTGCCGATTTTAATGCTGCCGAATTTGCTATCAGCAACGGCTACCTCTGGATCAAATGCGTTGTCAATGGCAAGTTCTTTGCGTTCAACACTACCCGCAAGGCTTGGGGAGCTCCCGCCGGAAAATTGCTGATCCAAAAGATCAGCGAAAAGATCACCATTGAGAATATGAAGGATCACGAGCATTACATGGGTAAGTGGTTTTTCATTTACATGTGGAAGTAAAATTTTCAAAAAGATGTTGAGCGTTACCGCCCAACATCTTTTTTATGTGTTCATAATTTCCCCGAAATTGGAAACAGTAAACAAAAAGGGGGAATAAAAAAATGTGTACCGCTATCACCTACAAAACGGCGGACGCCTACTTTGGGCGCACGCTGGATATTGAATGCTCTTATGGCGAGGAGGTCATCGTTACGCCGCGTGGCTTTGATTTTTCCTTTCGTCACGCCAAGGGGGAGGGGAGCCACTACGCTATTATTGGGATGGGAACGGTCAGAGATGGTTACCCGCTCTATTACGAGGCGGCAAACGAGTGCGGTCTTGGTGTGGCGGGGTTGAATTTTCCCACCAATGCCTGCTATTTTTCCCTGCAAGAGGGCAAGGAAAACGTCGCTCCCTTTGAGCTGATCCCGTGTCTCTTGGGGCGCTGCAAAAATGTAAAAGAGGCGCGCGAGTACCTTTGCTGTCTGCATCTGTGCAACACGCCGTTCAGTGAGAATTTGCCGCTCTCCCCCCTGCATTGGATGGTGGCGGACAAGGATGCTTGCCTGGTTGTAGAAAGCCTTGCCGATGGGCTTCACGTCTATGAAAATCCCGTGGGGGTGCTGACCAACAATCCGCCGTTTTCTTACCACGTTACGCATCTTTGCGACTATATGACGCTCTCAAAAGAGCCGCCTGTAGCGCATTTGGGCAAGAATTTTCTCACACCCTACAGTCGGGGAATGGGGGCTATGGGGCTGCCCGGGGATCTTTCCTCGGCATCCCGTTTTGTGCGTGCCGCGTTTGTGCGTGAGAATGCGGTATGCGAGTGTGACGAGGCGGCGAGCGTGTCGCAGTTTTTTCACATTTTGGGAGCAGTAGAGCAGGTGCGCGGATGTGTTCGCCTTGAGGATGGGCGACAGGAGCTGACGGCGTATACGTCCTGCATCAACCTTGATCGCGGAATTTATTACTACACCACCTATGATAACCGCGCCATCTCGGCGGTCGATCTTCATAAGTGCGATCTTGATGGGGGAGCGCTTTATCGGTTCTCTTTGCAAACCGAACAGAGGATAACATGGCAGAATTAAAAGCCCTGCATCATTGCGGCAAATGCGCACAACGGTTCCTGTTGCTTTCTAACTGTGCAAATAGCTCAAAGACAGAAAAAGGCTAAATGGGTTGACAAATATGGTATTTTGTGTTATACTACGGTATCGACAAGTCTAAGTTGCTTGTCGAAAATATAACATTTGGAGGACAAACAAATGAAGAGAAAACTGTTGGCACTTGCCGCAATGATGATCTGTGTTGCTATGATGCTGTCATCCTGCGCGCTGTTCACCTCGGACATGAAGTTCAAAAAGGTTGTTCAAAAGGACTTTGAACCCGAAACGAATCCCACGCCTACCGGAGTAACCAAGCTGGACATCAAGGGCGAACTCCAAGACGATTATCATTATTACAGCGATGACCTGATTATTTTTATTGACACAAATGAATCAGACGGTCTTAAGACCACCACCGTGTACAACGTTGCAACCAATGAAACCATTTGGACCGGTGCCGATTCCGAAAGTAAATCCGGCGGCAAAAATGTAGAGATCACATACTCGGTTGAACTTGAGAGCATGCATATCGGTGAAGAAACCGTTGAGCTTGCATACATCACCAAAGAAACCGCTACCGTAGGGGATGGCGATGTTGATCTCGAATATGACATCACCGTTATCACCGAGGCGAAAGATGAAATCGTTACGTTAGAGGACGTTGACGAGGATGAAATCGATAACTCTTGGCAAAAAGCGGACCTTCTCTGCATAGGCGATAAGGTTTATCGCATTTCTGAGGATGGCAAGGCAAGCTTTGCATTTGATTGGAACGATTTGAGAGAGGTACCGAATAGCTTGGAAAAGGCAGGCGACTACTATGTTTACTATGAAGATCGTGAAGTGTACATCTATGACGCCAATCTGAATATGACTGCTGCTTACAGCGCACCTCTTTACAGCCCGGAATTTGGCAGCGACGGTATGGACGAATTTTCCATTGACGGGTGGTGCAACATGAGTCTTCTTTCCAACGGCAACGTGCTCGTGCAGTACGTTGTTCGTCAGGATGATTACGCAAAGAAATACACATTCCTCTTGGAAGGTCAAAAGTACAATCTCTACTCCGTATTGGTGCAAGCCAAAAACGGCAAGACAAAGGATCTCTCTTTGGATTATCTCATTCAAATCACTGCACCTGGATATATTGTTTCCGATCTTGGATTGAGTGAAAAAATTGAGAACCTCGGTATCGGTTTTGCAATCGAAGATCAACGCATCAACATGGATGAAAACGCGGTCAAAATGCTCTCCATTAACAACAAGGGCAAGGTTGTCGGTGTAGTACAGGATCCTGTCCCTAATGCATATTTGGGTGAGGGTTTTGAGGCGGTTGCTAAAAACCGTTGGGAAGTTTATACCGTTGACGGTCGTTCTTTCCTTTTGAATGAAAAGGGTGACGTGATCGGTGAAATCTCCGGTTCCACAGGGCAAAACAATTCTGTTCTCTTAGCAGGCAAGAAGGTTTATGACTGGAGCCTGAACCTGAAGGTAGACCTGGCAGACGAAGATGCCGAGAGAATTGAAATTATGCAGAACAGTGTTGTATTCCACACCGACAAGGATGAAGTAAAGCTTTTTGTCAAGGGCGAAATGAAAACACTGATCAGCCAAAACCAAGCCGATAGCGGTAAGTATGCCTTTGCAAAGCTTTCCGACGGTGTATATATGATCACCGATAAGAGCGGTACGGATCCTCAGTACAAGATCTACAACGAGGAGGGCACACTCCTTTCCACCATTACCGATAAGGTTTATGCGCCTATGGTTACAGTGGTTGCTTCCAACGGTGCATTGTTGCTCGTTGCAGAAAACACCGATGGCAGTGGCGTTGTTTACTACCGCGTTGGTTGATTTTAAAAGAACCGAATTATGCGGATTACACAATCCCCCCTCGCGCAAAAGCGCGAGGGGGATTTTTGTTTGCAAAGGCGAAAATTTACGCAAAATATCTTGACTTTTTCTTTATAAACAGTATAATATAATAGAGTTATTATGCTCAAATTATATCCAAAGGAATTATCAATGAAGAAGAACACTCCCTTGCCGCCCCTTGATGCGGCAGAGCAAAAACGATATATTGAGGTCATGCGCGCCGAAAACGACCGTGTTTTTGAATCAACCGGAAAGAGACGCGGTGCATTTATTGAGACCTTTGGCTGTCAGCAAAACGTGGCGGACAGCGAAAAGTTTGCAGGAATGTGCGTATCAATGGGATATGCCATTGTCAAGGAAGCTGCCGATGCCGATTTTATTGTGGTCAACACCTGCGCCATTCGCGAGCACGCCGAAAAAAGAACACTCTCCATCATAGGGCAGTACAAGCATCTCAAGGAGAAAAATCCCGCGCTTGTCATTGCCGTGTGTGGTTGCATGATGGCGCAAGAGCACCGTCAGGACGATATCAAATTCCGCTATCCCTACGTCGATTTCGTCATGGGACCCTCGTCTTTGCACCGTTTGCCGCAATTGCTTTGCCAAAAACTGAAAACAGGCAAGCGCATCTATTGCCCCGAGGAAGCCGAATACACAGTGGTTGAGGATCTTCCCATCCGCCGCGAGAGCGACTACCGCGCGTGGGTTTCAGTCATGTATGGGTGCAACAACTTCTGCTCCTATTGCATCGTTCCTTACGTGCGCGGACGCGAGCGCAGCCGCGAGAAGGACAAGATCATCGCAGAGGTGCAGGAGCTGGTTGCCGCAGGCTACAAGGATATCACCCTCTTGGGGCAGAATGTCAACTCCTACGCCAAGGACCGCGCCGACGGATACGATTTTGCCGATCTGCTCGCAGAGCTTGATGCCATCGATGGCGACTTTGTTCTCCGCTTTATGACAAGCCACCCCAAGGATGCCAGCCGCAAGCTCATCGACGTGATGGCATCCTCCAAGCATATTGCGCATCAGTTTCATCTGCCCATGCAATCGGGCAGCGACCGCATCCTGTCCGCAATGAATCGCCACTATGACACCGCGCGCTATCTTGACATTGTGGACTATATGAAAGAGAAGATGCCCGACGTTACCATTACGTCGGATATTATCGTGGGCTTCCCGGGCGAGACCGAGGAAGATTTTGAGGGCACGATGCAAATGCTCTCCCACGTGCAATTTGATATGCTTTACTCCTTCATCTACTCGCCGCGCAAGGGCACTCCCGCCGCCCTGATGGAGCAGGTGCCGCGCGAGGTCACAGCTGTTCGCTTTGACCGCTTGCTTGCTCTACAAAAGGAAATCGGACAAGCACGCAACGAGGAGCTTGTTGGCAAAACACTCCGCGTCTTGTGCGACGGTGTTAGCAAGGGGAACGAAGCGCTTTACTCGGGCAGAACCGAGGGGAATAAGATCGCCTTTTTTGAGGGAACATCCGCCGACACAGGCAAATTTATCAACGTCACCGTAGAGCGCGCCGACGCCTTTGCGCTCTGGGGCAAAAAACAGTAAAACAGTAACAAAAGAAAAGAGGATATAACCATGGAAATTTTTGAACTTGCAGCCGCTCTTGGCCAAAAACTGAAGGATGATGCTCGTCTGGTAGCACTCGATGCCGCCAAGACTGCTTACGAAGAAAACAAGGAACTGCAAACCTATCTTGTTGAATATGACGTGCAACAAAGAGCTATGCAAAAGGCGGTTACACAGGATGACCGCGATCTGGAGCTGATCCAAAGCATCCAACGCCGCATCGACGAGCTCTACGAGCTGATCGTCAAGAACCCTGCATTTGAAGAGCTCAACCGCGCACAAGCCGTTGTTAACGAGCTGATGAACAGTGTTAACCAAACCATTATGACGCAGATCACGGGCGAGGAGCCCTCGGGCTGCACCCACAACTGCAGCACCTGCTCGGGCTGCCACTAAGCAAAACGCGATCTCGCGTTTTGCAGTGATATTCGCCCATGGCGAGTGAAATAATCGCAAGCGATTGTGAAATGAAACTACGTTGCATGAAATGTGCCTTTGGCACGTGAAAAATTGTGCAGATACGTTGAAAAAGGCTCCCTTTACACAAGGGAGGCTGAAGGTTGTTATGCAATTACAAAAAAGCAACATCTACTAAAACCAATAAAAAGGAGATACTGCCATGACTCCGATGATGGAGCAATATTGGGAAATTAAAAATCAGTACAAGGATTATATCGTTTTTTACCGTCTCGGAGACTTCTATGAGATGTTCTTTGACGACGCCATCATTGCGTCTCGCGAGCTTGAGCTGACACTCACAGGCAGAGATTGCGGTGAGGCAGAGCGCGCACCCATGTGCGGTGTTCCGTTCCACTCTTATGAGGGGTACGTCGGCAAGCTGATCGAAAAGAATTATAAGGTCGCCATCTGTGAGCAGGTAGAGGATCCCGCTCTTGCAAAGGGACTCGTGCGCCGCGAGGTCATCCGCATGATCACGCCGGGCACGCTGCTTGAGTCGAGCCTGCTCTCCGAGCAGAGCAATAACTATCTGTGTGCTATTTGCATGAGTGAATTTTCCTATGGTGTCTGCTTTGCCGATGCTTCAACCGGTGAGGTGCACGCCACCAGCTTTTCGGGCGAGAATGCCGATGCGCGCCTGCGCGCCGAGATCGGTACCTACTCTCCCCGCGAGGTCATTGTCAACGTTGCTCGCACCAATATGGGCGAGGTCGGAAAATTCTTGGCAGACCGCCCGGATCTTGCCCTTGGCGACAACCAATATGCCCGTTTTGAGTATGCATCCGCGCGTGAGCGCGTTCTGTCTCAGTTTGGTGAGCAGGTCAAGGACGAGTATCTTGAGGACCGCGCCATGACCTCTGCTGTCGGCGCGCTTCTTTCCTACATCGAAGAGGCAGAAAAGGGAGATATCTCCTACATTCGTGAATGGAACGTTTACAGCGACGGTCAGTATATGGAAATGGACGTCAACACACGTCGCAATCTGGAGCTTACCTCGTCTATGAGGACAAAAGACGAAAAAGGTTCGCTTTATTGGGTGCTGAACAAAGCCGAAACCGCGGCAGGCAAGCGTATGCTGCGCAAGTGGGTGGAAAAGCCGCTGCTCAGCGTTGCCGCCATCGAGCGCCGTCAGAGCGCCGTTGAGGAGCTTTGCAACACCTTTATGATGCGTGCCGAGCTTGGCGAGGAGCTCTCCCACGTGCTTGATCTGGAGCGCCTCATTACCCGCATCGTTTACGGCAACGCAAACGCAAAGGATCTGCGTGCCGTATGTAATACGGCAATGGTGCTGCCCGAAATCAAGAGACTGTTGTCGAGTGCCAAGAGCGAGGGACTTTCTCGCATCTACCGTGAGCTCGACACGCTGGATGACGTTTGCCAAAAGATCGGTGCCGCCATTGTCGAGGCGCCGCCCTTTACCGTGCGCGAGGGAAAAATGATCGCCGACGGTTACAGCAAGGAGCTTGATTCCTTGCGCGAGATCATGAACGACGGCGACTCCTGGTTGGAAAAGATTGCCGAGGAAGAACGCGAAAAAACAGGTATTCGCACACTCCGCATCGGCTATAACCGCGTGTTCGGCTACTACATTGAGGTTTCCAAATCCTTTATGGATCAAGTACCCGAGCATTACATCCGCAAGCAAACGCTTACGAATGGTGAGCGTTACATCACCCCCGAGCTCAAGGATATGGAGTCTACCATTCTCGGTGCCAAGGATCGTTCTGTGGCACTTGAATATGAGCTCTTCCAACAAGTCCGCACCTTTGTTGCCGAACAGAGCGTGCGTATTCAAAAAACGGCGGCACTGCTTGCCGAGCTTGACGTCTACCGCTCCCTCGCGGTCGTGGCTACCAAGAACAAGTACGTGCGCCCCGAAATGACACAAAGCGACGAGATCATCATCAAGGACGGTCGTCACCCCGTTGTCGAGCAATTCGTCAAGGATACCTATTTTGTGCCCAACGACGTGCATCTCGACACCGACAAAAACCGCCTGATGCTCATTACGGGCCCCAACATGGCAGGTAAGTCGACGTATATGCGCCAAGTGGCTCTCATTACGGTCATGGCGCAAATCGGTTCTTTCGTGCCCGCATCCGAGGCAAGCATTGGTGTTGTAGACAAGGTCTTTACGCGCGTGGGTGCTTCGGACGACCTCGCATCGGGACAGTCGACCTTTATGCTGGAGATGAACGAGGTCTCCTACATTCTCAAGAACGCAACGAAGAAGAGCCTGATCATTTATGACGAAGTTGGTCGCGGCACCTCTACCTTTGACGGTATGAGCATTGCGCGCGCCATTGTCGAATACACCAACAGCCGCAAGATCGGAGCCAAGACGCTCTTTGCCACCCACTACCACGAGCTGACGGTGATGGAAGAGGAGTTTGACGGTATCGTCAACTACAACATCGCCGCCAAAAAGAGAGGGGATAGCATCACCTTCTTGCGCAAGATCGTGCGCGGCTCCACCGACGATAGCTACGGCATTGAGGTTGCAAAGCTGGCAGGACTGCCGAACGAGGTCATCAAGCGTGCACGCGAGGTGCTTGCCGCCGTTGAGGAGACCTCTCGCGCCGTATCCGACGCCGACACAGGCGCCAAGGGCAAAAAGAAGCCCACCACAATCAAGGATGATACCCTCATTTCCTTTGAGGACGTTGCCAACGAGCAGGTCATCGCCGAGCTCAAAGCCGCCGACCTCAACACCCTCTCCCCGTTTGAGTGTATGTCCTTCCTCTTCGATTTGAAGAAGAGATTGCAGTAATTTCAACCAAAAGGAGCAATCAATATGAATTTTGATGCCATTCAAATTGTCCCAATGATGACCGATGCCGAAATCGACGGAAAAGCGTACGTGCATTGGAAATCGTGGCAAGAGACTTATACGGGATTGATAGACCAAACCTATTTGGACGGTATCACGCTTGAAAAATGCATTCAAATAGCACATCGCTGGAAGGATAATATCCTTGTAGCCAAGGATGGCGAGCACGTGGTTGGGTTTGTTGCATACGGTGCATACCGCGATTCAGCTTTGCCCAATGTGGGGGAAGTATTTGCTATTTACGTTTTGCAAGAATATCAAGGCAAAAAGGTAGGGTATCGGTTGATGCAAAGCGCTATCCAAAAACTTGCTGCATATCCTCAAATTGCCGTGTGGGTGCTCAAAGATAACCAAAAAGCCATCGACTTTTACAAGAAATACGGCTTCCGCTTCGATGGTGCCGAGATGGATGTGTTGATGGGAACCCCCAACACGGAATTGCGTATGATTTTGAACAAAGGATAATGCAAAATGAAACTGATTTTATCTTCTTGCGATTTTCGAAATGAAAGGTCGCAGAATGTAATACTGACCAACTTACCAAAGCCGATAGGGGAGTGTCGCTTACTGTTTATTCCAAACGAAAAGGCGACTGCCGAAGCCATACAGAGCGAAAAGTTTTATCGTCGTATGCAGGAATTCGGCTTTGCGCGGGAAAATACAATCGTTTTTGACTATTACAACCCAAGTCCGTATTTTAGCTTGGATATTGACGTGCTTTACATCAGCGGTGGAAACACCCTAAAAACCCTTGAACGCATACGAAAAAGCGGATTTGACAAAGAAATCGTCCGATACATTCAATCGGGCGTGACCTATATCGGTGGAAGCGCAGGCGCGCACATTGTAACAAAAGATGTTTCTCACGTCACGCGCTACGACGACGCACCCGAAGATATGACCGACATGAGCGGTCTTGGTCTGTTTGACGGTATTTTGATTTGTCATTTTACCCCCGAACGGCAAGCACACTACGAGCAACTTTTGCAAGAGAGTCAATGCAAGGTGTACACCTTATCTGATGAGGATTCGATAGTGATAACAGAGTAAAAATAAGAAAACTGTTTGAAAAACAACTTTCGTGGAGCAGGCAGGGTTAGTGGGTCTCGCTGAGGCTCGGTCACGCTCGCGTTCTGATAGCCCACTGGGCTATCATTCATTGCGCTCGCGCCGCTTCGCTACCCTGACTGCTACCGATAGTACCTAACAAACAGCACACAAACATTCCCAATCAATTTGGAAAAAATGTTTTGAAAGTTTTTGAGGGGTGTGGGGAACTTTTTCCAAAAAGTTCCCCACGGAAAAATCCCCAAGAAAGGATTTTTTATGGGAAAGATCAATGTTCTGCCCTTTGCGGTAGCCAATTTAATAGCGGCGGGAGAGGTTGTAGACCGTCCTGCATCTGTCATCAAGGAGTTGATGGAGAACGCGATCGACGCGGGAGCGGATCGCATCACTGTTGAAATTCAAAACGGTGGTGTGACTTTTATGCGCGTCACCGACAACGGCTGCGGAATGACGCCCGAGGATCTTCCCGTAGCCATCCGTCGTCACGCCACCAGTAAGATCAAGGTGGCAGAGGACCTTGACGGCATCCTCACACTCGGCTTCCGCGGTGAGGCGCTTGCCGCCATCGCATCGGTCTCCGACGTGCGCATCATTTCCAAGACAGCGGACGCGCAATTTGGCGCGGTGCTTGAGGCACACGGCGGCAACATCGCATCCATCAGAGAGCAGGGCTGCTCCACGGGTACGTCCGTCATTGTTGAAAATCTCTTTGCCAACGTTCCCGCGCGTCGCAAGTTCCTCAAAAAGGACGTCACCGAGGCAATGGCAGTGACCGCAAACGTCGAAAAGGTCGCGCTTTCCAATCCCAAAATCGCGTTCCGCCTCATTGTTGACGGCAATCTTAAACTCGAGACCGCAGGCGACGGAAACCTGCAAAACACTATCTACGCCGTATTCGGCAAGGAGTTTGCCTCTCGTTTGATCGAGGTCAACAGCGACCACGACGGCATTACCGTTCGGGGCTTTATCGGCAGAACCGATAACTTTAAAGCCAACCGTAACTACCAAAACTTCTTTATCAACGGGCGTTTTGTCAAAAGCAAGACCGCAATGGCGGCACTCGAGCAGGCTTATACCTCGTATATGCCGCCCGAAAAGTTCCCCTGTTGCGTGCTTTACATCGATATCAACCCGGCAAAGGTGGACGTCAACGTGCACCCTGCAAAGTTAGAGGTCAAATTCTCCAACGAAAAAGCGGTGTTCGAAGCCGTCTACTACACCACGCGCACAGCGCTCGAGGGCAACGTTACGCGCCCCTCGATGCAACTCAATTTTGGCACACGCACCGCCAAAAGTGCGTTTGCGCCCAAGGTTTCCGAGGCGATTGCCCCCGTCAAGGACGGCAAAATGGAAAGTCTCGCCTCGCGCCAACTTTCCTACGACCTTGAAAACCGCACCCAACCCCAACCGCAGGCGCGCATGACCGCCGAGGAATACCGCAACCTGTATAGCAACAACAAAGAGAGCACCCCTGCGGCTTCTAACTCGGCACTTTCCACGCTGCACTCCGAGCTTTCCTCGCGTCCTGCATCACAACCGCCGGTTCTCCCCAAAGAAGTGCCTGAGGTTGTCAAAAACGAGAACCGCGTCCCCACAGTCGAGGAGCCTCAAGCCGCATCTGCGCCTGCTCCCGTTCCTCAAAAAGCAGAGGAAAAAGCAGAAGCAAAAACAGAAGAAAAAGCAGCACCTACTCCGCAACCCCTCGAAGCAGCCGCACCTGTTGTGCCGTTTTATCGCATCGTTGGCGAGGTGTTCAATTCCTATGTCATCGTTCAGGTTGAGGAGAAGATGCTCATCATCGACAAGCACGCCGCGCACGAGCGCATCCTGTTTGAACAACTCAAAGCAGGACTTGCCAAGGTCGAGGTCGTATCGCAAATGCTGATGCTACCCATCGACGTAATGATGACGAGCGGTGAAGTAGAAGCGCTGAAGCAATATAACGAAGAGCTCGAAAAGATCGGATTTTCTCTGCGCTATGCGCGCAATACCGTCTCGGTGGATGCCATTCCCGAAGAGGTCGACAGTGCCGCCGTGCCCGATATGCTGGGCAGCATGGCAGGTCGCATTCTTGATAACACAGGCAGCGTTAAGCTGACGCGCGACATCATTTTTGAAAAAGCGCTCTATCAGGCAGCCTGCAAAGCAGCCATTAAGGCGGGCAGGGCATATGCCGACGAGCACGTAAAATGGATCGTGGATAAGCTGATGACCATTCCCGATATTACATTCTGTCCTCACGGACGCCCCGTCGCGCTTGAAATGTCGCACCATACGCTCGATAAGCAGTTCGACAGAACAGGGTTCTAAAATTTGCAAAAGGAGATTATTCGTATGAGAAAATGTTTGAGATGCCAAACCGAAATGGTTGAGGATTTGAACGTAATGGTTACCAACGGCGGATATGGTGTAGACGTACGCGAAAAAGGAATGTTCAAAGGCTCTTTGGGCAAGGTAAAATGCGCTGTTTGCCCCGCGTGCGGATATATCGAAACATACATCGACAAAACAGAAGCCATTCAAGAGCTTGCTCAAAAGACGAATAAACAAAACTGAAAAACACTTAACGAGTCAACCGCAGACGGGTACACCTGAACTGTGTGCTACGTCTCCAAATCATCATTTTTTAGGTGCAAGCTGAACTCTTGCATACGGAAAGGATCAATATGTCAATCAACAAATTTGAGGTTCTCAAAACCGAAGGCCGCGCGCGCCGCGGTGTGTTGCACACCGTGCACGGCGACATTCAAACGCCCGTATTTATGAACGTAGGTACCTGCGGTGCCATCAAGGGCGGCATCAACACCATGGAGCTCAAAAAGGTCGACTGCCAAGTCGAACTCTCCAACACTTACCATTTGCACGTCCGTCCGGGTGACGGGCTCATCCGCCAAATGGGAGGACTTCGCAAGTTTATGAACTGGGAAGGCCCTGTGCTCACCGATAGCGGCGGATTTCAGGTTTTCTCCCTTGCCAAGCTGCGCAAGATTACCGAGGAGGGCGTAGAGTTCCGCTCTCACCTCGACGGTGCCCGTATTTTTATGGGACCCGAAGAAAGCATGCAAATTCAATCCAACCTTGCTTCCACCATCGCGATGGCGTTTGACGAGTGCGTCGAAAACCCCGCACCGCACGAATACTGCAAGCAGAGCATGGAGCGCACCTACCGTTGGCTGGTTCGCTGCCGCGAGGAGATGGACCGTCTCAACTCTCTCCCTGACACCATCAACCGCCACCAAATGCTCTTTGGCATCAACCAAGGCGGCACCTATGAGGATCTGCGCATTGAACACATGAAGATGATCTCCGAGGTTCCCTGTGAAGGGTATGCCATTGGCGGTCTTGCCGTAGGCGAGGAGACCGAGGATATGTATCGCATTATTGATGCGGTTGAGCCGCACATGCCCAAGGACAAGCCCCGATATCTCATGGGCGTTGGCACGCCTTGCAACATTCTCGAAGCTATCCACTACGGTGTGGACTTCTTTGATTGCGTCATGCCCACCCGCAACGCGCGCCATGGCAACGTCTTCACTTGGCACGGCAAAATGAACCTCACCAACGAAAAATACGCGCTCGACGACCGCCCGATCGATTCGGGATGCGAGTGCACCGCTTGCAAAAATTACAGCCGTTCTTACATTCGCCACCTGCTCAAAGCCAAAGAGACGGTTGGCATGACCTTGGCGGTTACGCATAATCTCTATTTCTATAACAACCTTACCCGCAAGATCCGCGAAGCCCTCGACGGCGGCTATTTTGAAAGCTTTTATCAAAAATACCGCAACATCTTGGGCGAGAGAGTGGAGGACTAAAAGGAAACGCAGGGGGAACTTTTTGAAAAAAGTTCCCCCTGCACCCCCTCAAAAAATTTTGCACAAAACCATCAAAAGAAAACTTCAAAGAAACGGATAGACGGTCGGCGCAAGCATCCGCTTGCTTTGGCTACCGCGAGCGGCTGGGCACCACCGAGACCCCATCCGCTAAGAGAGTTGATAACCGACAGGAAACAACATTCACCCGAAAGGCAGGCAAGACAGTATGAAAAATCCAAAAATGAATCACGTGCGGCAAATTTGTTCGCTTACTCGCTACACCGCTGTGGACGGTGAAGAGAAGGGCTTGACCTTTATCGACTGTCACAACGGCAAATTGCGTTTTCTCATCAATGAGAGCCGCGCCCTTGATATCACGCAGCTATATTTTGAGGGAGAGAATATCTCTTTCCTTTCCAAAAACGGTGTTACAAATAAAAACGTTCCGTTTGCCAACCGCTTTGAGGGCGGCATGCTTTACACCTGCGGTCTTGACTGTGTAGGAGAGATGGAAGGTCGCGAAACACACGGCACGTTGCATCTCACGCCTGCCATCGTCACGCGCGCAGAGTGCGACGAGAACGGCATTTTGATCGAGGGCTTTTTGCGCAACAGTGCCTTGTTTGGCAAGCACCTTGTCGTCAAGCGCAAAATCCATTCTGCCGCCGGCAGCAACTGTGTTGAGGTTGAGGACACGCTCATCAACGAGGGCACAAAAGCGGAAGACTACGCACTTTTGTATCACGTCAACCTCGGCTATCCCTTCCTTAACGAGGGCGGCAAAATCGAGGTCAATGCAAGGTCTGTGACCCCGCGCACGCCTTGGGCAAAAGAAAATCTTGCAGGATGGGAAACCGTCTCTGCCCCTGAGGACAACCGCGAGGAGACCTGCTACTTTTTGGAGATGAGTGAGGGATGCGCTGCGTATACCAACCCCACTCTGGGCAAGCGCTTTACCCTTACGTATAGCCGCCAAACGCTTGGCGAGTTTATTGTTTGGAAGAGCATGGCAAGCGGCGACTACGCCCTCGGACTCGAGCCCACCACCACAAAATTGGATGGCGGATTCCGCTTTTTAACACTTGGTGCGGGAGAGGAAAAACACTTTAGCTTAAAGCTTTCTATGGAGAACGTACAATGAAAAAACAGGTTGCCATTGCGGGCAACATTCTGTTGGATGTTGTCAAACGAATTGATGCGTGGCCCGAGGAGGGCATGCTTGTCAATATTTCCAAAGAGACACGCGCCGTTGGCGGATGCGTGTGCAACACGGGCATCGACCTCAAGGTGCTCGATCCTCAAACAGAGGTCATAGCCTACGGCAAGGTAGGCATGGACGAGTACGGCGAGTGGGTGCTGGGGCAAATGCAAGAGAGAGGAATCGACGTCAGTCGCGTTGCAAAATCCGCATCGCACCCCACCTCTTACACCGACGTCATGACCGTACAAACCACAGGGCAGCGCACGTTTTTCCACGCACGCGGTGCCAATGCGGCATTTTTCCCCGAGGATATTGACGTTGAAAAACTGAATTGTGATCTGTTCCATCTGGGCTACTTGCTCCTTTTGGATGAAATGGATGCCGAGGATGCCGACTACGGTACAAAAGCCGCAAGACTGTTGCACGACGTGCAAGCAAAGGGCATCAAGACCTGCATCGACCTTATCAGCGACCAGAGCGGAAAGTTCCAAAAGCTCGTTCCGCCCGCACTCAAATATTGCAACTATATTGTTATTAACGAGGTAGAGGGCGGCATGCTGACAGGCATTGATGCGCGCCGCGCAGACGGCACACCAAATTGCGAGCATCTCAAAGAAATTTGTAAAAAGATCTTGCAAATGGGTGTCAAGGATGCCGTGGTCATCCACTGTCCCGAGCTGGGCTGCGCGTTTGAGGTGAGCGGCAACTTTACCGTTGTGCCGTCTCTGAACGTTCCCCGCGAGGATGTCGTTGGCACCGTTGGTGCGGGCGATGCCTTTTGTGCGGGAATGCTGTACGCATTTATCAACGATATGAATATGACCGAGGGTATGCGCTTGGCGTCCTGTGTGGCGGCTTGCAATCTCGCATCTGCCGACTCGGTCAGCGGAGCGAAGCCCTTGAAAGAAGTGCTTGCATTGGAAAAGAAATATCAAAGGAGAACGGTTTTATGATTACCAAACAACAGTATGAGTCAGGCGTTGCATACGTTCTGGAAGAGTTCAAAAAAGCAAACATCATCATTACCGAAGAAGAAGCAAACAAAATCGAGGTTGCCGACTTTGGACTTGGCATGGTCGAAGAGGTCGGCTTGCAGATTTTAACATACGTCAACACCGAAAAATGCTGCGCCAAGGAGATGGTGCTGCGCCCCTATCAGACCTGCCCCGAGCACACGCACTGCGACGGGGTCGAGAATGGCGTTCCGTACTCCGGCAAGGAGGAGACCTTCCGCTGCAGACGCGGCGAGGTCTATCTCTACGTTTCGGGGGAAGGGAAGAAAGAGGACATCAAAGCCATTCTGCCCCCCACAACGGTTACTGTGTTCCACGAAATTTGTCTGCGTGAGGGTGAGCAGTACACCATGTACCCCAACACTAAGCACTGGTTCCAAGCAGGCAAGGACGGCGCCATCATCAGCGAGTTTTCCACCAAGAGCCGCGACGAGAGCGACGTTTTTGAGGACGTGCGCATCAAACGAATTCCGGAGGTTGAACAGTAATGCTTGTCAATTTAAAACAGATACTTGAAATTGCCGAGCAGGAAAAAAGCGCCATTGGTATGTTCAATGCCACGGGCTTTGATAGCTTGCAGGCAGTCATTTCGGCGGCAGAGGAGCTGAACCGCCCCGTTATTATTGCACACGCCGAGGTGCACAACGTTTACAACGATATTTCTATGGTTGGCCCTGCCATGGTGGCGGTCGCGCAGGCGGCAAAGGTGCCCGTTTGCGTACATCTCGATCACGGCACGTCCCTTGATATGATCTACAAGGCGTTGCGCCTTGGATTTACGTCTGTAATGATGGATGCATCCGCGCTCCCGTATGAGGAGAACCTTCGCTTGACCAAGCAGATCACCGATGCAGCACACGCCATGAACGTCAGTGTGGAAGCCGAGCTTGGCAGACTGATCACCGGCGAGGCAGGCAGCGGCGAGGGATTGGTCGGTGCTCGCCCCGAGGACTTTTACACACGCCCCGACGAGGCAGAGGCATTCTGCAAGGCAACCGGCATCGATGCGCTTGCCATCGCCTTTGGAACGGCGCACGGATTTTACACCTCGCAGCCCAAGCTCGACTTTGACGTCATCAAAAACTGCGCCAAAGCCACCGGCTTGCCCCTGGTTATGCACGGCGGCAGCGGTGTCTCCGAGGAGGGCTTCCGCAAGGCGATCGAGAGCGGCATCCGCAAAATCAATTATTATTCCTATATGTCCAAAGCAGGCTACGCTGCCGCACGTGAGGTCATCAACAGCGGCACCACCAACTACCTGCACGACGTCGAATACGCCGCTATGCAAGCTATGCGCGAGGACGTCAAAAAGGCTATAAAAATGTTTTCGTAAGGGGATAAATGTGGGGGAACTTTTTGAAAAAAGTTCCCCCACACCCCTTCAAAAACTTTCGCACAAAAATTTCTTAAAGTGATTTCTAACACACGGATAGACAGTCGACGCAAGCATCCGCTTGCTTTTGCTGTCGCTATTTTGTAGGGACCACCGAGACCCTACAAAATAAGAGAGTTGTTTTGCCGAGGCAAATAATGAAAAGCCTTCCCCTTGAGGTAGCGTAGCGGCGCGAGTGCAATGAATAACAGTCCTGTGGACTGTTAAAACACGAGCGTGACCGAGCCGCAGCGAGACCCACCAACCCTATCCGCTAAGAGAGTTGTTTGGCGGTAAAGCGGGAGCACCAAGGCGCTCCCCTACCTAAGAATGATTAGTCACATCGTAGGGGAGGGGCTTGCTCCTCCCGAAAAAATATAGAAATTTTTTCAAAATCCATGCAACCGAATTCCAAAATGCCACACTATATGAGTGAAGGAGGTGAGAAGATGCAACAAGCGAACGAGCTGCGTGAACGAATGATTCAAGAATTTGCCGAGAACTATATGGAAAAGCTTTTCTATTTCTGTCTCAAAAAGACGGGAAACACGAACGAGGCAGAGGACTTGACACAAGAGATCGCGCTTCAAATCATCGGTTCTTTGAACAAAGGAACGATCCCCACAAGCTTCTCGGGTTGGGTATGGCAGATCGCGCGCAACTGCTATGCCGGGTGGGCAACCGCAAAGCACCGCCGCCAAGAGGCGATAAGCGGCTCCGACATTGGCGATTATGAAATTGAGGACACAAGTGAGAGCATCCTTGATGAAATGATACATACAGAGCAAATGTCTCTGCTTCGGCGAGAGCTGGCGTTCATCAAAAGCGATTATCGCAACATCGTCGTCGCCTATTACATCGAAAATAAGAGCATTCGCCAAATTGCATTAGCCCTCACACTCCCCGAAAACACGGTCAAGTCCAGACTTTTCCGTGCAAGAGAAATTTTGAAAGAAGGTATGGATATGGCAAGAGGATTTGGAAAAAGAAGTTATAAGCCGGAAGAGATTGCATTCACCAACAGCTGCAGTGCTTTTGGAGATTGCGGTCAGCCTTGGAATATTCTTCAACACGCAATGTATAAAAATATTTTTCTGGAAGCCTATGGAAACCCATCAACTGCAGAAGAACTTTCTATAGAGCTTGGCATTGCGCTTCCTTATATGGAAGATGAGTTGGAATATTTAACAAAGCAAACGTTTTTGGTTAAGCGTGAAAACAAATATGAAACATCCTTTCCCATCATTGGTAAAGATGTGCAAGAAAAAATTTGGTACTATAATAGTGGGGTTGCCGAAAGACTTACCACTCTCTTTGAGCAATTTATCGATCAGTTTTCAAAGGCGTGCGAGGGAAGCGGAATTTCCTATTACGGTAAGTACACAACATACGAGGATGCGAAATGGGCTCTTTTAATGGCGGTATTTGATACATTCGCTCGTACAGAATATGACGGAAAATTTGAATACACCAAACGTCCGGATAACGGAAGATGGGATATTGTCGGGTATCAGGGCGCAGATATTCCGTATCTTCCTTGGGTGGGACTGCATGGTGCTATGCGTTCTTCTGTCCCTTTTAGCCAATATAAGTTCAATTACAAAAACATTGAAAGTAATACACCTTCCCATCTTAGCCCCGAGGAAGCAAACACCTTGAAATCAGTGGCAGAGGGTAAATGGGAACAGTGCAGTCAAGCTTTGCTCGATAAGCTTTTGAAGTATGGATATATTCGAAAGAAAGATGAAAGATACGAGCCTGCAATCGTGGTATTCAACATGGAAGAGATCAAGGGTGTAAATAAGTTCTCCGAGTTGGAAGTTGATGCGGTTGCTTGTGCCTTTAAGGAGGTTGCTCAAATTGCAAAGGAAATCAAGCGTATTATCTCTGATGCCAAGAATTTTGCATTTAAGCTTACTGCCGATTCGCTTCCGCCTTTGTTCAAAAACGATGAACGGATGTGCTATTTTGCCTGCAGGAACAGTATGCTGGGAAGAGATCTTGTGTTAGATCAAGCGATTAAGCACGGCTGGATCAAATATGACGAAAACACCAGCAAAGTAATAGGAGCATATATCTGTATTTAATCAAAACACAAAACACACCGCCGAGAGTTACCGTTTGGTCACTCTCGGCGGTGTTTTCGCTTTGCTCAAATTCGTTAAAGCGGGGCGTCGAGGACGTCGCCCCCTACAAAGAATTATGTTTTTCAATGTAGGGGCGACCATCGGTCGTCCGTCTAAAAAATGATAAATCATCGCGGACGTGCAATGCACGCCCCTACATTTGTCTCTATTCAACTTTCTTAGCGAGTAGGGTCTCGGTGGTCCCTAATCGCTTGCGATAGCAAAAGCGCGCCAAGTGGCGCGCGCCGACTGTCTGTTCGTAAACCAACGACTTTGTTTAGATAATGATTGTGCGAAAGTTTTTGAGGGGGTGCAGGGGGAACTTTTTGAAAAAAGTTCCCCCTGCGTCTCTTTTAGATATCTATGATTTTCAACTCATACCGTCCAAACTCCAAGGTCTCGTCATAGCCGAGGGTGGGGATGGAAACGTGTACGGTTTCGGGTTTGATGGTTGTGTTATAAAGGGTAATTTGATAACCGTTTTCGGTTTGGCGCATCGAGGAGAGCAGAACTCTCTCGTTGTCAAGGGTGACGGCGGGGGCGGGGCGTTGTCCTTCTCCAGACGGGAAGAAAGAAAGCGCGAAAGGCTCCTCGTTAAAGGCTTGCGCCATGCGATCGACGTGCTTATCTGCCGTAATGCGGAAGGAGAATCGGCGCTCGCCCATATCCATGTGGTCGCACCAACGGTCGTGCGGTGCAAGCTGACGGGGGCCGATGGTGTGTGCCGAATAGATGGGGGTGCGGAGTAGGGAGATCTTCATCGAGTGTCCCGTAAAGCTGCCGCCGTGCGTGCCGCGATTGATGATATATACGCGATCCTCGGCATTGTGAATGCCGCACCACTTGTGGCAAACCGCTTCTCTTTCATCGTGGAAGAGCTCCTCGCGACCAAACGCGGTCTCACCTACGGGAACGCCCTCAAAGGCGGTGTCGACGTGATATTTGAGCATCTTGTTGGGCTCGCCCGAAAAGATGAGAATATCCACGTCCATATAGTTGCTGTTCTTGGGCATGGTGTACTCTACCATCGCGGTGGAGCGGTTGTATTTGAAGAACGCCTGCACCTTGGTGCGAACGTCGCCGTCCTCAACTACGCGCACGTTGGGCGTTTTGTCGTCGGGGTAGCCAACAAAGTCGCAAGCCTCGGCATCGCTCATCAGCTCAAAGGATGCAAGGTGCTGACGGAAGTTGTCGGTGGTCATTGCCCAGGCGTCCTCGCAGTCGCGGTAGTATTCCAGAGCGCCGCCGTTCTCGATGAGCGTCTTGCCGTTTGCTGCGAAGGTAAAGAGACCTGTTTTGCGGTCAACAGACATCGCGATTTGATCGTTTGCAACCTCAATTTTGTCATCGGGGTATTGCAAAACGGGAAGATCTGCCTTGTTTTTGACTTCCAGATGGCAGTCAAAACGGCTGATGGATGCAGGTGCGAGAGTGGCGTGGAAGCTGACCTTTTGCGGCCAGTCGAGGTTAAAGGTGCAGTTGGGTTTTTCGTTTTGCGAGGGCAGGGCATTGCCTTTCTCGTCATAAACGGTGGCAACCGTCTTTTGTCCCTCGTTCCAGTTCTGGTCCTCGAGCATAAAGCTCATTTCAAAGTCGCCCTCAACAGGGTAGGGGTGCGGATTGAAGATCATAACGGGAATCTCTTGTCTGTTGCCCTTTCTCTGCCCTTGGCAGAGCTTGAAGAAGGCTTTGGTAAAGAGCTTGTCGCAAATTTCCGAGCCGTAGGCAAGGGTACGCAGACCGTCCTCTTCTACCATCTTAATGCCCGAGCCGGGCAGAACGTCATGGAACTGACAGAACGCGATCGCCTTTTTGGCTTTGAGCAGCTCGTCGGCGTTGTAGTCGGCATTGGTTGCGAGAGCGGCATAGCTCATGATTTTTTCGGTCATGGCAATCTGGTTCTCCAGCTTGGTGTGCGCTTGCTTCATGCGTACCATCGAGGTGTAGCAGCCAACCATCGAGGAGATCAAAGATTCGCTCACTGTGCGCAGCTTGGTGCGGTCCAGTGTTGCAAAAAATGCCTCGGGGGTGGAGTGGAACATTTCAATATCGCCTACCTTCATACGCTCGGCAATCGCCGCCAAGTCCTCGCGTGAAGCACCGCCGCCGTGGTTGCCAATGCCCCACATGCACATCGATTCCTCGCGCTCGGGGCCGTGAGAGAAGTGCTCGTTGATCTTTTTCACGGCTTCCCCCTTGAGGGAGCCGTAGCCGTCATAAAGACTGTGGACGGGGATGGTGCTGGCATCAAAGCCGCGCCACAAAAAGCTGCCCGCAAGCCACTCGGGGCGCTTGGAAAGATACGCCTCAAAGCCTGTTTTGTTAAGAATTTGTACAAGACCGCGTGTGTGACCAAAAGAGTCCACGTTCATGGCGATCTTGGGTTCAACGCCGAATTTTTCTTTGAAATATTTGCGCCCCATTGCAATTTGGGAGAGCAGACTCTCGCCCGAGGTCATTACGCAGTCGGGCTGCAGATACCAACCGCCAATAATGTTCCATTTACCCTCTTTTACAAGGCGTTGGATGCGCGCAAAAAGGGCAGGCTCGTGCTCCTCTACCCATTCGTAAAGGAGAGCCTCGTTGTGGTTAAAAATATATCCGTCATATTCCTCGCAAAAGTCTGCCGCTACGCGGAAGGTAGAAATTGCCTCGGCAAGTCCCTCGTTCCAGCGCCACAGCCATGCGGGGTCAAGATGTGCGTTTGATACCAGATGCAGTTTTTTCATAACAGTGTCTCCGTTCTGCGGAATTTCGGGGCGCTTTGTCAAAAAGCGACAGATGGGATGCGTTGCCCCATTTAGTTATATCATAAATTAACAGTATTTGCAACACTTTTTATCAAAAAAGCGATTGACATTTGTAAATAAAGTTGTTATAATATAATAAAGTTAAAATGAAAAAGTGTTGCCAAAAATCGATTTGAACGGTCTTTGGGCAACACGACCTACATCTGTCACAGACGGACAAACAGAAAGGACAATACTATGGCAAAATTTTTGATCTCCGCTTTTGCAGACGAAGCACACAACGGCATTAACGGACAGGTAGAAGCACTGAAGAGAAACGGACTGTTTTGCATTGAGCCCCGTGCAATGAATTTTGGCGCGGTGCTTGCAAAGACCGACGAGGAGCTTGCCGCCATCAAAAAGCGTTTTGATGACGAGGGCATCATCGTTCCTTCCTTTGGTTCTCCCATTGGCAAATATAAAATCACCGACGATTTCGAGCCGCATCTGGCATCCTTCCGCCGCGCGCTCCAGGTTTGCAAGGCGCTTGACACCAAGCGTATGCGCATCTTCAGCTTCTTTGTTCCGCAGGACAAGCTCGACGAGTACCGCGACGAGGTCATCAGAAGAATGAAGATCATGGTAGCCGAGGCTACCGAGGCAGGCATCACCCTTTGCCATGAGAACGAGAGCGAGATCTACGGTCAGGAGCCCGAGAGAGTTGCCGATCTGCTCGCATCCGTTCCCGGTCTGCGCGCCATCTATGACCCCGCAAACTACGTTTACTACGAAAGCGACCCTGTTAAGGGACTTGAGGCAACACTGCCTTACTTCGAATATATGCACGTTAAGGATTGCCTTTATGAAGGTCACACGCTCGTTCCCGCAGGCGCGGGTGAGGGACGCCTGAAGGAAGCGCTCCAAAAGATCGACGCCACTATCGACGGCGAGGTCGTACTCACCGTTGAGCCTCACCTGTTTGTTTCCGAGTCCTACAAGCAATTTGATGGCAAGGAGCTCAAAAACAAGTTTGTATTTGCAACCGCTGATGAGGCATTTGACTGTGCAGTCAATGCGCTCAAGGATATGCTGGCTGAAATCGGTCACCCCGTTGTAGACGGCAGAGCATAATGCAAAAGGTCAGATTTGGCATTGTTGGCATCGGCAACATGGGCACAGCGCATTGCAAATCCTTTTTGGAAGGCAAGATCGCAAACGGTGTACTGACTGCCATTTGCAACAAGCGTACGTCCAAAATGGATGCGATATTGGCGCTTGACGGAGCCGAGGATGTTGTAGCCTTTACCGATTACAAGGAGCTGCTGCACAGCGGTCTTTGCGATGCCATCATCGTTGCCGTTCCGCCGTATGACCACGCAACCATGGTCACCGAAGCACTCGAGGCAGGGCTTCACGTCATTTGCGAAAAGCCCGCGGGTGTTTACACCAAGCAGGTGAAAGAAATGAATGCGGTAGCCGCGCGGTCGGATAAGCTTTTTGGCATGATGTTCAATCAGCGATCCAACCCCATCTACCGCCAAATGCAACAGATGGTGGCAGACGGCGATCTTGGCGAGATCAAGCGCGTCAACTGGATCATTACAAATTGGTATCGCTCGCAAAACTACTTTGACATCGGTGGCTGGAGAGCCACTTGGAAGGGCGAGGGCGGCGGCGTGCTGTTTAACCAATGTCCGCACCAAATTGACTTGCTTCAATGGATCGTGGGAATGCTGCCCACAAAAATACATGCCCATTGCCACTTTGGCAAATGGCACGATATCGAGGTCGAGGATGACGTCACCGCCTATATGGAATTTCCAAACGGCGCTACGGGCGTGTTTGTCACTTCTACGGCAGATGCCCCCGGCACAAACCGCTTTGAGATCACGGGTACGCGCGGACGCCTTGTTTGTGAGAACGATCGATTGATGTTTGACCGACTGAAGGTTGATGAGCGCGAATTCTGCCGCACGGCACGCGCATTTGTTAACCCCGAATATCGAACCTGTGAAATCGTCACCCTCGGCAGCAACGACCAACATGTAGGAATTATCAACAATTTCGCCAATGCAATTTTGGGAATTGAGCCTTTGTTCGTCAAAGGCGAGGAGGGCATCAGGAGCGTGCAAA
The DNA here is from genome assembly GCA_015063725.1 of Oscillospiraceae bacterium. Taxonomy (GTDB): domain Bacteria; phylum Bacillota; class Clostridia; order Oscillospirales; family CAG-272; genus UMGS1865. The sequence continues at coordinate 39,406 of SVTP01000014.1, forward strand.
TGATGAACGCGATGCTGCTTTCTACCTGGCTTGACAGAGCCGTAGAGCTTCCCATCGACGATGAACTTTATTTAGAGGAGCTTGACCGTCGCATTGCGGCAAGCACCGCAACCGTAAAAGAAAGCGCCGACGTGGTTCTGGATATTTCAGGATCCTACGGCGGTGTTAAATAAAGAAAAACAACCACCCAACCAACTAAGAGGAACATATTATGAGTACTTTCCGCATTGCCATTATCGGTTGTGGCGCCATCTGTGGCAACCACATCAACGGCATTCTCGCCGCAGGGCACAAGGTCTCTGCCTTGTGCGACATCCTTCCCGAGCGAGCACATGAAAAGATTGAAAAATTCGAGCTTTCCGACGTTTCAGTCTACACCGATTACGTAGAGCTGTTAGACAAAGAAAAGCCCGATGCCATCCACATCTGCACACCGCACTATCTGCACGCCCAAATGGCGATCGCGGCACTGGAGCGCGGCATTCACGTTCTGTGCGAAAAGCCCCTGGCTACCACTATGGAGCAGCTGCACGCAGTTCTTGCGGCAGAGGAGGCGAGCACCGCACAGCTTGGCGTATGTCAGCAAAACCGCTATGAGCCCCGTATGCTCTGGCTGATGGATTACATCAAGGAGCACGGTGTAAAATCGGGACTTGGCATTGTGAGCTGGAAGAGAGATGCAAAATACTACGCTTCGGGCCCTTGGAGAGGCAAAATTCTTGAGGAAGGCGGCGGCGTAATGATCAACCAAGCGTTGCACACGCTTGACCTTCTCCAACACCTGTGCGGAATGCCCACCCACGTTACCGCGCATACAAGCAATGACTATCACAAGGATTGTATCGAGGTAGAGGATACTGCAACGGCGCATTTTGAGCTGCCCGACGGTATGATGTGCCACTTCTACGGCACGACTGCCGCAACTGCGGATCTGCCCGTTCAGCTGCAATTCGTCACTATGGATAAGGTTCGCGTTATCGCAGGCAATGACTTCGTTCTTCTGAACGGCAAGCCCGTTGAGATCGAGGACACGCGCGACCACGCAAACCTCGTTGGCAAAACCGTTTGGGGTACGGGGCACGCCATCCTCATCAAGGATTTTTACACCTGCATCGCAGAGGGACGTCCCTTCCGCGTGTCGGGCAAGGAGGCGGCAAAGGTCGTTCGCCTCATTCTTTCCATGTATCAATCAAACGGCCAAAGAATTGAGATCCTGTCCTGATGGGATAGGGAAGGGAGAAACCGATGAAAGAATTTTTTGGGGATGCACTCCTCTTAAACACCCCCGCGGCAGAAGCGCTTTATGCCGAGGTAAAGGATCTGCCTATTGTGGATTACCACTGTCACCTGAACGAGGCGGAGCTGCAAAACGATCGCAAGTTTGAGTCTTTGGGTGAATTGTGGCTTGCCGCCGACCACTACAAGTGGAGAGCGATGCGCCTTTGCGGTGTGGATGAAAAGTATATCACGGGGGATGCAAGCTTCTGGGAAAAGTATCTCAAATACGCCGAGATCTTTCCGCTCCTTTGCGGCGGTCCGCTCTACTACTGGACGCAGCTGGAGCTGAAGCTGCTCTTTGATATTCGTGAGCCGCTGAGCTCCGAGAGTGCAGAGCGTATTTGGAACAAAGCAAACAAGGCACTCGAAACCCTGACCGCAAAGCAAATTCTCAAAAAGTTCCGTGTAGAATACGTTGCCACCACCGATGATCCTGCATCTCCTCTTTCGATGCACGGTGTGTGCGGCGATACCAACGTGCGCCCCACCTATCGCCCCGACTTCGCCCTGAATATGGACGCGGCGGCGCTGGAGAGACTTGAGGGCGCTGTGGGGAAAAAGCTTGACACGCTTGCAGACCTGAAAAATGCACTTGAGGAAAGATTGGATTACTTCCTTTCCAAGGGCTGCAAAATTGCCGACCACGGCATGGACTTTTTGCCCATGTCTGATATCGGTGAGGAGAGAGCCGCCGCGCTTTATGCAAAGCGCACGACCTTGACCGAGGGCGAGCGTCAGGAGCTTTTCTCGCACCTGATGTATTTTATGGCAGCGCTTTATGCAAAGAACAACATTGTTATGCAGCTGCACTTTGCAACCTTCCGCAACGTCAACACCACACTCGCAGGCGCCATTGGCCGCGACTCCGGTTTTGACATCATGCGCGGTCACGTCGACGTAGACGCGCTCGTTTACTTCTTCGATACTCTCGTCAAGAGAGGCGCACTTCCCAAAACGGTCATTTATACCCTCAACCCCGCCTGCGTTCCCGCAATGGCAACTCTCACAGGCGCGTTCCCGAATGTTCGCGTCGGTGCGGCTTGGTGGTTCAACGATACCGTCGAGGGCATTCGCGAGCAGCTCAAAAACGTCTCCGAGTACGCAGTGCTCGGAACCAACCTTGGCATGCTGACCGACAGTCGCTCCTTGGCAAGCTACGCACGCTTTGACTTCTTCCGCCGCATCCTTGCCGACTTCGTTGGCGGCTACGTTGAGCGCGGAGAATACGATATGGCTGCCGCAAAACGCCTGATGGTGGGTGTTTGCTACAGCAACGTCAAAGCGTTTCTGAACCTGTAATTGATAAAACACGACTATAAAACACGAAATAAAGAAAGGACAAACGAAAATGAAAATGACATTTCGTTGGTACGGAGAAAAGGATAGCATTCCGCTTTCCTATATCCGTCAGATCCCCGGCATGAGCGGTGTTGTTACCGCTGTTTACGACGTCCCCGTTGGCGAGGTTTGGGAAATGGACAAGATCCTGCGCCTCAAGTCTCTCTGTGATGAAAAGGGACTGGAGATGGAGGTTATCGAGAGCGTTCCCGTACACGAGGACATCAAGCTCGGTCTCCCCACCCGCGACCGCTACATTGCAAACTATGCAACCACCATTCGCAACCTTGGCAAGGCGGGCGTTAAGTGCATCTGCTACAACTTCATGCCCGTATTCGACTGGCTCCGCACCAATCTGCACACCGAGGCAGAGGACGGCTCCAACGCGCTTTCCTACAACCACGAGGAGCTGATGAGCCTCGATCCTCACAACCTGCACCTTCCCGGCTGGGATGAGAGCTACACCTCTGAGGAGCTCAACTCTTTGTTGGATGCTTATAGCGGCATGAGCCACGAGCAGCTCTTTGAAAATCTCGTATACTTCCTCAATGGCATTATGCCTGCTTGCGACGAGACCGGCATCAACATGGCGATCCACCCGGATGACCCGCCGTGGGATATGTTTGGTCTGCCCCGTATCATCACGGGCATGAACAGCTATGACAAGCTCTTTGCGGCTGTTCCAAACGTACACAACGGCATCACCCTTTGCACAGGTTCTCTCGGTGCAGGACGTGACAACGATATGGTAGCAATGGCTTCCAAGCTAGCGGCTCGCTCCTACTTTGTACACCTGCGTCAGATCACCCACTCCGGCGCTCTCGACTTCTGCGAGAGCGGACACCTGACCGAGATGGGCAGTCTTGATATGTACGGCATCGTTAAGGCACTTGTTGAAGCAGGATTTGACGGCTACGTACGTCCCGACCACGGACGCAACATCTGGGGCGAAGATGGCAAGCCCGGCTACGGTCTCTTTGACCGCGCACTGGGCGCAACCTATCTCTACGGTCTCTTTGAGGCTGTTGAGAAGGGCTTGAAATAAGAAAGGATATAAAGATTATGAAGCTTCCTTACAGAATTGATCTTTCCGATAAAGTTGTTGTTGTTACCGGTGGTGGCGGTGTTCTGATGGCTGAATTCGGCCGTGCTTTGGCAGAATGCGGCGCAAAGGTAGCGCTCCTTGACATCAACGAAAAGGCTGCACAAGAGGTTGCAGCGTCCATTGGCGAAAACGCCATCGGCATTGGCACCAACTGCCTTGTAAAAGAGAGCATCCTCGCTGCACGCGAGGTTATTCACCAGAAGTGGGGAAAGGTCAACTTCCTCATCAACGGTGCAGGCGGAAACAACCCCCGCGCCTCCAGCGATAACGAATATATGACTCCCGACCTTGAGGGCTGCAAGACCTTCTTCGACCTCGAGGAGAGCGGACTGAAGTTTGTATTTGACCTTAACATCACCTCTGCGTTCCTCGTAACGCAGGTATTTGCCGAGGATATGATCAAGACCGGCGGTAACATCATCAACATCTCGTCGATGAACGCTTTCCGTCCTCTTACCAAGATCCCCGCATACAGTGCAGCAAAGGCTGGTATTTCCAACTTTACACAATGGCTTGCAGTGCACTTTGCACCCTGCAACATCCGTGTAAACGGCATTGCTCCCGGCTTCTTTGTAACCAACCAGAACCGCGCACTCCTCTTCAACGAGGATGGCACGCCCACGGCTCGCACAGGCAAGATCCTTGCCGCAACACCGCAAAAGAAGTTTGGTGAAACATCCGACCTCATCGGCACACTTCTCTGGCTCGCCAGCGACGATGCATCCGGCTTTGTAACCGGTGTTATCATTCCCGTTGACGGCGGCTTTAACGCTTACAGTGGTGTATAATTGTTAGGATAAGTGAATTTGGAGAGGGGGACTTCTTAAGTAAGAAGTCCCCCTCTCCAAACCTCTCCCCCCAAGAACTTTCTCACAGCAAGGAAGGGGGCGTGTGTCTAAATAAGACACACGCCCCCTTCCTTGTGCGCTAAAGCGCAGGGGGAGATTTCTTTTTTATTTACCGATAGAAGATGTGCTCTTGATATTCTACAATTATTTTAAAAAAATTCTAAAAAAATTTTGCAATTATATTGCAAATGGGATGTGTTTTTTGGTATAATATAGTTGTACGCATCCAATGAATAAGGAGAACCCCTAAAAAGAATGAAATTCGCTTTTTTTGACACCAAGCCTTACGATAGGCAATCCTTTGAGGCGATTGCTCAAAACTCGGGTATTCGCTTTAAATACTATGAAACCAAGCTCAACGAGGACACCGTTGATCTTGCTCACGGTTGCGATGGTGTTTGCGTGTTTGTCAACGACACCGTCAACGCTGCCGTCATCGACCGTCTTTGCGAAATGGGCGTCAGTATGATCGCCCTGCGCTGCGCGGGCTTCAACAACGTTGACGTGCGCTATGCCTTTGGCAAGATCCATGTTTTCCGCGTCCCCGCCTACTCGCCCTATGCGGTCGCCGAGCACGCCATGGCAATGCTGCTCACCTCTATCCGCCGCATCCACAAGGCGTATATCCGCACGCGCGACTTTAACTTCAGTCTCAACAACATGACAGGCTTTGACCTGCACGGCAAGACCGTTGGCATCATTGGCACGGGCAAGATCGGCCGCGTGTTTATCGACATCTGCCGCGGCTTTGGCATGAAGGTGTTGGCATACGATAAATTCCCCGCAAAGGACCTTGACAACGGCGACACCATCCGCTACGTCGAGCTTGACGAGCTCTTTGCGTGCAGCGATATTATTTCTCTGCACTGTCCTCTCACCGAGGAGACCTACCACATTATCAACGAGGAGACGATTGCGCAGTGCCGTCGCGGCGTGGTGCTTATCAACACCTCGCGCGGTGCGCTGGTCGATGCCGAGGCATTGCTTGCCGCCATCAAATCCCGTCACGTGGGGGCGGCTTGCCTTGACGTTTACGAGGAAGAATCCGACTTCTTCTTTGAGGACTTCTCGGGACACATCCTCGAGGATGACATTCTGGCAAGATTGATCTCTATGCCCAACGTTATCGTGACGTCTCACCAGGCGTTCCTGACCAACGAGGCGCTCGCAAACATTGCAGAGACAACCATAGATAATATTCTTCGCTTTTCGCAAACAGGGCAGTGTCCCAATGAAATTTGCTATCGCGGCGGCGTAACCGAGGATTGTCGCAGCGGCAAATGCTTTTAAAAACGATTGCATAAAACACAAGAGGTGTAAAATGAACATTACAAAAGACATCAAGTATATTGGCGTAAACGATCATAATATCGACCTTTTCGAGGGGCAGTATATCGTTCCCAATGGCATGGCGTATAACTCCTATGCCATCATCGACGAAAAGATCGCTATTATGGATACGGTAGATGCCGCATTCACACACGAGTGGCTCGATAACATTCAAAACGCGCTTGGCGCACGCAAGCCCGACTACCTTGTTGTGCAGCACATGGAGCCTGACCACTCGGCAAACATTGCAAACTTCTTGGCAGCCTATCCCGAGGCAACCGTTGTTTCCTCGGCAAAGGCGTTTGTTATGATGAACAACTTTTTTGGCACTGACTACGCCGACCGCCGCATTGTGGTAGGCGAGGGCGACGTACTCGACCTTGGCAAGCACAAGCTGACCTTTGTCACCGCTCCCATGGTGCACTGGCCTGAGGTCATCGTCACCTACGATAGCACCGACAAGGTGCTCTTCTCGGCAGACGGCTTTGGTAAGTTTGGCGCCCTTGACGTTGAGGAAGAATGGGCTTGTGAAGCACGCCGCTACTACATTGGCATCGTTGGCAAATACGGCATGCAGGTGCAGGCACTCCTTAAAAAGGCGGCAGGGCTGGATATCTCCATCATTTGCCCCCTGCACGGCCCCGTGCTCACCGAAAATCTTGGATACTATCTCAACCTTTACAACACATGGTCAAGCTATCAACCCGAGGACGAGGGTATTGTGATTGCCTACACCTCGGTTTACGGCAACACCAAAAAGGCAGTGCTCGCACTTGCCGACAAGCTTCGCGCAAAGGGATGCCCCAAGGTCGTTGTCAATGACCTTGCGCGTTGCGATATGGCAGAGGCGGTTGAGGATGCCTTCCGTTACAGCAAGCTCGTGCTTGCCACAACCACCTACAACGCCGATATTTTCCCCTTCATGCGTACATTCATCGACCACCTCACCGAGCGCAACTACAGCAATCGCGAGGTCGCATTCATTGAGAACGGCAGCTGGGCGCCCATGGCGACCAAGACCATGAAGGGCATGCTTGAAAAATCCAAAAATCTTACCTATGCCGAAAACACCGTCAAAATTCTGTCGGCTCTCAATGAGGAAAGCTCCGCACAGCTCGAAGCACTTGCAAACGAGCTCTGCCGCGAGTATCTTGCTATGCAAGACGATGACAGTGTTAACAAAAATGATGTAAAGGCGCTGTTCCGCATCGGCTACGGTCTTTACGTTGTCACCTGCAACGACGGCAAAAAGGATAACGGACTCATCGTTAACACCGTTACCCAGCTCACCGACACCCCCACGCGTGTTGCGGTCACCATCAACAAAAAGAACTACTCTCACCACGTTATCAAACAAACAGGCAAAATGAACATCAACTGCCTGACTACCGATGCGCCCTTTAAGGTGTTTGAGTCCTTCGGCTTTGTCAGCGGCAGAACCGTTGATAAGTTTGCCGATTGCACCCCCAACCGATCCGAAAACGGACTTGTGGTTCTTCCGCGCTATATCAACGCATTCATCTCTCTCGAGGTTGAAAACTACGTGGATATGGACACCCACGGAATGTTCATCTGCAAGGTGACAGAGGCGCGTGTGCTTTCGGATAAGGAAACCATGACCTACACCTACTACCAAGAAAACGTCAAGCCCAAGCCCGAGACCGAGGGCAAGACAGGCTACGTTTGCAAGATCTGCGGCTACGTCTACGAGGGAGAAGAACTGCCCGAAGATTTCGTTTGCCCGCTCTGCAAGCACGGCCCCGCCGATTTTGAGAAAATCCAATAACAATATTATATAACAGGAGGACACTACTATGTGTGAAAACAGATTTTACATTTGCGAACATTGCGGCAATATCGTTGGCTTGATCCACGATGCCGGCGTACCCATGATGTGCTGCGGCCAAAAGATGAAAAAGCTCGAGGCAGGTGTTGTTGAAGCCAGCCTTGAAAAGCACATTCCCGTTGTTACGGTTGAAGGTAACACCGTACGTGTTGTCGTCGGCTCCATAACGCACCCCATGAGCGAGGAACACCACATTGCGTGGGTTTATTTGCAAACCGACCGCGGCGGACAAAGAAAGTGCCTGTGCACCACCGGCGCCCCCGAGGTAACATTTGCACTGTGTGATGAAACCCCCGTTGCCGTTTACGCTTACTGCAACCTGCACGGCTTGTGGAAGGCAGAGATCTGATTTTAATTAAAATTTAAATAACAGGAGGAAAACAAAATGAAAAAGTACGTATGTGACGCTTGCGGATGGGAATATGATGAGGCGCTTGGCGATCCCGATAACGGCATCGCTCCCGGCACCAAGTTTGAGGACCTTCCCGACGATTTCGAATGCCCCCTCTGCGGAGTAGGCAAGGATATGTTCAGCGAGGTTGAATAATTCAGATAATGAGAAAAGCCACCCGAGAGGGTGGCTTTTCTCATTATTCTTATGTGATTTCAAATCCCCATTCCGTAAAATAGGCTCTTATTTCGGGAAGGTCATACGTTTTGAACAAGGTTTTGTTTTCTTGATTTTTGAATACAAGGTAACCTAGAGGTAGTTGTCCACCGGAACGCCATTTGATTTTATGAATATCTTTTACAGATACAACCTTTTTGCGTTCTTTGAAAAAAGGGTAATCGGTGATGTAAATAGTGTCGTTATCAATTTCCATATAGGCTCGGCGCCAATTATAAGCCATTACAATGAATCCAAAGTAACAAGAAAAAAGCGTTGCAAAAACAAGAAAACCGAAAGCAAGATCTTCTATTGCCAGTACAATGATCATAAGAGCAAAGATTGTAGTAAAGAAAACAGAAAGAACAATCAGCAAGATTTTTGCCAATTTAGGCGTTGTACCCTTTGGCGTTCTTTCGTACATATTCAATTTCATTGAAGTCACCACCTTCCAATTTTATTATAGCATATTTTGGAGAAAAGTCAAGGGAATTGAACTGTTTGTTGATATGCTAGGATATTCGCACTACGTGCGAAAATTCCCACCGCTTGCCGCTTACGAGCGAGCTCGACGCGCTCTGCGCGGGGGAAACCGAACCTAATTCTGCGTCGCTTCGCTCGCAGAGCGAGCTTCTAAGCGACGAGCGCTGCAGCCAAACAGATAAGGGAGCACATTTGTGCTCCCTTATCTGTTTGGCTGCGGCGCTAGGATTCGAACCTAGGTAATGACGGAGTCAGAGTCCGTTGCCTTACCGCTTGGCGACGCCGCAATTATTCACAACGCATATTATATCACAACGAATTGCGTTTGTCAATATCTTTTTCAAAATTTCTCCTTTTCTTTTTGCCAACAAACCCATCGCACTTGACAGTTTTTTTATTTTGTGATACAATAAACACACACCCATAAAGAAAGGAGAGAGAAACGATGATAAGACTGTTTGGCGCGGCGTGCGGCGCGGATATCGAAGCTTTGCGTGCACAAATTCCCGCGCAGTGGCGTTCTGCTTGGGATGCCTGTCACAAGGTGGGCAAGAACGAAAAAGCCGCTCTCCTGAGCCTTTCCGCGCTCTCTCTTTTGCACCGCGCAGGGGCGGTTGGAACGCTCTGTTACGGTGAGAACGGCAGACCGTTTTTTGAGGAACGCACCTGCGATTTCAGCATCACGCACACGCAAAACCACGTCTTTTGCGCCCTCGCAGATGGGGAAGACGCCGCCTTTGGCATCGGCATTGATGCAGAGGATCTCGACCGTCCCGATTTTTCTGATTTTGATGCTATGGCTTCCAGATGGTTCACAGAGAACGAGCAAAAAGTCTTTTTCGCGTCTCCCACAAAGGAGACCTTTTTGCGCATCTGGACGCGCAAAGAAGCGTATGCCAAACACACGGGCGAGGGCTTGCGCGCGCTCTCCAAAATCGATACGGTCGCCCTTGCAAACGAGGTGCATATCCGCTTTTTCGATTATCGGGAGGGTAGTATTCTTATCTCAGTTTCTGCGCCGAGTGGTGCCGAGGTCAAGCAAGAACTTTGTTTCTAATTTAATAAAAAGAGAGCAGACACAGGTGTGTCTGCTCTTTTTTGTTTATGGGGAGTTACCAACCAATTTGGTATTCACATTCCCAAATGGCTTCTTTAAAAGCTTGTTTTATGTCATTCATGGTGGTGCAAGAGGGATCTACCATGCAGAATTGCAACAGGTAGCCAACTTCGTCACGAGCCGTGGAAGAACCATAGAAGGCGGGTGAGGTAAAGTAAGCATCTGCTTGCTCAAGTGCTACCTTGGCAGTAAGCAGGGGCAAGTTCTCATAACCGTTTGCGGCATTCAGCTCAGATTCGTAAACGGGATGGTTCATAACGCTTTCCAGCACAGGCATATAGCCGGAGGCCATTGCAAACTCGGCTTGGAAGTCAACGTTGGTGGTCAGGAACTTGACAAACAACCAGGATGCCAAAGCCTCATCGGGATTGCTATCCCTGAAAACGCAAAGGGAAGGACCTTGCGAGATGGCTTTGGGAGCCGAGGGATCAACCTGCGGAATAGAAGCAACGCCAACTTCAAATTTGAAGGAGCCGTCATAATTTTTGGGCATTTGATGGTTTGCACCTGCGGAAGAACCGATGCACATGTAGCTGTTAGCGCTTTCATCGGGATCCTTAGTGAACAGAGCAGAGGTGTAACCGCCGGAGAGCTCTCGGGTGGTCACGTAGCCCTTTTGGTACCAGTCGCGGAATCTTGCAACGAAGTCGTAATTGGTTTGGTTGTCGAACAGGAAGTGCTCACCAGTTGCGCTGGTGTAAGGAGAGTTGTATTGCTCGCACATGGTGATGAACCAGTTATCCTCGAAGTCGTAGCCGAGAGGAATGCAGTCGGGGTCGATTGCATTAATGGTTGCGCAGAGAGCTTCCATTTCATCCCAAGTGGTGGGAACTGTGAGATTGTGCTCTTCAAAGAAGGTCTTGTTATAGTAAAGAACCTCGGTGGATTTGGACATAGGCATTGTGTACATCAAGCCATCGCCAAACGCGCGGCCCTCTTCATAAAAGCCGTCAATAAAGTCATCGAGCTGCTCTTGCGTAAGTCCAATGATTTCGGTGCTGCCGTCTGCACGGGTAATAATCTCTTGAGAGTTGATGTACTCATCCAGGGGTTGAACAGCGTAAACGGTGTTGTAGACCGCTACGTGGTCGGGATAGCAGTACGCGATGTTGGGTTGGTCACCAACGGTGATCTCTGTGGAAATTTGCGTAAAAATGTCATCATAGCTGCCAACTTGCTTGTGGTCGATTACGATGTCGGGATAGAGCTTGTTGAACTCTACGATGTACTTATTAAGTACACCGCGCAGGGATTCGCCCATGGTGTGATAGAAAGTGATGTGAATTTTATCCGTGGGCTCGGGCGGTACGGGATACTCCTTGGCGATGAAGACTACGGTGCTACCGTTAAAAACCTTGGTATCTGCATCAGCAGGTGCGTCATCTACATACCACATGACGTCTGCGAGCGTTTCCTCATAGGTGATATTACCAAAGAGAGAGGGAGCGAGGACTTCATTAAAGAAGCTTTCCATATCTATGTAAGCGTCTTTGTGCTCCGCGTTGATGATTGCACAAAAGGTGTAGCTATTTTGCGCTGTGGAAAGAATGCGAAATTCAACCGACTCGGGTTCAACAGGTGTTTCTACTTCACCCGGCGTAGTCACCTCGGGGGTAGTGGTGTTAGGCGTTGTTTGCTGGTCTGCGAGTGTGGTCTCAGCGGTTGTGCTGTCCCAAGGGTTGGGCACATTGCAGGAGCACACAGAAAAAGTGAGGATCAACAAAAGCAATACAGAAATCAGTCTTTTCATTCTCTTTTCTCCTTTTTGGGTTTTCGTGGTTTTATTGTACCATACTTGGCAGGGTTTGTAAACCCTTTTTGCAAAAAATAATGAGCTATTGAAAACATCCCCCCCCTTTTCTCTTTACGCAGTCCTGTTTTTCGGCGAAATAATAAAAATCCCCCCGTAAAACGGGGGGTATTTCATTTTCGGGCATAGCCCTAATAATACTGGCTGCGCACAAGTGCGCTTGAGATTGGCCTGCCAGCCATGCAATTGTTACTTACTACCC
>SVTP01000015.1 GCA_015063725.1 Oscillospiraceae bacterium
GTGTCAGTCTTGCAATTTCACGTCTGACGGGGTCAAAGCCCGAAATTGCAATGGTCTCAGGGGTATCGTCGATAATGAGCTCGACGCCCGTGAGGGTTTCCAGCTTTTGAATGTTACGTCCTTCACGACCGATGATGCGGCCCTTCATTTCCTCGTTGGGCAATGCCACAGCGGAAACAGTCGCCTCGGTTACGTGGTCGGCAGCGCATCTTTGAATTGCCAGGGACAACAGATTGCGTGCCTTGCTTTCGGCTTCCTCTTTGAACTGTGCCTCGAGCTCGTCCAGCTTTTGTGCCATATCGTGCTTTGCCTCGGATTCAACGCGATGCATCAGCTCGGCTTTCGCCTCTTCGGCGGTATAACCGGAGATCTCTTCGAGACGAGTCAGGTGTTGTGTCAGAACCATACGGATCTGTTCTTTCACAATGTCGTTTGCCTTCAGCTTTTCGTCCAGTTGCTCGTTTTTGCGTTCCAACGCTTCGGTCTTTTTGTCAAGATTTTCTTCCTTTTGCACAAGTCTGCGCTCTTGACGGGAAATTTCGGTGCGACGCTCTTTGAGATCTCGTTCGGTCTCATTACGCAGGCGGAGCACTTCTTCTTTACCTTCAAGCAGAAGCTCTTTCTTTTTGGCCTCGGCGTTCTTTTTGCCTTCTTCGACGATGCGTGCAGCTTCCTGCTCTGCAGAACCGATCTTCTTTTCGCCAAAATTCTTTCGAATAGCGAAACCGATTGAGCAGCCGGCAGCACCGGCAACGACGATAGCCGCTACAACGGAGACAACCAGAACCCATATTTGTACCATTCTTACACCTCCCTTTTCTTATTCTATTAATATACAGTATGAAAAAACAAACTCTTACCGAGCGTATCATACTCTATTTATTATACACAAAAAAAATCCCCTTGTCAAGGGGGTATTGGGGATTTTGTCTGTTAGAAGCCTATAAAAAATTACAAATTTTGGAAGCGAAACCGAGGGCGGGACAAATACCGTTTGTGGGGGGACGTCCTTGATGCCCTGCCCCACAAACAATTATTACCAAACAAAGCCTCTATATGTCATCCTGAGCGGAGTCGAACTTTTGCGGAGTGAACAACGACGCAAAAGCGCAAGGCGTAGCCGCAGCGGGATCTCGTAGCGAGTCTTGGTGGCTTTTCATAGGGATGTTACATTCGTTATGGCAAGCCACCCAAACTTGTTAAGAGATCCCATCGTCGCATCCGCTCCTTGATTTCACCTCGTTCTTCACTCGGTGAAATTTCGACTACGAAAACCGCTTCGCGATTTTCTTCGCTCAGGATGACATACAGTGGGTTTGTTTTGTTGTTATCGTTAGAAACGGGACGTCGTGGCGCCGTCCCCTACAAAAAATCATTCCATCCCCAACAACCACGGGACGGTAACTTTGAGAATCCGCGCCAACTCGCGCAATTCATAATCTGCTACAAAGCGCGTACCAATTTCGATGCGAGAGACGCTGTCGCGCTCAATGATAATGCCCGCAACCTGCAGCTGCGCAGCAAGGTCGCTCTGTGTCAAACGGTGACGACAACGTGCCTCGTGTACTCTATCGCCACAAATATTCTTTTTTCCATTATAGTCGTAGATTTTCACAATTCCCCCCAAAATTCGTTAAAGTTAAGAATTTATCTTGACTTTAACATATTTTTGATGTATAATTGTGTTAAAGATCAGAATTTGCGGTCTTTTTAAATTATTTTTTACAAAGGAGAGAAAAAAATGAAAACCCTAAAATTTTTAGCTGTTTGTCTTTTGATGTTTTCCACACTGTTATCCTTGTTTTCCTGCGGTTTAAACTCAAATGCAAACACCTCCCCCGAAGCAACTACGCCTCAAGAACCTCCTCAAATCAATATCAACGTAGGTTCCGATGTAACACTCCCCTCTATTGATAAAGACAATCTTAAATTTGCCGATGCTGTTAAATTAAGACCGAGCAAAGAAGGCTTTGTTTTTGCCGGATGGTACAGCGACGAAAATTTGACAGATTATATTATACCCGATCATATTACTGCCACTCAATATTCCAAGGGAACACTTTATCCGAAATGGATTGAGGTCAATCCCATTACCTGCGCCGTAAGGGCGGATGTGGCAACCATTACAGACTCTGGACGTTCTAAGCAAAAAATGGATATCGCTTTCTTAGATTCCTTAAATCTAACCGACTTGAAACGCGCCGGTTATACAAAGTTACATATAACTGTTAGTTATGATGTACGCGAGGTAAACGATGGATACCAATACGTATTTCTGTATCAGGATAAGAATTGCGCACAACCCAAAGACGAGGAAGGTTCTCTTGCTGACATGATCTGGGGTGATTCTCTTGACGGTATTTTAGGAAACAAAGATCCCGGTGATCCCACTTTGCTGTATACACACAAAGGTGAGCACGGTTCAGGAAAAAAGGACTCCTCGTGGGCAACCCAAAGCTTTACTCTATCTTTGTCTATCGATGATATTATAGATCACCTGTATATCCGCTACGGAGCATCCGGAAAAGACGAGGACACTTGGGAATGCAAAAACATCTTTGTTACCGTTACCCCCATTCAATAACAACCGAAAAGGAAGGGTAAAGATATGAAAACCAATTTTATTGCTTGGTTGCTTTTGCTCGCAACCCTTGTATGTATTTCAGGTTGTAGTTCCCCAAAAGATGAGCGTCCTGAAATTGTTGACGGTTATTATACTTACATTCTGCAAGAGGATGGAACATATACCATAAAAGCCACCGATCCCAATAATTTCCCTGAAGAAATTACCATTCCCAAAAGCTATAATGGTGTCGCCATTTCGGGAATTGCAGATCATGGCTTTTCCAAATGCAAGGGGTTAAAAAAAGTCACAATTCCGGAAACCTTTACCAAAATAGAAACCGGTGCTTTTTATATGTGTCCCGATTTGGTTGAGGTGATTCTTCCCAAAAGCATCCAATCCTTTGGCAAGGGATCTTTTGGATTGTGCGAACAGGAACTCACATTCCGTTATGATGGCACAAAAGCGGAATGGGAAAATATTAGGAAAGCAAACAATTGGGCAAGCGAGGTAAGATGTTACGCCGTTTGCTCGGACGGATCTGTTTACAAATCTTACAAAGTTGACGATATAGCTTGGTAAAATTTTAACCTACACCTACCGTCTGTTGGTGAAAAACGGTTTTGCTTTTGTCATTTTCTGCGAGCGCTTTTTTGAAGGGGGTGCGGGGGAAACGTTTTTTCTCATGAAAAAAGTTTCCCCCGCATTCTCTTCCATAATCCACACAAAAAAGGAGCCGACCGTTTGGTCGACTCCTATTTTGTAAGCGGTGTATAAATTACTTATACTTACGCTTTCTGGCTGCTTCAGACTTCTTCTTACGCTTTACGCTCGGCTTCTCATAGTGTTCTCTCTTGCGAAGCTCGGTGAGGATGCCTGAACGGGCGGTTGCACGCTTAAAGCGACGAAGAGCGCTATCCAAAGATTCGCCTTCCTTAACTCTGATTTCTGCCATTTTCTTATCCCTCCCCTCAACCGGTTATACAAGATTTGTTCGCGTGGGAGTTCCCTGCGCGAAATATCCTTGAAAATTATACACGATTTTTGACCGATTGTCAAGTCTTTTTTCAATTTTTTTGATTTTTATTTTTTATCCTCAAAAATCACGGGTGGGCGGCGCAGCTGCTCGTCGGCGGCAATCGCCTTGGGCAGACATTTGGAGTAAAGCGCTGCGACTGCGGTTTCGAGCTCAAACTGCCGCTCGGCTTCGGGCGTGTTGGGCAGATCGGTCTGGCGCGTGACCACGCAAAGGTCACTTGTTTTGCGCGCCGACGCAAGAAAGGCTCTGCCGGTCTCGTTTGCGCCCAGCAGGCGGACGTATGCCACGGGCTTGCGAAAATCCTCCTTTTTTGCGCGCAGAAGCGCGTATAGGACACCGCGTCGGATGCGTGCGTCGGGATATTTTTTGGTTGCGCAAAGCTGCCAGAACTCCTCCAGCGTGGTGGCTCTGGTCGCCGCTTTGCGAATGCGCCCCGCAAGTCCGCCGCAGAGCCCCGCATAGCACTCCAGCTCCTTTTGCGGTGTCAGGGCAAGCGTCCCGAGCACCAAGGCTTCAGCGTTCTTGAGCGATGCGGGAGCGCGGTCGGCTCTTACCTCTCGCCGCGAGACCTCGCCGCAAATTCCGGGAAGATACGGAAGTACCGCTTCAACCTCGTGCTCCTCCCACATGTGCCGCAGGGCGGTGGCAGAGGGAAATTGCTCGTCGATCAGCGTTTCTTCGGCATAACCGCTCCCCTGCCGCTTGACGGTGACAGGGCGGATGTTTGAGCCCAAGGTGCGGATAGCGCGCAGATAAGAGATGGCAAGAATGTCATTGGGTGCGCATGTAGCATCTACACCCGACATTTCGGAAAGCAGCTCAAAGTAGGCGCTCGCCGTTCCGTCGCCGCCCTCGGCGCGCTTGATATACGCCTCGCGAAAGGCGGGACTGGCTGCGGTTTCGGCAAAGCGCGAAAGGATGGACAAGTCCCCCGTCTCCGAGCCAAACCAGATCTCATCCACGCCAAGGCGGGAGAGGATCTCAACGCCTGCACGGCCAAAGAATTCTGCGCTCGATGCCGCGTACGGGAACGGCAGCTCGACCACCGCGTCCGCTCCGCTGGAGACCAGAATCTCGGCTCTTGCGTGCGGCGACAGTACCGCCGCTTCTCCTCGCTGCACAAAGTTGCCGCTCATCACGCAGATGACGGCTTCTGCTCCACTCTTGCGCGCGCAGTCTATTAAATATTGATGCCCCCCGTGAAACGGGTTACATTCGCAAATAATACCTACAGTTTTCATAGATACTCCTTTTGATGTGGGGGAACTTCTTGAAAGAAGTCCCCCCACGCCCCTCAAGAACTTCCTAACAAAAAAATATAAATATCAATCGACAGATACGGATAGACGGTCGGTGCGAGGCAGCCCTCGCTTTGGCTGTCGCTAACGGTCAGGCGTCACCGAGACCTTGTCCGTTAAGAAAGTTGTCTAACAACCTATGGTTGTTTTTATTATTATACCACAAAATCATGCGTTTGTCAAATCGTGCTTTTGGGATACAAAAAAGTTTTCCACAATTTCCCCCGAAGATGTGCAAAACTGTGGAAAACTCTGTGGATTATGCGGAAAACCTCTATTTTGCTACCAAAATACGCTATTTTTCGTGCATTTGTACCGAAATTCACTGTGGAAAACTTTTGCGCGGCTCCTTTTCTTACAATCTTTTATAAAGGGTATTGATTTTTTGCAAAAAATCCGTTATAATGGTGTCATAAAACGCATCAAGCGGATATCAAAACTGCAGAAGGGAGAATTTGCCCGTGAATGAGAACGAATTGAAAGCTTTATTAGCAGAGGCTGTGCGCGATGCCGACCTGCATCCGCGCGAGATCCCGTCAATTGACCTCTACCTTGACCAGATCACCAGTCTTGCCGACGAAAAGCGCCGCGAGGGCTCCCCTCGCTTTGCCGACCGCGCCTTGACCAAAACGATGATCAACAACTACTCCAAGGACGGTCTGCTCTCCCCCATCAAGGGCAAAAAATACACCAAGGAACAGTTTTTGCAAATGCTCCTCGTTTACGAGATGAAAAACACGCTCTCAATTGGTGAGATCAAGCGCGTTTTGCAAAACGTTTATGCCCTGCCCGACTACGATGCGGCGGCTTTGGAGCGCGTCTATACGCACTACCTCGCCCTCAAAGATGATGCGCGCACAGCAACCGTGGAAAGCGTTGCGGAATTTGCAAATCAAAAAGCATTAGACCTTGAGAATGAAGAGGACTTTTTGGTATTTCTTCTCTCGCTCTCGGCGATGTCGTCCTACCTGAAGAATGCGGTGCAAATTTTGTTGGAGTCGCACTACCCCGACATGAATGAAGAAAAGACACGCGAGGAGCAGGAAAAGAAGGAAGCCGCCAAGCGCCAAAAAGCAGAACAAAAAGCCGAAAAGAAAGCTTCAAAAACCAAAAAAGAGACAGCCGACAAGGCAGACGAGGGGGAAAACTGATGGATCTGCGTGAAATGAGCACCCCCGCTCTTGCCTATCTTGGTGACTGTGTGATCGAGCTTTGCGTGCGCGAATATCTGGTGGAGTCAGGGCTTTCGACCTCACGAAATCTCAATCGCGAGGCACTCAACTTTGTGCGCGCAACGGCGCAGGCAGAGGCGATGAAAAAGCTCTTTCCCATCTTGACCGAGGAAGAAGAAGCCTTCTTTCGCCGTGGGCGCAACATCGGGCACACAAACGTCCCCAAAAATGCAACAGTCGGCGATTACCGCACCGCAACGGGCATGGAGGTCCTGTTTGGATATTTGCACGTTTCGGGGCAAAAAGAAAGAATAGATGAACTCTTCCGCGCGGCGTATTTGGATAGCGCGGATGCAAGAAAGGAAAACGAAAATGAATAACCCGAAAATTAAAATTGTAGTAAAAGATTTTGGCACAATGACCGCCGAGCTCTACCCCGAAAAAGCCCCCAAGACCGTTGAAAACTTCCTCGGACTTGTCAAAAGCGGATTTTACAGCGGATTGATCTTCCACCGCGTGATCAGCGGTTTTATGATCCAGGGCGGCGGCTACAACGAGAGCTTTGGTGAGACCGATGCTCCTGCCATCAAGGGTGAGTTTGCTGCAAACGGCTTCCCTCAAAATGACCTGAAGCACACCCGCGGTGTTCTTTCGATGGCAAGAACCAATAACCCCAACTCTGCATCCTCTCAATTCTTCATCATGCATCAAAACGCGCCTTATCTGGACCGTCAGTACGCGGGCTTTGGTGCCGTTATTGAAGGTATTGAAGTTGTCGACAAGATCGCCGCAGTTCCCACAGGACGCATGGGCTGGTTCGACGACGTTCCGCGTGTTCCCGTCGTAATTGAAAAGATGGAAGTTGTTGAGGAGTAATTTTTTCAGTCTCTTATAAAACGAACGCCGCCCAGGCGGCGTCACCTCATCACCCGCTTTCAGCGGGAGCTTCTCCTAAAGAAAAAATCTAACGGTGACCGCCTAACACCCCTAAAAAAAGCAAACGAAAGGTCGAACAATCAAAAGGCTCCCCTGTGCAAGGGGAGCTGGCAGCCGCAAGGCTGACTGAAGGGTTGGCTCCATCTAATTCAAAAAGATAGCCACAACCCTTCCGCCGTTTTTGTAAAAACGGCACCTCCCCTTGCACAGGGGAGGCTAAAAAGTCTTTCGTCTCTCCTTAAAAACACGAAAGGAAGTTATGATTTATGAACATCAAACTGTTAAAACTGTTAAATAAAAACGCACGCATCGCTCCCGCGGATCTTGCAACCATGCTTGGCATCAGCGAGGAAGAAGTTACCCGCGAGATTGCCGAAATGGAGCGCGAAGGTCTCATTCGCGGCTACAAGGCCGTTATCGACTGGGATCAACTCGACAACACCTATGTTTCTGCCATCATCGAGCTCAAGGTCACGCCCAAGGCCGGCTTTGGCTTTGAGGACGTTGCCGCAAAGGTGATGAAATACCCCGAGGTCGAGTCGGTTTACCTGATGTCGGGTGTGTATGACCTGAACGTGGTCGTTAAGGGCAAATCCCTGCAGGACGTTGCCAACTTTGTTGCCAAGGAGCTCTCGGCTATGGAGTCGGTGACCTCTACCGCAACCCACTTTGTAATGCGCCGCTACAAGGAGCTGGATGTAGAATTGCTCGGCAGCGGCAAGGATGAGAGAGGGAGCTATTTGCTGTGATAGATTATCAAAAGCTACTCTCCCCTACCGTCGTGGGCATCAAGCCCTCGGGCATTCGTAAATTCTTTGACATTGCCGGCACAATGGATGACGTGATCTCCCTTGGTGTTGGCGAGCCTGATTTCCCCACCCCGTGGGAGATCCGCAAGGCGGGCATCCTCTCCCTCGAGAGCGGAAAAACCCGTTATACATCCAACCGCGGCTTGGAAACGCTGCGCGAGGAGATCGGCAGATACGTAAAAAGAAAATACGGTGTCTCTTACGACGCAAAGAGTGAAATTCTGGTAACCGTTGGCGGCTCCGAGGCAATCGACGCCTGCATCCGCGCCATTGCTTCCCCCGGCGATGAAATTATCATCCCCCAACCGAGTTACGTTTGCTACGAGCCTATTGCCGCTCTGTGCGGCTGCAAGCCCGTCATTATTGAAACCAAAGCGGAAAACGCCTTTAAGATCACTCCCGAGGAGCTGCGCGCCGCCATTACACCGCGCACAAAGGCGCTCATCCTCCCCTACCCCTGCAACCCGACGGGTGCGATTATGGAGAGAGCCGATCTTGAGGCGATCGCCGCCGTTCTGCGTGACACAAATATCCTTGTCATCTCGGACGAGATCTATGCCGAGCTGACCTTTGGTGATGCTTCGCACGTCTCGATCGCTTCGATCGACGGTATGCAAGAGCGCACCGTGCTCATCAACGGTTTTTCCAAGACCTTTTCGATGACGGGCTGGCGTCTCGGCTACGCTTGCGGTCCTACCCCTGTGATGGAGCAGCTGACAAAGATCCACCAGTTTGCCATTATGTGCGCACCCACCACCTCGCAGTATGCCGCCGTTGAGGCACTGCGCAACGGTGACGAAGCCGTTGCCACTATGCTTGAGGAATACGACATGCGCCGCCGTCTGATCGTGAATGGCTTTAACAAGCTCGGTCTTTCCTGCCGCGAGCCCAAGGGCGCGTTTTACGCCTTCCCCTGCATCCGCTCTACGGGAATGTCCTCTGAAGAGTTCTGCGAAAAATTGCTCTACTCCGAAAAAGTCGCCGTCGTTCCCGGTACCGCCTTTGGTGAGAGCGGCGAGGGCTTTATCCGCGCGTCCTATTGCTACTCCACCGAGCACATTCTGGAAGCGCTCCGCCGCATTGAAAAATTTTTGAATAGTTTGTAGGATTAACGTGGGGGAAACTTCTTGGGAAGAAGTTTCCCCCACACCCCTTTCAAGAACTCTCGCACAAAATTATCTAAATCAATTCGTTAGTTTACGGACAGACGGTCGACGCGCGCCATACGGCGCGCTTTTGCTTTCGCGAGCTCCCAGGGACCACCGAGACCCTGGTCGCTCAGAGAGTTGATTTGCGGTGGTTGCGGTAGGGGACGGCAGCCTCGACGTCCCGAGAAAGCGAAAGAATTTCTGCAAATAATGGCGGGCGACCTAATGGAAGGCGGCAAGCCGCCACGAGATTGCAAGCAATCTCTTCGCCCCTACAAGTCTCTTATCGCTCTGCATTCTGCACTTTTCTTCTCCTCTCATGAAAATCACAAAAAGAAACCCGTCGATTTTCTCGACGGGTTTCAACCTTGTATTGGTTTGTTTCAAGTTTAACTAAAACCTGATTTCTCTTTCGAGTGTGGCTTTTGGTCTGCGCGAACCAGCAACAATGGGGCGCCGTGGTTTGATGCAGAAGACGTGATCGGCCTATCGTCGCCGTACAGGCGTACGGCAGAGAGGTCGAGCGCGGCTAAAAAGCCACACATCATAAATGAAGAAACCCGTCGATCTTTTCGACGGGTTTCAACCTTGTATTGGTTTGTTTCAAGTTTCGCTAAAACTCGACTTGTTTTTTGAGTGTGGCTTTTGTTCTGCGCGAACCACGACGTCCCATCAGTCAAAGAAGACGTCCTCTTGGCGAGGATCACTGTCTTCGTCAGAGGGAAAGACGGGAGTTGTCTCGGCAGGCTTTTCGGGCGTGGTCACCTCGGGGGGTGTTGTGCCCGTATCCGTCGGGGTGGTTTGCTCGGGAGTGGTAGTGGTTTGATTGCTTTCGCTCGGTTGCGTATCCTTGGGATCTTCCTTATCCTGACACGCCACAAGAGACACCAACGCCATCAAAAGGCACACCGCCAACACGATGCTAATGTATTTTTTGAAATTTGCTTTCATAACAATCCTTCTCCTTTTTGGGTTTTGTATCCACGCTTATTGCGCGTCAAGTTGATCTGCGTAAGCCAAAATCGCCTGCCAGGTTTCTCCTGCAAAAATTTCTTGCATCTGTGCGGCGTATTCGGACTCGAGATTGAGATACAGAGGAATTTGCGCGAGGTTTGCATCAACGGTAACCGTCTTGCCCTCGGATACAATGGTGTCGCCTGTGTTCAGATCAAGCCATTCACCCGCAGGCAAATAAACCGTGCGCGAAACGGTGGAGGCGTAAGCCAAAGACGTTTTGCCATCCTTCCATTTGGTTCTGCAACCCAAAATGGGAGCAACCAAAAGTGCATCGCCGTACATAAATTGATCATCAACGTCGGCTACGTTAGCATCGTTTTGATACTCGAGGATCATATGACGGATCATCGGCATGCCCGTTTCGCAAGCGATTTTGGACATTTCTTGCAGGTAGTCTGCAAGCTCCTCATGCAAGGATGCGTAAAGTGCCGCAATCGTTTGCGCTTCCTCGGTCATGTGATAAACGTGACGAACGTATCCGTGCGTTTGGATCATGTTGCCAAAGGTGGTAAACTGCAGGGCGCGCACAAAGATCTCGGATTCATACTCTTCAGCTGCTCGCTGGTCTTTGAGGTAAAGAACACCCGGTGCATCAGAGATCGGTTGCAGCTGTCCGCCATAGTAGTGGTAGGCGCTTCCGGAATATGCGTATCCTGCCATATCGTAGGTCATAAAGGGGATACCGGAAATGCCCGAGTTGATCACAGCTGCCAGCTGTGTGGAGAGGTTGCGGAAGGTACGGGATTGGTCTCCTGCCCACAGGTAGGGATTGCGTTGCGCGCCAATGCCGCCGCCGCGAGTGATGAGAACAAAGCCTGTGTCGTCATCTCTCTGCGCTGCCTTTTCTTCCATTGCCTTGTAGAACATGGAGACAAAGTAAGAGGGATATGCATGGTGGATCTCTGTGTTCTCAAACATGGAGGGATCGTGCCAGTTGTATTCCAAATACCCTGTCTTTTTCTCTCCGTGGATGTAGATCTCTTCGTAATAGCCTTGATTGGGTACAGATTCACAGAAGTCGATCTTAATACCGTCAATACCAAGCTTCATCATCTCTTCCCAAACGGTGTCCACATACCACTTCATTGCATCGGGATTGGTAATATCCAGATAAACCTGAGAACCGGTGCTTGTGGTATCGGGATTGTCTGTTCTGTCACTCTTGGGAATATTGGTCACGTTTTGGGCAATCAGCTCGTCGGTTTTTTCACCGGTGGCAGCATCGTATCCCCAAAGATTGATGGAAAGCTTATACTCACTCTTGTAGTTTTTGCCCATGTCACTGCCGGTAACGTAACCCAAAGAGGTATATACCAACGTTTTGATGTTTTTGCTATCCAAGTAATCAACGTAATTTTTGAGGTTTACCCATTGTGTTGTATTGGTTGCCATGTTATACCACTGGGCACCTTCCAGAATAACACCGGTAGGTCTCATGCCCGCTTCGATCAGGCTTTCTACAATGTAGATGGTTCCTGCACCGCCGGGACCGCCGCGCGTACCGACACGCATAAAATAGGATTCGCCCTTGATGCCGTTGTAGTTAAAGTCCTCGGTCTCATCTTCGATGACGTAGTGGTAATAGGTGCCGCCGGAGGTTACGGATTTTTTGTGACAAAGTGCATTGGGGTTCTCTGCCACAGTTACCTTGGTCGGGTCATCGTAATAACATTCCTCTTTGTTGGGAAGATCTGCGTAACTGTTATAGATAACACCTTTTTGTGTTTCGCTCACAAAATATCTTTCGCCTTTTATGCCGTTGTTGTTTGAGTCTATCGCAACACCGTTTGAATTTTTTTCTATGATATAGGTGTAATAAGTGGTTTTGCCGTCTTTGCTTTGAATAACCGCGTAGTTAGCAAGCTTTTCTGTTGCTTCGGCAGTCAAAGGAAGGTGGGGGGTATAGGAAAAACCTTCGGGGTTGGGAAGCTCCTCGAACCAAAAAACGCCGTCGGAGTTGCCGCTGGTACCCGTAAGACTGTTGAAATCGGGGGCGTAACGGCAAACAAGATAGCCCTGTGCCCACTCCTCGGGGAGAGATGCATGACCTGTCAGGTCGGTATATGCCTGTAGCACATCTGCGATGTTGCCTGTGGCATAGAAGTAACAGTCAAGGATCTCGGTGTCAACGGTCAGCGCCCAGCTGCCCGCTCTTCCCTTTTGGGGGAACGTCATGGTCATAGGATCGTATTTGTTGACAAAGATACCGCCGCCGCGAGAGGTGCTGAAAAGCGGAATGGCAACGTAAGTACCCGATGCGTCGTAAGCATCAGAGATGTAAAGGCTGACATCCTGTCCTCTTCTGTTGGAGTCTCCAAAGCTTTCGCCGCCACCGTAAACGGCATCGGTTGCATTCATTTTACCCGTCAGGATGATCTCATTCTTTCGAGAAATCATCATGGTGCTAACATTGAAAAGTGATTCGTCTTTGGCGTTGTAAAAATCAATACTCAAGCTATTGCAAGCAATCGATACGGTCGAGTCTGTTCCCTCTGCGGCAATCATAATATTGCTTGTGGGCTCATCCTCGGTATACGTAATGGTAAGAGGAATTTCAACATCGTAGAATCCCTCATCCATATACATGGCAAGTGATTGACCTGCGCCGATATCTTTAAAATGGTTGTAGTCCTTGGTGTTTGTTTGCAATCTCCAGCCGTTGGCACCGTTATAGGTAATACGGTTGTAAAGGGTATGGCCGTATTGGTTAACGTAGGTGAAGTAAGCCTGACTGCGCGTGTAGCGGAAATCGGTAACGGAGGTGTTGCCAACGTTCACGGTTTGAAGCTTGGTGTTTGCAAGATCCTCGATCATGGCACGCTCATCGTCGGTCCAAGTATCCTTGATCAGTTCTGCCTCGGCAACCTCTGCAAGATTTGCAGCATACTTTTCAACCAGAGCCATGTCGGCGTTATCGTAACTGTAAACAGTAAACTTCTTGCCGCCGATCAAAGAGAGCTGAACATAACCGATGGCGGCAAAATCGCGCGTGCGGTTCTCAAGCTTAATGTTCATGATAGAAGCCACAAATTGCTCGTCATACCCCTCGGCAAGCGTCTTTTCACCGTCATAGAAGATCTCGGTGTTGGACTTGATATCCAGATAAGCAGTTTTGCGGTCGAGCAGATCAAGTGCCTCGGTGCTGAATTCGCCCGCCTCTTTGACATAATCGACAGGGGCGATCAGGGTACCCAGAGAAATCACCTTGATTCCCCTCTTTTTGCAGAACGCCTTGAGCGCTGCATATTTTTCGAGATTGATGTTTGTGGCAAAGCGGATGCCGCCGCTGTTTTCGAGATTGACGGTTGCAAACTCGCTGGGCGCGATCAGATCCTCTGTCAGCTCGGGATCCATATTACCGATGCTTCCGCTGATGGTTGCCGCCAGCACAGGACCTGCCGCAGCGCTCAACATAGGGATGAGCATAGCAACCGTTAAAAGCCACACAAGCGTTCTTTTAAAAGTTTTCTTCATAACAAGCCTCCAAAAAATGAAAATTGTGAGCCCGATATCCTCGGGTGAAACCTTATTGCTTTCTGCGCGACTCGGGAACGCTGAGCTTGAACAGCTCCTCGGTTGCGAGTCTTGCCTTGGCTACAGGCGTATTTCCTTTGATGAAGCAATAATAGAGACAGTCGCGGTTGCCAATGGAAATGATATCACCGCGCTCATAAAAGTAATAGTCGGAATTAACAGTGTAGGATGCACGCGGCTTTTGTGTGTACTCCAGTTTGCCGTCACAACCTGTCAGCCAAAATCCCTCTTTGGTGTGGGAAAGATGACCGTCCCCTACCAGATAGATCGCCTTGTGGTTGACAAGCATACCGATCTCAACGTCGGCTTCGAGTGCATAAGTGCCATCCTCAATTTCACGGCGCACGCATTCGCGCTCCCAATCAAACCAAGCAGGGATGTGTGAGATCTCGGTCTCTCCCTCGACGGCTTCCATCTCACCAAGCTCGGTCATGCGCCAGACCTTGCCGCAAGCGTGACAGGTCAAGTGCTCTCCCTCGCCGCGCATCCTTCCCTCGGCTTGGCAATGCGGACATTTGTAGAGCAAGCGCTCCAGTCCGTTTGCGCGATAAGGCTCGGTGATGCGGATGTCGTTTTCCTTTTGCCACTTGAAATGGTCAAAGGTAAAGGCTTCATCCAAAATGGCGTCGAGCTCTTCTACGCTTTTGTCACGGATCTGTTCGGGAGTGAGCAGACAGGTGACCTCGGCACTCACGGGAACCTTGCGGTTTTTGAGCTCGTTGTAAAGAGGGGTGCGCAAAAATGCACCGTCGACGTGTACCGAAAGAACCGGTACCTTGAGCAGCTTGAGCAGTCCCCCCATCTTGCGCGGCAGGATGGTTGCGCGACCGTCAAGACTGTAGCCCGCCTCGGGATACATCAGCACGCTGGTCTTTTTCCTTTTGAGCATATAGTCGATGTCGCGCACAAGCGTCAGGTCGCTGACAAACTTTTGTGTGGGAATACAACCGATCTGCCGCATGAGCCAATCTTTGCCGACAAAGCCGTCGGACGTAGCGACAATACCGTAAGCCATTGGATAAAAGATCGCCGATGCGATCTCCAGATCCAAAAAGCAGGAGTGGTTCATCAAAATCAGATAAGGTCCTTTCCCTGCTTTCTCCAAGTCTTTTTTGACAATGGAAAAATTGAGAGGGATAAGATCCTTTGCCGACAAAACGCGGATCAGGGTGCGAAAGAAAATATTGGGACGCTTGGGCTTTTTGTGCGGGGCGCGGGGCATTGCTACGACCTCGTCGTAGCTTTTTCTCAAAAATGCTGTTTTCATATGCCGACTCCCGTGAATCTGTAAATTTTATATACATTAGAATACCATATTTTTCGGGATTTGTCAACAAAAAGTTTAGCACAAATAAACGGATGCACCGAGCCTCACACCTCATCTGCTTTGAAAAAGCGGTCACGTTCTTAACTTTTTTGTAAATAAATGTCTCTACGTATTGCCTTTTTAATCTATTTCCTGTAAAATGTTATAAAACCTCAAAGAGACAACCCCTAAACAAGGAGGATTTTTTATGAAAAACAAACTTTCTCTGCTCTCGCTTTTGCTGGCGGTAATTATATTGCTTGCTTCTTGTAATATCAACGTAAAGGTGGATGACGTAAATGGAGGCGATGTGAATGTAAACATCAACACCACACCGGGCAACGCCACAGAAAGCACAACGCCTGAACAGACTACACCCGAGGTGACAACTCCCCCCGAGGTAACCACTCCTCCCGAGAGTGGCGAAAATCCCCCCGCAGAACCTCAAACAACCTTGACACACGTCTCGATTGTTTTGGAGGGCAACTCTGCCGCCGAGATCACTGCAGCAAATGACCTTAAATATTATCTTTCTTTAAAAGGCGTTGACGTCGATACTCCCAATGGCTTCCCAATCACGCTTCTCGTCAATGAAAATCTCAAGGATGATGCCTTTCGGGTAACATCTGTAATTGATGAGGACGCAGGAGATTATTCCCTTTTGATTGAAGGCGGCAACGGTCGCGGTATACTCTACGGCGTATATCAATTCCTTGAAAAATACGCGAATGTGCGCTTTTTCACCCCCGAGTTAGAGGTTTGCGAACCGGGAGACGTCACATTCCCCGCCGGGACACTGATCGATCACACACCCGTCCTTGCATTGCGCCAAACCGACTGGTATAACTGGATAAGCGACTCCTCCAAATATGCTTGGGCTGCAAAAAACGGCGTTAATTTGATGAGCGGCTGGAGACAATCTTGGGACGAAGAGTTTGGCGGCAGCCTGACCTATGCGCCCAGTATGTTTGTTCACACCATCGGCAAGCTTGCCGAACTGGATTCCCCCTCCCCCACACTGATCGCTAACCCCTGTCTGACCGATGAAAATATTTATCAGACCGTACTGAAAAACGTGCGCACCGTTCTGGCACAAAACCCCGATGCAAGAATTCTGTCCGTATCTCAAAACGACAACAACAACTACTGCAAGTGCGAAAACTGTGAGGCAATTGCAGCAGAGGAAGGCAGCCCCGCAGGAACACTCCTCCGTTTTGTAAACAGAATTGCCAATGATATCGCAGCCGACTATCCCAACGTAACCATTGATACCTTGGCATATCGATACACACAAAAGCCCCCGAAGATTACAAAGCCCGCTCCCAATGTTTGCATTCGTCTTTGCAGCATTTCCTGCCACTTTACACATCCGCTTACCAAGAGCAGCTGTTCCGTGTGCTCTGCGTTTTGCGATGCATTGAAGGGGTGGAGCGAAATTTGTGAAAACATCTACATTTGGGATTACACCACTAACTACTCCTACTATCTTGCCACCTTCCCCAACTTCCACGTCCTGCGCGAAAACATGAAGCTCTTTGCCGACCACAACGTCAAAGGCGTTTATGAGCAAGGCAACGCCTCCGGCCCCTCTGGCGAGTTTGGAGAGCTGCGCGCCTACCTCATTTCAAAGCTGTTGATGAACCCCTATATGAGCAAGAGTGAATACGATGCGCACATGGACGAATTCCTTGCCGCTTACTACGGAGACGGTTGGGAGTACATTCGCAAATATATCGATGCACATACGAGATACGCAAATCTCTCCACAGGCGGAATGGGCATTTACAACTACCCCTTTGGCGTGCTCTCCAAGGACGCTTTGAAGGGATCTGCCGACACCTTTAATTCGTGGTGGGATGCCGCCGAGGCTGCCGCCGGTGACCGCTTGGAATACGTACAGCGTTCCCGTTGGCAATTGCGCTATCTGCTGCTCTACGTTTACCCCGACAAGACTGAGGCTGAGGCATTGGTTGCAGCAGTGGAAGCCAACGGAACCAAATGGAGCGAGCGCTTCCCGAAACTTCTTTGGTACGTATATCAATATGACCTTTTGTCACAATCCCCCGACAAATGGTTTACCGATCCCTCGAAATAACGATCCGCACCGTATCATCTGCTCCGTATA
This sequence comes from Oscillospiraceae bacterium, assembly GCA_015063725.1. Classification (GTDB taxonomy): domain Bacteria; phylum Bacillota; class Clostridia; order Oscillospirales; family CAG-272; genus UMGS1865. Next base: position 16,948 of record SVTP01000015.1, read on the forward strand.
GAACAGAAAGGAACCCCACTTTATGAAAAACAAACTTTCTCTGCTCTCGCTTTTGCTGGCGGTAATTGTGTTGCTTGCTTCTTGTAATATCAACATAAAGGTGGATGACGTAAATGGAGGCGATGTGAATGTAAACATCAACACCACACCGGGCGACGCCACAGAAAGCACAACGCCTGAACAGACTACACCCGAGGTGACAACTCCCCCCGAGGTGACAACTCCCCCCGAGGAGACAACTCCTCCTGTGGAGATCGTTATTCCCGTTCCCACAAAAGAGCTGACGTCCGTTTTTATCCTCGCAGGAGAGACTTCCATAGAACAATTGGCGGCAGCAGAGCTTGAAAAGCACCTTGCCATTAAGGGTGTTGCCGTCGGCGAGGGCGGATTTCCCATCACGCTCTCCATCGATTCCTCGCTCGGCGACGATTGCTATCGCATTGAGGGCGCGGCAAACGTGACCGAGGAGCAAACAGGCGACGAATACCTGAACATCATTGGCGGAAACGGCCGCGGTGTGTTCTACGGTGTTGTCCGTTTTTTAGAGGAATATGCGGGCACGCGTTTCTTCACCTATGAATTGGAAACCCACACCGCCGATCCCGTAGCGATCCCCGAGATGGTGCTGGTAGAATATCAACCCGTTTTTGAATACCGCTACACAAGCTGGTACGCCATGACCAAGGATCCCCTCTTTTGCCTGAAGAGCGGCATGAACGGCAACCACGGTGGCATTACCGAGGACCTCGGCGGTCATATCAGCTACGGCAGCGGTCTTGGCGTTCATACGCTGGGATGGCTGACCGAAACGACCTATCCCTACCCCGGGTATGCCCCCAACCCCTGCCTTGCCCTGAACACTCCCGAAGGTCAGGCAAATCTGGAAAAGGTCATCAAAAACGTGCGCGCGGTGCTTGAAAAAGACCCCACGGTAAACATTGTTTCGGTTTCTCAAAACGATACCGAGGACCATTGCGAATGCGAGAATTGCCTCGCTATTGAAAAAGAAGAAGGCAGCCCCGCGGGTGTGCTTCTCCGCTTTGTAAACGCCGTTGCCGAAAACCTTGAGGCAGACTACCCAAACCTCATCATTGACACCTTGGCATACAAGTATACGCGCAAGGCTCCCACCGTCACCAAGCCGAGAGAGAACGTGTGCATTCGTCTTTGCTCGATCGAGTGTCACTTCAATCATCCCCTTACCACCGAAAAATGCTCGGTCTGCTCGGCGTTCCGCAACGATATGGTGGAATGGAGCAAGATCTGCGACAACATTTACGTTTGGGATTACACCACCGATTTTTCCTATTACATCTCCTTCTTCCCCAACCTGCACGTCCTGCGTGAAAATATGCAATTCTTTGCCGACCACAACGTAAAAGGTATGTTTGAGCAGGGCAACGGTCAGGGGCTTTCCGGCGAATTTGGAGAGCTGCGTGCTTACCTGCTTGCAAAGCTGATGATGTACCCCTACATGACCGAGGAAGAATACTCTGCACACATGGATGAATTTCTTGCCGCCTACTACGGAGCCGGCTGGAAAAACATTCGCTCCTACATCGATCAGGTATCCTCTCTGGCAATTCTCGGAGACGGACACACCATTTATCATCAACCTTTTACCTCGGTAAACGACAACTTTTACCGCGTGATTGAGGATGGCGTGACAAAATGGTGGGATGCCGCCGAGGAGATGGCAGGCGACCGCCTCGAATACGTACAGCGCTCGCGCCTGCATTGGCGTTATATGCAGCTGATGCTGCACCCCAACGCAAAAAAAGCAGAAGAGCTGATTGCCGAGGTCGAAGGTCTTGGCATGGCTTGGCGTGAGGGCAGGTATCACGTAGACCTTGAAAAGTCTAATTTGAACAAAAGTCCCGGTACGTGGACATACTATTAATCATACGCAAAAAAGACCGCTCGATCATGCTTTCGGGCGGTCTTTTGTCTTTTTAAAAAGAAAAAATGACCAAAAATCGGTTGACATTTATCAAATTTATGTTATAATATTCTATACACTTGCATTTGCAAAACTGTTTTGAAAGGAATGTGTCAAGATGAAACTGTTTCGTATTCTTGCCATCGCGTTGCTGCTCCCTTGTCTTTTGATCGGCTGCGACTTCCCCGCCCCCGAGCAAACAACGCCTCAAACAACCACCCCTGAAGGATCGACACTTGAGGGAACAACTCCCGAAGCGACCACTCCCGAGGTCTCCACGCCCGATTGCATGGAGCCTGTAACGCCCCCTGTGGCTACAATGAAGCTGACGCACGTCACCATTTCGGCGGGAAATTCCCCTGCTGAGCAGACGGCGCTTTCTGAGCTCACCAAATATCTTGAGGCGCGCTCGATTACCGTCGCCGAGGGCGGATACCCCATCGACCTCTACATCGACATTACACTGGAAGAAGAGGCGTACTGTGTAGAAGCCGAGATTGACGGCAAGCACCCCGGTATGGATATTCGCGGCGGTAGCGATCGCGGTATTCTTTACGGCGTTTACGGGTTCCTTGAAAAATACGCAGGTCTGCGTGCCTTCACCCCCACTCTTGAGGTCTACCCCGAGGAAGGAGACATCATCATTGAAGAAGGCACCATGATCGAATTCCACCCTGTATTTGAAATGCGTGTAAATGACTGGTATCGCTGGTGCGCAGGTTCCGACACCTATTACTGGTGTGTTAAAAACGGCGTCAACATGATTGACGGCTGGTGGGAGCCTTGGGATAAAAACACCGGTGAACTGGGCGGCGCGTGGGACTACGGCGGACTGTTTGTGCATACCATTGGCGGCTTGACCGAAACCGGTGGCGGCACCTCGAAGAACCCTTGCCTCGCGTTGGATTCCCCTGAAGGAAAGGAAAACCTTGCCAAGGCTATTAAAAACGTGAGAGCCCGTTTGGAAAGCAGACCGAGCACCACGATCTTCTCGGTTTCGCAAAACGACACCGACGCGCGTTGCCTTTGTGATTTCTGCAAAATAGTCGACAAGGAAGAAGGCAGCCCCGCAGGCACCCTTCTCCGCTTTGTCAATGCAATTGCCGAAAACATTGCAGAGGATTATCCCAACGTCGTTGTGGACACCTTGGCTTATGACTACACGCAAACGGCTCCCAAGATCACGGTTCCGCGCGAGAACGTTTGCATCCGTCTTTGCACCTTCCACTGCCACTTTACACATCCCCTGACAGATCCCAACTGCGCAACCAATGCAAAATTCTGCCGCGACCTGGAAGAATGGAGCAAGATTTGCGATAACATTCACATCTGGGACTACACAACAAACTTTGCATACTACATTCCCACCTATGCAAACCTGCACGTTCTGCAAGCCAACATGCAATATTTTGCAGAGAACAATGCAAAAGGTATGTTCCCGCAGGGCAACCGCAACGGCCCCTCGGGCGAGTTTGGCGAGCTGCGCGCATATCTGCTTTCCAAATTGATGATGGATCCCTATATGGGCGAGGAAAAATACTACGCCCTGATGGACGAGTTCCTGGAAGCCTACTATGGCGACGGTTGGGCTTACATTCGTATGTACATCGACAAGACCTCTGAAATGTATTCGGACGGTTGCGGCAATATGTATATGCATCCCTTTAACAGACTCCCTGCCGAATCCTTTATTGAAATGCAACAAACCTTTAACGACTGGTGGGCAAAAGCCGAGGCAATGGCAGACGAGGATCGCGTAGAAAACGTGCGCAGATCCAGCCTGCAATGGCGTTGGTTCTTGGCAAGACTTGACCAAAGCCTGCAAGAAGCCTTTGTAAAAGAAGTAGCAGAGCGCGGCGTTTGGTGGAGTGAGGGCAACCAAAACAACACCAGATGGTAAGGAACACCCATAAAGCACATTTGCATTTTGGAAAGGAAAAATCAAGATGAAAAGATTTATCGCACTGTTTTTAACGATCCTACTGATTTCGGCGGTGTTCTCCTCCTGCGACTTCTTAAAAAATTATGAGGATATTCGCAACGACGAGTCCTCGCCCGAGGCAACCACTCCCGATCAGACAACACCTGAGGACAACACCCCTGTTGATCCCCCCACAACACCCCCTCAAAAAATCACAAGCGTCAACATCACCTGCGGAAAGAGCGCAATTGAAAACTATGCGGCTGCCGAGCTGAGGTGGTATTTTACCAAAAAGAACATTACCCTCTCCCCTGATGGCTTTGGCATCGAACTCAAGATCGACGCAAGCCTTGCCCAAAAGGACGGCTACAGAATTACAGCCGATGAGAACGGTCTTGTGCTTGTGGCGGGCAACGAAAGAGGTCTTGCATACGGTCTTTACGCATTCCTTGAAAAATATCTCGGTGTGCACGTCTACTCTCCCGATACCGTTGTCATTGATGAGGGCGACGTGATGATCGGTGGCGGTGTGCTTGCTGTATACGAGCCTGCGTTTGAGATCATCCGCAACCCTTGGTTCCCCATCGAGTCGCTTTCCGAAAAGGACGGCGGCAACGTGCACGACCTTGGCTCGATCAAGACCTTGTCTCTCAACGCCATTGTTGGTACCGGCAACATTCAACCCTGCCTCTCGGACCCCGAAAACCTCACCAAGGCGATCGGCGTTGTTGAAAATTATCTGCGCGCGGTCAAAAACGTTGACACCCTGAGCTTTGCTCCCGCAACCGAGTATGACATTTATTGCACCTGTGATGCCTGTGCTGCGGTTATTGCCGAGGAAGGTAGCCCCGCAGGTCTCTACGTTCGTTTTTTGAATCAACTGACCGAAGCAATCTCTGCCGAGTATCCCACTCTCAAATATGAGCTGGTGATCCGTGCATATCTCAAAACCGCTCCCACCGTTACAAAGCTGTCCGACAGAATTTCCCTTCGCTTTGACATAAGCAAGTGTCATATTTCGCACCCCATCACCGATGGAAACTGCCCCGAGGCGGTGGCTTTGGCTGACAGCATGAGATCCTGGGGAAAAATGGGCGCTAACATTCACGTTGAATACGGGCTGACCGCCACCGAGGATTTCATCCCCGTGTTTGCAAACCTTGGCACTCTGCGTGAGAACTTCCGCTTCTTTGCCGAGTGCGGCGTGGATAGCATTGTTTGCGACGGCAACATTGTTTGCCCCACGGGTGAGTTTGGGGAGCTGCGCGTTTACCTTGTATCTCAACTGTTGCAAAACCCGACGATGAGCGAGGAAGAATACTACGCTCTGATGGACGCCTTTCTCAAAGCCTACTACGGCGAGGGTTGGATGCACATTCGCGAATTTATCGACACAGTCACCGAGCTTGCAGCCGACGGACACCAAACCGCCGATGGCTCTCCCTTTGATGCCATTACCCAAGAGGAATATGCACAACATGCAGAAGCGTTTGATGAACTGTGGGACCAAGCCGAGGCGCTTGCAGGCGACAGAATCGATTTTGTAAAGCGCGCTCGCTTCCAATGGCGTTACATCAAGCTTTGCATCAACCCCAATGCAGAAGATGCGCAAGCACTGATCTCCGATGCCGCAAGCAAGCCCCGTGTTGGCTGGCGCCCTGCACAATGGAACGTTGACACCGCAAATTCCGACCTCAATCTCGCTCCTACTGAGTGGGTTTACAGATCTTAATAAACATTTTGTTTCTCGCAAGCGGCGATTTCGCCGCTTGCGTTTTTTTATTCGTTTCTCTTTTGTAAACAAATCAAGAACACTATTGCTTTTTTTTGCATTTTTTGGTATGATATAGAGTGAGAGAATATATTTATATTCTCATTCATTCCTTAACGCGAACAAAAAGGAGAAAAACGATGAAAAAGCTGTTGACTCTGCTGCTTGTTGCAGCAATTCTGCTCCCCTGCTTTTTGACAGCCTGCGATTTCTTAAAAAACTACACAGAAATTCGCGACGAAAGACCGGATTCCGAAACAACTACGCCTGAGAGTACGACTCCCGAGGACGATCCGGTTGTGGATCCCCCTGTGGTAAAAACCATGACACTGACATCTGTTAAGGTCAGCGCCGGTGAAGAGGACACCGAGGCGTATGCCGCTGCCGAGCTGATGGCTTACCTTGCCAAAAAAGGTGTTGCACTGGCAGAGGACGGCTTCTCCATCACTCTGAGCATTGATTCCTCCCTTGGAGAGGATGCTTTCAAAATTGAAGCAGACATTGACGCGGGCAGCATGACCTTTGTAGGCGGCAACGGTCGCGGCATCATTTACGCGGTTTACAGATTTTTGGAAAAGTATGCCGGCTTCCGCTATCTTACTCCCGACCTGGAAACACAGACCGAGGATCCCGTCATCATTCCCGACGGTGTGCTGATGGACTATGCTCCCGTTATGTCTTCCGCTCGCCGTTTGACCTGGTATTACACCGGTAGAGATGCAGAATGGTGCGTAAAGAATGGCATTAGCGGTTGTGATACCACTCTTGATGCAATGCACGGCGGCCCCAGCCTGAACTACGGCAGTATGTTCGTTCACACCATCGGTCCCCTTTACGAGACCACCTATCCTTACCCCACCTACACAAGCAACCCCTGCCTGACCGACCCCGAGATTCTGGCGACCGTTATCAAGAATGTGCGCAAGGAGCTTGAAAAGAACCCTGCTATGAACATCATTTCGGTTTCTCAGACCGACGTTGAGTCCTGGTGTCTCTGCCCCAACTGTGCAAGGATCGCCGAGGAAGAGGGTAGCTATGCAGGCGTTTGGGTGCGCTTTGTAAACACGATTGCCGAGGACATTGCAGAGGACTATCCCAACGTCATTGTGGATACACTCGCATACAAGCACACGCAAACACCTCCAAAGATCACAAAGCCCCGCGAGAACGTTTGTATTCGTTTGTGCTCCATTGCGTGCTGCTTTACGCACGCACTGGATGATCCCAACTGCCCCGACAACAAAAAGTTCCACGATGACCTTATGGGCTGGGGCAAGATCTGTGATAACATTCACGTCTGGGATTACACCACCAACTTCCGCCATTACATCTCCACCTTTGCAAATCTTGGCGTGCTCCGTCAGAATATGCGCTTTTATGCCGAGAACAACGTAACCGCAATGTTCCCGCAGGGCAACAGCCAAGGCTGGTCGGGTGAGTTCGGTGAGCTTCGCTCCTACCTGTTGGCACAGCTGATGTGGAACCCCTACATGAGTGAGGAAGAATACTACGGCCATATGGATGATTTCCTCAAGGCTTACTACGGTGCCGGCTGGCAACAGATCCGCTACTTTATCGACGACACCATTCGACTTGCTGCCAACGGCGGATACGCCATTAACAGCGACGAGACCCCCGGCGAGGCTGTTTGCGGACAAGGCATTTACGATCATCCCTTTACCGTCATTACCAGAGAAGAATACTACTACCACGAGCTGATTTTTGATCAATACTGGGCTGTTGCCGAGGAAATGGCAGGCAACAGAGCCGAATACGTAAGACGCTCGATGCTGCAATGGCGCTTGACCAAGCTTTATCTGCGTCCCAACGCCCAGGAAGCCGCAAAGCTGATTGCCGATGCCAAGGCATTGGGCGTTCCGTGGAGCGAGGGTAAGCCAAACGTCAACGCATCCTCCGACCTCTCCCTCTCCCCCTTCTTCTGGAGCTACGGTTGATTTTGATTTGAAATCATCTATTCGATAAAGAGAAACGACTATGAAAAAAACACTGACATCTGTCAATATTACATCCGGCAACGAGCCCACCGCACGTCACGCCGCCCTTGAATTGCAAAAGTATCTGCACCAAAAAGGCGTTGACGTCTCTCCTGACGGTTTTCCCATCTCGATCGTTATAGACGAGTCCTTTGAGCAGGACAGCTACAAGATCGAGGCTTGCCTGAAAGGCGACGAAGGTATGACCGTCCGCGGTGATAAGTGCGGCGTGCTTTACGGCGTTTATAACTTTTTGGAAGCATACGCCGGTATTCGCTTCTTTACTCCCACGCTGGAGATTTGCCCCAAGGGGGATGTTATCATCCCCCACGGGCTTGTGCTGGAGCACAACCCCGCCATCAAGGCGCGCCGCCTGACCTGGCGCAGCATTCAAAAAAGCACCGATTGGTGCGCAAAGAACGGTGTTAACATTTGTGACGCCGAGTTTGGCGAGGAGCTTGGCGGCTCACGCCTCAACTACGGTAAGCTGTTTGTGCACACCATCAACATCCTTGCCGAAACCACCTACCCCTACCCCGCCTATGGCACCAACCCCTGCCTGACCGACCCCGCTGTTTTGGATAAGGTCATTCAAAACGTGCGCAAGGCACTTGAGGAAAACCCCAAGATCAACATCGTGTCGGTCTCGCAAAACGACTTTAACGGTCACTGTAAATGCCCCAACTGTCGCAAGATAGAAGAAGAGGACGGCACCCCCGCAGGTCCTCTGATCCGCTTTGTCAACAAGGTTGCAGAAAACCTTGAGGCAGATTATCCGCACCTGACGGTTGATACGCTCGCTTACCAGTACACGCAAAAAACGCCGGCGGTCACAAAGCCGCGCCACAACGTGTGCATTCGCTTGTGCTCCATCAACTGCTGCTTTACCCATCCGCTGGGCAACAGCGAGTGTGCCAACAGTAAAAGGTTTTACGAGGACATTGTCGGCTGGGGCAATATCTGCGACAAGCTGCACATCTGGGATTACACAACAAATTTCCATTATTATATTTCCACTTTCCCCAACCTCGACGTGATTCACAAGAACATGCGGTTCTTTGCCGAAAACCACGTGGTTTCGATGTTCCCGCAGGGAAACGGCCAGGGAGAATCGGGCGAGTTTGGCGAATTGCGCGCTTACCTTCTTGCCAAGCTGATGTGGGATCCCTACATGAGCGAGGAGACCTACTACGGGCTTATGGATGCGTTTCTTGCCGCTTACTACGGTGACGGTTGGAAATACATTCGCAAATTCATCGACAAGACCACCGAGCTTGCCGCAAATGGCGGATTCAGGATCAACAAGGATGAAACCGAGGGTGCTGCCGTTTGCGGACAAGGCATTTACGGTCATCCCTTTACCGCCATCACACGCGGTGAGTACCTTGAGCACGAATCCCTGTTTGAGGAGTGGTGGAACCGCGCGGCAGAGCTTGCGGGTGACCGCATCGAGTACGTCAAGCGTTCGATGATGCAATGGCGACTGACAAAGCTCTACTTGCACCCCAACGCCGAAGAAGCCCAAAAGCTGATTGACGATGCAAAAGCCGCAGGCGTTGTTTGGAAGGAAGGTCAGTTTAACGTACAACCCGAATCCGATCTTTCCAAAAGCCCATACTTTTGGAAGTATGGCAAATAATGCATAGCCCTTGTGCTATAAAGGAGATAAGATATGAAAAGATCATTGATCATTTTGCTGATTGCGGCAATGTTGTTGCCCTGTCTCTTCCTCGGTTGTGACAATCAAGAACCCGAAGCAACTACCCCGGTTGTGACAACCCCTGAGGTCACAACGCCCGAAACAACCACTCCCGAAGAGGAGATTGTGGAACCCCCTTATGACGGTCCCGACATTACGCCCGAGGGCGTTCTCAAGCGTGCGAGCGTTGTAACAACGGGCACGAGCGAGAGTGAGCTTTATGCCGCCCAAGAACTTGCAAAATACCTCTCTATGAAAAAGATCGAGGTAAAGGACGGCGCATTCCCCATTACCCTTTCGATTGACGAGACGCTTGACAATGATGCGTTTGTGATCACCGCTACCCTCTCGGGTGACGGAGCAGGCATGACCATTGCGGGCGGCAACGAACGCGGTGTGCTCTACGGCGTTTATAAGTTCCTTGAGGAGCTTGGCGGCGTTCGCTACTTTACCCCCGACCTTGAAACCGTCCCCACTACCGACCTCACCTTAAAGGAAGGTATCGTTCTCGAATATACCCCCTATTTTGAATCCCGTCGCCTCAACTGGAACTGCGTTAGAGCAGAAGCAGATTGGTGCACCAAGCAAGGCGTTAACGCCCACGACGGTGCAACCGATGCAAAATACGGCGGATTGCAAACCTACGGCAGCGGTCTGTTCGTTCACACGCTGGGTGCCTTGACCGAAACAGGTGACGGTCTTTCCCCCAACCCCTGCCTCTCCTTGGATTCTCCCGAGGGTCAGAAAAACTTCCAGACTACTCTCAAAAATCTGCGTGCGGCTCTTGAAAAAGACCCCACAATGAATATCGCTTCGGTTTCTCAAAACGATAAAAACGAGTATTGCCAATGCGATTATTGCAAGGCATCTTACGCATATTACACATATCACACGGGCGATGTTAACCATGTCGATTACGTTAAGAATTGTGCCGAAAAGGGCGGTGCCGCAGGCAATCTGCTCGCCTTTGTAAACGCCATTGCCGAGGAGCTGGAGGACGAATATCCCAATCTCGTTATCGACACCCTCGCTTACAACTACACCCAAGCAGCACCCAAGAACATCGTTCCCCGCGAAAACGTTTGCATTCGCGTCTGCTCCATTCGCGTATGCTTTATGCACCCCATGACTGTTTGTCCCGAGCACAAGGGCCCCAACAACGCACAGTGGACAAGAACCAAGCTCTTTATGACCGATTTTGTCAACTGGGGCAAGATCTGCGACCGCATTTACGTTTGGGACTACACCACAAACTTCCGTTACTACATCGCTCCTTTCTCGAACTTTGGTGCAATTCGTGAGAATATGAAATTCTACCACGAAAACGGCGTGCGCGGAATGTTCCCGCAGGGCAACAGCCAATCCATCTCCGGTGAATTCGGCGAGCTCCGTGCTTACCTTCTTGCCAAGCTGATGTGGAATCCTTATATGTCCCAAGAGGAATATGACAGACACATGAACGAATTCCTCAAGGCTTACTACGGTGCCGGCTGGGTTTACATTCGTCAATTTATTGATAAGACCACCCAGCTTGTTGCCAACGCCGACAGCTGTATCAATATTTACGAAGAGCCTCTCCAATCCATCTCCAAAGAAGAGTATCTCGCAAACGAATACTTCTTTGAAGAGCTGTGGAGCAAGGCAGAAGCAATTGCAGGTGATAGAGCCGAGTACGTACATCGCTCTCGCCTCCAATGGCGTTGCATTCAAATTCTCCTTCATCCCAACAACGAGGACGCCCTTGCATTCGCAGAAGAAATTGAAGCATTGGGCATTCGTTGGGCAGAGGGCGACAACAATAACATTCCGATCTACCAAATGGATCCCTTCAAGGGTCTGTACCCCGACCTGCAACCCAAGCCTGAAGAAGTCCCCACAGAATAACAACAAATCCCCACGGAACACCGTGGGGATCTTTTTTTAAAAAAGTTACTTTTTAACACATAAAAAGCACATAATACCATAGACAAATTACGCGCGTTGTGCTATACTGTAAGCAGATAGGATCGTTTTCTTTTTTAAGGAGGAACCAAAATGAAAAAAACGCTCGCCTTGCTCTTGCTTGCAGCAATGCTGCTCCCCGCTATTCTGTCGGGTTGTAACAACACGCCACCCGAGGCAACAACACCAAACGCCACAACTCCGACGGTCACTACTCCCGAGGTCACAACCCCCGAGGTGACCACGCCATCTGAGGGGGGCGATCCCGACACACCCGACATCACATCCGATAATGTTCTCCGTCGCGCCGAGATCATTACGGGAGATAGCGAAACCGAAATTTTTGCCGGCGAGGAGCTTGCCAAATACCTTACCCAAAAAGGGGTTGAGATTGCCGAGGATGGCTTCCCCATCATCCTCTTTATTGATGAAACGCTTGGCGATGACTGCTTCTCGATCGATGCTATCCTCCAAGGAGAGGAAGCCTCTATGACCATTCGCGGTGGCAACGGACGCGGCGTGCTCTATGGCGTTTATAAGTTTTTGGAAAGATACGCGGGCGTTCGCTACTTTACAAAGGACCTTGAGGTCATTCCCGAGGGGGACATTGTTTTGTTTGAAGGTAATCTGCTTACCTACGAGCCTTACTTTGAATACCGCCACACCAGCTGGAACTGTGCCGCTACAAGCGATGCGTGTTCTTGGTGTGTAAAAAACGGCTTGAACGGCAACGGTCACCTCACCCCCGAGCTTGGCGGTGAAATCAGCTACGCCCCCGGCTTGAACGTTCATACACTTGGCAAATTGAGCGAAACGGGTGGCGCTTCAGACCCCAACCCTTGCCTCTCCAGCGAGGAGATCTATCAAACAGTTCTCAAAAACGTGCGCGCGATCCTCGAAAAGGATCCCACTGCTAACATCGTCTCCATCTCTCAAAATGACGACGAGGGGTACTGCAAGTGCGAAAAGTGTGCAGCCGTTGACGCCGAGGAATGCAGCCCCTCCGGTTTGATGCTCCGCTTTGTCAACCGCATTGCCGAGGAGCTGGAAAAAGACTACCCCAACCTGATTATTGACACACTGGCTTATAACTACACCCAAGCACCTCCCATCAAAACCGTGCCCCGTCACAACGTTTGCGTGCGTCTTTGCTCCATTCGTTGCTGCTTTATGCACCCCTTGACCGAGTGCAACGATGCTCCCGGTCCCAACGGCGACACATGGACAAGAACCGAAGAGTTTTTGAAAGACCTGAAGGGTTGGGGTGAGATTTGCGATAACATTTATGTTTGGGACTACACCACCAACTTTGCTTATTACATTCCGCCCTTCTCTAACTTCGGCTCCCTCCGTCAGAACATGCGCCTCTATTATGAAAGCGACGTAAAAGGTATGTTTGAGCAAGGCAACGGCCAATCTCCCTCGGGTGAATTTGGCGAATTGCGTGCTTATCTGATCGCCAAGCTGATGTGGAACCCCTTGATGAGCGAGGAAGAATACTACCATCACATGGATGAATTCCTTGCCGCTTACTACGGAGATGGTTGGGAGTACATTCGCAAATTCATCGATAAGACCACCGAGCTCGCTTCCAACGCAGGCAGTTGCATCAACATCTACGAAGCACCTCTGCAATCCATCAGCAAAGCCGAGTACCTTGAATACGAGGATGAATTTAACGCTTGGTGGGATGCCGCCGAGGAGCTTGCAGGTAACCGCCGCGCCTACGTTCGGCGCTCGCGCATGCAGTGGCGCTACATCGAGCTTTTGCTCCACCCCGACGAGAAAGCCTGCAGGCAGTTTATTGCCGACGTCAATATTTATGGCATCCGTTGGGCAGAAAGCACCAAAAACAACTATCCCCCCGACAAGATGTTCCCCGACCTCTATCCTTAAAATAATTTAGCCCCCTGATAACAATCTCAAAAAGGAGACAAAAAATGAGCATTACTCTCAAGCAAGTTTCAATCCTGACGGGCAACACCGAGACTGAAGTGTATGCCAAAGAAGAATTGCAAAAGTATTTGGAAATGAAGGGCGTTACCGTCAAGGACGGTGCGTACCCCATCACGATCACCTATGACAAAACTCTCTCCCGTAACGACGGCTTCCGCGTCAGTGCTACTGCCGACGGCATGACCTTTGCGGGTGGCACCGAGCACGCTGTTCTTTACAGTGTTTATAAATTCCTTGAAAAATTTGCAGGTGTTCGCTATTTTCTGCCCGGACTGGAAAAGGTCCCTGCAGGCGACATCACATTCGAGGAAGGTATCCTCATTGATTTTGCCCCCATTTTTGAGTCCCGCCAGATCAACTGGAATGCTGTAACACATAGCGCCGAATGGTGCACCAAGCAAGGCATTAACAACTGCGACGCCGACATGAGCGGCAAGTTTGGCGGCAAGTGGAGCTACGGCGGCTTGTTCGTTCACACCCTTGGCAAGCTGACCGAAACAGCTGAATGGGCGGGTGCTAACCCCTGTCTGTGCGACCCCGAAAACCTCAGAAAAGCCATTAAAAACGTCAGAGCCGCTCTTGAGGCAAACCCCAACACCGACATCGTTTCTGTCTCCCAAAACGATAACAACAACTACTGCAAGTGTGAAAAATGTCAGGCGGTTGATGCAGAGGAAGGCAGCCCCTCGGGCAATATGCTCCGCTTTGTCAACGCTATCGCGGCTGACATTGCCGAGGATTATCCCCACGTTGTTGTTGACACACTGGCTTACAATTACACCCAAGCCGCTCCCAAGATCACAAAGCCCCTGCCCAACGTTTGCGTGCGTCTTTGCTCCATTCGTTGCTGCTTTATGCACCCTCTGACCAAGTGCCCTAACAAGAGTGTTTGGACCAAAACGCCCAACCTCGTGCGCGACCTTGTGGAATGGGGTAAGATCTGCAACCGCATTTATATTTGGGATTACACCACAAACTTTAAATTCTACGTTCCCACCTATGCAAACTTTGGTGCTTTGCGAGAGAATATGCGTTTCTATGTTGACAACCACGTGCGTGGAATGTTCCCGCAGGGCAACAGCCAATCCATCTCCGGTGAGTTCGGTGAAGTTCGCGCTTACCTGCTTGCAAAATTGATGTGGGATCCTTACATGAGCGAGGAAGAATACTACACGCACATGGACGAGTTCCTCGAGGCTTACTACGGAGACGGTTGGAAGTACATTCGCAAATACATTGACAAGACCACAGAGTTGGCAGCGGACGGATGTATGAACATCTACGAAAATCCCTTCACCGCAATCACGCGCGAGGAATACGCCGAGAACGAGGTCGACTTTGACGAGCTCTGGCAAAAGGCAGAGGAGCTTGCAGATGAGGATAGAAAAGAAAACGTTCGCCGTTCCGCCCTGCAATGGCAGTATCTCAAGCTGATGCTCCACCCGAGCCTTGAGGGATCGAAGAAGCTGGTTCACGACGTTAAGAGCCGCAACATCCTCTGGCTGGAGCGCAAATACGAGGTTGAGGACGCAACTGACCTCTCCCTCTCCCCCGACCATTGGTTTGATTACAGATATTAAAACACAAAAAGCAGGCGCTGTCCGTTTGGACAGCGCCCTTTTTTTGCTTTTTATTCTTATTTGGTTTCTTCAAACCAGTCATAGAGCTCTTGGTTGAGTTCTACGGTGATTTTGCCATCCTTAAAGGACATAATGGTTACCATCGGGTCGGTTTCACTACAATGGATGTAGGTAATACGTCCCTGACCGTTATCGATGATATTGTGACCGTTGTAACCAAGCAAGGTTTCACCTTCGAGGCTTCCGTCGAGAATTCCGCTTACAAAGGTGTTCCAAGCAGTTTGGTCAACACCGCGGTCGTCATCGTTGGTGTTGATAACAAAGGATGCTTGCTTGCCGGTGTAACCCCAGCCACAAAGAACAGACCAACGTCCGCTTCTTACGTTCGGCTTTGCAACACCCATAGGCAAGAATGCATACTCGGCGGTTGCGCCCTCGTAAATCACCTTCATATTTCTCCACTCGTGACCCTCGTTGACTTGGGTATTGAGACCGTGGTGAGAAATTTGAACAATATTGGAATTAAATGCAGATACATCGTAATTCTTGACCGTTGCGGTGGAAGGATGCTCGCCCGAGTCACCCATAAAGAGTGCACCCTCTACGCCGCCGCCCGTAATGCGGAAGATGATGCCGGAGTCATTGTAATCCGGAATAGGATCGGTGTGCGACCAAATAAAATCGGGGGTGTGGAACATATCAACCTCTGCGTTACCAAAGTAATAGGTAAGACCTGTGCGAGGATTGATATAGTTTGCGTTAGGATAGGTGGTTTTGCAGAGTTCGTGGAATGCTTCCTCGCCTGCGTAACCTGCACCTGTGGGAGAAATCTCCTTGTTGGTGGGCAACTGATATACAAAGTTCTTAACGTCTACTTTTTGACTGTAAGACGGGAAGAAGAATGCGGTAGCGCCGTTATGGTCACCGTGGCCGTGGGTAAAGATCCAAGCCTCAACTACGTACTTGCCGTTGGAGTCCTTTGCAATATCCAGAGAAACCAAAGATTTGTAAATGTTGTCGGCATTGCTTTGATAATAGAAACCGCCATCAATGATGATTGCGTGACCGTTGGAAAGCTTGAAGATGTAGCACAAACCAATGTTGGGGTTGTTTTCGGTACTGTTTTGGTTGCCGGGTTCCTTAACGTCAACACCAACCTGTGCAACAATCAGTTCACCCTTGCCGGTTTCTTCGTTCGGCGAAAGGGGAGCGGTTGCACTCTCTTGAATGGTGTCGTAAGCGATGCGAAGATCTCCGGACTCTGCGAACCAATAAAGAGTAACAAGACTTGTTCCCTTTTGGAGCAGGATGGTTTCGAACTTTGCACCCTCGATCATGGTAACGTCCAAAATCTTATAGCCGTCTGCTACCAAAGGAGCGGTAAAGAGTTCGCTACTCTTAACGTTGGTGTAAATCTCCATTTCGGAGTCAAAGGTGCTCTCAAACCTCTCCTCGGTTTGCACAGGGGTATTGAGCCACTTGTGCAGATCCTCGTTTTCCAAAACGGTCAGAGTTCCGTTTGCAAAGGAGAATACCGTTGCCATAGGATTGGTTTCATTCGATGCCATGTAGGTAATCAGTCCGTTGCCATTATCAAGAATGTTGATGCCGTTGTAGCCAAGATAGGTCTTGTGCGTGTTGGTGCCTGCGGCAACAGAATCGACAAACGCCTGATAGTTTTCTGCGCTCATAGCGCCAAGGGATTTATCGTCCTTGTCGATAAAATAGGAAATGACACAGTTAGCACTGCCCCAGAATATGATGACGGTTGCACGACCGTTGCGGGAGTCGGAAGGATTGCGATCACCCATGGGAAGGATTGCATACTTTGCACCGGTTGCGCTAAATACCTTTTTCATATACGTCCAACCGTGAGCCGCATAGTTGCCGGTACCGTCCTCGGTGTTCTGGGTTGTCAAGCCATGGTGAGGAACCTGGAACATATCGCAGGTAAATACGATGGGCTCATAGCTTTCCCACAGAACCTTGAATGCAGACTCGCCTGCATCACCGGTGGAAAGGAAGGATGTGCCGCCGCCGTTTACCTTGAATACGATGCTGGTGCTGTTATAATAGGTGATTTTGCTCTCGGACGACCAAACAAGGTCGGGGGTGTAAAGCATATCGATAACTGCGTTTCCAATGAAATACTGGACGCCTGCATGAGGGGTGAGGAAGATTGCATTGGGGAAGATCGCCTTGCATCTTTCAAAGAACTCTGTCTCTCCCTTGGCGCTCGTAGCAGCGATCAGGCTATTGGAGGGCAGTTGGTGAATGATGTATTCTACGTCAATCTTTTCGCTGTACTTGCTGCCCATAGAGGTCATAATGCCGATATGGTCACCGTCACCGTGCGAGAAGAACCAAGCAGCGATCATATACTGTCCGTCTGCGTTTTTAGAAATGCCAAGTCTGGAAAGTGTGCCAAAGAGGTTGTCGGCGTTGTTCTCGTAGTTAAAGCCACCGTCAATGATGATGGCACGTCCGTCAGAAAGCTTGATGACGTAACACATACCGATCATGGGGTTGCCAGTATCGCCGGGGCCTCTCTCAACACCAACCTGAACCAAGGTCAGTTCCCCTGTGTTGGTTGTTTGGTTGGAGGAGAGGAGAGGAAGGATGTTTTCGTCGAGCTTTTCCCAAACGATGCGAACCTCTTTGGTAGAGGATCTGTAATAGACGGTAACAAGCTCTGCCTCGTTGGAAAGAATGAACGTTTCAAACTTTGCATCGTCTACGGTAGAGATATTCAAAAGGGCGAACTCCGCGTTTCTGAATGCATCCAAAACGGGTTTTACACCGCTCGGGCTTTGAAGAACCGCCTCGGTGTTGCCAAAGGTGCTCTCAAAAACAGAGGTGGGGTTGAGCGTTGCAACAATGTCAGCCGCATTGAACTCGGGCAGCTTGAGCCACTCGGAAAGCTCCTCGTTCTTTTTAACGGTAACGCCACCCTTGGCAAACAAGAATACGGTTGCCATCTCGGTCTTATCGCGAGAGGAGATGTAGGTGATAAGGCCGTCGCCGTTATCGATCATATTGATACCGTTGTAGCCGTGCAGGGACTTTACGTTTTTGAAGTACGGAGACTGTTGCTCCATATAGTTAAAGCCTGTTTCAACGGTTGCAATAAAGCGGTTGAACAGCTCTTGTCCAAAGTAACCGTTGGATGTGGGAGCGTCGCCTTGCTTAACAAACATAGACATTTGTCCGCCAATGCCGTTAACGCCGTCATAAGCATATTGGAAGAGAACTGCCCAACGGCCGTTGCCGCTCTTCCAGTTGCCGTTCTCTACACTGTCGCCAATGCGTGTACCCATTGGGAGCACCGCATAGGAAACACCGGTGGCTTCGTAGATCTTTTTAATGTTATCCCAAACGTGGATGTTTTTGTCGTCGGTGGTAAGACCGTGGTGGGTGATTTGCAGAATGCCGCTCTTGTAAGCGACCTCATCAAAGAGCTCCCAAGATCTCTTTGCTGCAAGATCGCCTGCGTCACCCATGCAAAGGAAGCCGGTTCCGCCGCCGTGAACATTGAAAATCAAGCTGGTGTTGTTGTAATAGGTCAGCTTGTTGTCAGGCGCCCACAAAACGTCAGGGGTATAGAGCATACTAACAGTTGCGTTGCCAAAGTAGTAGTTCAAGCCTGTGCGGGGATTGATGTAGGTTGCGTTGGGGTAAGCGGTTTTGCAAAGCTCGTGGAAAGCTTCCTCGCCTGCAAGTCCGCCGCCGGTGGCGGAGATATCCGTATTAACGGGGAACTGATAGAGGAAGTAGTTGACCTCGGTTTTGTCGCCGTAGAGCGGAACAAAGTTATTCAGAACACCATCATGGTCGCCGTGACCGTGGGTAAAGATCCAAGCCTCGATGATGTATTTATCATCCTCTGTCTTGGCGATGTCGAGTTTTGCAAGTGCGTTGTAAAGGTTTGTAGCACAGTCATCGTAGTAATAGCCACCGTCGATGATCATTGCGTTGCCGTTGGAAAGCTTGAAAACGTAGCACATACCGATCATGGGGTTGTCTACGGCTTCTCCTCTTGCAACACCGATCTGCACCATGGTCAGCGTGCCGCCGCCAGTGGATGCGTTCTTTTGCAGAACAGAAAGGGCTGCCTCGTCAGCTGCTTCCCAGGTGATGCGCATTTCTTTTTCGGATGCGATCCAATAAAGCGTGACGAGTTCTTTTTGGTTGGAGAACAAAAGGGTTTCGATCTTAGCGCCCTCAACCATGTCTGCCGCAACCGCTACAAAGCCCTCTCTGGTGAATGCAGAAATGATCTCTTCCTTGTTGGAAACGTCGGAAAGGATGGCTTCATCGCAGCCAAACGTAGAGTTGAAAACAGCATCGGCGTTGAGCTCATCAACAATGGTTGCCGCCGTTTTTGTTGTAACAACAGGAGGCTTGGGCGGATCGTCCGGTCCGGGTGTGGTTTCGTCCGGAGGGGTATCCTCAGGAGTAGTCTCCTCAGGTGTAGTCTCCCCGGGAGTTGTACCCTCGGGGGTTGTTGCATCAGGAGTGGTTGCTTCGGAATCCGATTCTTCGCCGCGAATTTGTGCGAAGTTTTCTAAAAAATCGCAGGAAGAAAGCGTTGCCAAAAGCATTAAAGTTGCCAGAAACAGTGCAAGAATTCTTTTCATTTTGGTTCTTTCCTTTCCGAAAAATTCCCTTTTTGGGGGAGGGTATGCCTTATTATAGCAAACTTGAGAGGGTTTGTCAATTTATTTCATTAAAAAAACATAGTTTTTTACTTTTGCGCCCCCCTGTTTGGCAAAAGCAAACAACGGGCGACCTAGGTCGCCCGTTGCGATTTATTTTCTTGAGAAGATGAATTTGCCGCTTGCGGCAGGCACGCAGTCCTTGCCGTTTACGGTGTAGCCGTTGGGGGCAATGACAAATCCGCTCGCGCCTGTGGGATAGGTCAGGTCGAGCTCGACCGTCTCCCCTCCCCTTTGCCATGCAACGCTCACACAGCCCGACGTCGCCTTGTGATATGCCTTGGCGTGGCAGAGCTCGGACGGAAATACGGGGCGTATATCGATATTTGCGGCATTTTTGAGGTCGGGATTGGGACGGATACCTGCAAAATATTCGATGAACAGAGCCGAAATGTCTCCCCAGAAGTGATGGTTACAAGAACCGTAAGGCTGACGAACATTCTCTGCAAGCGTGGTCAGTCCGTCGGCGATCATCACACCGTAAGAGGGCGGATCGAGACGCGTTATCATTTTGACGGCGAGATCTTCATAACCGCTCTCGCAAAGCACACGGAAGATCACACGTCCGCCAAGAACGCCAACAGACATGTGATCGTCTTGCTTGTGAATTTCGTCAAGCAAGACAGCGAGAGCCTTTTCTTTTTCTTCTTCGTTATCACAAAGTCCGTAATAGATCGCCATTGCCGGAGCCGATTGATAGCCGTTGATAAAGCGCATGGTGTTGGTGTCCTCTAACAGATGCATGCGAATGGCGACTTTCATCTTTTTGGCAAAACGACGGCAGTAGGCAGCCTCCTCGGGCATTTCCATTCTGTCATAGAGATATGCCGCCTTGTTGGCAAGGTCATACGCAATGGTACTGTCGGTAAAAATAAGCGGCGTGGTGTGTTCGGGATTTGGGGTACACCAATCGCCAAGTCCGATCTCAAGCAGTCCGCGCTCGTCGAAACGGGTGGTCAGGTAGCGGAAATAGCGTATCATCGCCTCTTTTGCCACCTCTGCCACGCGCAGATCATCGCGCAGAACGGCGCAAAAATACGGCAGGTAAATCAGCACGCTATCCCATGCGGGACCGTTGCCCCAGTGGAACCCCCAACCGCCAGTGGGTACGATGCCGGGGAGCGCCCCTGCCTCGTTCATGGCGCGCACGATGCACTTTTCCCACATCAGATAGTTGTCCTCGGGCTCAAAGTTGAGGAGCGTCTGCTCGGCAGAAAGCGCCGCATCCGCCGTCCAACCGTTCTTCTCGCGGTGAGGGCAATCGTTGGGAAAATGCTGGAAGTTGCCAAGCGTGGAGCGGCGTGTCATCTCTTGCAGCTTGTTGATGATTTCGTTGGAGCAAGAGAAATCGCCTCTGTCACCAAGAGAGGTGTTCATCACCACAGCGGTGAGCAGCTCGGGCGTTGCCTCGTTGGCTTCCACACCTGTGATAAAAGCATATCGGAAGCCGTAGTAGGTAAAATGCGGAATGTAGGTTTCAACACCCTCCCCTCGGCAGGTATACTCGGTGCGTTGCACGTAGGGGTTCAGGTGTGCAAGATGCGGACGGTCAAACATAATGCTCTTGCGATACAGTCTGCCGTCCTCGATCAGCTCATCGTGGTCGATGACGATGTGCTGTCCCTTTTTGCCCTTGATGGAAAGGCGCGTAAGTCCAACCAAATTCACACCAAAGTCATAAAGATAGCCGTCATCCACCGGCGTGACGGAGACCGCTTTTATCTCTTGCGTGGCAACAATAGGACGGGCATCGCAAAACATAGCCTCGCCGCGATTGGTGGAGCGGTGAATAGAAGGCATCCAATCCGAGAGGTCACAGCCGGGCAAATTCCAGCTTGCAATCTCTTGGTTGGCATCGTATTTTTCGCCATAGCGCAGATCGTCAAATATGATGGGAGAGGGATGACCGATCAGGTTTTCGTCGGCTTCGATCACCGTTTTTTTGTCACCTGTTATCAGTTCCAGAGCAAACGCGAGTTTGGGAGCGGACAAAAAAGCCGTCTTGTCAAAATCCCAGATAAAGCCGCCAAAGCCGTTTTGCATACCGTTGCCAAGGATGAAGCCAAGGACGTTTTCGCCTACCACAAGCAGGTCGGTCACGTCGTAAGTATCATAAGGCAACACTTGGTCGGAGTTGACGATGTAGGGGGAAAGATGCCCCTTTGTAATCTTTTTGCCGTTGACAAACAGCTCGTAAAAGCCGAGCGCGCAAATCGTCAGCTCTGCCTTTTTGGGGAGCACATCCACCACAAAATCGCGGCGCAGATAGGGTGCTGAAACCCAGTCATCCAAACGACAGGTCTTGCGCCCAAAGGATCTGAATTTTTGAGACAATAGCATCTTGAAAGCCCTCCTTTTCTCTTTGCTTTATTATACCACTCCCCTACAAAAATGTCAATCGGTTTTTGAAAAAGGAAAAGGCGACCTGCCCTACCGCAGGTCGCTTTTGATCGCCCTTGAAAATCATTCTTGAATATACACAACACCCTTAGCTTGGGGATCATCCCAGATCTGCTCGCCACATTCGGGGACGGTGATGGTTCCCGCACGGGGGTTTTTGATGCTGACAACGGGGGTAGTAACGGTTGCTTCTACCTCACTGCGCTCAAAGCAGAGGTCGGCATTCAGCATTTCGCAGTTGATCAGCTTGAGATTTTTGCAGTAGCAAAGCGGTTGCGTACCAACAATCTTGCAGTTCTCAAAGGTCACGTTCTCGCAATACCACGCAAGGTATTCCCCTTTGACGGTGCAGTTACGCAGGACGATGTTTTTGGCGTGCCAAAAAGCATCCTTGGTGTCAAAATAACAGTCCTCAAAAACCGAGTTTGTGATGTATTGGAAGGAGTATTTGCCCGTCAGGCGCACGTCTTTGAAGTTGAGACGCTCGGAGCGCATCATAAAATATTCGCCAACGACAGAACAATCCGTCATGGTGATGCCGCGCACAAACCAACCGAACTCGGGGGAGATGATGTCGCAGCCTTGCATCTTGACGTCGGTGCATTCGCGCAGAGCCTTGATGCCGTGAAGAATGCTGTCACAGATGGTGACGTCCTCGCAGTACCACAGAGCCGCGCGACAAAGGGGCGTCATTTCGCTTTTTTCGATTTTTGCATGCACGTCATGCCAAAAAGGATAGCGCAGGTTGAAGCTGCACCCGACTGCCTCGACATTGCGGCACTCCTTGAATGCGCTCTCCCCGTCGGCAGGACCGTCAAAGGTGCAGTCCTCTGTGCGGACACCGTCCAAGCCGTAAAGCGCGCGCTCTTCGTCAAACGTTTGATTTTGTATCAGTTTCATTCTTGTTTCGCCTTCTCGCCTGTAAAAATTTTCTTGTTTTATTATATCACATATTGACGAAGAAATCAAGAGGGGTAGTGGATTTAGAAACAAATAGATTGAAACGGAAAAGTGCAGAGTGATAAGAGACTTGTAGGGGCGAAGAGATTGCTTGCAATCTCTTGGCGGCTTGCCGCCTTCCATTAGGTCGCCCGCCTTTATTTGCAGAAATTCTTTCGCTTTCTCGGGACGTCGAGGACGTCGTCCCCTACCGCAACCACCGCAAATCAACTCTCTTAGCGACCAGGGTCTCGGTGGTCCCTGGGAGCTTGCGAAAGCAAAAGCGCGCCGTGTGGCGCGCGTCGACCGTCTATCCGTTTGTTGAGGTTTTCTTTTTGTTATTTTTGTGCGAGTGCTTTTTGAAGGGGGTGCAGGGGGAAACTTTTTCGCGAAAAAGTTTCCCCCTGCAATCTTTTATTCTATTACAGATTTTTTGCTAAAGATCCGCGCATACTTTTCGGCGGGGAATTTGAACTGACGGGTGTAGGTAAGAAGTCCGTTTTGCTCCTGCTCAACGTCGGTGAGCTGGGTGTAGCAGAAAGCAAAGAAGTGCGGATTTTCGAGGATGACATCGGTGAGCCCCTCGAGACGGGCAAAGAACTCATCCTCGCTCAAAACAGATGCACCGTAGCCCCAGCCTGCATTGTCTTGATCCATTACCCAACGAATGCCGCCGTATTCGCTCATAAATACAGGCAGCTCGGTCTTATAGACCTGCGCGTAGGGCTTTGTGCGGTAGAGTTGGTCTCGCGCGATGCCCTTGTCCATTTCGGCATAGTAGGAACGGAAGAGCGCAGGATCCTGCTCGTAATCGTGCACGTCATGCACGTCGGTACGCGTTGTGGGGAGAGAACCGCTCGTTGCAACAACGGGACGGGTGGAGTCAAATGCCTTGGTGACGTCATAAACGGCGTCGATCAGAGCGATGCTCTGCGGATGTCCGTTTCTGTCCCAGGTCTCATTGAAAGGACACCAGCCAATGACGGACGGGTGCGAGAAATCGCGCTCCATTTCCTCAAGCCACTCGGAAAGACAGTTTTCAAGATTGGCAAAATCGGTGTGGTCAAAGCCCCAGTTGCCTGCCTCTGCCCAAACCATGTAGCCGAGCTTGTCGGCGTGGTAAAGGAAGCGAGGCTCAAACACCTTTTGGTGAAGTCTTGCGCCGTTAAAGCCGCAAGCCATCGAGGCTTCAATGTCAAACTTAAGAGCCTCGTCGGTGGGCGCGGTGATGATGCCCTCGGGGTTAAAGCCTTGGTCAAGGACGAAGCGACCGAAAACCGTCTTGCCATTGATCTGCATGCCATCCTCTTTGGTCAGCTTGACCTCGCGCAAGCCAAAGTAGCCGTTCATTACGTCAACGGTGTCGCCGGACGAAAGCTCAAAAACGAGATCGTAAAGTCTGCCCTTGCCACACTCCCAAAGGTGCGCCTCGGCAAGGTCAATTTGGGCAAGTGCCACAGAGGATGCCATCTTGACGGTCGCCTCTCCCATCGGCTTGCCTTCGTAATAGGCTTTTATCGTGAGCGTGTCGTCGGTTTTGGTGCCTGCGGTCTTGGTCTCAATGACAACAGACGGGCCCGAAATGTTGGGGTAGACCTTGTAGGAGACAACGTGTGCCGCAGGAACTGCCTCAAGCCAAACGGTTTGCCAAATGCCTGTGGTGCGCGTGTAAAAACAGCCGTAGGAGTTCAGCTTTGTGGACTGCTTGCCCGCAAACTGCTTGCCCGAAAGAATATCATCCTCGGCATAAATTGTAATGTAATTTCCTTTTTCGCAAAGTGCGTCGGTGATATCATAAGAGAAGGATGTGTAGCCGCCCTTGTGCGGCTTTCCTACTGATTTGCCGTTGACAAACACACGGGTGGTGTGGTCGCAGGCGTCGATGTGCAAAAGGACGCGCATGCCGCTCCACTCGGTGGGGATCTCAATATTTCTGCGATACCAAACCGCATTCATAAAATCGGTGTGTCCAATGCCGGAGAGAACACTCTCGGGCGAGAACGGAACGGTGATCTTTTGGTCAAGGCTGTCTCTTGTGTAGAATTTCTTTTCCAGACCGACCTTGGCGTTGTCAATTTCAAAATCCCATACACCGTTGAGGTTTAACCAGTTTTTGCGGCATCTGTCGGGACGGGGGTGCTCACACCTTGGAATGTTGCTCATGTTTTTTCTCCTTTGGGTTAATTGCAAATGCTTTTTCTGTGCTTATTATACCATAAATGGTAGGGGGTGTCAATATCGCGGACAAGATTTGCAAAAAGAAAGCCACAGAGACGGTTTGCATCTCTGCGGCTTTTGATTTTTTGGATTGATTACTCGATGTTCAAGGTCATCAGCTCTTGAATACTGGTAACGCCCTTTTCCACAAGCTCAAAGCAGGAGTTGCGCAGGGTTACCATGCCGTTTTGCTTTGCCAGGTCACGCAAGACCTCAAGGTTCTTTTCACGAACGACTGCAGCACGCATGTTTTCGTTCATATACATGATCTCGTGTACGGCAATTCTGCCCTTGTAGCCCGTACCGTTGCAGAATTGGCAACCGCGCGGACGGTAGATGGTCATAGGAGTGGGAATGTCCAGCATCTCCATCTCCTTGGGGGTGGTCTTGTCTTTCATCTTGCACTCGGGGCAAAGGCGCTTAACAAGTCTTTGCGCAATAACGCCTGCCAGAGCATCGGCTACCAGATAGTCGGCAACGCCCATGTCCTCAAGACGTGTGATCGCGCCGGGCGCATCGTTGGTATGCAAGGTGCTGAAAACCAAGTGTCCCGTAATTGCCGCTCTTACGGCAATTTCTGCGGTCTCCTCGTCACGCATCTCACCGATCATGATGATGTCAGGGTCCTGACGCAAGATGGAACGAAGCGCCGCCGAGAAGGTCATGTTCGCCTTGATGTTAACCTGCGTTTGGTTGATGCCCGTCATCATATACTCAACAGGGTCTTCAACCGTTACAATGTTTACGGCGCTGGTGTTGATCTCCTTGAGGAAGGAGTAAAGGGTTGTGGATTTACCGCATCCCGTAGGACCTGTCAAAAGGATGATACCGTGCGGCTTTGCAAGCATCTTGTCGATGAGGACGTTTTCCTTTTCGGAAAATCCAAGGTCCTCTCTCGTAAAACGGAAGGATGTTTTATCAAGTACACGGATAACGAACTTTTCGCCGAACACGGTGGGAAGCGAGGAAACACGGAAGTCGAATTCCTTGCCGCCAATGATCATGTTGATACGTCCGTCCTGCGGAATTCTGCGCTCTGCAATATCCAAGCCTGCCAAAATTTTGATACGGGCACTGATTGCAGAATAGGAGTTGATCGGGAACTCCGCTCTTTCCTGCAGGTCACCGTCAATACGGTAACGCACCTTAACGACCTTTTCAAAGGGCTCGATGTGAATATCACTCGCGCGATACGGTACGGCACCCTTGATGATGGAGTCGACCAAACGCACGGAGGGATTGTTAACAACGTCATTTTCAACGATCTCGTCGGTGTGTCCCGAGAAGAGCGTGGTGTCACCCTCGGTGTTCAGGTCATCCAACGCCGCCGTTGTGGAGAGGATCGCGGAGATCGAGTCAACGTAACGGTCGATTTGCGTTGCGGGTACCAGAACAAAGTCTACGGGGCAAACAAGCTGGGAGTGGATCGCCGACATAGACGAGCAATCCAAGGGCTTGGACGTTGCAATCAGCAGTCTGCCCTCAATGCTCATGGATACGGGAACGATCTTGTAACGCTTGATAAACTCAAAGGTAAACAGATCAAAGAGAGAACGGTCGATGTCAAGCAGGTCGAGCTCGACATGCGGCATGCAGTAATACTCGCTCAAAACGGGGAGCTCGGTTGCCTCGGTTACGTACTCCTTTGCGAGCATGTAGTTGCGAACCGATACGCCAAGCTTTTCGCTCTCGTCCAGTATCTTTTCCGCCTGTCTCTTCTTGATGATTTTTTTATAGATATAAAATTGTAAAAGGTCTCTGTTTATATTCATTACATACCTCCAAGTCCGTTCATAATGGAGAGCATGGGCGAGTAAACCGCAATAAACAGGGTTCCTACCACCAGACCCATAATGATCAGCATTGTGGGCTGAATTTTAGAGGTAACAGAGTTAAGCGAGGTTTCTACTTCGTCGTCAAAGAACGCGCAAGAGCGATTGAGAACGTTCTCAAGAGACGCCGTCTTTTCGCCAATGGCGATCATTTGCAACAGCATTTGCGGGAAGAGCTTTTGTCGTTGGAAAGCGTTGGTGAGAGAAACACCGTGACGGACGTCCTCTGCCGCCTCATTAAAGCGTCTCTCCACATAGGTGTTGCCCAAAATGATGGAGATGGTGTCCAGTGCCGATGCCATGTCCATACCACTTTCCAAAAGCAGGCTGAACGCACGGGCAAAGCGCGCGGTGATCAGGTTGATCTGTACGCGGCCGATGAGGGGACACTTGATTTTGAAAACGTCGATGAAATGTCTGCCAATGCTGGTTTTGGAGAACAGGAAGAACACACCGCCAAAAATGATAACAGCGGCAAGGATGGTGGTCCACCACTCCAGAACAAAGTCGGAGATGTTGTAAACAATGGCGGTAATGCCGGTGGCTTCAACCTCCAATTGAGAAAGTGTCTCGCGGAAGGTGGGAACGATAAACGCCAGCATCAAAATAACGATACCAACCGTCATCAGGGCGAGCATCGAGGGGTATGCCAGTGCGCTTTTTACCTTACGCTTAATAGCGGAGTCAGACTCATAGTAATCAGCAAGCGCTACAAAAACGCGGTCGAGCTTTCCGCTCGCCTCACCGATGCGAACCATGCTGCGGAAGAAGTTGGGGAATACTTTTTTGTGCTTGTCAATGGCTTCGGAGAGCATCGCGCCACTTCTTACGTCCTCGCTGACGACCTGCAAAATGGAGCGGAAATATGCCGAGTAGGGCTGCTCCTTTAAGCTGTCGATACAGCCAAGCAACGGGATGCCTGTGGAGATCATGATGGAGAACTGACGGCAGAAGGTCGTCAATTCCGAGAGCTTGACGCCGCCTGTTCCGAGAGTGAAGAAGGCAGACGGTGTGCCCCCCTTATAAATGGAGGATGAAACCAGATACAAATTCTGCTTGGTAAGCTGCACCGCGAGGTCATTTTCGTCTTCGGCAATAAATATGCCCTTGTATTTCTTTTTTCTTAAATCGACTGCTACATACTTATATGTTGGCATGAACACTCACCTCTCTTTCTCTCATATTCCAAACAGGGATAAATACCAGTTGATGATTTGTGTGCCAAAGAACATTGACGTTCCAAAGCCGAGCACCAAAAAGGGTGCAAAGGGGAACTCTCTGCCCTCCCCCTCTTTGCCGCGGGAAAGGATGGAGAGAATGATTGCGGCAGGGATGGTTGCAATCAGCAAGCCGAGCAAAAGGCGCTCCCAGCCAAGCAAAAGACCAACAACGCCGGCAAGCTTTACGTCGCCGCCGCCAAGGCCCTCTTTGTGGTAAAAAATTTCAAACAGCCACGAGATCAGGTAGAACACAGCAAAGCCTGCAATGCCGCCAACCAGCTGCGAGCCCCAAAATACGTTCTCGTCAAAAAAGCAGCTTGCAACGCCCAACAAAAGCAGCATCACCTGAAAACGGTCGGGGATGATCTTGTGCTCAAGGTCGATAAAGAAGATGCAGATAAAGATGGACGAGACCGCCATGTTGATGCATGCGAGCGGAATGCTCTGACGCCAGAACAGGAGCGCGGAGAGCAACCAAAGAACAGTGTTTGCAATTTCAACTGCGGTGTAGCGGAAGGAAATGTGCGTTTTGCAGCTGCGGCACTTGCCGCCAAGCATAAGGTAGGAGACAACGGGAATGTTATCGTACCAACGCAACTCGTATTTGCAGGTGGGGCAATGGGAGTTTGGCTTGGCAATGCTCATGCCGTTGGGAACTCGGTAAATGACTACGTTGAGAAAGCTGCCAACGCAAAGACCGAGAATGCCCGACAAAACACAAGCACAAATAAAATAAAACTGTTGCATACTCTTTCCCCCTTAGAACTTACCAAAGGGCAGGATCTGACGCGGGAAGAAGCCTGCGTACAACTCAAGGTTTGCAAGAATAGATGCGCTTTTGCCATCTCTGGGCATGGGGATAAATGCGATCTTGTTTTCCCCAATTTCGGCGTTGGTGGGCTCCAGAACGTGCATCAGATCGCGGGGGATGTTGACGCAAACGAACTCGGGCTTGCCTGCCGAGGTGATCTTTTCGTTTTCCTGGATCAAGGTCAGCGCCCATTTTACCAGAATGCGGAAGTTTTCGTATGCAATGCCCTCTTT
Source organism: Oscillospiraceae bacterium (assembly GCA_015063725.1). Taxonomy (GTDB): domain Bacteria; phylum Bacillota; class Clostridia; order Oscillospirales; family CAG-272; genus UMGS1865. The sequence continues at coordinate 46,116 of SVTP01000015.1, forward strand.
GGTGGTGGGCACAGGTCTTAACATAAATTTGGGGAGCTGACGGGGGGGCTTTTTGGCGAGCTGTTCGGGATCCAGATGGATGCCGTGATACTCTTCCTCGTCCTTTTCTTCCTCGTCGATCGTTGAGGTGCTCTCGCCTGTTTCCACAGGCACGCTTGCAACCATTTCCTCAACCGCCTCTGCCTCTGCATCCATAACGGCTTGGGGATCTTGCTCGGCGGGCTCTTGGGTATCTTCGGCGGTCTCTGCAGCCTCTGCCTCGTTGTATTCCTCTTCCCAATCCTCGTCCTCGTCAAGGTCGGCAAAAACCTCTACCTCTTCGGCATCCTTGGGCTTTTTGGCTTTGGCGGCTTCTCTTGCGGTCAAAACCATCAGCTCTGCATAGGAGTGGTCAAACAGCATATCCTCTTGGGTGAGCTTGTTCTTGCGCAAAAACTCTCTGCCAAAGGGGACGGTGTAAAAGCCGACTGCCTTGCCCTTGACAACAAAGGTGAAGCGCGTGTAAACGCCCTTGATATCCATAAACAGATAGGATGCGTTTTTGAGCTTGGGGAAAACCAAGGTTGCGCCGCTTGCCAGAGCATTGGAAGAATAGGTGATGGCGGTGATGGTGAGGCGGTTCTCCAGACATGCGGCGTAAACCGACGAAATGATGCTGGTTTTGACTGCCACAACACCAAAGGTGGTAAAGGTCTTGTTTTGGTCGATAACGCGCGCCATAACGTGCAGATCCTTGTAGTTGCGATACAAGCTTGCTAGGGTGGCCTCCAGCGTTTTGGGCGTTTGGCCAATGCCCTTGAGCGTGGGGATCTTGACGGTGTCGGTCAGAACAACGGCATCAGGCAGAACGACTGCTACCTTGCGGATGCTATCGGGGGGCATGTTGGCGATGAACTCGGCAATTGCTCCGCGGAACTCCTGAAAGAACATGTCGTTAAACTGCAAGCTGGTATAGCCTTTTATATAGTGCTTGATTTCGCTGCCCTCCGCCTCGCCAAACTGCGAATAAAAGTGAAAGACGGAGCGTTGGGTGTCGATCGAAATCGTCGTCAAATATTCAGGTGTTTGATTTTTGCTAATGCTAATATCTTTATTCAAAAACTCGCCAATGGACTGGAGCTTTTTGGATTGAAAAATATTTGAAAGTTGCATATCTTTTCTCCGTTTCAGAGTAACAGATTCGTTTTAAGCGGGCGGAATAACGTGGGACGGGAGAGAATAACGCCAATACAGAACCTTGACGGTTTCGTCCTCTTTTACGGCTTCCACATAAAGGACAGCCGCCCCAAAATCGGTGTTGTTTTTGTGCCACACCGCCATGGCTTTGGAGCTTTGAGACTGGACGGGTTTTGCTATATAGTTGCCGTATTCCCTTCCCTCCTCGGGAAGTTCGCCACCTGCATCAACAATCGCAATAAATTCCTCGCCGATTTGTTCAAGCTCGACCTCGTTCAGGAGCGTGATCTGGTTGATGCGGGTTTGGAAAAAGCCAACAAGCGTCAGGCTTGTCAGGAGCGCGCACATGGAGAAGATCACCAGCATAAACAACAGGGTGTTCTCAAGTGCGACGCCACTCTTATTCTTTAGGATTTTTTTCAAATTCATACGCCATCCCCCTTTGTGTAAGTAAAGTGGATGATCTCTTTGTCTTTGCCGTCAACAACGGTGATCTCCATGTCGGGGCGTTCGATTGCGGGATACGCGTCTTGGGGAAAACGCATTTTGATGGTTGCGGTGTATTTGTGCTCCGCGGATGTGTAGGTGTAGGTCTTGTAGCCTTCTCCATCGGTCTCGGTCGCGGTCATGTTTTCCTCATTGAGGTCATAGGAGAAGGAAAGGAGCTTAAACACATCGTCGTTGCTCTCTGCCTCTTGAAAGCATTGCCACACGTTGTTGGCAAAGTTTTGGGCGTGGGAGCGGTTGTTGTTGTTGATTTTGGGCGTAATGGAGTTGAGCGCAATGGTGAGTGCCGTAACCGTTACAATGGTGATGATGGCAAGCGCAATGGCGACTTCAACCAGCGAAAAGCCCTTTTTCTTTTTGTTAGCCATTTTCGCCACCTCCTGTTGAGGCAGTTATTTGAGCCGCGCGAACCGAGAACAAAAAGTCGATCTCATTGCGCGCGCCGCTCTCGGTAATTTGATAAACGGTGCATTTGATAAGACGTCCGTCGCTGTGATTGGTAAACACAATGCCGTCAATGGCGTTGTACTCTGTTTTTTGCACGCCGTCCACCATCAGAGCGCTGCCTGCAAGATAGATGCTTTTTGCGCCTTGTCCCTCGACGGTATTGGTGGATTTGAGAACGCCGTTTTCGATATAAAAGCTTTTACCGTTAACGTCATTTTCCGCGATCCAGCGGCGCAGCTCGCTCTTAAGCGCGGCGTTTTCTTCCCAAAAAGCGGTCTCCTCGCTTGCCTCGGCGGCAAAGCCGTTCATGAGGACAGAGAAGGACGTAATGCCAACTGCGAGTATTGCCAAAAGAGCCAAAACAACGCAAAGCTCGACAAGGGTAAAACCGCCCTTGCCGTGCCTTGCGTTATGAGTTTTTGGTGTTTTATTCAATATTCTCATGTTTTTGCACATCGTTTCGATTGATTATAGAGTTTAACGAAAACCAAGATTTTTGCAGATGCTTCGCATCTGTCACCTCATCCGCCTCGCGGCAGCTCGGCACCTTCCCCTCAAGGGGAAGGCTAAAAGTGAGTTTTGCCGCGATGAATAAAATCAGAGCAACTCACGCCTGCTTGTTGTTTGCCTAAAAGCGTTTCTTGCGGGACGTCGAGGACGTCGTCCCCTACGAAGAATGTTTCCCCTCGGCTTTGGTTGTGATTGCGTTGGCTTTGATAATAAATCAAATCCGCCTACGCAAAACAACTTTTGTAGGGGGCGACGTCCTCGACGCCCCGCCACCATGGGGCATCTACTTTGCTGCTCTCCCCAAGGAGAGCCTAAAAGTGAGTTTTGCCGCGAACAATGGCGGCTTTGGGTACTTTGGGCGCTAAAAGCCTATATCGTATCCGTTTTAACGGTGGTTTTCGCTTCTTTCAAAAAGTCACAAACACCCTGCACTCGCAAGGAGTGCAGAGTGCTTGCGTTCGGTAAACAATTGTTTAGATTGTTATGTTTAAATTAGTTGCCTGCTGCGGGAGCCTTTGCTGCAGCGGTGATGGTACCGTTGGCTACAGTGTAGGTGTAAGCACCAGCAGCTTCAGTTGCACCAGTCAGCACACCATCGGTGAAGGTGAATGTGTAAGCGCCATCTGTGGTGGTGTAGGTGGTTTCATTGATTACACCATCAGCCATAACTTCGATGAGAGCATTCTTGTAAGCGTTTTGAGCGTTTTGAAGAGCTTTGGATGCGTTAGCCTTCTCAATGATGCCGCCGAAGGTGGGGATCATAACTGCTGCAAGAATAGCGATAACTGCGATAACGATTACGAGCTCAACGATAGTAAAGCCTTTTTTGTTCATTTTCTTCATAACTTTTTTCTCCTTTTTTTCATGAAGCTTTTTTTGTGTTTGCAAACAAAACAACGACAAGCCATAAAAAATGAGCAAAACAAATGAGAAATAAAATCGGCAGGAGCGATATGTAAAAAGGTCCTTGTTATTTTGTTTTCTTACTCTGTCTTGCTACTTTGGGTATGTCGTCCAACAACTCATCCACTACTATCAGACGAACCTTTTTCTTGTTGTTTTGTTCGCCTAAAAGTAATAGACGAATTGATACACGTATTATAACACCAAAGGGGCAATTTGTCAACCCTTTTGGGGGTTTTTCTTGAATTCTTACCCTTTTTTTCGATAAAAAAACACCCATTTTTCACAAAAGCGCCTTATTTTTTGCTAAGACTTGCATTTTTACCAAAATTTACCTACCTATTATATTATACGCACACGCACGCAAAAATGATACAAAACGGAAAAACATACCAACTTTTTTCCAAAAATCCACCGGTAGGGGACGGCGCCTCGACGTCCCGCCACCAAGGGGCATTTACTTTGAGCCTTCCTCTTGAGGGGAAGCCTAAAAGTGAGTTTTGCCGCGACGAATAAAATCGGAGCAACTCACCTCTGCTTGTTGTTTGCCTAAAAGCGTTTCTTGCGGGACGTCCATCTTTGAGTTAGTTTGCCGCGAGCAACGGCGGGCGACCTAATGGAAGGCGGCAAGCCGCCACGAGATTGCAAGCAATCTCTTCGCCCCTACAGATGATTTTAAATTTTATTGTAGGGGCGTGCATCGCACGTCCGCAATCAAACGCATATAACAAAACAAAAACACTGTATGTCATCCTGAGCGCAGTCGAAGTTTTTTCGAGCGAGGAGCGAGGAAAAACCGAGGAGCAACGCGACGACGGGATCTCGTAGCGAGCTTTGGTGGCTTGCCATAACAAATGTTACATCCCTTTGAAAAGCCCCCACACGCACCGCAAAAACGCATCACGTGTAGTAATTTAATTCAAAAAAACAGAGGGATTTTATCCCTCTCAAGGAGCTTGCGCAAGACGGAGTGTTCGGGTGCAAAATCATTTGCCATGCGACAAACTTCGAGCCTTGCGGCATAAAAAGACTTATCAGCGACACTCTGTATTAACAAACTTGTCTCGCAAGCGAGCCAAGTTGAGGAGAAATGCTTTCGGTCTAAACGACCGAATTTTGCAAAGCAAAAACGCATTCTCCCCGTCAGCCGCGCTTCGCGCTGCAGCCTGCAAAGCGCGAGTGTTGTTGGGGCAGGTCCGGCAGGAGAAAAAGAGCCAAAACAAAAGCCTCGAGGCGTTGCCTCGAGGCTTTGTTTTGGCTCCTCCTGTTGGACTTGAACCAACGACACCCTGATTAACAGTCAGGTGCTCTACCGACTGAGCTAAGGAGGAATATGAAATTTTGCGGCTCCTGCCTTAACAGTCAGGTGCTCGAAATTGCGTAGCAATTTTTCCGACCATGAGCTAAGGAGGAATATGAAATTTTGTTTCCTTCTGCCGTTTTTTAAGGACGTATAAAGGAAATCAAGGGAAACTTATTCAGTTTCCCTTGGTTGTGTCGGCTATGAGCTATTTTCCCGGGCCGTCGCCAGCCAAGTATCTTCACCACTGCAGCGCTTAACTTCCGTGTTCGG